>NZ_CP129613.1:5400000-6000000 GCF_030486405.1 Mycolicibacterium sp. HK-90 | reverse complement strand
TGAGCTGGTTGGTGGCGGCCGCGATGCCGCTCGCGGACAGGAACTGCGGTTGCAGACCGGCCTCGGCCAGCCGGTTGGCTACCCGCCGGGTCGCCGTCGTGGCCGCCCGCAGGATGCCGTCACGGCCCCCGCCGCGGCGCCGCACCGCCTCCGCGCACCGGGACGGGTTGAACCGCACGGCAACCCATACGGTGCGCTGCGCGATGGCCGGCAGCGGTCCGAGCACCGAGTCGTAGACCGCGGCGACGTCGGTGTGACCAGCCGACCGGGCGCCTTGGCTGATGATGTCGATGGACTCGAGCGTGATGTCGAATTGGCGCAGGCAGTCCAGCAGGGCCTGCACCGGGACCATCTCTCCGGAAACCGTGACGCCGGGTTCCAATACCGTCAAAGCCCTGGGGTTTTCGTCGATCTTGAGCAGCGACAGCAAAGTCGCGCCGTTCCAACGGAATCCGACCTGCACCCCGTCGGGTGTCGGCACGTCGAACGGTTCGGAAGGCAGCGAGCCGGGCGAGGACTTGCCCGCTCGGCGACGCCGGTTGCGCACATATCCCCAGCGCAGCGCGAGAGCCCGCGGCACCGTGGTACCCGAGGCCACGGGCGTCACCAGCAGCAGGGCCAGCACCAGGCCCACCGCCGCACCCTGCCAGCCGGGCCGGTGGATGCCCAGGGCGACGACGATGCCGGCCACCACGAGGATTTGCAGGGCGATCAGATCGACCAAGGGGACGAGCCGCTGCGGGCCGGTTTCACCGGCGGTGGTCAGCTTTGCTGCGAAAGTCAATGGCCGCATCGCATTTCAAATAGTTGTCGCTCGGCTTCATGTCCTGGTCGCGCGGACGTGCTATACCCTACGCATGCCAGCGCAAGTTACCACTCGCGCCCAGGTGAACGGTTACCGCTTCCTGATCCGCCGTCTTGAGCACGCGCTCATCCGGGGCGATTCGCGGATGATCCACGACCCGATGCGCGGCCAGATGCGGGCGCTGATCGTGGGCATGGTGATCGCGGTGCTGATCACCGGCGCCGCCGCGGTGATGGCGTTCTTCAAACCGTCACCCAACATCGGGGATGCCCAGATCGTGCTGAGCAAGTCGAGCGGCGCGCCGTTCGTGCGGATCGGTGAGCAGATCCACCCCGTGCTGAACCTCGCCTCGGCCCGCTTGATCATCGGCAAGAACGACAGCCCCAAAGAGGTCGACGACAAGTTCCTCGACGTCGTACCGCGCGGGCCCATGGTCGGCATCGTCGGCGCACCCGCCAGCATCAACGGCGGCGACGACATGAGCACGTCGTCCTGGACGGTGTGCGACAACCTGACGATGCCGGCCGTCACCGAAACCACCGGGACCCCGAGCCTGCAGACCACCGTGCTGGCCAACGATCCGGCACTCGGGGGTGGGATCCGCCAGGTCGACGCGGGCGAGGCGATCCTCACCGAATCGGGCGGGACCACCTATCTGATCTACCACGGGGTCCGGGCCCCGATCGACGTGTCAGATCCCGTTCTGGTCAACGGACTTCACCTCCAGGGCGCGGGCAGCCGGCCGATGTCGCTGCCCCTGCTCAACACCTTCCCGTTGGTCGACCCGATCACCCCGATCGAGATCGAGGGGGCCGGGGAGCCGGGAGCGCTGGGGACCGAGCATCCCGTCGGCGCCATCGTCAAATCCGTGGACTCCCGCGGCGAACAGCTCTACGTGGTGCTGCGCGAGGGACTGCAACCTGTTTCGCAGGCCACCGCCGACATCATCCGTTACAGCGCGGACGACGACGCCGCCAGCGGGCAGGCCGCCGAGATCGCACCGGCCACCCTGGCCGATGTCCCGACGGTGCACCGGCTGCCGGTCGACCACTACCCGGCCGTGTCGCCGAAGATCGTGTCGTACAACCCGGACCGGGTGGTGTGCATGAGCTGGCAGCGGTCCAACACCGACGCCCGGGCCGACGTGCGGATGCTGGTCGGGCACCGGTTGCCCACCGCAGACGGGGCGCAGACGGTCCGGCTGGCCAGCGCTGACGGGAGCGGGCCCGCGGTGGACTCGGTCTACCTGACCCCGGGCGCCGGCGAGTACGTGCAGGCCACCGGCAACGATCCGGCCAGCCGCTCGACGGGTCAGCTGTTCTACGTCTCCGACACCGGGGTGCGGTACCACATCAAGGATCTGCCGACGGCCGATGCGCTGGGTGTCAGTGGCGTCAAGGTTCCCGACGGCCCGGCCAATGCCCCGCAGTGGGCGCCGTGGCCGGTGTTGTCGCTGTTGCCTCCGGGGCCCGAGCTGTCCCAGGAGGCGGCCCTGGTCGCGCATGACGGTATGGCGGCCGACCCGGACAGCACCAAGGTGTCGACGGGTTAGATCCGCAGCTCCCGGAAGAATGCGTACATGCGGATGATCCAGAAGCACAGTGGGAAAAGCGATCCCACGGCGATGTATTCGAGGATCTCGACCTGACGCCGTACCACCGGGGAGAACTCGCGAAGTGGTGCCACCAGGCCGCAGGCCAGGATCAGCACCATCAGAGCCGCCAGCACCAGCACCGCGCGGATCTGCCATTCGTCGACGTACAGCGCGGTCTTGAGCACCACCGCGACGGCGATCGTCAACCCGCTGCCGATGAGTGTCGCCGACTGCACGAGATCATGGTGGCCGCGCCCGCGCAGGCACAGGACCGTGGCCACCGCGACGGCGAAAACCGTGCCCTGCCAGTAGAACCCGTTGCTGACGTCGACCGTCAGATAACAGCCCACCACCGCCGCGAGGGCGGCGGCGACGAGAATCCCGGTGAGGTGCTGGTTGGCCCGCCGGACCCGGGCGATCAAGTCCTCCTCGGTGGGGATGATCTGTTTGCCGATCGCGTTGACGCCCTCGACGGTGGTGCCGCCCTGGGTCTCGATGTCGTCAAGCGGTTCGCCGGCTGTCGGAACGCGTGGAATCGGCAGCTTCGAGAGGCCGATGGTCACGCGCGGGGCCAGGTAGACGACGATAACGGCGGCCGTGGCGAGCAAAGCGCCGACCGTGCGGATCGGTGGCTGCCACAGCAACATCGCGGTGGTGCTGACCCCGCCGAATACACACCCGGCGATGAGCGCGGTGTACACGGCCGATCCGCGTGCCGAAACGAGGAGTACCAGCAGCGAACTCAACGCGGTGAGGGCGAAGGCCATCGGCAGCGACGTGGCGCCGGCACCGTCGGGCACCAGGTAGAGCGCGCCCGCGAACACCAGCGGCATCGAGACCGCCGCGATCCAGGGTGGTGCCGCGGTGGCCGCGGTCCGGTGCGCCACCAGGCAGGCCAGCAGCACGCCGGACGCGCCGAGGACCAGGGCCGCAGCGGGAACCGCGGGCTGGGTGGCCCAGCGGGACAGCACGGCGGCCAGCGTCACGGCGGCAGCCGTGGCGACCGTGAACGCGGCCAGCATGGCGGCGTTGCCGGCGAACCAGGTACGCACGGCTCCCGGCTCGTCGGCGTGGGTGTCGTCGACGTCGTCGAAGAGCAGCGGGCTGACCGGCTGGCCCGCCGCGCAGATCATCAACAGGTCCCCGTCGTACACGCCCGATTCGCCGAGGGACTGGTGCGGGGGGATCGGCTCCTCGCCCAGCGGGGCCAGCGTCCACTGCCCGTCGGAGGCGTCGAACTCGATGATGGCAGCGTCGCCGGCGTCGCCCGTGCGGCGGTGCGCGGCGATCTGTTCGTTCGCTATTTCGATGACATCGGGGATGTATTGGGCGATGCTGACGTGTGCGGGCAGCCCGACATCGATGTTCAGTTCGCCGACGACCAGGGTCAGTCGGCTCAGCTCGGGTTCGGCTTCTGGATCCAGTTCCGACTCAAGCCTTGACTCGAGCCGGGCTGTTGAGGGCGGTAGTGTCACAATCCGGTCGGCCTCCTGCCCAATGGGATTGCCCGACAGTGAGAGTACTCAGGACAATAACCAATCGGTCACCCAGCCGCTTTGCGTGATGCAGCTTCCGGGGAGGAAAGGTTGAGTACGCAGGGTTTCGTCCGCCGCCTTCGGGTGGCGCCGCCGCGCATGCCCGGTGGCGAGGTCAACCTGGCCCCGCCGCCCGAGGTGCCGCGGGCCATCCCGGGCAACCTGCTGTTGAAGCTGATGCCGTTCGTCATGCTGGTCGCGGTGATCGGCATGATCGCGCTGATGATCACGGTCGGCGGCCGGGACATGGCCAGAAGCCCGATGTTCCTGATCTTCCCGATGATGATGGTCATGTCGATGGTCGGCATGTTCATGGGCGGCGGCGCCCGCACCGGCAAAGCCGCGGCCGAACTCAACGAGGAACGCAAGGACTACTTCAGTTACCTGGCGAACCTTCGCGAGGAGGCCGACACCACCGGTGCCGAGCAACGCACGGCGCTGGAGTGGAGTCATCCCGATCCGCGCGCGCTGAGCGATGTGGTGGGGACGCGGCGCATGTGGGAGCGGCGGCCCAGCGATGCGGACTACTGTCACATCCGGGTCGGGATCGGGACGCACCGGTTGGCGACGCGGCTGATGGCACCCGAGACCGGGCCGCCCGAGGACCTCGAACCGGTGTCCACAGTGGCCCTGCGCCGGTTCGTCAAGACCCATTCGGTGGTGCATGCCCTGCCGACCGCGGTGTCGCTGCGGGCCTTCCCGACCATCACCTTCGACGGAGAGCGCAAGCTCGCGCAGCAGCTGGTGCGTTCGATGGTGTTGGAGCTCTGCACCTTTCACGGCCCCGACCACGTTCAGGTGGCGGTCGTCACGGCCAATCCCGACGGCGAGAACTGGAGCTGGGTCAAATGGCTGCCGCACGCGCAGCATTCGGTGACCCGCGACGGCATGGGGTCGATGCGGCTGCTGTTCCCCACGCTGGAGTTGATGGAGACCGCGCTGTCGGCCGAACTGGTGGAACGCGGCCGGTTCA
Organism: Mycolicibacterium sp. HK-90; assembly: GCF_030486405.1. Next base: position 5,995,093 of record NZ_CP129613.1, on the reverse strand, counting down.
CCCGCAACGCGCAACCGACCCAGGGGCTCAAACAGCTCGTCGTGGTGCTCGACGACGGATTCGTCACCGGCGACGAGCAGTTGATCACCGATGCCGGGCTGGACAGCGTGACGCTGCTGGACCTCAATGGCCTGCGCTCGGGGGCCTCGGCCCGCCGCAGCCTGCAACTGGTCATCGAGGGTGACGACGTGGCCGCGCGCACCGCGGTCGGCGTCGAGCGGTTCGCCACCTCGGACACCATCACGATCGCCGAGGCCGAGACCACGGCCCGGCGCATCGGCCGGTTCCGCCCGGCGAACGCGGCACACATCGTCAGCCTGGAATCCGATTCGAGGGCGGTCGATCCGGGTCTGATGGCCCTGTTGAAGATTCCCGACGCCGCGGCCATCGTGCCCGAGCAGGTGTGGCGGCAGCGGTCCCCGCGGGAGCGGCTGCGGGTGCCGATCGGCATCACCCCGAACGGGCAGCCGATCGAACTCGACATCAAGGAAGCGGCCGAGGGCGGGATGGGCCCGCACGGGCTGTGTATCGGCGCGACCGGTTCGGGCAAGTCGGAGTTCCTGCGCACGCTGGTGTTGTCGATGATCACCGCGCACTCACCGGAGGCGCTCAACCTGGTTCTGGTCGACTTCAAGGGCGGGGCGACGTTCCTCGGTCTGGAGGGGATCGCCCACATCGCGGCCATCATCACCAACCTGGAAGACGAGCTGACGATGGTGGACCGGATGCGTGACGCGCTGGCCGGTGAGATGAACCGTCGCCAGGAGCTGCTGCGCGCGTCCGGGAACTTCCCCAACGTCACCGAGTACGAGCGGGCCCGCGCCGCCGGGGCGGACCTCGAGCCGCTGCCCGCACTGTTCATCGTGGTCGACGAGTTCTCCGAACTGCTGTCCCAGAAACCGGATTTCGCGGAGCTGTTCGTGATGATCGGCCGGCTGGGCCGATCGCTGCACATGCACCTGCTGCTGGCCTCGCAGCGCCTCGAGGAAGGCAAGCTGCGTGGCCTGGACTCGCACCTGTCCTACCGGATCGGCCTCAAGACGTTCTCGGCCGGTGAGTCGCGCAGCGTGCTCGGCGTGCCCGACGCCTATCACCTGCCCAGCGTCCCGGGTTCGGCCTTCCTGAAATGCGATGCCTCCGAACCGATCCGGTTCAACTCCTGCTACGTCTCGGGGGAGTATGTCAAGCCGCGGATCTCGGCGCGTACCGGCCGGGTGACCCAACTGGGTGCGCTGGCGCCGAAACTGTTCACCGCGACACCGGTCAAGAAGGACCCGGTGCCCGCGCGGGTGCCGTTGCCGCACGATGTTCCGGAGGCCGAGCCGAATGGGATTGTCGCCGGTCCGGCCGGACCTGTTAAGACCACGCTGCTCGACATGGTGGTGAGCCGGTTGCGTGGCCACGGCAGGCCCGCGCACGAGGTGTGGCTGCCGCCGCTCGATGACAGCCCGGCGGTGAACGAACTTCTGCCGGAATCGGATTGGGCAGCGCCCGAGAACGTGAACGGCCGGCTGTGGATGCCGATGGGTGTGGTCGACCGGCCGTACGACCAGCGCCGCGACGTCCTCATGGTCGATCTGTCCGGTGCCCAGGGAAATGTGGCGGTGGTCGGCGGGCCGCAATCGGGCAAGTCCACCACCCTTCGCACGCTGATCCTGTCGGCGGCAGCCACTCACACGCCCGAGCAGCTGCAGTTCTACTGCCTGGACTTCGGTGGTGGCACGCTGACCAGCCTGGCGAAGCTGCCGCACGTCGGCGGTGTGGCCGGCCGGATGGATGCCGACGCCATCCGGCGCACCGTCGCCGAGGTGGCCGGGGTGCTGCGCGCCCGCGAGCAGCTGTTCCGCGATCTCGGTATCGAATCCATGCGGGATTTCCGGCAGCGCAAGGCGCGACTGGCCGCCCTGCCGCCGGCCGAGGCGGCCCTGGATCCGTTGAGCCAGGACAAGTTCGGCGATGTCGTACTGGTCATCGACGGCTGGGCATCGATCAAGAGTGAGTTCGACACGCTCGATCCGGTGATCCAGTCGTTGGCCATTCAGGGGCTGTCCTACGGCGTGCACGTGGCGGTCACGGCGTCGCGATGGATGGAGATCCGCCCGGCGGTCAAGGACATGCTCGGCACCCGGGTCGAACTGCGCCTCGGCGATCCGATCGACAGCGAGGTGGCGCGCCGGTCTGCCGAACTGGTGCCGATCGGGCGGCCCGGCCGGGGTATCAACTCCGAGCGGTTGCACATCCTGATCGGGTTGCCCCGGCTGGACTCCAGTTCGTCGGTGGAGGATCTGCCCGCCGGGGTGGCCGCGGCCGTGGAGGCGGTGCGGGCCCACTACCAGGATCGCGAGGCCCCGCCGGTTCGGATGCTGCCGCACAACGTGAATCGCGATGAGGTCGTGCGGGCGGCCCGCGAGTCCGGGCAACTGAGCAAGGCCCGGATCGCGATCGGCATCAACGAGGAAGAGCTGGCTCCCGTCGTTCTCGATTTCGATGCCCAGCCACACCTGGTGGCCTTCGCCGACACCGAATGCGGCAAGACCGGCCTGCTGCGCAACATCGCCGCCGGGGTGATGGAGAACGCCACTCCCGTCGAGGCCAAGATCATCCTGGTCGACTTCCGCCGGTCGATGCTCGGAGTGGTTCCCGACGAGTACCTGGGCGGGTACGCCACGGCCCCCCAGTCGTGCACGGACCTGATGACGGCGCTGGCCGGTGCCCTCAAGGATCGCCTGCCGCCCAACGACATCACCCAGCAGCAGCTCAAGGAGAGGTCGTGGTGGACCGGTCCGGACCTGTTCGTGATGATCGACGATTACGACCTGATCCCCGGTGGGTCACTGAGCCATCCGCTCGGCCCGCTGGTCGAGTATCTGCCGCAGGCCCGTGACATCGGCCTGCGGGTCATCATCACTCGCCGCAGCGGCGGTGCCGGCCGGGCGATGATGGACTCGATCGTCGGACGGCTGAAAGACCTGTCCTGCAACGGATTGGTGATGAGCGGCAGCAAGGAGGAGGGCGGACTGTTCGGCGGATACAAGGCCAGCGCCATGCCTCCCGGTCGCGGCATGCTGGTCTCGCGCACGACCCGCGGCGGCGTGGTCCAACTGTCCCGGATGCCTGACCTGTGACCGGGGTCGAGGAACTACGCGAGGTGCGGGTGGTCTCCGCGGCCCCCGACGTGATCCGGGCGTCGGTGGTCGGCGGGCGCACCCAGCTCGACGTGGCGCTGCCGGCCGACGTCCCGGTGGCGGCGTTCCTGCCGGAGCTGGCGCGGATGATCAAGTCCCGCGACACCGAGCGCAGCGACGACGTCGCCGATCGCGATGAGCGACGGACGTTCTGGGTGCTCAGCCGCGGCGGCAAGGCCGACGGCGCCGCGCTTCCGCCCGATCAGACGTTGCGCGCGGCCGGTGTGGAAAACGGTGAACTGCTGCGCCTTTCGGCGCGGCGCGCACTGTCGCCGCCCGCACTCTACGACGACGTGGTGGATGCCGCGGCCCGGCTGAACCGGGCCTCGTACGCGGCCTGGGATGCCACCGCCGCCGCGATGATGGCGTTCGCCGGACTGTGGCTGTGCGCGGCGGTGTGGGTGCTCTTCCTGCTGATGCCCCAGCTGTCGGCGCATCGCACGGTCATCGCGGCCGCCGCGGCGTTCACGCTCGTGGTGGTGGTGGCCGGCGCGGCCCTCGTGCATCGCGTGCTCGGCAGGGCCGACATCGCCGGTGCGGTCGGCCCGCCGGTGATCGTCGTCGGCACCGCGCTGGGCTGGGTGCTGGCCGCCCCGCACGGCGTGGTTGGCCTGGCCTGCGGGTGCGTGGTGCTGCTGGGACTCATCGCGGCCTGCTACCGGCTGATCGGTGCGGGCCACTGGTCCTATGTGACGGGAGCGGTCCCGCTGGGCGCAGGCGCGGCGGCGTTGGCCGCGCCGGCGCTGGGGGCGCCGGTTGCCGTGGTGGCCACGGTGGCCGTCGTCGTCGCGGTGTTCGGGTGTCTGGCGGTGCCGGCCCTGACCGCCCGGCTGGACCAATACCCGGTGCCCGACGCCGGCTCGGCGCGCACCGACGATCCGTTCAGCACCGTCGGCACGGCTCCGGAGACCGTTCCGGGCACCCCGATGCCGAGCGCCGAACAGGTGTGGGCCCGGGTGCGTGCGGCGGTGCTGACCCGCTCCGGCCTGCTGGCCGGCATGGCGACGGTGGCGGTGATCGGTGCGTACGTCCTGATGCGGGTCGAGACCGGTTGGCCGGCCTTTGTTTTCGCGGCGGTCTGCGCCGCCGTGCTGGCCCTGCACAGTCGTCGGGTACCCACCTGGCCCGAACGTGCCGGACTCGGGGTGCCCGCGCTGGCGCTCGTGCTGGTCGCGGCGGTGCAGGCCCAATCCGGGGTATGGACGCTGCAGCTCACCGGGGTGGTCCTGCTCGCCCTCTTGGCCGCGGGCGGGGTGCTCGGCGCGGTCGTGGACAGCAGCCGGCTCCGGTTGGTCGCGGGGTACCTGGAGTATGTGGCCGTGGCGGCGGTGATACCGCTGGCGCTGTGGCCACTCGGGCTGTACGGACAGCTGGGCGGCCAGTGAGGGTGCGGCGGTGCGCAGCGCTGGCGGCCGTGGTGTTGACGGTGGTGGCGGCCGGCTTCGGAGCGCCGACGGCCGGTGCCGTGACCCGGCCGGTCGTCGAGCCCGGCCCGCCGCCGACCGGTCCGGTCGCGCCGCAGCAGCCGACCGAGTTGAAGGCGATCTGCGGGATACCCACCGGCGTGCTGTCGGGCACCGACTTCACCAAGCAGACCAGCGCCGACGCGATGCTCGAATACCGCAAGGCCTGGCGCTTCTCCCGCGGTGCCGGACAGAAGGTGGCGGTGATCGACACCGGGGTCAACCGTCATCCGCGGCTTCCCGCGCTCGAACCCGGCGGCGACTATGTGTCGAACACAGACGGCCTGGTGGACTGCGACGCGCACGGCACCCTCGTCGCCGGCATCATCGCCGCGGCCCCCTCCGATGGCGACAGCTTCGCGGGGGTGGCCCCGGAGGCCGCGATCCTGTCGATACGCCAGAACAGCGGTGCCTACAGTGTGGCGGGCACCAGTACGGGCCAGAACGAGGATCCGAACGCCACGTCGATCGGCTACGGCAACACGCACACGCTCGCCCTCGCCATCACCCGGGCGGTGGATCTCGGTGCCACGGTGATCAATCTGTCGGAGGTGGCCTGCGCGCCGGTCTCGGCCGGCCTCGACGATCGGGATCTCGGCCGCGCGGTGCGCTACGCCTATGAACGAAACGTCGTGGTGGTGGCCGCGGCAGGCAACTTCAACAGCCAGAGCATGTGCAACGCGCAGAACAACATGCCCGATCCGAACCAACGGCTGGACAGCGGCTGGAACAGCGTCAGCACCATTGCCAGCCCGGCCTGGTTCGCCGACTACGTCCTGACCGTCGGAGCCGTGACCACATCGGCCGCACCGGCCGAATTCAGTTTGCACGGGCCGTGGGTGGCGGTCGCCGCCCCCGGCGAGCGGATCACCTCGCTGGATGCCGGTGGGCCCGGTCTGGCCAATGCGCAGCTCGGCCAGCAGGGGCTGGCGCCGCTGAACGGGACCAGCTTCGCGGCACCGTTCGTCTCGGGAGTCGTGGCACTGATCCGGTCGCGTTATCCCCAGCTGACCGCGGCGGAGGTCAAGGATCTGGTCCAGCGCACCGCCCGCACGCCCGGAAACGGTCCCAACCAGGCCACCGGGTACGGCGTCGTCGACCCGGTCGCCGCCCTGACCTACCAGCTGCCGCCGGGCGACGAGAACCGTGACGTCACCGCCGGTGCACCGATCAGCGGGCCACCGCAACCCGACCCGGGTAATGTGCGGGCGCGCAGGATCGTCTTCACCGTCACCGCGGCGTGTCTTGCGTTGATGGTGGCTGCGGTGGCGGTGGCTGCGGCCCGACGGCGGACCAGGTGACCTGTCCGTACGATCGGGGGCGAACTCAGCCGAGATCCCGAGGGGAATGATGCCGGACGAGAAGCGGTCGATCGGCGAGCCCACATCGCTCGACGACATGGCGCCTGGTGAATTGGACGAGGTGGAGGCCAGGGCGGCCGCGCTGCTGGAACAGATTGCGGCGCAACGGTCGGCTCGGCAGACCCACACCGCCTCGTCACCGGCCGACGACGTGACGGACTCCTTCTCCGTGACACCCGCACCGGCGCCCGCGCCTCCCGCACCAGCCCCGGAGGCCCCGCAGGCACCAGCCCGACGGCTGGCCCCGCCGCCTTGGCAGATGCACAGCGCCATCGGCTCCCGAGAGTTCGCCGAGCGCTTCGACGTCGACGAGCCCGAACCCCAGCGCCGCCCCGAGCCGGTCGAACCCGCGCCGGAGCCACCGCCACCGGCACAGTCGCAGCCACCGGCACAGTCACCGCCGCCGGCACCTCCGGCCCCCGAGCCGGTCGTTCCGCAGGCTGCGCCGGCTCCGGTACCGCCCATGCCCGTACCGCCCCTACCGCCGCTGCCCGTGCCGCCCCTGCCGCCACCGCCCGGGTTCCTGCCGCCGCCTCCGCTGTTGCTGCCGCCGCCGGGCGTGGCCCCGCCGGCACAGTATTCGCCGGTACCGCCGTCGCTCGATGACGCCGGGATCATCAACCGTGCCCGCCATGCGCCGCATTCGGGGTGGCGCCGGGCCGTGCACCGGGCCAGCGCCGGACGCGTCAATCCCGGTGAATCGCGCAAGGAGCGGGAGCGCGAGGACCTGCTGGCCCAGATTCGCCAGCCGATCGCGGGTGACTTCCGCATCGCCGTGTTGTCCATCAAGGGTGGGGTCGGGAAGACCACCACCACACTGGGATTGGGCTCGGCCCTGTCGATGATGCGCAGCGACCGTGTCATCGCGGTCGACGCGAACCCCGACCGCGGCACCCTGGCCGAACGGGTGCGGGACACGTCCAGCCAGTCCACCGTGCGTGATCTGCTCTCCGACCCGAACATCGAGCGTTACGCCGACGTGCGCAGCCACACCCGGATGGCGGGCAGCCGGTTGGAGGTGCTGGCCAGCGAGCAGGAACCCGCGGTGTCGGAGATCTTCGGCGAAGCCGATTACCGCCGCACCGTCAGCATCCTGCGTCGCTACTACAACATCATCCTCACCGACTGCGGCACCGGCATCATGCATTCCGCCATGGCCGGTGTGCTCGACCTGGCTCACGCCATCGTGTTGGTCAGCTCACCGGCGATCGACGCGGCGCGCAGCGCGTCGGCGACCCTGGACTGGCTCATGCAGCACGGACACTCCGCGCTGGTCCGCGAAGCCCACGTGGTGCTCAGCGCGTCCCGGCCCGGCTCGGCGAAGCTGAAACTGGACAAGGTCTACGAACACTTCGAGGCACGGTGCCGGTCGGTCCACATGATCCCGTTCGACCCGCATCTGGCCGAGGGCGCCGACGTCGACTTCGACCTGCTCGACCCGGACACGCTGCAGGCCTATCTGGAATTGGCTGCGGCTGTTGCGGAGAAGTTCCCCCGGCTGCGCGGAGGACCCCAGTATCGGTGACCGGCCGCTCCGTTGCCAAGGCAAAGAATGTCCTCATCGTCCCGGTGCGTGTGAGCTATTGACCCGGGCCGTGGTCGATCCAGTTGACTTCGGTTATCTACGCCTGGGTGGCAAATTGCAGCGCGAGCGACATTGCGCTGTTGGCAATTTCGCCGCGCATTATTGTTCGGGTGCTCAAATCTGGAGCACCCGAATCGAATTCGGCCAAGCACGTGGCAGTGACTTGGCAAATCTGGAAGACTATTCCGATCCCAGTTCTCGTGGCCGCGTTCGGCCTGCAGCGATGAGGGTGAGGTGAGCCAGATCAACAACGATGGGCTGCGGCATCAAATGACCGAGGTGCTTGCCTTGGTCTCCGAACAGATGGCCGATATCGCGGCGGTCCAGCGCGAGCAGGCGCAGCTGACCGCGAGCGCCGACGCGGCCGAGGGATTGGTCGAGGTGACGGTCAACGCGCAGGGCCACGTCATCGAGACCGTGATCGACGAGTCGTATCTCGACGACTACGAACTCGAGGATCTCGGCGGCCACGTCACGTCGGCCGCGCAGGCCGCCGCGCAACTGGTGGCGCAGAAGGCCGCCGAGTTGATGGTCCCGATCGGCGAGCGACGCCGGATGTTGCCATCCCTGTCGGACATCGTCGACGATGCGCCCGACCTGCGTGACCTGACCAGATCAGTATTCGGCTATGAGGACCCGGTCCCGCCCGCGGCCGAGCCCGAGGACGACGGCCGAGGCGAGTCCGCCTTCCCGACCGTGAGGAGCTGACCAGATGGCTGACGAATTCGGTGTGACACCGGCCGACTTGCGAGCGGCGTCGAAGCACCTGAACCAAGCCAGCACCAAGATGAAGAACGTGCTGTCGTCCCTGCAGGCCAATCTGGCCGCCGAGGGTGCCGCGTGGGGCGACGACAAGATGGGTGACGGATTCGCCAAAGGCGACGCAGGGTATCTGGCGCAACGTGATTGGGTCGACGGCTCGGTGGTGGTGAAGACCGATCTGCTCGACTTCTACTCGGACGGATTGACAACTGCCGCAAACTCGTTCGAACAAAACGACCAGGCGTAGGGCCGACACCACGGGGTGGCGGACCGCTTAGGGTCACGGCCACACCGAATCGCTTATGGACATTGAGATCCCACCCGAGCTTCAATGGGTGTCATACCTCGCGGGCGGTCAGTGGCCGCAAGGCAGTGAGACCCGTACCCGCCGGATGGGCGATCATTACCAGGCTGCCGCCGAACAACTCCAGGAACTCATCCCGGAACTGAACCGGGTTCGCGGAGAGACACTGTCGGTACTGTTCGGTGACACCGCGGATGCCGCGGCGAAGCAGTTCGCCATGCTGTTCGACGGCGACTACGCCGTGGACAGACTTGCCACCGGCATCTCCGCGATGGGCGAGGGTGCCAGCAATTTCGGCACCGAAATCGAGTACAGCAAGCTGTCGATCATCGTCGGACTGGCCCTGGCCGCAGCCGAAATATCCTGGTGTCTGGCCAATGCGGCCCCCACGTACGGCGCGTCGACCGCGCTGATCCCGGTCATCGAGCAGACCACCGTCCTGACCATCCGCCAGCTCATGATGATCGTGCTGCGGCGGCTCCTCTCGAAGATGCGCGAGCTGCTGAGCCGGACGATGATGAACCGGCTGTTCCGCCGGGAGATGGTGCGCGCCGGAATCCGGGAGTCCGGGCAAGAACTCGCTCAAGGGTTGACGCAAGAGGGCATCGTCCAGGGCATCCAAGCCAAGAACGGACATGCCGACCTCCGGTGGGACCGGTTCAAGACGACCGCGATCGCGTCGACAGTCGGCGGTGGAGCCGGCGGCGTATCCGCGCTGCCGGTCGGCGCCGCGCTCGGGCCCGCGCGCAACAGACTCACGGCCGCGACCAAGGGCGCGACCGTCATGTTCACCGCCGGGGTGGTCGGCAACGTTGCCGGAACCATGTCCGTCGGTGGCGAATTCGATACGCTCGCGATCCTGGCGGGATCGACCACCACCAGCATCGGTGGTCTCAAGGGCGCCGGTCTGTCATCACCGAACCCGCAGAACAACCAGACGACACCGTCGTCGGAAGCCGGGCCGCCCGCGCCTACCGGCGAGCTGACCGGGCTCGACCCGGACGGGCCGTCCGATCTCGACACCGCGGCCAAACCCGATTCCGACAGTGAGACCACGCCCGCCGACGACAAGACGAGCAGTGCCGCGGCGGCACCCGCCGCCGCGAAGGCCGCACCGTCCAACACCGCCAACGGGCCAGCCAAAAATGCTGTGGCACAGCATGATCCATCGAATGCCAAACAGAGTCCCACTGGTAAGTCCTCCACCGAGGAGCAGGCTGCTGACCAGCACACGGCCGAAGACGAAGCCGCCGACTCGGATACCGACCAGTCGCAGGCCGACACCAGCGACACCACTGACGACAACCAGACGGCCGAACCGGCCACCAGCCACGACCAGGCCCAGCCGGGCCCCGAGACCGACACCACGACAACGCAGAACGCGCAGCTCTCGGAGGACCACAACACCACAGCGGCACCGACGCCGGTGGCGGAGACCGCGGAGTCTGCGGTAGCGACCGACACCACGCAGGCCACCGACACCACTCAGGCCAGCGACACCACTCAGGCCAGCGACACCACGCAGGCCGAGCCCGTCCAAAACGAGACCGGCCAGACCGAAGCCGTTCAGGCCGAGCCTGTCCAGAGCGAGCCCGTCCAGACCGATTCAGTTCAGACCGATCCGGTTCAGGCCGACCCGGCGGCTCCCGCCCCACACGTGGGTCCGACCACAACCTCGCAGGCTGCTGCCGCGCCGGCCGCCGGCGGGAGGACCGAGGCGCAACCAGCTGCTCCCGTCGCGAAGACATCTACGCCTGGTGCCCGCGAAGAGGTTTCGAAAACACCGACACCTGATACGAAGTCTGAAAAGTCTGCGCCGTCACCTTCGTCGACCAGTTCTGACACGGCGGGCGTACCGGATGCGCGGGTTCAGGACACCGTCGCCGCGGCGAACCAGGCCACCCCGGCGACGGCTGAGCAGAATCCGGCCGTCGACGAGCGGACCGAGGTCACCGACAAGCGGACCGAGCTCTCCGACGATTGCGCGGACCGGGTCGCCCAGGCGTTGTCCGACAGATACGGCCGTCCGATCCGGCTCGCCCCGTTCACCTCCGCCCGAGGCAGACCCGGCATCCAATTGTTCGAGGCCACTGGTTCGGCAGCCCAGTTCGCCTCTTACTCCGATGTCAACAGCGTGCTCGGCCAGATGGCTCCCGGTTCGTCGGCCGTCCTGGTGTCCGCGTGGTCCGGCGGTCCGAACCAGGGTGGCCACGCCTACCTCGCGGTCAACGACAATGGACAGCTCTTCCTCGAGGACCCGAACACCGGGCGCCGTTCGCCATGGCCACCTGGCTGGGGACAAGACGCCGTATTACGTACAGCCGTAGGCTATCTCGACCCGAGCGGGCAAGCCGTCGACCCATTCCAGGGACGCCCGCAACAGTTGGTCGCGGCCGCCGCCGTCGGCGATGTGCAGGGTCATCCGCCACAAGGGGATCCGACACCGGACGGGAGCAACGACGGCGACACCGCGCCCGGCGAGCGGTGGCGCAACGTGGTGCCCCAGAGCATGGTCGCCGACTCCGCGCTGGCGCGGCGCATCCCGCCGGTTCAGATCGATGGGGTGCGCAATCCGCTGGGCATGATGGAGGCGGCCGACGCCCGCGCCCGCGCCAACGCCGCGTGGTGGTCACAGCTGACCGGTGCCGAGCAGCTGGCACTGATAGAGACGTACCCGCAGCACATCGGCAATGCCGAGGGCATCCCTACGTCGGTGCGGCACAAGGCCAACACCATCTCGTTGAGCGAGAGCAGAAGCCAGCTGCAGTCGTTGCGCGACAGCGGGCATCGGCTGAGCCGCAGCCAGAGCAGGTTGCTGGCCCGGCTCGATCACATCGACGCGGCCCTGACCCGAGCCGATCAGCTGGCCCAGCAGTCCGGTCTCGGTGGGCCGCAGCTCTTGTCGTTCGACCACACCGCATTCGGCGGGGACGGACGTGCGGTGGTCAGCTTCGGCGCCGACCCGTACCGGGCGGACTCGGTGTCCTGGCATGTGCCTGGCCAGGGCATCACGATCGACCAGCTCGGCGCCTTCATGGGCGACGCGCTCAACCACCTGCAGTCCACCACGCAAGAGAACCCGGAGGTCAGCGCCGCCTCGATCGCGTGGATCGGCTACGACACCCCGAGTGGTCTGAGCAGCTGGCGCGCAGCGGGGCACACGCTGGCGCGCGAGGGTGGCGCGATCCTCTACAGCGATATCCGCGCCTTCAACGCCGCGCGTGACACCTTGGCCGGCGACGGCAGTCATTTCAGTGGAAACCACGTGTTCGCCCACTCCTATGGCACCACGGCGACCAGCTATGCCGGCCGGGACGGGCGGTTGGCCAACGATGTCCGCACCATCTCGCTGATCGGCTCGCCGGGTACCGGTCCGGTGCAGACTGCCGCCGATTTCGGTCTCGGTGACAACGTCTTCGTCGCATCCTCGTCGCGGGATCCGTTCACCGCGCTCGGCGGCCGTAACCCCGGTTCGGCCGGGCGGATCTTCGGTCTCGGCCTGGGCGCCGACCCGGCGATGAACACCTTTGGTGCCCAACGGGTCACGGCCGAGTTCTCTTCGGATATGGACCGGGTGCGGAGCCGGGGCACCCACAACTCCTATTACCGGTACGCCGACCGCACCGCGGGGGTGCGCAGCGAATCGCTGGCCAACTTCGGCCGGATCGCCGCCGGGCATGCCGATCGGATCGACACCGACGCGCACCGAACGGTCAGCACACAGGACGGGCGATTCTTCGGCACGCGGGAAGGCACAGTGGAGCCCGCGGCGGGCAGGCCGCTGCGACTCGAGGGGGAGACCAGCACCCAGGGCGACCGCGAGACCCGTCGTCCGTGGAATCCACGCTGGCAGTCCGAGGTCCAGGCGACAGCGGAACTCGACACCCGCACTCCGCGCGAGATCGCCAACGACGCACTGGATGAGCTGGGTGTCAAGCCCAAGGACCTCATGAGCCCGGCCGACCACCGGGTCGCGGTGGATCGGGCGGTGGACCGGGCGCGCACGAATGCGCATTGGTGGGCCGGGCTGTCGGAGGCTCAGCGACAGGCGCTGATCGAGACATACCCGTTCGAAGTGGGTAACGCCGAGGGCATCCCGCCGATGGCGCGCCACCAGGCGAACTCGATCATGCTGGAGCGCAACGCCGCCCGGCGCGACCTGATGGTGTCGCAGCGTGACAACGGGATCGCTCTCACCGAGGCGCAGGAAAAGTTCATCAAGCTGATGGACGACATCGAGTCCGCGCTACGCACTGCCGAGCGGAACGCGGTCCGGCACGGAATCGGCGGACCGTACCTGTTGGCGCTGGATCCGGACGCCTTCGGTGGGGTGGGCCGCGCGATCGTCAGCTTCGGTGCCGATCCGTATACCGCGCAGTCGGTGTCCTGGTACGTGCCGGGCATGACGACCACGATCGAGCGCCTCGGCACCATCATGCGGCGCGCGTTCAACCAGCTGCGCTCGACGCAGCAGGAGAACCCGGACCTGTCGGCGGCGTCGATCACCTATCTCGGCTACCAACCCCCAGGCAGTTGGGACCCGCGGGTCGGGTTCCAGCGGATGGCGCGCAACGGCGGGCAGATCTTCGCCAGCGACATCGCGTCGTTCAACGTCGGCCGCGATGTGTTTACCGGGGACGGTAGCCATTTCAGTGGCAACCACGTGTTCGCGCATTCGTACGGGTCGACGACGGTCAGCCATGCCGGGCATGGCCGCCGGCTGGCCGATCACGTGCAGACCATCACGCTGATCGGCTCGCCCGGGGCCGGGCCGTTGCGGACCGCGGCCGATTTCGGTATCGGGGACAACGTGTTCGTGGCGGCGTCCTCGCGGGACCGGACCACCGGACTCGGCGGTGAACATGCCGGTGACCGGGGACGCACGATCCGGCGCATGGGTCAGGGCATCGATCCGGCGATGGACATCTTCGGCGCGCGCCGCATCACCTCGGAATTCCCTGTTGCCCTTGATCATCGGGGCGCAGGCTCGCGGATGACCCACAGCCTCTACTGGGCGTACATGGACCCAGGCACTCTGCAGGTGCGCAGCGAATCGCTGGCCAATTTCGGAAGGATCGCCGCCGGCCACGCGGACCAGGTACACACCGAGGGCCACCGCACCTTGCATCAGCGGCGTCGGTGGCTGCTCGGAGGTACCCGCGAGCAGACGGTCGAGCCCGCGACCGGCCGTCCGCTACGGCTGACCGACGACCCGACCTCCAATCACTCGGTGGAGGGTCGGCACTTCTGGAACCCGCGCTTCCGCAACTCGCCCGACGACGTGGTGTCCGAAGCCGAGGTGCCCGTCGACAACACGACGGACGTCGCTCGCGCGGCGCAGGAACTGCCGGCAGCGGAGACCGGCGATGTCGAGCAGACGGCCGTGCCGGACCAGGTGGTGGCCGATGTGGCCTTGGCGGAGAGAGGAATCAAAGCTGCTGATCTGATGAGCCCGGCCGATCACCGGGTTCCGGTGGATCAGGCGGTGGACCGGGCGCGGGCAAACGCGCATTGGTGGGCCGGGTTGTCGGAAACTCAGCAGCAGGCGTTGATCAAGACCTATCCCCATCAGGTGGGCAATGCCGAGGGCATTCCGCCGAAGGCCAGGCATGACGCGAATTCGCGGATGCTGCGCCGCTATCTGGATCACCGCGATCTCCTGTTGTCGCGCCGCGAGAACGGCGTCGCGCTCAACAAATTCGAGTCCAACTACATCGATCTGATGCACGACATCGAGTCGGGTCTGCGGTCGGCGCAACGGAATGCCACCAGGCTCAACGTCGGGGGGCCGTTCCTGTTGGCCCTGGATCCACAAGCCTTCGGTGGGGTGGGTCGCGCGATCGTCAGCTTCGGTGCCGATCCGTACACCGCGCAGTCGGTGTCCTGGTACGTGCCGGGGATGACGACCACGATCGGCAAGCTGCGCGCGATGACGATGCGCTCGGCCAACCTCCTGCAGTCCACCCTGCAGGAGGACCCGAACTTGTCGGCGGCCTCGATCACCTACATCGGCTACCGGGCGCCCGGCAGTTGGGATCCGCGGGTCGGGTTCCAGCGGATGGCGCAGAACGGTGGGCACATCTTCGCCAGTGACATCACGGCGTTCAACGTCGGCCGGGACGTGTTCACCGGGGACGGCAGTCATTTCAGTAACAATCACGTGTTCGCGCATTCGTATGGTTCGACGACGGTCAGTCATGCTGGGGACGGCCAGCGGTTGGCCGGTCAGGTACGGACCATCACGCTGATCGGGTCGCCCGGGGCCGGGCCGCTGAGTACCGCGGCCGATTTCGGTATCGGGGACAACGTGTTCGTGGCGGCGTCCTCGCGGGACCGGACCACCGGGCTCGGTGGCGAACATGCCGGTGACCGGGGACGCACGATTCGGCGCATGGGCCAGGGCATCGACCCGGCGATGGACATCTTCGAAGCCCGCCGGATCACCGCCGAATTCCCCGCGGCACGCGATCACATGGGCGCTGGGTCACGGATGACCCACAGCCTGTACTGGTCCTACATGGATCCCGGCACCCTCCGGATCCGCAGCGAATCGCTGACCAACTTCGGAAGGATCGCGGCGGGCCGCGGGAACCAGGTCGACCCCGAGGGGCACCGCACCCTCGACGAGCGCCGGCGGCCGGTGGTCGGCGGGACGCGGGAGCAGACCGTCGAACCGGCGCTCGGGCGCCCGCTACAGCTGGCCGACGATCCGGCCTCCCATCACTCGGTCCACGGACGAAACCGCTGGAATCCGAACTTCTTGCGCAGCACCAACTGTGCCTACGTCGTCGCCGAAGAGCTGTCGGTCCGCTACGGGCGCGACATCACCGTCGACGCCCCCATCACGCCCCGAGGAGTGCCGGCCCGGAGCCTGTTCGAGGCGGTCGGGTCGGCCGCCCGATTCGGTTCCTACTCCGATGTCGAGGCCACCCTCCAACGGTTGGGTCCGGGTTCGTCGGCAGTGCTGGCTTCCCGTTGGCGCGGCCGGGGGCAGGGCGGCCACGCCTATCTCGCGGTCAACGACGGCGGCACCATCTACCTGCTCGACCCGCACACCGGTCAACGTTCGGGTTGGCCGCCGCACTGGGGGCGCGACGCCGTCAAGCGCACCGCGGTCGGGTACCTCGACGCCGGCGGCACTCCGGTCAATCCGCTCCACGGCAGCTCCCGCAGGCAACTGCTCGATGCCGAGGTGGTCGGTCACGTGCAGGGTGATCCCGCCCAAAGCACTGACCAGGCGATTGCCGATGAGGCCCTGTCCCAGCGCACACCGGCGGTGCGGCCGGACGAACTCCGCAATCCGCTCGGGGTGGCAGAGGAGGCCGCTGCCCGCGCCAGGAACAACGCCACCTGGTGGGCCGGTCTGTCCGAGACCCAGCAGCAGGCGTTGATCGAGACCTATCCCCAGCACATCGGGAATGCCGAAGGGATCCCGGCGGCAGCCCGCGATGCGGCCAATCGCAATGTGCTGCAGGAACTTCGTGACCGCGCCGATCGCATCCAGACCAAGATCGACGAGTTCGAACGGCCGACCCGCGCCGAACGCAAATTCCTGGCGAAGATCGACCAGTTGGATCGCGCGCTGGACAAGGCCCGGGCCGACGCGGTGCGCGCCGGGGAAGATGGCCCTCTGCTGCTCGCGTTCGATCCTCAGGAATTCGGCGGCGACGGACGCGTTCTGCTGAGCTTCGGCCAGGACCCGTATTCAGCGGACTCGGTGTCCTGGCACGTGCCGGGTGTGCAGACCACGATGCACTCGCTGCTCGGGTTCTACAGCCACTCGGCGCTCAACCATCTGCAGTCGGTGCGTGCGGAGAATCCCGAACTCAAGGCCGCATCGATCGCATGGATCGGCTACGACGCGCCCAGCGGCCGGAAAATCTGGCGCGCCGCCGGCCACAGATTCGCACGCACGGGTGGCGACATCCTCCACAGCGACATCACCGCATTCAATGCCGTACACCAAACAACCAGCGATGGAACGGCTTTCACCGGCAATCACGTCTTCGGCTATTCCTACGGGTCGACCACCACCGGTTACGCCGGTCGCGACGGGCGGCTCGGTGATCACGTCAGCACCGTCACGCTGGTCGGATCACCCGGGGTGGGCCCGATCACCCAGGCGTCCGAGTTCGGCATCGGGGCGGACAACGTCTTCGCGGCGTCCTCATCGCGGGATGTGGTCACCGCGTTCGGGGGCCGCACCTCCGAATCTTCGGGCCGCGTCCTGGGAATCGGCCTCGGCGTCGATCCCGCCATGCAGTCCTTCGGGGCAGTGCGCGTCACCGCGGAGTTCCCGTCCGGGCCGAACCGGCTGCTCACCGGTGGCACGCATCACGCCTACTTCCTGCACACCCCGTCGGGCCGCAGTGAATCGCTGGTCAATCTCGGTCGGATCGCGTCGGGCCATACGGACCGGGTCACGGTCGAGCCGCATCGGACCGTAGAGGGCCGGCATACCGTCGAGCCCGCCGCCGGATCGTCGCCGCGCCGAATCTGGAACCTGCCGTGGCGAACTGGCCAGAATTGCGCTCAGGGCGTGGCCGCGGAGTTGTCGGCGATGTACGGCCGCGAGGTGCAACTCGCAACGCAACCGACGCGCAGCGGCGTCCCGGCCCGCGCGTTGTTCGAAGCGGTCGGGACCGATGCGACGTTCGCCACCTACGCCGAGGTCGAGCAGCGCCTGCGCGAACTCGGTGACGGGTCGTCGGCTGTGCTCGCGTCGCGGTGGAGCGGCGGGCGCGGTGGTGGGCATGCCTACCTCGCCGTCAACGTCGGCGGGGACATCCAACTCGTTGATTCGCACCGCGGGCGTACGGGCTGGCCACCGCACTGGGGGCAGGACGCGGTGAGCCGCACCGCGGTCGGGTACCTCGACCCCACCGGGAACCCGGTGGGACGCAGCGCCGTCGATGCCCCGCTGAGTCTGGCGGCGGCCGACGACGTCGGCCACGTACGCGGGCACCGCGACGATCCCGACTTCGGACAGCGGCAAGCCGAATACCGTGCGCAGGATCCCGCCACCCGTCCAGTGGACAGCCGGTACGCCCAACCGTTGGACGAGGTCGTCGACGGACTCGACCCTGCCGCGGTACATCAACTTGCCGAAGATCTTTCGGGTACCTATGGCCCGCACCGGATCCTGCTGGAGGGCGAGATCGTCGGCGGCGAGGTCATCCTCACCGGCAAGATCTTCGACGGTAACCGTGAGATCGGTACGACCCAGCGCAGCTTCAAACGTGATGACAACGGAAGCCTGGTCGCCTATCACAACGGGCTGGTAATCAATGAGGAATTCAAAAACCAACGTGGTCAGGGCTTCTCGAAGGCACTGACCGCCGAGCTCGAGCGTTACTACATAGATTCCGGCGTCGACTATATCGAGCTCAAGTCGCATGACACCGGCAGCAATGCCTGGGCACGCAGGGGTTTCACCTGGGATCCGAAACCACACCGGCTGGCCGCGTCGTTGGACAGCATCAAGAGCGCGGCCGCCCGGCTGGCTCCGAACCTCAGTCCGGAGGGGCGCGCCGCGTTGTCGGATATGGTGGCCCGGCTGCAGCCCGGCCACCCACGGCTGCCCGAGCCCATCGAGGTGGCCACCATGGCCACCGCCGCCGAGCCTGAATTGGGCCGGAAACTGTTGCACCGCACCGAGGTCAGCTTCGTCCGGCACATGCCGGTCGCCGAGGATCGCGTCAAGCCGAACACCGGGTTGATGTCCCGGGTGCAACGCTGGCTCGGGTTCGGCGGGCAGCAGTCCTCGGCCCAGAACTGTGCGCACGGTGTGGCCGCGGAGCTGACGCAGCGGTACGAGCGGCCGTTCCGAGTCGATGTGCAGGCGTCTCGCACCGGCGTTCCGGCCTGGGCACTGTTCCGGTCCGTCGGGACAACCGCCCAGTTCGCGACGTACGACGACGTGGCCGCGACATTGCACGATCTCGGCGATGGTTCGTCGGCGGTGCTGGCCTCCCGATGGGCCGGCGGCCGCCAGGGCGGCCACGCCTATCTCGCGGTCAACGACGGCGGCCAGATCTACCTGGTCGACCCGCACACCGGCAAGCGGTCCGGATGGCCACCCCACTGGGGTCAACAGGCCGTGGACCGCACCGCCGTCGGATACCTCGACGCCGACGGCACGGCTGTCCGTCCACTTCATCAAGCGCCGCTGCAGGTTTCGCTCGGGGTGGCTGACGGCGTCGGAGATGTCAGGGGTCTTCGGGAATACCGTGCGCAGGATCCCACCACCCGTAGCGTCGACACTCGCCACACCGAATCGCTGAGTGAGGTGGTGGACCACCGCGACTCTGCGCAGGCCCGTCGGCTCGCCGAGGATCTCTCCGGCGTATACGGCCCGTACCGCGTCGAGTTCGCGGCCTACGAGAACCCGCGCGGGGTCGTGCTCAACGGTTCGATCTTCGCCGGCGATGTCGAAATCGGTTCTGTCGAGCGCATGTTCAGTCGCGACGCATCGGGGAAGTTGGTCGCACACCACACGGGGGTGGTCATCGATCAGCCGCGGTTCCGCGGCCAGGGGTTCTCCACGGCGCTGTCATCGGAACTCGAGCGGTTCTACACGCAGGCCGGTATCGACCGAATCGAGCTCGAAGCGCAGCAGGACGGCGCGCACGTGTGGGCGCGCCGGGGCTTCACCTGGGATCCCCACCCTGACCGGCTGCAAGCATCCCTCGACGACATCAAGGCATCGGCGCGCGAGCTGGCGCCAGGGCTCGATGAGCACAGCCGCACTGTCCTCGACGAGATGGTTCAGCGTCTGGATCCCGAACGCTCGGATCTGCCGGAGCCGGTGGAGATCGCGTCCCTGAGCACCACCGAGGTGCCGGATCTCGGCCACCAGCTGCTGGAAGGTTCGACGTGGCAGGCGGTCAGATACCTGGATGGTGGTGACCCGCAGGCGACCGGCCAGAACTGCGCCCACGACGTAGCCGCCGAACTGTCATCCAGATACGGCCGCGAATACCGGGTGGCGGTCACACCGTCGCGCACCGGGGTGCCCGCTTGGTCGCTGTATCAGGCAATCGGATCGCAGGCCCAGTTCGCGACATACGACGACGTGGCAGCGACATTACGAAAGCTGCCAAACGGGTCGTCGGCCGTGTTGACCTCGCGCTGGGCCGGGGGACGACACGGCGGGCATGCCTACCTGGCGGTCAAGGACGGCGGTCAGATCTATCTGGTCGACCCGCGCACCGGACAGCGTTCGGGTTGGCCACCGCACTGGGGTCAGCATGCCGTCGACCGCACCGCGGTCGCGTACCTCGACGCCCACGGTCACCCGCTGCGACCGTTGCACCAAAGTTCCCCGCAACAGGCGTTCAGCCCGGCCGACGCCATCGGTGACGTGCGCGGCACGGTGGACACCAGCCGCGCCGAACCGTTGGGTGACGTGATCGGCGAGTCGGTGGACCAGGCTCGGGCGCAACGACTGGCCGAGGATCTGTCGGGGGAATACGGGCCGTACCGCGTGCAGTTCAGCGGCGAAGCCATGCCGAGTGCGGTGCAGCTCAAGGGCGAGATCTTCAACGGCGATACGCGAATCGGCGAAATCGACCGGATCTTCATCCGTGACGAGAACGGAAAACTCGTCGCCCACCACAACGAGATGACGATCGAGGACGAGAACCTCCGCGGCAAGGGCTTTTCCAAGGCGTTCCTGTCCGAATTCGACCGCTACTACGCGCGGTCCGGAGTCGACCGCATCGAGCTGATGGCGGTGCGCGACGGCGCCTATGCCTGGGCTCGCCGAGGCGTCAACTGGGACCTGCGCCCGGACGAACTGCAAGAGTCGCTCGACTCGGTCAAGGCCGCCGCTCAGCGGCTGTTGCCGTCGGTCAGCACCGAGGCCCGTGCGGTGCTGGAAGACGTCATCGCGCGGTTGGAGCCGGGGCACCCCCGGTTGCCTGAGCCGACCGATCTCGCGGACCTCACCGCTCCCGGCCATTCTGAGCTGGGCCGCGAATTGCTGCAGGGCACAACCTGGTACGGGATCCAATACGTCGGCGAAACGCCGGGTTCAGCGGCGGATTCCGTGGGTGACGTCCAGGGTCACCCGAGGGACAGCGAATTCCCGGCCAGGCAACAGGAATACCGGAATCAGGACCCCGCCACCCGGCAGGTGGACAGTCGTTACGCCGAACCGGTGGGCGACGTGGTGGACAATTCCACCGACCCGCAGCGGGTGCAGCAGCTGGCCGACGATCTCTCCGGAGTCTACGGTCCGTACCGCGTTGAGCTGCAGCGGGTTCCAGACGAGGCCACCGGTATCGCCGGCTACATCCTGAGCGATGGTAAACAAGTCGGGCACATCTACTGGTCCTACCGCCGAGACGCCGAGGGCAAGCTGGTCGCCTTCCACGGCATGATCGAGATCACCAGCAAATCTCATCAAGGAAAGGGATTCTCCAGCGCCCTGGCCAGACAGCTGGAGCCGTACTACGCGCGCTCGGGCGTCGACCGGATCGAGATGGAAGCCGCCTGGGACGGCGCCTATGTCTGGGCCACCTGGGGTTTCCACTGGGCGCCGGAACCCGTGCAGCTGCGGGAGTCACTGGACAGCATCAAGGACTCGGCACGGCGGCTGCGGCCGCGGGTGGGTCCCGAAGCGCAGGCCGTGCTCGATGAGGTCGTGCAACAGCTGGACCCCGACAACCCGCGCCTGCCAACTCCCATCGATCTGTCGCGGCTCACCGCTCCGGGTCATACCGACCTGGGGCAACGGCTACTGACCAACACCAACTGGCACGCCGTCCGGTACCTCGACACCGATGCCGCCGATGCCGTCGGCGATGTGCAGGGCTACCCCGAGGGTGCCGAATTCCTGGCGCGACAGCAGGATTACCGGAATCAGGATCCCGCCACCCGCCAGGTCGACACCTCCTACGCCGAGCATCTGGCGGAAGCGGTCGACAGCTATGACCGGCAGGATGCCCGCCAGCTCGCCGAGGACCTGTCGGGGCGGTACGGTCCGTATCACGTCGAGTTCTCGGTCCAGCGCGCGATCCCGGGCGAGAGTGTGTCGCTGTACGGACTGATTCGCAGTGGCGACACCGACATCGGCTATGTGTCCCGGAAGTTCTCGCGCGACGACGACGGAAATCTGGTTGTCGAGAACACCATCGTGCGGATCGAGGACGCCGAGTATCGCGGGAACGATTTCTCCAAGGCGTTGACCGCCGAGCTGGAACGGTATTACTCCCGCTGCCGGGTCGATCGCATCGAGTTGGTGTCCAAGTGGCAGGGCAGCAATGCCTGGGCGCGTAGGGGTTTCACCTGGACCACCGATCAGTACCATCTCTTCGAGTCGCTGAACGACATCAAGGAATCGGCCGGTCGACTGCGCGGCCAGGTCGATACCGAGTCGCAGGCGGTGCTCGACGAGATCGTGGAGCGTCTGGAAGTCGGGCATCCGCGGTTGCCCGAGCCGATCGACCTCGCGAACCTTTCCACCAGCGAAGAACCGAAGCTGGGTCCCAAGCTGCTCGACAACACCTCGGTCCACTTCGTCAAGTACCTGCCCAGCCTGCCCAGCGGCGACCTGCAGACGCCTGAGCAGAACTGCGCGCACGGGGTTGCCGAGGCGTTGTCGGACAGGTACGGACGCGAATTCCGCGTAGCCGTGGAACCGTCCCCGACCGGGGTGCCGGCGCGGGCACTGTATGAAGCCGTCGGCTCGGCGTCCCGGTTTGCGACGTACGACCAGGTGGAACAGGTGCTGCGCCAGCTCGGCGACGGATCGTCGGCGGTTCTGACGTCGAGGTGGCGCGGCGGGCGCAGCGGTGGGCACGCCTATCTGGCGGTCAATGACGGTGGGGACATCTATCTACTCGATCCGACGACCGGCGAGCGCACGGGCTGGCCGCCGCACTGGGGTCAGGTCGCCGTCGACCGCACCGCCGTGGGCTACCTCGACGCCAACGGTGACGCGATCAACCCGTTGCACGACGTTCCCCTTCGGCTCGGTACCGCCGAGTCGGTCGGCGACGTCCAGGGCCTGCCGGCTGAACCGTCATCCCCGGAGCAGATCGCCGATGCCGCATTGGCACAACGGGATCCGGTGGTGGACGCCACGGACTTGGTGCGTCCCTCCGGTGACGCCCAGCTGGCGGTTGAGCGGGCCCGAGCCAACGCGGTGTGGTGGAAGGGATTGAGCGAGGGGCAGCAGCAGGCGCTGATCGAGGCGTATCCGGTGCAGATCGGCAACGCCGAAGGCATCCCGCCGATGGTCGCCCACGAGGCGAATTCCCGTGCCCTGCAGGATTGGCTGGCCAAGGGGCGGGAGCTGCAGGCCAAGCTGGACAGCGGTAGGCGCCTGGGTTGGGAACGGCACATGGAGATGCTGCGTGCCACGGCGGTCGGGGATGCCCTGCAGCGGGCGACCGACACCGCACGGCAGGCCGGTGTCGACGGTCCGTATCTGTTGCGGTTCGACCCTGATGCACATCACGGGTCGGGAGTTGCCGTCGTCGGATTCGGTGTCGACCCCTACGTCGCGGAATCTGTGTCGTGGCACATCCCCGGTAGGGGCATGACCATCCAGGAACTCGGCCCCGGTATGGGATCGGCGCTCAACCATGCGATGTCGGTTCTGCTCGAGAATCCCACCGCGTCGGCGGCCTCGATCACCTGGATCGCGTACGACACGATGGCCGACGGTGCGGCCCAGGCCGGCGGCGAGAACCTGCACAGCGACATCAGCGGTTTCAACGCCGGTCGCGATTCCTGGTCAGGCGGCGAAAGATTCGGCAACAACCACGTCTTCGGGCACTGCCAGGGATCGACGGTCGCCGGCTATGCCGGCGACGGTGGCCGCTTGGGCGGCGGAGTCCGGACGGTCACCCTGTTCGGATCGCCCGGGCTGGGGCCGATGGACCAGGCCGGGCAATTCGGCCCGGACATCGACGTCTACGTGGCGTCCTCCTCGACTGACCCATTTACCTGGCACGGGGGCGCCGCGCCGGGTACGCGCGGAAACTTCCTCGACGGGTACGGCGTGGATCCGTCGATGGATTTCTTTGGCGCACAGCGAATCACCGCGGAATTCCCGCTGGTCGAGATGACCCGAGCGGGCGACTACGACATCCACAACTTCTACTACAAGTTCGTCGACAAGGAAGCCGGCGTGCGCAACGAGTCGCTCGCCAACTTCGGTCGCATCGCCACCGGTCACGTCGAGCGGGTCGGATTCGAAGATCACCGGTCCGTCGTGTCCGAGGCGGATCAGGAGACGAAGGTCCGGGACCCGGCCGCCGCTAGGTCGGTGCAACTCGAGGATCTCGGGTTGCCTGTTGCCGATCCGGCCGACAACTGTGCCTACGGCGTCGCCGATGCGCTGTCGCAGAGGTACGGGCGGGACATCCGAATCGAGACCCCTGTCACCGCGACGGGGGTTCCGGCACGCTCACTGTACGAAGCGGTGGGATCGCGCGCGGATTTCGCGACGTATGCGGAAGTCGCCGAGCGGCTGGCGCAGCTGGGCCCGGGCTCATCGGCTGTGCTGACCTCTCGCTGGGCCGGGGTGCGGCAGGGTGGGCATGCCTACCTCGCCGTCAACGACGGCAGCGAGATCTATCTGATCGACACGCGGACCGGGCAGCGGTCGGGTTGGCCGCCGCACTGGGGACAAAGGGCCGTGGATCGCACCGCGGTGGGCTACCTCGATGAGAACGGCAACGCCGTTGCGCCACTGAACGACCCGTCGCAGTTGGCCGACGCGCACTCCGTCGGTGACGTCAGGGGACTTCCGACCGATCCGGAATTCCGGCAGAGACAACAGGAATATCGGGATGATCGGTCCAGCACCCGCAAGGTCGACACCCGTTACGCGGAACCGCTTGCGGAGCTGGTCGACAACCCGGATCCGGCGCGCGGGCAACAGCTGGCCGATGATTTGTCCGGGGTGTACGGGCCGTACCGGATCGAGCTCGAGGCCGAGGCGGTGCCGGGCAGCGGTCAGGTTGCGCTCTCCGGAGTGATCCTGCACGGCAACAAGGTGATCGGCTCGGTCGACAGGGTCTTCTACCGAGACGAGGACGGAAAGCTCGTGGTCCACAACGGGCTCTTGGAGATCAAGCAGGAGCAATACCGTGGTCAGGGTTTCTCCAAGGCGCTGGCGGCTGAGCTCGAGCGCTATTACATCCGTTCCGGCGTCGACCGGATCGAGCTGACCTCCGATTGGCAGGGCAGCAACGCGTGGGCGCGGCGCGGTTTCACCTGGGGCCCTGATCTCTACCACCTCCAGGGCGCGCTGGACCAGATCAAGATGCGCGCCCAGGATCTGCGGGAGCAGGTGAGCGCCGAGGGTGAGGTGGAGCTCGACGACATGGTGGAGCGGCTGGAAATCGGTCACCCCAGGTTTCCCGAGCCGATTGAGCTGGCGATGCTGGAAACCGAGGAAGAGCCGGATCTTGGGCGGCGCCTGCTGGAGAACACCTCGATCGACTTCGTCAAGTACCTGCCGGCCGACCCGCTCGCCGCGCTGCGACTCCCGCAGCACGCGCCGGGCACCCTGTCCGAGGGCCAGGCGATCACGGCATTCGCCGACGGCGAAGTGCGCCTGCGTGCACTCAACGACGAACTCGTGAGCAACGGCGTCAGCGCGGAGGAACGCGCCCGGCAGCTCACCGAGTCCCGGAATGCCTTGCGGTCGTGGGCATATGGTCTGATGAACAACCGCGTCGCCGCCGATTGGCTCGCCGCCAACACGTCGAACCCCACGTTCGGGGAGCTGGTCACCCGCAACGAGGAGCGGGGACTGGCGGGCGACGCGGTGTACGAGGCGATTGTCGAGACCGCCACACACAGCCGCCTTGCCCCCGGCAGCTTGTCCGACATCGAAACCGGCGCGGTGTACTCGCAATTCGAACTCGGAATGCGGGCGCTCAACGAGCAGATGATCCGAGACGATGTCAGCGCCGAGGACCGGGCCCGGACCCTGTCGGGTCTGCGCAGTTCCCTACGCGCCTGGACCCGCGAGCTGATGGAGAACCGGCCCGCCGCCGAATGGCTGTCGGCCAACGAGAGCAATCCGGCATTCGAGGATCTGGTTGCCCGGTACGAGTCCAAGGGGCTTACCGGCGACGCGATCTACCACGCCATCATCGACGGCGCCACCCACAGTCATTACGCTGCCGGAACTCTCTCCGACGAGGAGACCCGTACCGTGTACACCACGTTCGAGCTGCGGATGCGCGAGCTGCGGGACCAACTGCTGCGCGACGGCGTCGGGGCCGAGGAACGGGCCAGGACCCTGTACGGGATGCGGAACACCATTCGCAGCTGGACCCGGTCCCTGATGGAGGACCGGCAGCTGGCCGAATGGCTGAATGACAATGAACCCAATCTCACCTTCGACGAGCTCGTGGAACGAAACCACGCCAAGGGACGCGTCGGGGACGAGATCTACGAGGCCATCATTGCCAGCTCCACCCGCAGCCGTGGCAGTGTGAACGCAGACCTGGGCATCGACCCCGACAACCCGCCCGACTTGCCCCCGATGCGGGGCCCGACCGACCTGCCGCTCCCAGGTACCGAGGAGGACAGCACGTGACGAACCACCAGCGGTACACCCCGCTGCGCTACAACCAGTCCGGACTGCGCGGTAAGCGCGCCCGGGTGCTGGTCGAGGAGCCCACCGACGAGATCGACTGGCCGGCCAACCTGCCGGCCGGGATCGAGGAGGTGATCATCGTGGACGATGCACCCAACCCGCACCACACGCTGCGGGTGCACCCGCTCGACGACGCTGAGCGGGTCGCCCTGGTGGTTTTCGACCAGCTGGCGCTGTACGACGGCGACGAGGAGTAGACATGGACCCGCGACGGATCGAGCTCAACCGCAAGCACAGCAGGGAGATGGGTGCGCTGTTCAACCAGTTCTTGGAGCTTCATCCGGATATCGAATCCGAGGTCACCAACGCCCAGATGACGCCGGAGCAGGACGCGGCCTGGACCGCGTTCAGCGCCAAGTTGCTGGCACGTCACCAGGCGGAGCGCTCCGCGCTCGCCGACGTCATCGAAGCTGAACGAGAGGGAAGGTAGACGCAATGGAAGCGGCACAGGCAATCTCGTTGGTCACGGATTGGATCCGCTCGCGGGGGCTGGATTACCCGACCGATGGACTCGCGGCGGATCGGTTCGACGCCGGCTGGAGCGTGTATGCGCCGGTCGACGTCGACGAAAGCGATCCGATGGCATTCCTCGACATCCCGGTCGGGCGGTCGACCTTCCTGGTCGGAGATTCGGGCCGGATCGAGGAGGTGTCGTCCTCGATCCCGCCGCAGCAGGCTCGTGATCAGTTCATCGCCACCGAACGCGCGGCGGCTCCGGCGCCCGGCGTCGCCGACGAGGCCGCCTTCATGGCCGAGTTCGAGAAGCAGTTCAACGCCGCCGCCGGTGACAGCCCGGCCGGGATCGCCGATTTCACCGTCGTGGACCGGGCCCCGGCGGATTCGGGTTCCGGCGCAGACACTGGCGCGGCGGATGAGGCCATCGCCGAGGAAGCCTCGCGACTGCTGGAGCCCATCGCGCAGCAACTGGCGGCGCTCGGCCCGGGAGGCTGGGAGGAATACACCGCCGAGTTCGCCTTCACGGTGTCTTCGCAGATCGCGCAGTTGCAGTTCTATGCGGCCGACCGTGCCGGTCTGGTGCCGGTGCCGCAGTCGATCGCCGACCTGGTCCGTCAACAACGCGAGGTCTCGGCCCGCATGAGTGCCGGGCCGTGGTGGCGACTGCTGCTGAACGTCACCAACGACGGCGAGATGGCCGTCAACTACGACTACGGCGACGAGCCGTTCCCGGAAGACCAGCTGGTCACCCCCGAGTACTACCGCGACGATCTGGAAACCTATCCACGCACCCACCTGCCGGTCTGGCTTGCCGCGTATGTCGCCGGGCCCGAGGCGCAGGGACGTGATCCCCGCACCGCCGCCCAGGCGGCCGCTGCGGACACCGCGGCCGAGCGCACTGCCGTCGTCACCGACGAGATCCCGCCGCTGCCCGAGCTTCTCGCCCGTTGGGCGACGCTGTCGGCCGCGTACGCGGGGGCCGGATCGGAGTGGGGGCCGCGGATCTTCCCCGGCTACGCCTGGTTCGAAAGTGACCGCCGCAGCGGGTCCACCCTGTACCTGCTGCCCGGTGACCGGGCGGTGCTGTCCGGGGGCAAGTGGAACTCGGCGCTGCTCGACGCCGCATACAACGGTGGGAAGCCGCTGCCGGACCTCTACACCGGCGCGCCGGCCTGGGTGAACGACAGTGTGCTGAACACCCGAAATCACAACGGTCTGTTGACCTTCTGCTATTGGTGGGCGAACGGTCGGTGGCATCGCGGCGGCAGCGACACCTCCGGCGAGCTCGATGCGGCGCTACCCGCAATCTGGACTCCGGATGCCACCGCCGCGGCGATGGCGGCCCAAACGGGCTCCGTCGCAACGGATCAATGCCGGGCGGTGTTGGCCGCGGCGAGCCGTGGCACCGCGAGCTTCGACGATGTGTCCAGACTGTTGGCCAACCTTCCCGACGCGCAGGTTGATGCTGCCGCAAACCAGCTGAGCCTCGCCGGATTACTCACCGTCTAATGTGTTAATACATTGGGGTGCAACAACTTCGGCTTGACCGACATCGAACTGGCCGGTAGCTGAACTCTTGGCGAACAAGGCTGCGCCGAATGGCGGAAGCCGATAGCGGGCCATAGCGTCGATCAAGATGCTGCGTCCAACACTTCGCCGGTGGGGGTTCGTGTGACCCTTCACATTCCCGCCGCGCTGCAATGGGTCTCCTACCTCGTGGGTTACCAGTGGCCCAAAGGCGACGAAGACGCCATGTACCGGATCGGCGGTGAGTGGGGTGATCGCGCCGGGCAACTGTCGAGTCTGTCGCCTGAGCTGAACATCATGCGCGCACGTACCAGGTCGGTGCTGCAAGGCGTGACGGGCGGGACGGCCGACAAAGAGTTCGCGTTGTTGTTCGACGGGGAGGCTTCCGTCGACAAACTGGCGGAGGCGATGGCGGCCTTGGGCACCCTCGCCGAAGGCACCGGCAAGAACATCGAATACACCAAGCTGCAGATCTTGACCTCGCTGGCGATCGCGGCGTTCGAAATCTCCTGGGCACTGGCGCAGACCTCGGTGACGTTCGGCGCATCGGCAGCCGCGATCCCCGTCATCGAAGGCACAACGTATGCCGCGATTCGTCAGGTCGTGGCGATGTTGCTCAAAGACATCATGACCGACCTGGGCAAGGCGATGACGAAGACGACGGTGCAGCGAATCATCAAGAAGTCCGGCGTCGAGGCGGCTGAAGCCGTGGGTCAGGAACTGTTCATCCAGGGGGTGCAACAGTCCAAGGGACATCAGCAGGGCTACGACTGGAATCGCTTGGGCACGGTCGCGGTGGCGAACTCGGTCGGCGGCGCGGCCCAGGGCACCGTCAGCATCTATGGCCAGCGCGCACTGGGCAATTCAACGGTCAAGGGCGCGGTGGTCGGATATGCCGCGGGCATGTCCAAAAAGGTGGCGGGCTCATTGGCTACCGGCCAGCCTCTCGACATCGTCGCGATTCTCGGCTCGGCGCCCACTGCCGCCACCGGCGCGGTACGAGGCAGAGCCGCGGCGCACAGCACCAGGGCGTCGACGGCGGATGGAGGCGGTGCCGCGGCGGCCAGTGGCGGAGACGGGGACTAGGGGCGACGGAGACACATGGACAACGATGGAGCGCGACACGATCTGATCGAAGCGCTGGCCTTGGTGCAGGAGCAGCTGGCAGATCTGGCCGTTGTGGAACAGGCTCGTGCGGAGTTGTCCGCGACCGGCACCCGCGCTGACGGGACCGTGACGATGACCGTGAACGCCGACGGTGTGGTGGTCGAGGCCGTCGTCAGTGAAACATACCTGGACGCACACGAACTGGCTGACCTCGGAGGCCACATCACCGCCGCGGCCCAGGACGCCGCTCGCGATGTCGCGCGGAAACTTGCGGAACTCCTTGCGCCGCTGGCTCAACGGCGTGAGCGGATGCCCTCGTTGTCCGACGTCGTCGAGGGCGCACCTGACATCAGGGACCTTCTGTTGCCCCCAGCCGCGCCGGCGCCGTACAGCTCCGGCTACGAAAAACCGAACTCCTATCCCACCGTGAGGAGTGTGCGATGACAGAGCCGCTGAGCGTCACACCGTACGAGCTGCGAGCAACCGCGCGGTACCTGGCCTACATCAGCACCGAGATGAAGGCCGTGCATTCCGGACTGATGGACATGCTCAGCAGCGAAGGCGAAGTGTGGGGGCAGGACAAGATCGGAAAGCGGTTCGCCGACGGCGCCAAGGGTTATGTAGCCCAGCGCGATTGGGTCGACGGGTCGATCACCGCCAAGACCGATCTGCTCGACTTCTATGCCGACGGCTTGCGGGTCACCGCCGACGCGCTCGAACAACAAGACAATCCCTGAGTCACTCTGAGCGCCCCGGCGTGAACTTCGGCGTCCGGGCCGGTTGCACCGGAGCATTCTGAACGGCCGAGTCTGGTTGCCAGCCGTTGCCTCGCTGGGGAATGCGGCGGCGCGACTCGGGTTGTTCGACCGGAGCGCCCTCGGCCTGCGCCGCTTCCTCGTCGCCGCCGACCACAGGCACCGACGCATCGGCGTTGCCGATGACGTCCTTGCCGTTCTTCTTGCGTCGCAGTGCCTTGTTGACCTGATGACCTTTGCCGTTCTGATCGCCGGCCCGCTGGCCGGCGGCCGGGGCACCTGCACCGGGCGCGCCCGCTCCGGCACCAAGGCCGGCCGCGGCGGCCGGGGCCGTCACCTTCGCCGCTGTCGTCGCGGGTGCGCCGGTGGGAAGGCCACTCGGCAAGCCGCGCAACGGAACTCCGCCACCGGCACCGCCGCCGCCCTTGCCCGCGCCTGCACCACCGAGCCCTTGCGGCCCGAGCCCGAGGACACCCTCGGGCGGGAGTCCGGTGCCCAGTGGGTTCTGCGCCCCCTGCCCGGCGTTCTTCATGGCATCTGCGAGCTGGCCGGCCGCGTCCTTGGCGGCACCGGTGGCCGAGTCGATCGCGGACTTCACTGGATCGGTCAGGCTTTCGAGCGCGTCCTTGGTGGGATCAGTCGTCGAATCGTTTTGGTCAATCGGCTTGAACTTGTCGTCGATCGGTTGATCCGGCTTGAACTTGTCGAGCGGGTTCTTGTCCAAGTTGAGCTTGTCGAGGGGCGGGGTGCCGCCGCCACCACCGAGGCCGGGCGTATTCGGGCTACCCGGCCCACCGGGACCACCCGGGCCACCAGGAGCCGTCGGATCCCCGTACTTCATGTTCGGCGGCGCCGGAAGGTGGGGGAAATTTTGCATCGCCGCCTCGACGGCAGGGTTGTACACGTTCGTAAACAGCTGGACGGCTTGCTGGTAGGCATCGATCGAGCGGTTGATCTCGTCGAGCTGTTTGAGGGCATCGAACGCGGTCACGTAACCGTCGTCGTTGTTCCTCAGAAATCCGTCGCCGTCGATGTGATATCTGGAATTGAAATCGTTGATAGCAGAGTTGAGTTCACTCTGGTTGAACTTTCCATCGTCGAGCAACTGGTCGTTTGGGTGATCGTCCGGGAAATCTCTCACGATTTGTTCGAACGCCTCCTTCAGCACCGTCAATCGGTTGGCGATGGCGTCCGAAGCCGGCTTGAAGTCGTAGATCGCGCTCGCGGTGACCTGCTGGGACGCCGCTTCGGCCGCCGCAGCGCTCTCGCCCGACCATTTTCCGGTTATCTCATTGCGAACGGTCTCCTTGAAATTCTCGGAGTCCTCCTTCAGGGTGTCGCCGCTGTCCTTCCAGTTCGTCGCCAGCGTGCTGATCTGTTCGGTCTTGAGAGAATTCTTCTCGGTCTGCATGAAGACAAATTCTTTGTCCTCCCAGTTCAGCTTCTGAGGACCCGTGAGTTCGTCCTGTACCTCCAGATACGTGCTGTTGTCGGACAACAATCCGGGGACGTCGCCGAGAAGGTCGCTCCTGGGCTGATACTCGGCGACCTTGTTGTCGTCCCTCAGATCCTTCGACACCTGGACGAATTTTCCATCGTCGCCGACCAGGGCAGCGCGTTTGGGGAAATTGGGGTTCATCACGTCCGCGCTGAAGTACACGCTCTGGTTTCTGCCCTCCTCGTTCTCCGCAGTGCCCAACTTTGCGCCGAGGTAGTTCCCGAAGCCGCTCATGATTTCCCCAAGAAGTTCGTTCGTGGTGTGACTAGTCGTTCTGGTTGGAGCGCATGGCTTCCGCCGCATCCCGAGCGGTCTCGACAAAAGCCTGCGACTGCGACAACTGCTCGGTCACGTATTCGGTCAATTGCTTGCCGCGAGCATCGAAGAGTTTCTCGACAAGCACCGCCAGTGGGTTGGCCGGCGTGCCGAAGAATCCAGTGGTTTCGTCCAGAGCGTGTCTCTGGAGAGTTTGGAGGCTCTCCTCGTATGGCTCGAACACCCGGTTGATCGTCGAGATCACGGACGGATCGAGGTAGAGCTTCTTGTTCGCGGTGTCGGCGTTCAGTCCGGCCCAAGGGGTGGTCATGTTGCTCCTCCGTAGCGATAGGTCATGTGAATATCGGTGTCATGCCGGCACATTGAATGGCAGGGTCACCTCTTTCTCGATGCGGAGGAGTACCGCCGCCGAGTTGACGAAATTCCCGGCCGCGAACAGCAGGACCAGGTCGCCCACTTTGGCGATCTTGTTGTTCATCAGGTAGGCGAGGTTCACGCCGAAATCTGAGACGGTCAGATGTCCGAATTGCGCGGCGAAGGAATAGAGTCCGTCCGTGGGTTGCAGGAAGGTCTGCTTGGCCAACATGTCCGTGACGTAGCTCGGCTCGATGAAGGACGGGGCAAACCAGTCGATGTCGTCCGGCCGCACGCCTGCGCGTTCGTAGCATTCGGTCACGGTTCTGACCGCCACCCGGAAACTGGCTATTGCGTTGTCTTTCACCGTGCCTGGGCCACGTAGGTCATAGTTCTCCCAGCGGGCGATCCAATCGGCCAAGGTCGGAAACCGCGGATCGTCGATGCCGCTGCCGGCGCTGCCGTGCATCATGCCGGCAGACGGATTGTGGGACCGCGCCGCGGCTGACACTATGCGGGCGAACCCTTCATTCCTGTTCAGCAGCGCGCAGAACCCGCTGTCGCCCAGCAGCGAACCTTCGGTCGCCGGGCTGGCCGCGTACTCATGCCGGTCGAAGTAGAAGATGGCATCGCCGCCTGTCACCATTGCGTAGTCGCCGGCCCAACCCGCCTGCAACACCGCATCGGCGAGCATCACGCCGTACAGGCCGCCCGAACAGAACTGCCGGATCTCTGTCGCGGAACCGGCGGACGTCCGGCCCAGAATGGACTGTTGGAGCGAATTCGTAATCGGCCAGAAGTGTTCGCCCTGGTACAGGGTGCCGCAATGGAATGACGCTGCCATGCTGTCGGCCGCCGCGGACAGCGCGGAAGCATCGATCTGACGCGCGGCGCAGTCCACCATCTCATGGACTGACTGCATCTCGGAGGCGTCGGTCGCGAGATGTTGGGGGCGACCTTGATTGTCCGTGCCCGCGGGCACGTAGACGGAGACCGTGTCAAGGAACGGCATCGAAATCCCGGTCCGCTTGCTCCGCGGCGAGCTTGTCCGCCAACGCTTCCGATTGCCGCTTCTCGATCTTCTGGAAGACCTGCATCAGGTTGGCCACCGTTGCCGGAATGATCTGAAACGACTTCTCACCCTCGTTCACCAGGTACGCGCCGTCGTCGGCGATGTTGATCACCGTCAGGTGGGTGGCGTCGCGCAATTGATAGTCCCTCGTGAACTCAGCGGAACCGCTGAGCAGGATCTGCGCGGTGATCTTGGCGTCCCGCAACGCCGAGGTCGGCGTTTCATCCTCGAGTAACTCTTCCTTACGGGGCCGGGTTCCGGGTTTGTATGCGGGCAGTGCTTCCAGGACGACCTGCGGAAAATCGATGTTCACACAGCCGATGATCTGAACGTCTCCACCGAAGATCAGCTGCTCGCTGGGATCCTGGGTGATGACTGCGCAGTAGCCGGTCGTACCGATCACCCCGAGCAATCGATAGATCTGGCCGCCCTCGATCTGACCGAATCCCTGCAGCAGGTAGGCCGGATACCGCAACGCTTCGAGGATGCGGACACGATTCGGTGTCAGGCTGGCACGGAGCTGGGCCAAAGCCTCTCTGCGGTCCGCCTCGACCTCGGACATGTACTTCGGTCCCCGATGACGGTAGGACAGTGGGGATGGGAGCCGGTCGAGGCCGAGTGCTTCCCAGGCGCAACGGAATGCGAACCCGCTCATGAACCACGGTTCGACGTCATGGCGCAGCGGGGCTACCTCGTCGGTGATCACGTTGAGCCCCTTTCTTTCTGGCAGCTGGGAGAACGGACGCACCAGCGGGCCCGGTCGTCGATGGTGCCGACAACCGAGCCCGCCGACAAGACCGCCGGGTCAGAAGCCGCCGGCGAGGTGGGCGTCGAGCGCCGCCGCGTCCTCCTGCGACTGATTGCCGCCGGACCGGGTCTGGGTGATCTCGTTGAGGATCGCGTCCATCTGCTCCAGGATCTGAGTCTGCTTCTGGAACAGCATCGCGGCGGCCTCGCCTTCGTACACGCCCTGCAGCGCGGTGAAGACCTGGTTGACCTCATCGCGCATCGCCTGCGCGTTGTTGGTCATCCCCTGAATGTCGTCCAGGGACGAGTTGTTGGCCGCGTACTGGTAGTTGATGTTGCTCATGTCCATTGATCAAGCCCTTTCGGTCGCTAGTCGGCTTCGTGGCTGACAAGTGCGTTGATGTCGGCCTTACCCTTGTCGACGATCTGCTGCAGGTTGTTGATGACGTAGTTGAAGTCTTCGTTGTGCTGCGTCATGATGCCGCGGAACTTCGCCGCCCTGCCGCCCGTCCACGAGCTGGACGTCATGGCCTCGGTGGATTCGAGGATCTGGGCAGCCAGCCGCCGGACATCCATCATCTGTTGGTCGACGTTCTCGATCTTCTTCTGAGCTTCGTCAGGTGTCAGATGAAGTGCCATGTCTTACCTCTCTTTGTCATACCCGGCGCGAATCGCCGGACGGTGGTTGAGAATTCGCTGATGAACACGGGGAGCGGATCTAGCAGTCCCC
This sequence comes from Mycolicibacterium sp. HK-90, assembly GCF_030486405.1. The sequence goes on along the minus strand of NZ_CP129613.1, from coordinate 5,960,285 downwards.
CCATCTGTAGCCGGACAGCTCGACGAGTTGACCGATGGCCTGTTTGATGGTGTGGTCTGACCCCGGCTTCAGGGTGGTCCACAACTGGCCGCTGGGTGAGGCGCTGGGGGCACCGACCACACGGCCACGTTTGGTGTAGAAGACGCCGACTGCCCCGGCCGACCGCGAGACGCGATCGGTGTCGTCATCGAGTGCGTAGTAGACGATCTCGGCAAACGCGAGCCGGGCGGCCAGCGCGGACCCGAGCAGCATCGCGGAGCGGGGATCGGCGCCCAGTGCCCGGATCCGGTCGGACAACACCGTGGCGTCATGGGTGTCCGACAGGGCCTGGCTGACTTCGACGAGTGGCCCGCCGACCGGGTTGGTCTCGGCCGGTGTGGCCGCAGGCAGTGCACGCAACAAGGCCCGCGCGGCGCTGGACAGGCCGTCGCCGTCGGCGACCGCCTGCAGGGTGATCTCGTTGCCGACCCGGCATGCCGAGACGCATTGCGGGCCAGAGCGCACCACGGTTACCCGCGCCAGTCCGTCGGGGGTCACCAGACGCATGGCCAGCTCACGCTCCGGCCGCTGCAGGGACTGCACCAGCGTGGCAAGGTCTGCGCTCACCTCACCCGCCAGGATCAGGTCTCGCCCGGTCAGGCTCCGGGTGGCCTGCATGGCCGCCTGTGCCCGTGCCGTCTCGGTGGGGTGCCGCGGCCGCAGGTCCAATACCAGCGGCAGCGCCTGGACGCCGAGACGGGTTGCCAGAACATGCATTTCATCGTCATTCACCACGACGGGCGGTGCCAGGGCGGTGGTCATAGGTTGAGCCCCCGGTCGACACCGATCACCGGGGGAGTGACCCAGCGGTTGTCCACCTGCTCGAGCGTGCGTTCCGGCTCATCGGCGAAGCCCTCCCCCGCGGGTACCTCGGGAGCGGCGAGTTCGTCGAACACCGCGGTGTCGGGACCCCAGCTGACATTCGACACCATGAACGGTGCGTCGTTCTGCTGTGTAGCCGGCAGCCAAGCCTGACCGGCGTCCGATGCCCCGGCGCCCGGTTCACCCGCCCCGTCGAGAGTCGCCGCTGGCTGCACGGATTCGTAGTCGCGCTGCTGGTCGCCGCGTCCCATCGCGGCCATCGGCGCGTACGGTGCCCCACCCATGCCGGTACCCGAAGCGCCGCCTCCGGTGCCGGCGAAACCGGTTTTCTGCAACGCCTTCGGGTCGCCGCTCGACTTGACGCCGGGTGCGAACATCGGCGCCAGCGGCGGTGGGGGCACCGCGGCGGCGCCACCAGCTGCCCCGCCGCCACCGCCGGCAGCGCTTTCGCCGCCCTGTTCGGCCTTGAGGGCGTTGCCATTCGACACCTGCGGGGGCAGCGGCTGTTCCCATGGCTGGGCCAGGGGAGCCGCCGCCTCCTCGTATTGCTGCATGACGGCTGCGGCATTGGCCTGGTCGGCGGTGGCTGCCGCATCGAACTCGGCGAAGTTGCCGGTCAGCACCGCACCGTTGTAGGCCGCGAGGGAGGCCATCATGTCCTGGGCGGTCTTGGCCTCGACCGCCTCGGAGACGCTCGGCATGGCGAGCACCGCCACCGTGTTGGCCACGGCGGCTTCTTCCGCGCGCTGCCCGTTACCTGCCGCGCTCAGGCTGATCGCCTGCAGCCACTTGCCGAACTCTTCCAGGCGCTGGGCTGCGGCGGTGGAGGCCTGACTGTCCCAGACGGTGCGCAGCCGTGCCACGAGTTTGTCGAAATCGGTGGAGACATTGGCCAATTCATTGGCGACCCGAACCCAGGCCGCACCGGCTCCGCCAACCGAGGCCGGGCCCGGCCCCTCGGTGAGGTCGCGCGCCAGCTGCTCGGTGCTGCGCGACTCCCACGCAACGTTGGTGAACCCCACGCCCAGAACCCTCCCCTCGCCGACGAAAATCGGATGAAACTGATGACCCGCGATGGCTAGTCGATGAAGCCCTCCGAGGCGGCGATGTTGGACGAATGGCCGCGCAGGGTCGCTGCCACCTCGTGCATCTCGGTCAATCCCTGATCGGTCGAGGTGCCGAACTGGGTATGAACCTCGTTGAGTGTCTGCGCGACTCGCTGCGAGACCTCATCGCGGGCGGACGGCGTCACCGTCAGGTTGGGTGCCTCGTCGGTCATCACGCGTTGTACGCGGTTGGCGAGTTCGTCGAGTTGACGGCTGATCTCCTGCACCTCTGCGGGCTGGATGGACATGCCGGCGCTGTCGGCCATAACACTTCTCCTTATCGAGGTTGACTAGATCCGGAGTTCGACGTCCGGGGTCTGATACGGGTCGGCCTCCCCGAGGACCGGGGGTGCCACAGTGCCGAGATCGCCGACGATCTCGCTGCCTTGGTCGGTGGTGTGCAGGAACGATGCCGATGTGTGGTTGTTGCTCGACGACGCATTCGCGCCCTGCCCGCCCATCGGGGCATATGGACCACCACCCATCATGCCGGGTGCTCCGACGCCGCCGACCCGTGGCGCGGTAGATTGTGCTGGGGCGCTGGCAGTTTCGGCCTGCAGCATCGCCGTCATCGGCAGCGAACGGAGGGCCGACGTTCCGCCGGCCCCGATTCCGCCTCCGCCACCGCCCCTGCCGGCGCCGGCCAGGGCGGCGGCGCCGCCGGCCGCGGCCGGGTCCGATCCCGCAGGATCGACAGCAGGATCGATGGCGGGCTTGGCGGCGGCCTGACTTGCCGCGGAGGCGGCGCCGGTGCCCGCCTGCACGCCGGCCCCGGCCCCCTTGGTCGCCATCGACATCAGCGGCGAGGCCAGACTGGCCAGCGATGCGGCCTCGGGAGCGGAGGTGACGCTTACCGGCGCTCCGGCCGCGGTGACCTGCGCGGCCTGGGTGGCCAGCGAACTCTGCAGTTCGGTCATCACCTCGGCGGTGGTCGCAATTGCCTTGTTGGCGGCCGCGATTGCCGCTGCCCACCCCCACGGGAAGATGATCATGGGCCCGATCGCGGCGATCGTCGCAGCGAACTCGGTGATGATCGCGATGAGCCGGACCCTGGCCTGGCCGACGTTGACGGCGGCCGTGTTCAAACTCTTGCTCAGCGCGTCGGATTGGGCGCCGACCTCGGCCCCGTCGGAAATCGCCGCGGTGGTCTTGGAAGCCGCGGCGGTGCCGGATTCGCCCTGCCACGCGTCGTTGACCGAACCGACGGACTGCTGCAGCGACCCGCCCGTGGATTCGAACGTCTTGGTGATGGCCTGCAGCATCGTCGTCGGATCGACACCTTCGAACAACCCGGTGCCCAGGGTGGAGAGTGCGTCGGTGACCGGGCTGATCAACGCGCTCGGATCCATGGGATTGGCGGGCGGTTGTTCCTGGGGTTGTTCCTCCGGCGGAGGTTCCTCCCCGGGCTTTTGCTCTCCAATAGGTGGCAAACCCAGACGCTCAAGAATTTGGCGCACTGGCAAATTCAGAAAGTCTTGCAGATTCTGTTCTTGAGCAGCGATGACGGGGGTGGCGTCGTAGCCGGGAACCTGCTGAGCTAGCTGGCCTACCGGGGTGACCGGCTGGGGAGGCAAAATTGACGGCATGCCGAGCCGGGCCTAGGCGCTCTCGTTGGACAGCACGGCGGATCGAGACATTCCGGTGGCGGCGCCGGTGGCGGCATGTACGCCTCCGACCATTAACGTTCCCGCCAAATTGCTTGCCTGAGCAGGCCCGAACGCTGCAAGGTAGACCGCGCCGATCGGGCCGAGGGCGGCCGCCGCGGCCATGAGCATCGCTGCGGAATCCGCGGATCCGGCCGCGGAGATCGCCGAAGCGGCAGCCTCGTTCGCGGCGGAAAAAGTAGCCATCCCGGCAGGCTGGGCGGCGAAATGGTCGCTCATCGTGCAAATACCTTTCCAGCTGGATGTGGACGCTGTGTGGGCACGAGACCAATAAACTATAGCTGTGTGAGCGATCCGCAGCTAACTGAATTTTGAGCGAATAATGCATGTAGATCGTTCGTTTTGGTAATTAGCGTGCCAGAAAGAATTGCTGGATAACCAATTATCGCGTGCGCATCGAACCCGCGATGTGGGACTGCTTCGCAGTTCAGGAGCCGACCGGTTGGTCGGCCCGTGCCGTGGATGATGGTTTGCCGAAAGAGTCTTCAGCGCTCGGGTTCGAAAGAGCCGCCGTCCCAACGGGTCAGCGGTGCCTGCTGGAGTTCCTGCATCCGCGCCGCGAATTCCTGGGACAGGAACTGCTGTCGGGCGGTCGCCACCTGCGCGGCGGCACCTGCTGTTTCGACGACGAGCTTCGCCAGTGCGTCGGCGCCGAGCTTGTGCGCGGCCGGGCCCAGCCAGAGCCCGGTCATCGCACCCATGCCGTCGACTTCGACGCTGACGTTCCCGTCACGGCTGGTGACGCGCGCCGAGATCGACTGGCAGTGCTCATCCATCGCCTGTACCAGGTCACGCTGCTTGCGGATGCGTTCGACCAGGGAGTCTGCGAGACTGCTCATACCGACCTGCTCCAGGTTGTCGGCAGCTCGTCCTCGTCGCCGAGCACCTGATCCTCCGCGCGGGCCAAGTCGTCTTCGGTCGCCAACCGCAGCGGGTCGATTACCGATGTGCTGTAACCCTTTTCGGTCAGGTCCCGGCGGCGTTCGACCTGTGCGCGTGCCGCTGACAACCGGCACAGGGCCATGATCTCGTCGGCCAGTTGGGCCGGCGGCTTCTTCAACTCGGCCGGGTCGATGCGGAGCGCGACGGGCAGCCCGCGTTCGGTGGTGCGGACCGAAATCGTTCCGCCCGGTGATTGGACCGGTAGTGTCATTCTGGCCTCCCGCGCACCTGAGCTGCGGCGCTGGAATTTCTCGCAGCGCCGAGGTGTTCCGATCGCCAAACTTAGTACAATCGCGGGCGTCCGTTCGGTGCTCACCGGGCTCACCGGGACGTAATGGCGAGATCGCGCGCGAATCGCGGCTGACCGCGCAGTGAGGAGACGTGTCACCTCCGATGAGTGGATCCACCGATGCGCAGCGGGTTTTCGATGCCGGAGTGCTATCGCTCGGCATTCCTATCGACGGATTGGAAGCCGAGCGCGACCTGCCGTACGCGGCGCTGGCGTTCCGCCGGGCCACCGAGTACGACCCGGACATGTGCGATGCGTGGCTGGGTCGCGCGGCCACCGGCGACACCAGCCCGGAGGTCATCTACCACCTGTACCGCACCAGCACGATCTCGCTGTTCCGCGAGCAGCGCCGGCTCGGACTGCCGCAGCGGGCCTTGAGTGGACGGTTCCAGACCGGGCTGTACCTCGATTACCCGCTGAGCACCAAGACCGAGATGTGGCTTGCCTACGCCGCCAGCATGATCGGGGCGAAGGACTTCGACGAAGCCGAGCAGGTGCTCGACAAGCTCGAGCAAACCAATCCCGCGACACCGGAGGCCGATGCCGGCGAGATCTGCGCCTACATCCGCGGCGTCCTGCACTTCACCACCCAGCGCTGGCCCGACGTGCTGACGGCGCTGAGCAGGTCAGGGTCGTTCACCGACAACTACATCGGTGCCGGTGCCGATCTGATGGTCGGGTCGGCATGCGCCCAGATGGGGCTGTTCGGTGAGGGCATCCGCCGGCTCGACCGGGCCATCGACGGCCCGGTCCCGGGGGCGCGGCGGGCCGCGGAGTTCTGCAAGGGCCTGACGTTGCGCGAGATGGGCGAGGAGCAGGATGCCCGGGTGATCTTCGAGCGGATCTACAGCGAGGATCCCGGATTCGAGGCGAACGCGGCCGCGTTGGCCGATCCGAAGTACCGTCTGGTGATCACCTCCAAGGAGATGGTCGAATCGCGCACCGACCGGTGGGACCCGGCCAGCGTGCCGTCGGCCGAAGACCTGATGGCCGACGACCTGTCCGAGCGGGGCAACGAATACCTGCAAGCGGCGCAACAGGAGCTGGACCGCCAGATCGGCCTGTCAGAGGTCAAACTCCAAGTCGCCAAACTGAAGTCGGCGGCGATGCTGGCAAAGGTCCGTGGCGACAAAGGGCTCAGCTCCGCGGCGCGCAGCCTGCACCTGGCGTTCACCGGCCCGCCCGGGACCGGCAAGACCACGATCGCCCGTGTGGTGGCGCAAACCTACTGCGGGCTCGGTCTGCTGCGCACCCCCAACATCGTCGAGGCCAAGCGCCACGACTTCGTCGGCCAGCACCTCGGCAGCACCGCCATCAAGACCACCGCGCTGATCGACTCGGCGATGGACGGGGTGCTGTTCATCGACGAGGCCTACACCCTGATCCAGACCGGATTGTCCGGCGGCGACGCGTTCGGCCGTGAGGCGGTCGACACCTTGCTGGCCCGCATGGAGAACGACCGCGACCGCCTCGTGGTGATCATCGCCGGCTATGACGCCGAGATCGACCGCTTCCTGGCCTCCAATGACGGTCTGGCATCCCGCTTCACCAAACGGATCCGTTTCGGTTCGTACGGGCCACACGAACTCGGCGACATCGGAAGGCTGGTCGCCCGTACCAGAGACTCCGAGCTGTCCGAGGCCGCCTACGACGAACTCGTCAGCAACTGCGTCACGCTGTGTCAGAGCGAGGCGATCGACTCGTCGGGGCAACTACGCCCGGGCATCGACCTGGCCGGCAACGGCCGGTTCGTGCGCAACGTGATCGAGGCGGCCGAGGAGGAACGCGAATACCGGCTCAGCGAGATCCACGGTGCCAACCTGTCGGAACTCGATGAGGCGCAGTTGATGCGAATCGAATTGCCGGACATGCAAGCCGCACTCAAACAGGTGCTCGGCATGACGGCACCGAGCTGATGACGAGGAAGCAGCCATGACCGACCGCGACGACGAGCGGCTGAAACTGGGGCCGCCCGAACAGACTCCGTTCACCTCGAGCAAGCCGGGGACCGGAGCCGGACAGCATCACTCGATGGTGCCGACCAACGGCGACCTCGGGCTGGTCCGCGCCACGCCCACCCCGCGGTCGGGCTGGCGCAAGGCCGTCTACCGGGTCACCGGCGTGAACCCGGGCATCTCCGACGACGAGGCCAACCAGAAGGCCCTCCTCGATCGGGTCAACCAACCGGTGGTCGGCGGACCGTTCAACATCGCTCTGCTGTCGCAGAAGGGCGGGGTGGGCAAGACCACCACCACCGTCGGCCTGGGCGCCACCCTGGCGGCAACCCGCGGCGACCGGGTGATCGCGGTGGATGCCAATCCCGACTTCGGCACCCTGGCCCAGCGTGGCCCCAACGAGTGCGATTCCACCGTGCGCGACGTGCTTCTCGATGACGGCATATCGCGGTACTCGGACATTCGCCGCCACACCTCCCAAAGTTCAAGCCGCCTGGAGATTTTGGCGTCCGAGCGGGACCCGGCCACCTCAGAGGCCTTCTCGGAGCACGACTACCGCGGCGTGCTGAGTGTGTTGCAGCGCTTCTACAACATCATCCTGACCGACTGCGGCACCGGCCTGGTGCACTCGGCGATGGCGGGTGTGCTGGATGCGGCGGATGCGATCGTGATCGTCGCATCGCCGGCCATCGACTCCGCACGCAGCGCCTTGGCGACGCTGGATTGGCTTGAGCGCAACGGTTATTCACACCTGGTGCCGAAAGCCGTGGTGGTGGTCAGTGCCTCGCGGCCGGGCGCGCTCGGCCTCGACATGGCGCAGCTGTCGAATCATTTCCTGCCCCGGGTCCGGGCCGTGCACGTGATCCCGTTCGACGATCACCTCGCCGAGGGTGCCGAGGTCGACCTCGGCTTCCTCAGCCGGTCCACCCGGCAAGCCTTCCTGGAACTGGCCTCCACCGTCGCCGACTGCTTCTCGGTCGCACCTCAGATGCAGCGCCGCGCCTGAACGAGTTCAGCGTGCGCGTCTGGCGACGACGATCTGCGGGAGGTTCAGCCCGCTGCGCAGCTCGACGTCGATCGACGGGTCGGCATGGCGGGCCAGGCTGCGCAACGCCGACGGGCTGTAGCTGCGCAGGGAGCTGATGACGCCGTCGTGCGCGAACGGAAGCACCAGCGCCGCAGGCAGCATCGTCGCCAGGCGGAGCAGGTGCAGTGGGGCGGGCGGTCGCGGCAGATCGATGATCAGCAGCGTGTCGGCGACGCGGGTGCCCTCGGCGAACACCCGTGCGGCCGGTGCCGGGGGCAGGTGGTGAAATGACAATGCAAACAGGGCCAGGTCGTAACTGCCGTCGGCGGCGTCGATCGCGGTGGCGTCCATCTGGCGGACCTCGGCCCGCGGATGGGAGCCGAGGTCTCCGGCGGCGATGCGCGCCACCGATTCTTCGTCGACATCGGTGACGGTGACCCGGGCCGAGGGATGATCGGCCAGTAGTTGGCGCGACACCCAGCCGTGGCCCGCACCCAGTTCCAGGATCCGCGGGTCCGGCACGTCGGCGACCAGGTCGAGCGCGATCGCGGAGAACCGCTGGTGGTTACGGAAGAACCGGCCGGTCCAGTCCAGCGCCCCGATCACCTGCTTCTTGACCGCGATGTCGACATCGTCGCGATCCAGGTACTCGGGCCGATCGGTTTCCAGCAGCCGGTCCAGGCACGACGCCCGGAACCCGCCCCGGGGCATCCGGTCGATATCTGAGGGGTCGGCAGCCATGTAGGCCATCATGTACGAATGTCCGCGGACTTCGTAGCTGCAATCGATCAGGGCACCACCAGCACCCGCTGCATGATCTTCGATCACGCCGGCGCCGAGGTGGGGCGGCATCAGCTCGAACACCAGCAGATCCTGCCGAAGGCCGGGTGGGTGGAACACAACCCGGTCGAGATCTGGGAACGCACCTCGGCCGCGATCATGACGGCGCTGAACAAGACCAACCTGGTGGCCGGCGACCTGGCCGCGCTCGGTATCACCAATCAGCGCGAGACCGCGCTGATCTGGAACCGCCGCACCGGCCGCCCGTACCACAACGCGATCGTCTGGCAGGACACCCGCACCGACCGCATCGCCGCGACGCTGGACCGCGACGGCCGCGGCGACGTGATCCGCCGCAAGGCGGGGCTTCCGCCCGCGACGTACTTCTCGGCCGGCAAGATCCAGTGGATCCTGGAGAACGTCGACGGGGTCCGGCGGGATGCGGAGAACGGGGACGCGATCTTCGGCACGCCCGACAGTTGGGTGACGTGGAACCTGACCGGTGGTTATCGCGGCGGGGTGCACGTCACCGACGTCACCAATGCCAGTCGCACCATGCTGATGAACCTGGAGACCCTGGACTGGGACGACGAGCTGCTGTCGTTCTTCTCGATCCCGCGGCAGATGCTGCCGGAGATCAAGCCGTCGTCGTACCCGGAATCGTTCGGGATCACCCGCGACGACGGGCCGCTGGCCGGTCAGGTGCCGGTGACGGGGATCCTCGGCGACCAGCAGGCCGCCATGGTGGGCCAGGTCTGCCTGGAGCCCGGTGAGGCCAAGAACACCTACGGCACCGGCAATTTCCTGCTGCTCAACACCGGCGAGAAGATTGTGCGCTCGGACAACGGCCTGCTGACCACCGTGTGCTATCAGTTCGGCGATTCGAAACCGGTTTACGCACTTGAGGGTTCGATCGCGGTGACCGGCTCGGCGGTTCAGTGGCTGCGCGATCAGCTGGGCATCATCAGCGGCGCGGCGCAGAGCGAGGCGCTGGCGCGGCAGGTGGCCGACAACGGCGGCGTGTACTTCGTGCCCGCGTTCTCCGGGCTGTTCGCACCCTACTGGCGTTCCGATGCCCGGGGCGTCATCGTCGGCTTGTCCCGGTTCAACACCAATGCCCATCTGGCCCGCGCCACCTTGGAGGCGATCTGCTATCAGAGCCGGGACGTGGTGGAGGCCATGGAGGCCGATTCCGGTGTGCACCTTGAGGTTCTGAAGGTCGACGGCGGGATCACCGCCAATGCGCTGTGCATGCAGATCCAGGCCGATGTGTTGGGCGTCGAGGTGGTCAAGCCGGTGGTCGCCGAGACCACCGCCCTGGGTGCGGCGTACGCGGCCGGGCTCGCGGTGGGGTTCTGGGAGAGCCCCGACGATCTGCGGGCCAACTGGCAGGAGGGCCGGCGGTGGAGCCCGCGGTGGGACGACGAGCAGCGCTCCAGCGGTTACGCCGGTTGGCGCAAAGCCGTCGAGCGGACGCTGAATTGGGTGGAGATCTAGCGGGACACCGAGATTCGGCACTCGGCCATGATGGCCCGGAGTTCATCTTGGTACTGCTTGCCGAGCAGCGCGTGGTCGGCCTTGGCACCACTCCTGGCGGCATCCAGGATCTGTCCTGCCAACTCGCCCATCCGGTGCGCGTGCTGTGCGACCTCGCCGTCGGTCACCTGATCGGCCTGCTCGCGGATGATCTTGGCCCAATCTGTGTAGTCTCCGACCGTCGGGCCCTGGTTGGCCTCCGCGGTCGGCATGAGTGCGCCGGTACTCGCGAGACTGGACTGCACCAGCGGATCGGCCTGCCGGCAGCCCTTGTCGCCGGTGTAGGTCAGTGCGGTGGTTCCTATGATCACCAGGACCGCGCACGCGGCCGCTGCCGTCGCGATCGCCACGTTCCGGGGCTCCGGGTCGAGGACACGGCGGCGCCACAGCACATGGGCGACGACGACGGCGGCCACGCCGACCACCGCCATGAGGGTCGCCTCGACGGGGCTTCCCACACCGGAGGCTGAGCCGAGCGCGCCCAACGTCGCGGCCGCGGCGAGCAGGACCAGGAGCCACTGCCAGATGCCACGCCGGCGTTCGTAGGCGTCGACATCGCGGAATTGGAGTCCGATGACCGCGCCGACCGCGGTCAGGACTGCGACGACGGCCGGCGCGATGGTTGTGACGAGGCTGTCCACGAGGGCAGCCTACGGGCTGTTCACTCCTCGCCGAGGACCTGGTAGATCTCGCGGCGGGCGTTGTTGACGATATCGAGGATGCGCTGTTGCTGGTCCTCACCGGCCGTGAAGCTCGACTGGCCGACCGCTGCCATCAGCTGGGCGAGGGCACCGCGCAGGTTCACCGCGCCGGGAGCCTCGTCCTCGGCGTCGGCGGTGATCTGTTCCCACGGCGGCGTCTCGATCTGCTCGGCGGCCCGGCGTCCGTCCTCGGTCAGCTCGAATGTCTTCTTGCTGCCCTCGGTTTCGGTGGGCGCGATCAGTCCCTCGTCGACCAGCAGCTGCAGGGTGGGGTACACAGAACCGGGGCTCGGCTTCCACAGATTGTTGCTGCGGTTGGCGATCTCCTGCGTCATCTCGTAGCCGTGCATGGGCCGTTCGGCCAGCAGGGTCAGGATGGCGGCCCGGACATCGCCCCGTCGTCCGCGCCGTCCGCCGCGGCCGCGATGACCGCCGCGTGGCCCGAAGCCGAAGCCGAATCCGCGCGGGTCGAAGCCGAATTCGAAGCCGCGCATGGGCCCGAAACCGGGACCGAAGCCCGGGCCGCCGAATCCGGTCTGGCAGGTGGAATCCAGGTTGTGGTCGCGGGCCTCGTGGAGGTGAGCGCGCATCTGGTCGCGGAGTTCGCGTCGTGCGGCACGTCGCTGCTGATGCATGGCCCGAGCGTCCGCCGGCCCGAAGCCGAAGCCGAAGCCGCCTGGTGGGGTGAATGGGGTGCTCATGTGGCAAGTCCTTACGTAACGGGGAGCGAGTTGTTCCGCTCCGATACGTTGACGATATATCGGAATCTATCGGTTGTCGATAGGGTTCCGCCACCGTCGCGATCACACCGCCCGATGTTCGACCGGGCTGAGGCCGTATGCGCGCTTGAACGCACTGCTCAGTGCGAAGGGCGTGGAGTAGCCGACCTGCCGGGCCACCGCGGCGATGGTGGCCTCGCTACCGCGCAGCAGATCGGCGGCCAGGGCCAGGCGCCAGCCGGTGAGAAACGCGATCGGCGGCTCACCGACCTGATCGGTGAACCGGCGAGCGAACACTGCGCGCGAACACCCCACGGCTGCAGCGAGATTGGCCACCGTCCACGGGTGGGCCGGATTGTTGTAGATCAGTTTGAGAGCGGGCCCGACGACGGGATCATGTTCGGCCCGCCACCACGACGGTGCGTTGCCGTCCCGGTCGAACCAGGTGCGCAACACGGCGATCAGCAGCAGGTCGAGCAGGCGATCCAGGTAGGCCTCCTGACCGGGTCCGTCGCGGCCGGCCTCGATCGACAGCAGGTCGATCAGCGGGGTGTCCCACTCGTCTGCCCGCAGCACCAGCACCGTGGGCAGCGCGTCGAGCAGGCGCGCACTGACCTCACTGCGGCCCTCGTACGCGCAGACGATCGACTCCGCGACGCCCGTCGCACTGTTACCCCAACTGCGCAGGCCCAACGACATCTCGAAATGCAGATCCTCGCCCGAGTGCGTCGTGCAATGTTGGCCGGGGTTGATCACGACACTCGGTGGGGTGGCCGGATCGTCGGCGAAGACATAGTTTTCGGTCCCGCGGGTCAGCGCGACATCGCCCGGCCCCAACCGGAACGTGCCGCTGTGCGTACCGACGATCACCGCGTTGCCTCGGGTCTGGCAGATCAGCGCCAGTGGCGCCTCGTCGCGGATCGCGAGTGACCAGGGCGGGTCCATGCGCAGCCGCAACACGAACGCGCCCCGCGCGCGAACCCCGTCGAGCAGTCCCACCAGGGCGTCCACGACCGTAGGTTAGCGCTCAACCGGGCCTGCGCGCCTCGATCAGGTGACGCGACGAGTGCGCGACGAACGAACCGTCGGCCTCGATCTGTCGGTGCAGGGCGACCAGCTGATCGCGACAGGCGTCGACCGTGAAGCCCGGCACGATCCAGACCACCTTGCGCAGGAAATACACCACGGCGCCGATGTCGAAGAACTCCATCGGCAACCGCTCGGCGCGCACGTCGACGATGTCGAGGCCGGCGGTCCGCGCAGCGGCGCACTCGGTTTCGGGATCGCGGGCCCGACGGGCCTCGGGCTGCGGGCCGAGGAAGAACTCGGTCAGTTCGAAAACGCTTGCCGGGCCGACATGCTGGGCCAGGTAGGTGCCGCCCGGCGTCAGCACCCGGGCGATCTCGTCCCACCACACGGTGACCGGGTGCCGGCTGAGCACCAACTCGAATGCCGCATCGGCGAACGGGAGCGGTGGCTCGTCGGGATCGGCGACCACGACGACACCGCGCGGTCCCAGCAATCGGGTCGCCCGGGCGAGGTTGGGCGGCCAGGATTCGGTGGCCGCCATGGTCGGGGGGAACGCCGCTGCCCCGGCGAGAACCTCACCGCCGCCGGTCTGGATGTCCAGCGCCGAGGTCACCGTGGCCAACCGCCGGCTCATCAGGCCCTGGTAGCCCCAGGTCGGCCGGCCTTCGGTGGCCCGGCCGTCCAGCCACGAGAAGTCCCAGCCGTCCACCGGGGCCGCTTCGGCCTCGGCCACCAACTCGTCGAACGTCACCGAACCATCTTGGCAGTGCGCGGTGAGACGATCGCGTATGAAATCAGGATTCCTGACGATGGAACGTCTCACGCTGTCGTCGTTGACTGACTCCATGACCATCAGTCCATTCGTCATCCTCACCGCGGCCGCCGCCCTCGGAAGTGCCGCCGCCGGCGGCCTCTTCTACGCGTTCTCCACGTTCGTGATGCGGGGATTGGACCGCACCGGTCCGGTCGACGCCGTCACCGCCATGCGCGGCATGAACGCCGAAGCCAACAGCAACGCACCGTTCCTGCTGTTCCTGTTGGGTTCGGCGCTGCTGTCGGCGGCCGTCGGCGTGATCGCGGTGATCCGGATCGGCCACGCCGGCAGCTGGTTCCTGTTGGCCGGTGCGGTCTTCGGCGTCCTCGGCCTCGTCGTCACGATGCTGTTCAACGTGCCGCTCAACAACCACCTCGACCAGATCGACCTGGCCGATGCGGTGGCCGAATGGCAGGCCTACCTCAGCAAGTGGACGGCCTGGAACCACGTCCGCACCGCGACCGGGTTCCTCGGAGCGATCCTGATGCTGATCGGCCTGGGCTACCGCTGAGCGCTATCCGCCCTGTGATCCCGGCGAGTGGCCAGTTTTGGCACGCATTCTCGAAAATCGTGTGCCACAACTGGCCACTGGTCGTCAGCTCCGCTGAGCCTGCTTGCGGAACGCCGCCGCCACGATGCCGGCCGCGGTCAGCGCCAGGGCCGCAGCGATGACCGCCGTCGGGGCGATGCCGGAATCGAATGCGGTACGCGCCGATTCGAGCAACTGCTCGGCGGTGGACGAGGGCAGGTCAGCGGCCACCGAGGTGGCCCCGCCGATGCTCTCGGCGGCGTCACCGGCCTGCGTCGGCGTCAAGCCGGCAGGCACCGAGATGTTGCCGCGGTAGAACGCGGTGAAGATGGTGCCGAGGGTCGCGGTGCCCACCACCGCGCCCAACTCGTAGGCCGTCTCCGAGACCGCCGACGCCGCACCGGCTTTGGCGGCCGGGACCGACGCGACGATGGTGTCGTTGGACACCGTCTGCGAGATGCCGACGCCGAGTTCGAGCACGACGAACGACACGATCACGGCCACCACCGACAGGTCGTGGCGGAACAGCAGGATCATCACGAACCCGGCCGCGACCAGGATCAAGCCTGCGACCATCAGCGTCTGCGGCGCAAAGCGTTTGGCCAGTTGCACCACGCCGATGCCGGCGATCATCGACACCACCGCACCCGGCAGCGTCACCAGGCCGGCGGCCAGCGGTGACAGGCCGAGGACCAACTGCAGGTGCTGCGAGATGAAGAAGATGAAGCCGATCAAGCCCACGATCGACAGGAAGTTCGCCAGGATCGACGAGCTGAACGGGGCGTAGGAGAACAGCCCGATGTCGAGCATCGGAGTGGCGCTGCGCTTCTGCCGCCGGACGAACATCACGGCCGAGGCGATGCCGGCGACGAAGGCGAGCGCCACGACGGCCGACAGCCCGTCATGGGCCGCGGTCTTGATCGCCCACACGATCGGCAGCATCGCGGTGAACGACAACATCACGCTGAACAGATCCAGTGGGCCCGGATTGGGGTCACGCGATTCCGGCACCAGCCGGGGCCCGAGTACCAGGAGCGGCAACAGGATCGGCACGGCCACGAGGAACACCGAACCCCAGTGGAAATGCTCGAGCAGCGCCCCGCCCACGATGGGGCCAAGGGTGGAGCCCGCGGTGAAACACGAGGCCCAGATCGCGATCGCGAGCCGGCGGGCCGAGGCGTCGGTGAAGATGTTGCGGATCAGCGACAGCGTGGACGGCATCAGCATGGCGCCGAAGACACCGAGCGCGGCGCGGGCGATGACCAGGTACTGCGCGCTGGGCGCGAACGCGGCCGCCACGGACACGACCGCGAAACCGGTGGCACCGATCAGCAGCAGCCGGCGCCGGCCGATCCGGTCGCCGAGCCCGCCCATGGCGACCAGCAGGGCGGCCAGCACCAGCGAGTAGACGTCGACGATCCACAGCTGAGTGGATGCCGAGGGACGGAAATCTTCGGCGATCGCCGGCAGCGCGAAGGCCAGCACGGTGTTGTCGATCGCGATCAGCAGCACCGGCAGCATCAACACGGCCAGCGCCAGCCAGGCGCGTTTGGGCGTGGGTGTCACCGACGGGCTGCCGTCCAGGTAGGTGGACGTGGACATGGGATGAGCTCCAAGGGCTTGAAAAGTAGTGGTCAGCCGCGCGGGAGTTGAATGGTGCCCGCGGTCAGGCTGGTCATGATGGCGTCGACGATCTGGTGGCGAGGTGTGCCGTCCTGCTTGGCGGCTTCATAGCCGGCGTCAAGTAGGGCCCAGAACACCCGCCTGGCCCATCCTGGGGGATATTCGGGCCTGTCGACCGAGGCTCGATTGAGCACCTCGACGATCGCCTCGTCACCGGTGTCCAGGTGGGCCGCCAACTCGCGGTCGGCCAGGATCGTGGGCTCGCTGTAGACGAACAGCACGATGGGTCCGAGATCGAGCTGGCTTTCCACCACCCGGCGCAGCGCCGCGTCGACGGGACCGTGCATCGGGTCGGCGCGGTCGATCGCCGAGATGCTGAGCTCGTGCACGTGCCGGGCCAGCGCGCGTAGTAGATCGGAACGCTCGGGGTAGTACCGGTGGACGGTGCTGCGGCCGACGTCTGCGGCGGTCGCGATGTCGGTGAGCGATGCGGACGGCTGGTCGGCCAGAACCGTCATCGCGGCATCGAGGATCGCCTTGCGGGTGCGCTCACGCGGCCCGCTGTGCGTCGTCGATGCCGAATTCGTCATGGATCAAAATATAGCACTGCTGGGCCAAAATGGGACAGTGATGTCCCACACTTAGCTGGGCGGGGCGAAACCGCTGGTCGGGCCGGGTGGCGGATAACCCTTGTATGGCGCGGGGAACGCCGTCGCCTGGGCGTGCGGCATCAGCCGCGCCAGCGCGCGGCGGTGTCGTTCGGCCAGCACGGCGGCGAGCACGTATTCCACGGGGGCACCCGGCGGCGGTGGCGGCGAGATGCGTGAGGCCACCTCGCCGAAGATCCGTTGGCCCATCTCATGGCGGATCCGCGGGTCGAGTTGAGCCGACCGCGACAGGAACTGCCGAGCCAGCTCGGCCTGCTCGGGAGTGAGGCCGGACAGTTCCAGCGAGGCCGCCCACCAGGCCAGCGCGGGCGGCATGACCGGGGGCGGGGTCAGCTTGGGGCCGCGCTCGCTGATCACCACGGTGCCGGCGAAGATGTCGCCGAGCCGCTTGCCCTTGGCGGACAACAGGCTGCAGATCACTGCCGGCCCGCCGGTGAGCATCCAGATCTCGATGAACCCGGCCAGGCCCCGAAACAGCGCCTGGCGGAAGCGTTCCGGGCCCCCGTCCTCGGCCACCACCCGCAGACCCAACGCCATCTTGCCCAGCGACCGGCCCCGCGTGGCGGTCTCCATCACCACCGGATAACCCACGAGGGCCAGCACGGTGAAGATGATCAGGATCGCCGCCGACAACGCCTCGTCGAGTTGGCTCAGCGTGATCGACCACAACACGACACCGACCACATACCCGGTGACCACCACCAGGATGTCGATCAGTGCGGCCAGGGTGCGCACCGGCAACTGGGCGATCGCGACGTCGAGGACGACGGCGTCCCCGGTCACCACCGGCTCGGGCTGCGAAACCATACCGACACACGCTACCGACTAGGCTTTGCCGGGTGGATGTCGATGCGTTCGTCATGGCTCATCGCCCCACCTGGGACCGCTTGGAACAGTTGGTGAAACGACGCCGACGGCTGACCGGTGCCGAAGTCGACGAACTCGTGGACCTCTATCAGCGGGTTTCCACGCATCTGTCGATGGTGCGATCGGCCTCGCAGGATTCGGTACTGGTCGGGCGGCTGTCCGGCCTGGTGGCCCGGGCACGTGCCGCGGTGACCGGTGCACACGCCCCGCTGTGGCGTGAATTCGTCCGGTTCTGGACGGTGTCCTTCCCGGTGGTGGCCTATCGGTCGTGGCGCTGGTGGCTGGGATCGGCGGTCGGGTTCTTCATCGTGACCGTGGCACTGGCGTTGTGGGTCTCGGGAAACCCCGAGGTGCACGCCGCCATCGGAACCCCCAGCGAGATCGAAGAACTGGTGCACCACGATTTCGAGTCGTACTACAGCGAGCACCCGGCGGGGTCGTTCGCGCTACAGGTGTGGGTGAACAACGCCTGGGTGGCCGCGCAGTGCATCGGCTTCGCGATCCTGCTCGGGCTGCCCATCCCGTACGTCCTTTTCCAGAACGCGGCGAACCTCGGGGTGATCGCCGGGCTGATGTTCAGCGCGGGCAAGGGGGATCTCTTCCTCGGCCTGATCACCCCGCACGGACTGCTGGAGATGACCGCGGTGTTCCTGGCCGCCGGGGTCGGGATGCGGCTGGGCTGGATGGTGATCGCTCCTGGCGACCGGCCTCGCGGGCAGGTGCTGGCCGAGCAGGGCCGGGCCGTCGTCGCGGCCGCGATCGGGCTGGCCGTCGTGCTGCTGGTTTCCGGTCTGGTCGAGGCTTTGGTGACGCCGTCGCCGCTGCCCACGTTCATGCGGATCGGCATCGGCGTCGCCGTCGAACTGGCCTTCCTGGGTTACGTCTTCTACTTCGGGCGCAAGGCCGTCCGGGCGGGGGAGAGCGGCGATCTCGAGGACGCACCCGACGTGGTGCCCACGGCTTAGCGCCCACCTCCTAGAGCTTGCCCGCCGCCTTCATCGCCAGATAGTGATCGGCCAGGGCCGGCGCCAGATCCTCGGGCCGGGCGTCGACCACGTCGACACCATGGCCGCGTAGCCGGGACGCGATGGCCCGGCGGTCGTTGCGGGCCCGCTCGGCGGCGGCGGCGTCGTATATCTGCGCGGCATCGGAACGGCCGGCCGCCAGCTGGTCCACCCGCGGATCGGAGACCGCGGCCAGGAGGACCTGATGCCGCGCCGACAACAGCGGCAGCACCGTCATCAGCCCTTCGTCCAGGGCCGAGGCGTTCAGATCGGTCAACAGCACCACCAGGGCGCGGCCCCGCACCCGGCGCGACACCGCCGAAACCATCGCGGTGGCATCGGATTCCACCAGCGCGGGCTGCAACGGCGCCATCGCCGCGACCAGCGAGGCCAGCAGCTCGGTGCGCGAGGCGCCCCACACCCCGGCGCGGGCCACCCGGTCGATGGCCAGGAAATCGACGTGGTCCCCGGCCCGGGCGGCCAGGGCCGCCAGCAGCAGCGCGGCGTCCATCGACCAGTCCAGCCGCGGCCATCCACCCGGATCCAGCGCGGTCGGGTCGACCCCGACCCGACCGGCCGAGGTGCGCCCGGTGTCCAGCACGATGACGACCCGCCGGTCGCGTTCCGGGCGCCAGGTCCGGACCACCACGTCGGCGCGGCGTGCGGTGGCGCGCCAGTCGATCGAGCGGACGTCGTCTCCCACCACATACTCGCGCAGCGAGTCGAATTCGGTGCCCTGCCCGCGGATCAGCACCGGGATGGCGCCGTCCAGTTGCCGCAGCCGGGCCAGCCGCGACGGCAGGTGCTTGCGGGACAGGAACGGCGGCAGGATGCGGACCTGCCCCGGCAGTGGTTGCGAGCGCTGCCGCCCGGCCAAGCCGAGCGGGCCGATCGAACGGATCGTGACGAACTCGGCGCGCTGATCACCACGACGCACCGGGTGCAACCGGGTGGTCAGTGAAATCTGTTGCCCGGCAGCGACATCCATCTGGTGAGCGCGTGGCTGGGCCGAGGCGCTGGGCGGCCAGGCATCGCGGATGGCGCCGCGGACCCGCCGCGGCCCGGCGTTGTGCACCGTCAGCATCGCGTCGACAGTCTGGCCCAGCCGCGCGGTGGACTCACCGCCGCGAGTCAGCTGCAGTCCGCCGATCCGGCCCGCCAGCACGACATCGGTGGTCACCGCGACGGCCACGAGCGCTGCCAGCACAACGAAAGCCGTTGCCGGCCACGGGGCCAACGCGATCGGCAGCACGCAGACCAGTGCCACCAGACCGGCGCGGCCGGTGAGAATCATCAGCGCGGCACCGGGACGGCAGCCAGGATGCCGTCCAACACGCCGTCGGGAGTGGCGCCCTCCAGCTCGGCCTCGGGACGCAGCGCCACCCGGTGGCGCAGCGTGGACCGGGCCATCGCCTTGACGTCGTCTGGGGTGACGTAGTTGCGGCCGGACAGCCAGGCCCACGACCGGGACGTGGCCAGCAGCGCGGTGGCGCCGCGCGGTGACACCCCGAGTTGCAGCGACGGAGAATGCCGGGTCGCCCCGACGATGTCGACGATGTAACCCAGCACCTCGTCACCGACCAGGACCTGGCGGACCGCGTCGCGTCCGGCGGCGAGCTCGGCCGCGCCCGCCACCGGCTGCACGGCGGACAGGTCACGCGGATCGAAACCGTGCGCGTGCCGGCCCAGGATGGCGATCTCCTGGTCCCGCGGCGGCAGCGGCACATTCAGCTTGAGCAGGAAGCGGTCCAGCTGGGCCTCGGGCAGCTGGTAGGTGCCCTCGTACTCGATCGGGTTCTGGGTGGCCGCGACGATGAACGGATCGGGCAGCGGCCGAGGGGTGCCGTCGACGCTGACCTGACGCTCCTCCATCGCTTCCAGGAGTGCCGCCTGGGTTTTCGGTGGAGTCCGGTTGATCTCGTCGGCCAGGAGCAGGTTGGTGAACACCGGGCCGGCCCGGAATTCGAACTCGGCGGTGCGGGCGTCGTACACCAGCGAGCCGGTGACGTCGCCCGGCATCAGGTCCGGGGTGAACTGCACTCGTTTGAACTCCAGCTGCAGCGCCGCGGCCAGCGTGCGAACCAGCAGGGTCTTGGCCACCCCGGGCACGCCCTCCAGCAGCACATGCCCGCGGCACAGCAGCGCGATCACCAGCCCGCTGATCACCGCGTCCTGGCCGACCACCACCTTGGCGATCTCGGTGCGCAGGGCCAGCAGGGCTTCGCGGGCATGGTCGGAATTGGGCTGAGTCACGACTGCGCGACCTGCCTTTCGATGTCGTCGAGTTGATGTGCGAGATGGACGAGTTCGGTGTCGGTGGCCGGCGGCGGCCCGAACAGGATGTGACCGGCGGAGTTCGCGGCGGTGCCGCAGCGCGCGGCGACGGCGGCCGCGACGGCCTGCGGGGCGGCCCCGGCGCGCAGGCCGAGCCTGGGCAGCAGGCGGCCCAACGTTGCGGTGCGCAGGGCGTCGGCGGCGCGGTCACGGGCGCGCCGGGACCGATACAGCCGGCCACGGCCTTCGACGGTCTCCGACGCTCGAACCACTACCGGCAGGGATTCGGCGACCAGCGGGCCGAGCCGCCGTCCCTGCGCGAGAGCCAGCAGCGCCACCACCAGACACAGCTGCAGGACGATCCACCGGATCTGCGACGGCATCAGATCCGAGAGCGAGCCGGACCCGGCCGTGCCGGCCTCGAAATGCTGTGGCGCGTACCAGATCATCCGGGGCGCGGCGCCGGCCAGGTTCATCGCCAGCGCGGCGTTGCCCTCCTTGAGCAGGCGCGAGTTCGTCATGAAATCACCGGTGCCGACGACGGTGATGGTGCGGTCCCCGTCGCGGTAGCGGACCAGTGCGCCGTCATAGCACGACGTCAGTGGCACGTCCGCGGTGAAGGTCTCGGTGCCGGCCAGTTGCGCCACCCCGGCCCGATTGGCCTCGGGCAGCTCACAATCCGGCTCGCCACCGCCGAACTCCGTCGGCTTACCCAGCCGGATCTGCGGCGCCAGCTTCTCCCTGACCGGTGCCGTCGGTGCCACGAGCAGCAGGTCGCCGGGTAGCCCGGTGAGCCGGTCCACGGTCTCCTCGCCGGACAGGTACAACGTCTGCGCGACCACCAGCAGCGTGCCCGGACGGGCGGCCTCGCGCACCGCGTCGACGTCGGCGGCGGTGACCACTTCGACGCCCTCGTCCCGCAGTAGGGCGATCAACGCGTGCGTCCCCGCCGGGGCCGTCGACTCGGGGTCCATCTGCCCGCCCGGGCGGGGCGCGGTCAGGTACACCGTCATGACGGCCACCGCCACGATCACGACGAGCGCCAGCACCACCCAGCGCGCGGTGCGCCAATGTCGTCTCATCGCACCCCGGCCTCGTCGAGGGCCGCGATCGCGCGGTAGGCGGATTCGGTACCCGGCTGCTCACCGTAGGTGACATCGTTGAACGTGGTCGCCGCGCTGGACAGTTCGGTTGCCAGGGCGGGCAGTGCGGCCGCGGCGTCGCGGGCGAGTTCGGTGGCTGTGCGGCCCGGGACGGGGTCGAGGACCCCGGTCTCCTCCAGCCTGCGGGCCAGCGCGCGCACCCGGTGTCTGATCGCGGCCGACCAATCTCCTTGTGCGGCACATTGTTCCGCGATGGATCGGTGCTGTGCGGAGCTGAGCTCCCGGCTGCCGAACAGGGCTGGGTCCGTCCTGCGGTCAGTGCGCATGGTGCGTTGGGCGATCCGCACCGCCACCACGATGGCCGCCACGACGAGGATCGCCAGCACCGAGATGGTGAACCAGCCACCCGGGATGGTCGACCCGGCGGCGGTGATCCGGTAGAGCAGATCGTTGAGCCATTCGCCGATCTGATCGGTCGGTGAGGCCCTCGGGTAGATCGGCTTGGAGAGCTCGTTCTGGGCGGCGTCATGCGCGCCGTCGCGGTCGATGTCGATGGTCGTCACCTCAGATGTACCGGGGCAGCCAGAGTTGATCGGCGGTCTCGGCAGGCCCGGCCGCGCCGGTCTGCAGCAGCAGGTCGAAGGCCTCGGCGCGGAACCGGCGGTCGGCGTAGAGCAACACCACGACTCCCGCGTTGAACGGCGCGGTGACGATCTGGCCGATCGCGGCGCCGACCGCGCTGAGGATCAACCCCGGCAGCGTCGGCCCGTCGGAGACGATCGACATGATCTCGCCGGCCACGTTGAACGGCGCGCCCACCCCCCACGCGAGCACCGCGGCCACGATCGTCGCCAGCACCCAGATTCCGAGAACGCGCCAGAAGTCCTTTGTCACCAACGTGAAGGAGCGCTTCACCGATGCGACGATGCCGAGCTGCTCCAACACGATCACCGCGGGCGCGAACACCAGAACCGTCGAGACGTAGAGGACGGCGACGACGGCGACCAGCACGAGAGGTGCCCCGAGCGCGAACGCGGCCAGCCCGCCGCCCACGGCGCCCGCCGCGACGATGGCGATCACCACGACGGCGATGACCACCGCGAACGCCAGCCCCTCGAGCAACGTCAGGCCGATGAGTGCCGGCAACCGGCCGCGCAGCCGTCGCCACGCCTCACCGATGGTAATGGTCCCGCCGAACACCGATCGCCCGATCACCACTGTCAGCATGCCGCTGAGCAGAAGGGAGGCCAGCGTGGTCACGATGATGGTCACGAACACGCTGCCGGCGATCATCATGATCGTGCCGGGCGTCGGCCCGTCACCCTGCACGGGTGCGTCGAATTCGCCGAGTGCGGACAACGGGCCGATCTGCAGCAGCAGCGTGATGATCTGCGAGGCCAGCACCACCACGGTGGCCAACCCGAGCGTCGCCCTGGGATTGGTGCGGACGTAGGCGACCGCGCCGTTGAAGATGTCGGTCAGGCTCAGCGGACGCAGCGGAATGACGTTCCCGAAACGTGGCCGACCGGTGGTCATACTTTCCATCCTGTCCTCCCGGGTTGGCGCTCAGCAACTACGGTGGGGGCATGCCGACCGAGATCACGGTACGTGGGTCGTTTTCCGCATTTCAGCCACCCGAACGTGCCACGGTCCATGCCACCCTCGGCTACGAAGGCCCGGCCATCGAGCCGGTCTACGAACGGGCGGTCCGCGACCTGGACGCGGTCACATCCACGATCGCACCGTTGCACGACCCCGAGGCCGGCCCGGTCACCTGGTGGTCCACCGGGCAGGTCCGCACCTGGGCCGACCGGCCGTGGAACAACGAGGGCAAGCAGCTGCCGCTGGTTCATCACGCGAGCGTCGACATCGAGGTCAAGTTCAGCGATTTCACCGCACTGTCGCGGTGGGTCGGCGGCCACATCACCGACACCGGCGGGTTCTCGCTCTCGCGCATCGACTGGGCGTTGACCACCGCGCACCGTGACGAGTTGACGGCCGAGGTGCACACCCGCGCCGTGCAGGACGCCGTCACCCGGGCACAGCGCTACTCCGACGCGCTCGGCCTCGGTGAGGTCCGGCCGGTCGCGATCGCCGATGCCGGAATGCTGGGCCGCGGTCCCGAGGATTCGGCGGGCCCGCCGATGATGCGTGCCATGGCAACGCGCGGCGCCGCGGCGCCCCAACTGGAGTTCGCCCCCGCCGACATCGAGGTCTCGGTGTCGGTCGATGCGAAATTCCATGCGGGCCAGAGCTGATCGCAGCGTAGGTTGACGCTATGGCCGAGCTCAAGGACAAGCTGCGCGCGGATCTGACCGGCGCGATGAAGTCGCAGGACAAGCTGCGCACCGCCACCCTCCGGATGGTGCTGGCCGCGATCCAGAGCGAGGAGGTCTCGGGCAAGCAGGCCCGCGAGCTGTCCGACCCCGAGGTGATCGCGGTCCTGGCCCGCGAATCCAAGAAGCGTGGTGAGGCCGCCGAGATCTACACCCAGAACGGCCGGGGCGAACTGGCGGCCAACGAGCATGCCGAGGCCCGGGTGATCGACGAATACCTGCCCACCCCGCTGACCGACGCCGAGCTCGCCGATGTCGCCGACACCGCCATCGCGCAGGTCGCCGAGCAGATCGGCGAACGCCCCGGCATGCGCCAGATGGGTCAGGTGATGAAGGCCGCGACCGCGATCGCCGCGGGCAAGGCCGATGGCGCGCGGTTGTCGTCCGCAGTCAAAGCGCGCCTCTGACGTGGGTTGAAACCCGCGGCTGCGGGTATCTGAGGGTTATGCCAACCGGTAAGGGCATCTACGACGAGGATCACCCCGACAAGGACGAGAAAGCCGATCGGGCCAAAGACGTTCCGGAGGACACCCCCGACGTCGACACTGCCGACGACGCCCGCGAAGAGCCTCCCGACTGAGGGCTACTCGGCATCGCGCCCGGTGCGGCTGTGCCGGTACGCGACGCGGCGGACGTCGGCCAGCCAGTCCGGCACCAGGCGTACCCCGGCGGCGGTGTGCAGGGTTGGGTCGAACGAGACGTCGCGACCATGGGGCAGTTTCTGGTTCAGCGACAGGCGGCCCAGGGGTTCGAATTCGCCGGGCAGTGAGCACTGTTCGATGTCGAAGGCGATCCCTCCGCGTTCCAGCTGACCGTTCACGCTGTCGAGGGACAGACCGGCCCCGTCGAATTCGGTGGTCAGCCGGACGCGCAGCCACCACAGCGTGCCCTCATAGCTCAGCGGCATCAGGCTGGAAAACGTGATGCCCGTCCAGGAGTTGGCCGGCCACAACAGAAATCGATTGCCCGCCAGTGTCGAAGCCACCAGCACGTCCCACGGGGTGCCGGACAGCTGCGGCGGCATTCGCCAGGCCAACCCGGCGATGTCGGGCACCGAATCCGGGGTGCCCACTCCTTTCGACACCCGCCCGACGACATCGCACGAGTAGAGCGGCAGGCCTCTGGTGGCGGGGGAGGTGCGCTCGAGGTGGCCGCGGGCCAGCACTCCGCTCGGGTGAAACAGGCGCCGGTGCCGCACCGCCGCGCCCAGTTCGACCGGCCAGGCTGCGATGTCGGCGATCTTCATCGTCATCGACTGCCCGCCGGAGCGGCGATGCAAACGTCGAAATTACGGGGCGATCCGCCAGAGCGCTTCCTGGGTGACGCTGGCGACCAGTGCTCCGGCGGCGTCGTACAGCGAGCCGCGCGCCAACCCGCGCGAATCATTGTGGTTCGCCGACCGCAACTCGTAACGGTGCCAGCCGCGCGGCCGGAACGGGCGGTGGAACCAGATCGAGTGGTCCAGGCTGGCGGCGAACCCGAGATCGGAGCGCAGTGGGACCGTGGGCGGCAGCGCCGACGGGACGGGCCCGAGATCGGACAGGAACGTCAGCGTGCAGGCGCGGATGAGCGGATCGTCCTCGATCTCGTCCTGGGTGCGGATCCAGAACGGCGAGATCGCGAACTCCGAGTTGTCCGTCGGCATGGTGCGCAGGTCGAACTTGTCCCCGAAATCCATGACGTCGGCCTTGGGGACGGCCGCGTCGAACTCGAGACTCGGAGCGGCTTCGGGGTACCAGTCCAGGCCCGGCTCGGGCTCGTGGAACGAGGCCATCATCTCCAGGATCACCGCCCCGTTCTGGCTGGCGGTGACGTGGCGGGTGGTGAAGGCGCGTCCGTCGCGGGTGCGGTCGACGTGGAACTCGACGTCGGCGTCGTAGCGTCCGCCGCGGACGAAGTAGGCGTGCAGCGACTGCGGTAGCTTTCCGTCGTCGACGGTGGCGCCGGCCGCGGCCAGCGACTGCGCCGCGATCAGGCCGCCGAACAACCGCTCGACCGCGCCGCGGCGCGGTTCCCGAATGCAGAAGTCATCGCCGTGGCGATCAAACTGCAGCAGTTGGGCTATCCAGCTCAGCTCGGCCATCGGCCGAGGCTATCAACCGCTTGGTTGGGGCCTCGCTCACACCTGCTTGTCGAAATAACGCCGGCCGTCGGAGGCCAGCCGCCCGAAGGCGGCCTTGACCACCGGGGCCAGGCCTTTGAACGGAATGGCGAACGCCGGTTTCGGCTCGATCGCCACCACCCAGGTGAACTGCGTCTGACCATCACCCGCGGGCTCGACCAGGTAATCCTCGGCGAACCGGCGCAGCGACGGAATGCTGGCGTGTTCGACGGCGAACGAGTACCGGCGGCCCTCGTCCCAGCGGAAGAACGTCTCGTGCACCCGCACCACACCGGGCGCCAGGGTGACCTCGCGAGCCGAGCCGACGCCGAACGGCCGCGGCGTCAACCAGTTCACCCGCTTGACCGACGGTCCCCACGCGGCCAGCGACTCATCGGAGACCAGCGATTCCCACACGCGCTCGGGCGGTGCGGCGAAACGCTTGTGATAGGTGAAGATGTGCGGTGCCGTGGTGAAGAAATCGGCATCGGCGGATTCCAGCGCGAACCGGGGCATGGTGCCAGCATGCCGCAGAACCGGGCTGCGGGATACTTCGAAGCAAGCGCGAACCGGAGAGGAGCACTATGACGGCTGCGCTCGGCGGCCGCTACGAATTGCGGGGCGTGCTCGGCCGCGGCGGCATGGCCGAAGTGCGCGATGGCTGGGACACGAGGCTCTCCCGTCCGGTCGCGATCAAACTGCTCTATCCCGCCCTGGCGGCCGACGCGGCGACCCGACGCCGATTCGAGGCCGAAGCCCGCGCCGCCGCCGCGCTGAACCACCCGAACATCGTCGCGGTGCACGACAGCGGTGAAGACAGCGGGACGCCCTACATCGTGATGGAACGACTCCCCGGCCCCACCCTGGTCGAGGAGATCGCCGCCGGACCACTGTCGGCCGACCGCGTGCGCCGGGTGCTGGCCGACCTGCTCGACGCCCTGACCGCCGCCCACGGCGCGGGCATACTGCACCGCGACATCAAGCCGGGCAACGTCCTGATCACCACCTCCGGTGCCGCCAAGCTCGCCGACTTCGGGATCGCCAAGACCGGCGGCGCCGCCCACACCCGCGCCGGGATGGTGTTCGGCACCGCCAATTACCTGAGTCCGCAACGGATCACCGGTCAGCCGGCGTCGCCGTCGGACGATCTGTACGCCCTCGCCGTCCTCGGTTACGAGGCGCTGACGAGGCGGCTTCCGTTCGAACGGGACAACCCCGTCGCCACCATGCGGGCGGTTCTCGAGGAGCCGCTGGTGCCGATCGCGGTGCTGCGCCCGGACGTCGATCCGGCCCTGATCCACGTGCTGGAGCGCGCGATGGCGCGGGATCCCGCCCACCGCTTCGCCGACGCCGCCCAGATGCGGGCCGCGCTGTTCGCCGCGCCCGCGGCGCCGCCGCCCACCCTGATGCTCCCCGCGCCGCCGCCGTCGCACCGGCGCTCACGTACCGCGCTGCTGCTCGGTGGCTTGGCCGCGGCGGCTGCCGTGATCCTCGGGGCCATCCTGCTGATCACCGACCCGCCGCCGCAGCGGGCGCCGATCACGCCGGTGACCTCCGTGCCGACGGCTCCGGCCGCCACGAGCATCCCGACGTTCACGCCGACGCTGCCCGAGGAATGGGGCCAGGGTGCCGGCGATGACGAACGCGACGGCCCCGGGAACGGCAAGGGGCACGGCAAGAAGGGGCACAAACACGAGTGACGGCCGGCCCGCTGAAAAGGCAGCTGAAAGGAAGAAGGCCCAGACCGGAGCTCTCTGGTCTGGGCCTACCTGCATCAAACGAGTCGGGGTGGCGGGATTCGAACCCACGACCTCTTCGTCCCGAACTCCACGTCTTGGGCGTTTGCCGCCCGCGGCCTTGTTGGCACCGTTTGATCTGTGCAGCTCAAGTCGTTTGTTGCGTTGGCGAATATGGAGTGTTCGTGAAACTACTGCGGACGCTCTGCGGACGGCGGTCCGAAGGGGTTGCAGCCCTGGGCAGATCGTGAGTTCAGCGATACCGGCGCTAGCTGTGGGGCTCGTTTGGTGTCTCAGACCATGAACGATGGAGTACGTGAACCCCTTTGGTCTCCGCGCACACCGTTTCCCACTGCGGATCCGCCGGATCCGCCCCGTGCTGTATGCACCACTCGACTGCATCTTCGATCGTATGCCGGCCACTGGGTAGGTGGTGTTTCACGGAGAAGTGATCGTCACCTGATATGTGGTAGTGCGGCCGGTGTTCATCACTGTTCCCAACTGGGTGCCAATGCATCTGCCATACCGTGGAATCGTTGATCGCGAGTTCGTACGCGTACATCAGCGTCGTCACGCGGAAGGAACCTAGCTCGGGCTCATGTTTTTCAGGATCGCACTCCACGATCCGATACCGCTGCTCAGCGATAAACCGCATGCTGCGACACTCTGGATCCTTGGGCGACAGCCGGAGGCCGTATTCATCGCCCAATCGCCAATAACCCTCCGCGCCGAGCTGGTAGTTGTGCGAATTGCGACCGGGCACCAGGAATGCAGCTGGGTTCAACGTCTTGACTGCCGCGATGAGGGGAGCGCGGTAATTTTCTACCGCTTCATATGGACTGTGGCCGGGCACGCTGTAAGCGTATGCAACGGGCCCGCCGCAGCAGGGCGTGTCACGCCGAGTGTTTTCGTTACCGCGCGAGTGGAATCGCCATTGCGACGGCGCGGAGTCCTTCGACCGAATCCCAGTCGACGCCGTCGAACTCTCCGGCATCCCAGCGGGCCAAGAACTCAGCCCCGGAGACACCCATGTTCGTGCGCGCGATGCGATCGAATAGGTCGTCATACTCGCTTTCGCTCATGGTGACGACGCCATCGGCGATATCTACCTGTGTAGACATGACCCCTCCTTCGCATGCATTGTCATGACAGATGCTGTTTTTCTTACACTATTGTCATACCTTGCAGGTCCGACAGTACAGGCCGTTTGTAACGACGGTGCACCGAACGGCGCAACACTCCGATGGCGGTGACCTGCGGAAATATTCTGCTTCCTGCCATGTGGAGGAGATTTTTGTCACCATCTCGAGGCTCGCCTACTCCGGCATCCCTCCGCTCGCTCTCAGCTTTTGGGCAGGTCGTGCGGGTTGAGGCGGCCCGACACGATCGCTGACCGAACCGCGTACTGGTAGGGGACTGTTTATTCGGCACGCTGGTGCCATGACGATCGAAGATCCCGTGCACACCATTGACGCTGCAGCTGGCATTCTGCACGTCTCACCGGCGTTCTTGCGTGACCAGCTCCGCAAACGCAAGTTCGCCGGCTATAAGCCGGCCGGGCGTTGGATGATGCGTGAATCCCAGATCCGGGCCGCGATGGACGCCATGTCCACCGAAGCCCACGCACCCGAGCCCGTATCACCCGCCGGGCTGCCGCCGCGGTCCCGTATCCGTCGGCGACGCGTCGCGACTGACGGTCTCCATCGCGGGCGCCGCGCGTTAGGGGAGGTAGATCAGCGGGGGAACTCTGCTCGAGAGTTCGATCCCGACTGACACCGCCAACAGGGCGATGGCGGCAACTTGGGACCACAGACTGAACGCGACCTGTTTTGCCTTAGTGCTATTGCCGGCGCGCATTGTGCAGATGGTGCTGACCTGCTTGTTAACCCATGCCCGCGTGGCATCATCGGCTCGACGCGCCCACTCGTTGTTGTCACGCGCGAGTGATCTCAGTGAGTCATCACTCAACACGCTGTATTCGTATCCCTGAGCCTGCACGACTATCGCGACAACCGCCGACGCCAGGAACGCAATCATCGCAGCGATGAGTGCATAGATGGCAGCTGGTGAAGCGAAGACAGCGTCCTTACCAGTTACGAGGACGGTTAGGCCGAAAATCAACGTCAGCATGGTTCCGCTCGACGTCAAGAGTGCGGCAGCACGCCCTTCGAATGCCTTCCGTCTGTCGTATTCCGCCGCAAGCAGCTTGTCGGTGATGGCCAGATAGATCCGCCCAGCCGGGGAGACCGGGTCTACGGGTTCACTTGTCGCGGCGTTCACGGCCTTCCTCGGGTCCGCCGCTGCCTCGAAGGCTCTCTTCGGTCCAAGGATCTCGCCATGGTTCGGTTGTGATCGTCGTGGGCGGAGGAGGCGGCGGAGGGGGAGGAGCAGACTCATCGTCGCCATCAGTTGGTGTCATGACTGTGATGATGGCAGTTCGCGTCGCGAAGAGGCAGGGATACGGGGGGGCAAGTGATCGAAGTTTCTGTAGCGGCGCTGATCGTGTCGATCTCCAGCGCCGCGATCACGCTTGGAGGCCTCGTCGCCCAGTTGATTCTCTACAAGCTCGCGGGCGCGCGGTTGAAAGTGCAGACGGTGTTCTGCTACGCAGAAGATGGTCCGCGGCTGTGGAGCGCAACAGGCCGTAGTCGCATTCGGTTCACGGATATTGGGTTCGACCACGTGTCGCCATTTGGCATCGAGTACGGCCGGGTGAGAGTCACCAATATCGGTCGTACCGCAGTCTCGGTTGAGAACATTTCGTTCGACGTTTCCCGCCCCTACCGAGCTCGCCTACGCAGACGTCGCCACACCGTTCAACCAATCCAGTTCAAACATAAGGACGCAGACCCGAAGAAACCTGTCCCCAACATTGGAGAACCGATCCGGCTCGAACCCGGAGACAATTTCACTGCCGAGCTACATTTTTGGCCGGCGCTGGCGAGCTCAGAGTTCGGCACACAAGCTCACAAGATCCGCGTCCGTGGATCAGCCCACGCGGTCGGCCGCAAACGAGCGACAAGATCCAGCCGCCGGCGTGCATGGACGCTCCCGAAGGGGGCGTGGACTGTCTTCCGGGACGTCGAGGTCACGCCTGAACTGAAGGTTTTCCGCCAACTGTGGACTACTGCCTACCGGGAAGGTGTTGCCAGCGACATCGCCTTACTCATGTACCGCGACATCAACAAGAAGCTGTCTGCTGGCGCGACGCACGAAGAAATCAAGGAGTACCTCGACTCGCTGACTGCCGAACGCGACGGAGCCTGGGGCAATGGACTCGTTGCCTACGACATCCACCACGTCTACCACCACGGCGTCCCTCCACTGTGGCGTTCCCCGAACAGAAAGCAGAGCCGACTGAACCGATGGCTATGGGGCCAGATACCCGCGAGCGATACGGTGCAATGAGTCACAAACCATTACAGACCGTTCTCCTCAAGGAAGAGCGCCGCCCACTCGTCGTTGAACCGCACGATATCGTCGGGGCCCACGATCGCCCGGGCAGGCGACAACACCAGCACGTTCTCCATTCGGCCGGTGCGGTGCCGCACCGCGGGCCGGGCTGATCTCGGCAGCGACAACGTCGGCACGTTCACCGGTTCGCCGGCGCGCAAGCCGTCGAGGATCCGCTGACAGGGATACGGCGCGTCGTCGGCGTGCGTCTGGTTTCCATTGGCCACCCACGCGGTGCGGTCCGCCTCGTAGCGGTCGACCAAGTACCGGTAGACACCGGTCGATGCCGCCTGTTGCCGCGCCACGCGGGCCATCAGGCACGCGCCGATCGGTCCCAGCGCGACTGCGCAGCGCGCGCATGCCGGTCACTTTTTGCAGTCCCAAGGCCCGGATTCACGCGCGAAATCAGGTCGATTACGGCCCGATCCTGCGCACGCTGCTCGGCCGCGATCTTGACCAGAACACCCGCGCGGGCTTCGCCGGCAAGCTCGGCTTTCCACAGCTTGCCAAACGCCTCCGAGCGGTCGGCCGCAGTCGCCGCACGGTCGATGATCTGCGCTTCATGCTCGGACCACTCCAGTTTGGTGTTAAGTTCCAGGCTGGCCGCGGCCTTGGCCTGATCCATGTCCCAGCGCAGCCGCCGGCCCGCCGCGCGTGGCCGTCGTGACGTTTCAGCCATCACCACCTCCGAAAAATCTGGTTGCAATGCATCGACAGGCGGACGCTATGCCATCCGGCGCTCGGTGGGCTGGCGAGGGGGGTGCTCCCCCCGGTGCTTTGCTGGCGTGGCTGGTTGGGAGTGGGCCGGTAGTCCATGTGAGCTCTCTCTTCGTCAGTTGCACGCGAGAAATTGGTCCATGTTTGTGGTCCATAAACGTGGACCAATTTGGGTGCAGAGCTTGGCGCCGCGGTGGGTCACTGTCTGAGTCGGGTGAAGAGTTTCGCTATGTGCTCAGCGTGTGTTGTGGGTACTGATGCCCCGGATTGCAGGGCCACGGTCTGCGGTCGGTCGGTGCCGGATCCTGAGCGGTGCGCGCGTAGTGCTTCGACGGCTGCGGTCTTGCGTGCTCTGTCTGCGGCAGGGTTGGTGTGCATCAGTTCGCCCCGACGGCGGTTTCGGCTTCGCTGAGTTCGGAGTGTTCAAGGCCAGCCGATCGCACATGGAAGAGCAGGTCGACGCTGCCTGCGTTCTCGTCGGGAAGGTCCCGGAGTTCGTTTAGGCTCAGTGTCTTTCCTGCGTTCTGGCTGTAGGCGTCGAGAACGTTGGACATGCCAAACTGATATGCGCGGGCGCCGACGGCGCGGGCGAGGATATCGTCGCCGGTGCGGATCGCCTGTTGAAGCATGTTGCTCGCTTCGGCCTTGCTGACGATTCTGGATGCGCGGTCGGTGGCATCGCGGTAGGACAGCGCGTCACCGCCTTCGGGCAGGCCGAAGAGCTGGCGTTGAAGCTCAACGCGGCGGGCGCCGATCTCGGAGATGAATTGCTCCTTCATGCGCCCTGCTGTCTTTCGGTATTCGAGAACGACTTTGGCCTTCTCGAATCTGCGTCCTGATTCGCTGTAGCTGGTGTTGTCGTCGATCGCCTGGAACTTCGTGTTCATCTCCTTGCGGAGTCTGGCCATCTCATCGCGAGCTTGGCTGACAGTGGTTGTGAACATTGCATCTTCCTTTCGGTGGCCTATCCCCGCCGGTTGGCGAGGACTGCTTGGCGTTTGAGTGATTCGTTGGCGTTGAGTTCGTTTTGGACTGCGGCGTAGTCGTAGCCGTATGCGTTGAAGGTGTTGCCTCCGTAGTTGGCGGTGGCTGGCCGGTTCTGGGCTGGCATGTTGATCCGGCCGTAGGCGGGCATGTTCGGATCGCCGAACGACCCCGGCACGTTGCCGACCAGGAACGACGACACGACGTTGGCGGCGTCGTTGGCGATCTTGCCGCCCTGCTGGAACAGGCCAGCCGCCAGCGATCCGAGTGAACCGGCTCCCGCTGCGCCGGCGGCGCCGAAGGATCCGGCGGCCGCGGCTGCGCTGACCGCGCTGGAAACGAGGTTGCCCGCGGTGGCGAACCCGGAGGTGATGCCTGTCGACAGGGCCGGCAGGTTGTGGTCGATCGACGACGGAGCCGGTGCGACCCCTTGCGGGACGCCGATTGTCGGCTGCTGCGGTGCTGATGCCTCCGCGGTTGTCGCGGGCGGTGCCGATTCGGCGGGCTGTGCCGCCACCGGTGCGGGACCCGGCGACGGGGCTGGGCCAGGCCGGACTGGTGCACTGGCCGGCGGAACAATCCGTGGTTTGATTCCCTCGCCTGGGTCGAAGTTCGGCCGTGGTGGCGGCAGGATCAGGGCCGCGGCCGGGTCACCGCCCACAGCGAATCCCGGCAGATCCTTCGGGTCGATCAGGCCCTTGTTGAGCTTGTGCAGGAACACATCGGGCACACTCGCACGACCGCGCGCCGAGATCATGTACTCGTCGGGGTGCACTTCGGCAAGGAATCCGCCGGTCGGGCCCGGGCCCTTCCGCGACGGTGTCGGCCCGCCGGCCGCCATTCCCGGCGGCTTTCCACTGGGCGAGAAGTTCACGTGGAGGTGATTGAAGTGGTCCTTCTCCTGCCACATGATGTAGTCGATTCCCAGTTCCGCCTTGTGCGCGTTGAGCCACGCATAGAGCTGGTCGCCCTTTGCCTTCCCCGCGGCTGGCGTGGGGTCATTGAGTCCCCCGGCGCCCGGGATCATCACGTCGAGCGCCAATCCGTCGGGATGCCAGTGCAGCCGGTCTTTGCGGACACCGCCGATGTTGGTGGCCCACGGAAAGTTCTTCTGGATGATCTGCTTGCCGCGCAGCGTGTTGACCTGCAGGCCACCATCACCCGCGCCGCCTGGCGCGACCTTCACGCTCGACAGGTCGACGCCCGCCCCGGGCCCGCCGTAGAGCTGCGCGAGCGTGGCGTCGTCGAGCGTCACGCCGTACTGCTGCGCCAGCGCGGCCGGATCGGTGGCCGCTCCCTTCCCGCTGCCGGCGCCGTTGATGCCGAGCAGGGTGCCGATCGGGCCGTCGTTGCCCAGCGCGAACTGCGCTGTCGACGAGACTGCCTGGTTGTACGGGTTCGAGGACGACAAGATGCTGTTCTCCAACCCGAAGAACCCGAGCACGCCCTTGTCCCACACCGCCGACGTCAGCCCGCCGACCAGCTTTGTACCCCAGTCGGCCATCCACTTAGTCGTCTTGGTGTTCCAGTTCTCCACTGCTAGATCAGGATTCGCGGAGTTCAGCGATCCCCATAGACCGATCAGGCCGGGCACCTGCGAGGCACGGGCCGACACCGACGCCGGGTCCATCGGGCCCAGCGCAGGCAGCAACCCACCGCCACCGGCCTGCTGCTGCTGGCCGTTGTCCAGAGCGGCCTGGCCGAGGCTCAGCGCGTTCCCGATCGGGCCCTGGATACCCGACACGACGTTACGGACGATCGAGGACAGCCCTCCGGATCCGGACATCGGGTTCGGAGCGATCGGCGCAGGTGGCGTCGACGGCCCCGGCAACATGCCCGGCTGAATCGGGTTGCCGAACTCATCGATGTTGCCGCCCACATCGAACTTGCGTCCCTTGGTCAGCGCCCACAGTGTCTCGTCACCGATCGCGTCGCGGGCGTGCTCGGGTAGCACCCATTCGCGACCGTGCCGGCCGCCGGCCTCGATGAGGTGGCCACCGGTCGGGCCGTCGCCGCGGCCGCCGGGGACCGGGCCACCTTCCTTGAACGAGCCGCCGCCGATGTACTGGCCGACGGGCTGCGGACCCGGTTCGACCAACGGTGAGTCTTTCGGTATCCGAACAGTCCAGGACGTGTCTGGGTTCTGGTTGTATGCAATCGACGCCCCGTCGAGCTTCTGCTTCTGCTCGTCGGTCAGAGTTGGAATGCTGACGGCGATTTCGTCCGGGCCCGCGTTGACGGTCGCTGTGGGATTCGATCCGCCTTGCGGCCCAAAGATGTCCAGGCCCTGTGGGCTGATCCGGAACTGGCCGTAGCGGGCCTGATTCCGCAGCTGCTGGTCGTTGAATGCCCCGGGATAGAGATCGAGTGCTTGGTTGAGTCGCTGCCCGGCGAGCACTGAGCTACGACCGGTCGGTGATAGCAATGCCTGCAGGTCATACAGCGACTGTGTGCCGTGGAACTGTGCCCGCTGGTCACCGATCATGGACTGCTCGGCTTCGCTGATCGCGGCGTCGTAGCGAGCCAGCGCACCGGGGTTGTTGAGCAGGGCGCCGATCACCGCGTTCTGATCAATGCGGCCGCCGGTGGCTTCACTGATCCTGCGCACCCGCTCGGCGATCTCGGAATTGGCATTGAACTCCGGGATCAGGTTGTTCTTCGAGATGACGTCACGGACCTGCTGCTGGGCCTGCGGGTCAC
Organism: Mycolicibacterium sp. HK-90; assembly: GCF_030486405.1. The sequence continues at coordinate 5,924,767 of NZ_CP129613.1, read as the reverse complement.
CGGCCTGCGCCTTGACGTACACCTCGGGTTGAATCTTCAGCGCCGCAGCGGCTTCCAGTGCATTGCCCTTCGTTACTCCCGGGACTGCGCCTGGTCCAGTGTCGAAGTTGCGTGAGTCCTCGATCAGCTTGTCCAGGCCCTGATCGGTGATCTTGCCCGAGACTCGATCGAGGGCGTCGGCGAGCTCGTTCTGCTTGTCGATGAACAGTTGTGTCCGGGCCTTGGCGTTGTCGTAGTCCTCGTTGAGCTTGTCCAACGCGATACCAACTGCCGGGATAGCCACTGCGGCAAGGACTCCCAGCGCGCCGCTGCCGACAGCCGAACCACCGAGTGCGGCCAGCGCGCCGCCGAACTTGCTCAACGGCGATCCGGAGCGGCCGGACTTCGTGAACACCGCGTCGACGTCGTTCATCGCGGCCTTGGCCTTGTCGCGCACCGGCGCGAAGTTCGTGCCGACGTTGGTCACCACGGTCGACAATGCGCTCAACGCGCCCTGAACCCCGCTGATGATCGGGCTAATGGTCTTCCACGCCAGGTACGCGGTGATCGCTGTCTTGACCAGCTCCGGGTGGTCACCGATCAGACTGGCCAGTGATTGGAACAGGCTGATCAACGCGCCGACGTAGGGCTGCGCACCGTCGGCCATGCTCTGGAACGCGCCGGGCAGGTTCTTGAGCAGGTCGCCCCACTGGCTAAGCAGCCGCATTCCGTCGTTGAGGTAGTCGCGGATCTTCGACTGTCCCTCTTCGGAATTCGTGAAGTCGGCCCACCGCTTGGTGACGTTCTCCAACCACTGCATGAACTTGCCGCCGCCACCGGCCGCCGACGTGATGCCGGTGAAAATCTGGCCGATGTTGAGCACGGTGTTGCCGAGATTGGTCATGCCGGTCAGTCCGTCGTTGATCCAACGGTCCAGCCGGCCGTCCTTGTCGGCCTGTTCGATGAAGTCGGCAAACCGGGCCGCGACGTTGCCGAGTGCGTCGGCCAGCCGCGGCAGCGCGTCGGTGCCCGCCGCGGCGAGCGTGCCCATGCCGCGCACCAACGGGTCGATCGCCTTCGACAACTGGGCCTGCGCATCACCGGTGTTGCCGAGAATCCGGTCGATGATGCCCTTGCCCTGCTCGCTGCCCAACGAGGTGAGCAGAGCGGTGATGTTCTGATTCCAGGCCGCGGCGATACCCGACAGCCCTTGCTTGATGTTCGGGGCGATGTTCGTGAAAAACTCGCGGAACTCGTCGGCCTTGCCCTCAAACAGCGGTTCCTGCGCGGCGTCGCGGACCTCGTCGAACGCGGGCCGCATCTCGATCAGCGTGTCCACGAACTTCCGGGCCGACGGCGACAACTGGTCCATCGCCTGGGCCGCTGCGATCTGCGCCGCCGACGACTTGGACGCTGCGTCGGCGACGGCGGCATTCGCGTCGGCCACCTGCTGCTGGGCCCGGGTGACACGCTCGTTTGCGTCGATGACCCGGTCGGACCCCTCGACGCCCTTGGCCTGGGTGTCGTTCAGCTTCTCGGCGGTCTGGTTGTTGCGGTTGCGGACCTCGATCAACCGCTGGTCGGTCTCGAGCACCCGCAACTGAGCGTCGCGAACGTCGGAGTAGTTGCCACTCATCAGGTCCTCGCGGGCCTTCTGAGCTTCCAGAATGGCGCGCGACTCCGAGATCAGGCCGCCATGCATTTCGACGTTCAGGTCGACCAGCTCTTGCCGGGCATCCCGGTACGCGCGGGCCTGATCCTTGCGAGCGTTCGTCTCGTCGACGACGGCGTTGCGGAGCTGATTCGATGCCGACGACGCGGCCCGGGCCTGCGCCGCCTGATCCTGCCCGGACGATGCCGACGCCTTGGCCACCGCGTCGTAGGCGTCCTTCACTCCGGACAGGCCGAACGCCAAGGTGCCGATGCTGGCCGCGGCGCCCGCGATCACACCCGGGACTGCGAGACCGGCCTGCGATACCTGCTGCAGGCCAGCCGCGACCTGTGCCAGCCCCGACAACGCGGGCTGCACAGCGCCGATGGCCATAGCGCCGAGATTGAGCCGCAGGACGTCGGAACGGCCGAAGCCTTCGAGCTGGCGGCGGAATCCGGCCATTTGCGTGTTCGCGCGATCGATGTCGACATCGACACGAACATGGATCGGTCGCGCCTCTTCGGACTCGCGCCACGTGGTCACGTGGCCTCTGGCGCCTGACGTGTCGGCGTCGACGTTGACGTCGACTGTGCGGCGTTCTTCGGATGAACGCCACTCGGCGGTGTCGTGGGCCGCCGGCATGACGTCGGCCTGTACCTTCACCCGGAAGCCGGGATCGGGGAACGACTTGAGTTTCGCGGCGAGGTCGCGAACGAAGTCGTCGGCGTTCGGCCGGATCCGGACCGACGCGCTTCCGGCAGAGTATTCAGGCATCGGTGGCTCGGCGCATCGTGCTGACGATGTCGGCATCGAGGTCGGACAGGCCGGCCGCAGCGGACGGGAAGAACGCCGCGAACCGCAGCCGAGCACCGTCCACGTCGACTCGGCCGTCCGCATGGACGAACTTCGACGGGCTGAGCGCGTCGATGAACTCATCCAGAACCTCAGCGGGCACGTAGGCCGCTGCGATCTCGCGTAGGTGTTCGCGGGTATCGGGAGCCCGGACGCGGGCCACGAGCGTGTCGAACTCGACGTCGGACATGTCGGCGATCAGCCGTTCCAACTCAACAGGCGCCACGCTCACCACCTCCACGGGTCCGCTTGTACTCGGCCACCGCGGTGTCCGGAAACAGCCAGCGGCCGGCGATCAGCTCGCCGTCGAGCGCGCCGGCCAGCCGTGTCACCTGCCGCTTGGACAGGCCCAACCGACTCGCCACCTGCTGCGCGGTCAACCATGAGTCCGATGCTGCCGTCTCATCGTCAAATCGATGTCCCGACCGAGACATGGTGGCCAGTTCCAACTCCAACGCGCGGACCAGTTCGGCATTCCACGACTGCACCCGCGGCCCGGCGCCCCCAGCACGGGAATCGAGCTCCTGCTGTGCGCAATGCAATGCCAACCGCAGCAACCGTGGAGTAAGGGTCATGAAATCGCCTCACTGCCCTTCGATTTGGTCGAGGTAGCCCGCGAGGACATGGTGTAGCCGGTCGACAACCGCAGGTCCGTGATCAGGCAGCAGGGACACGGCGAACCCGAGCAGGCCAACGACCAATCCAGTGAGGCAATCCGGGCACCCCGCGACGTCGGTGAAGACGACACCGACCGCACCGTCGATATCGTCGTCGCCATTGTCAAAGTAGGCGAGTAGAAGTCGCAGGACCCGCGACATTGTCAGTGGTGAATCGGCTTGGCCCAGCGTTGGATCGCATTGGTGGATCGCCATGATTTATGTGTGCTGCAGTAGTTCGAGGGAAACGGCGCAATAGACACCGCTGACCTGCGCCTGCGAAGCGACAGCAATGCCCGAAGAGATGGGGCCGTTGCTGTCGTACCCGGCTGAGAACGAATCGCCCTCCGGGTCGTCGCCGGCCCGAAGTGTGCTCGGGCTTAGCGATGGGTTGGAGTCCGAGGAGCCCGAGGACGCGCGGAATCGGACACCCCAGGACGTACCGTCAGTGTTGGTGAGCGGCGCGGCCGGATAGTTCAGGGTCAACTGGCTGCCGGTGGGGTGGTTTGCGGCCAACGTTCCGATCCCGGCCACTCCCCGGTACACGAGGACAATTCCGGCACTGGTTTGGGACAGCCCGTCAATGGTCTCTGAGCTCGATTCGGCGACCTTCATGGCCAGCCGCACACCGCGTGATTGTTGGCTGCTCGCATTGGCCCGTGCGAACAGGGACGTGAATCCGGGGGCCAGGCTTGGCGTGTTAGACGACGTGTTGGAGTTGAGCATCGACCAGAAGAGGATGGTGTCGCCCTCTTGATGCGCTGGCACGGGGATCGAGCTCAGGCTGGTCTGGTAGAGCCCATACCCGCCGACAAACGAGATCGGGGTCGGCGGCCACACCTTGACGAACTGCGACCCGTCCCAGATGTATGCCTCCGGGTCGACGAACGCGGTCCCGTTCCACACCTTGAGAGCGGCAGGGGTGACGAATTCCGTGCCGTTCCAGAGTTTTAACATGTGTGCCTTCCTCAGCGGCTCGGTCTATCGGGCAGTTGGCCACGGTTCGCAGTGGTGTTCACGCGGCCGGCCACTACGCCGACCGGGCGTCGGCTGACGGGCAGTGAATCGTGCCAACGTCGACAATCAGCCAGGGCCGGGCATCTGTGGCACAGACCGAGTGCCTGGTCGATTCGGGCGTCGCGGATCCTGTCGTCTTCGCCAGCCGGTCCGCCGTCGAACAGATGCGCTCGGCCTCGGCATCGTGCGCCAGGTAGTGCGGGGGCGGCGCCCAGAGCGGCCATCAGCCCGACGAGTTGATCGCTCATCATCGTTGGGACTCGCAGTCTTCGGCATGGCGTCGCGGTTCGGTGAAATCGACTGCGGCCCGGTCGTTTTCTGGCAGATCGATAACGGGTGCGATCGGTGCTGCTGCGAGTCGTGCCACGCAGGGGCAACGGCGTTGCCGGCCTTCGGGTGTCGCGCACCATGTGCCGGGTTTGGCGTGGCAGTTCGGGCACTCTATGGCCAGCGACCTGGTGCTTTCGTAGGCGTCTGGGACTGCTCGACTGGATCGCGGCATGTCGTTCCTCCTCGGCGGCCGTTGGCGGCGCTGCTGGCGGGCGACATCGAGATCGACGACATCGGCGCGGGGGTGGCGTTTCACGATGCCTGCTTGTGGTCGCACTTCTTGGGCCTGTCGCCGTCTCGGCCGCCGTGGTCCAGTCGCCAGCCGGTCGGGTCGCATTGGTTGCACTGGACGAGTTCGGTCCTGCGGCGGGTGTGTTCGGCCTCGGCCTCTGCGGCGCAATCAGCCTCGTATGCCTTCCTGGCCTCGCCGCACTTCCGGCACGGGGCCGTGCCGGCGGTGTCGACGTGCTTGGCGCAGACGACCTTGCCGCTCGCCGTGATGTGGAACGGGGGTTTTTCTTCGGATGGGATTGCGAGGGGTGGGGCGTTGCTCGGCGTGTGTTGCTCGGGGCTTTCCGGTTCGTGGGCAGCCACGACCGCCGCTTCTTCCCCCTTCTTACTTTCTTGGTAGATAGGAGAATTCGCCCGTTTGGGGTAGGGGGTCCCCCCCGTTTGGGTAGGCCCCCCTACCGCATTTGGGTGGGGGGTACCCAAATGGGCTAACTGCTGTTCACGGGATGCCCAAACGGGCGAACTGCTGGTCAGCGCATCATTGACCCGATAGGCGTTCGGACGCCCACCGTCCTTGGCTAAATACTTTGCTGAGACTCGGTCGCCAAGGCGCTCCAACGCCCGCCTGACCGATTTCACCGACAACCCAACCTGTCCGCCAATGCCACTGTGCGACACCTCCCACCACCGATCGCCGTCGCGGTAGATCCGGTCTTCTCCGTCGACCTCGCAACGGAATCTGATTAGTGAAAGCACGAGGGCTGCGTTAGCTCCGTACTCTTCGACCTCGTCGGGGACCACTGGAACGAAGTCGGGCCGCTTCATCGGCTCTCCGATCGTTGATGGCGCAGCCCGGGGCCACCCACCGCGCGGCGCGGGTGGGCGTCCTCGGTGCGCCGGTCGAATGTCACGGGGTGTTGTGCCCCTGCTGGATGTCGGCGATGTCGGCGGCCTGAACCAGGACCGCGGCCAAGGTACGGGCGTCATCCGCCCTCATCCGAAGCAGCTTCGCGGGCCGGTGCTTGCTGCCATCCCACGCCTCGATCGCGACTTCGATGCCGTCGTATCGGGCTCTGGCCGCCTGGACTGCCTCACCGCTCAGGCCGTCGAGGTTGGCTGCGCGAGTGGGGCTAACCCACAGTTTCGACTTGAGCACGTTGCCCTCCGGGACCAGCGTCACGCTGTCAATGAGCTTGGCGCAGTAGGGTTGTCGGGCGTTATGGCGCTCGTCGGGCCCGTGGTCACACCAGCTTGCGTGTGCAGATATGCTCAATGGTCGGAACTCCTGTTGGTAGACGGGCGGGTTGTTCTCCGGAAGGGCATTAGGCTGACCCGCCGCGGCTAGTGGCCTTTTCCTGCTCGGTAATCCACTGCTCGACCGCTTCGCGCCGGTACACGACTCGGCCGCCGAGCTTGAACGACGGTGGGCCTTCGTCCACGCTGCGCCAGTACCGCAACGTCGCCTCTGCGACCCCGGTCATGACTGATGCTTGCTTGACGTTGAGAAAATCCATTGACTGATGCTCCGATCACACCGTGGTGTCGATTTGACAACATTTAGATTGGCCCTGTTGGCGGTGCTTGTCAAGCACTAAGGTGTGGAATGTGCAACATCAACCAGACGGCGTGGCACGCAACTTTGGGAAAGCAGTTCGGCAACGCCGCAGCGCCATCGGCGTATCCCAGCGAAAGCTCAGCGAACTGCTGCTCGAGAAGGCTGGCGTCAAGCTCGATCCGTCCGCCATCACGAGGATTGAGAAGGGGCAGCGTGATCTGAAGCTGGCCGAGGCTGCGGCGATCGCGAAGGTTCTCGGGGTCGGCATTGATCAGCTAACGCGCGATATCGAGGACGCCGAGCCAGCTGGTTTGATCGAGATCCGTGACTCGTACCAGGAATTGCGCAAACGGCACGCAGCGGTCATAGCTCAGATACAGGCGTACTACGCCGACGTCTATGCACTGACGGTGCCATTGGCTGCCGACGTCGAGTCGCGCAACATGTTGGAGCCGGACGAACTGCGGAAGATCACGAACGACGCAATACAGGCCGAGGCGGCGGCTCGGAAACTGCTTGCCGTATTTGGTGATTCACCTCCAACGTTCGGTCGCATGACCCACGACCGGCTTGGCAACATTCCCCTGGATTTCGATGAAGCGTTGACGACGCTGAAGCGGATTCACACACAGGCGGTCAAGGGTGCAGAGGCGTAACCGACGTAGCGGCGTTGAGGACCGCTGGACAAAGACGATCCGGGACGCCGATGGCAATACGCAGACTGTCCCAAGTGCTTCGCATGGCAAGGGGAAGCGTTGGCGGGCAAGGTATGTCGATGCTGAGGGCCGTGAGGTTGCGAAGGGGTTCACGCGGAAGGTCGACGCCACTCAGTGGCTGGAGAACATCACGTCGACGATCGTCGCCGGCACCTACGTCGCACCTGGGGCCGGTGTGGTGACTATTGGTGTGATGCATGAGCAGTGGTTGAAACACCAAGCGCACGTTAAGGAGTCAACCAAAGCCGCGAGGGCGTCGGCGTGGTCGGTGCATGTCCAGAACCGATGGCAGGACGTCTCCGTGGCCGATGTGCAGACGTCGGCGATCCGCGCGTGGGTCGACCAGTTGCACCAGACCGGATCCGAGGCCCCGACGATTGAGAATGCGCTCGGTGTGCTGCGCATGGTGCTTGCCCTGGCCGTCGAGGACCGCCGGATCCCGCGCAACCCGTGCGACGGCGTGAAGGCGCCGCGGAGAAAGCACTCGGCTCGTGCCTATCTGACTCACCAGCAGGTCGACGAGCTGGCCAACGTGATGGACCGGGATGCCCTGGTGGTCCGGTTCCTGGCCTACACCGGGCTGCGGTATGGCGAGATGGCCGCGCTGAAGGTCCGCGATTTCGACATGCTGCGCCGACGGGTGAACATCCGGGAGTCCGTCACCGAGGTGTCGGGGAAGCTCACGTGGTCGACCCCGAAGAACCACGAACGGCGGTCTGTGCCGTTCCCGAAGTTCCTCGTTGCTGACCTGGCCGCCCGGATGGAAGGCAAGGGCCGCGAGGATCTCGTGTTCGCGGCGCCGGCCGGGGGAGTACTGCGCATCGCGACGTTCCGCACGCGGGTGTTCAACAAGGCGGTCGACCAACTGCGCGGCCTCGACGGTGACGGGGAGCCGACGACGGACTGGCCGCGGCCGACGTTGCACGATCTGCGGCACACCGCGGCCTCGTTGGCGATCAGTGCCGGGGCCAACGTGAAGGCTGTCCAAACGATGCTCGGGCACAAGTCGGCGGCTCTCACTCTGGACACGTACGCGGACCTGTTCCCGGACGATCTGGAAGCCGTCGCGGATGCCTTCGACTCTGCAGTCGAGGCACTGGCGAAAACTGCTGCGGACGCACTGCGGACGGACACCGGTCGGACCTCCTGACATGACAAAGGCCCCGACCGGATTTCCCTGGTCAGGGCCTTGATCACACTGTCGGGGTGGCGGGATTCGAACCCACGACCTCTTCGTCCCGAACGAAGCGCGCTACCAAGCTGCGCCACACCCCGTGTGAAGCCACGACAGCGTATCGCACGGAGGTGGTCGAAAGCCAAACGGTTACCCGCCGCCGGTTTCGACGCCAGGGCTGCTCCGCCGCGGCGGTCGCGACCTTGGTGTCGGAAACGGCGCGGCAAGGCGGCGCGGTGAGGTGTGGGCGCGCCGCTCAGCGGCGGGTTTCCCGCAGCACGGCCAGGCGTTCGCGGTATTCGGCCTCGTTGACCTCGCCCTTGGCGTAGGCGTCGCGCAGGGTGCGTTCACCCTGGCGCCCGCGGGTGCGGCGGACGAAATAGATGATGCCGACGATCACCAGCGTCCAGAACGTGATGGGAATGAGGGCGAACCATGGGTTCCAGTCGTGATCGGCGAAGCGCCCGCCGTGTTCGGCCAGGAAAGTGGTTGTAGTGGGGGAGATTTCGTAGATGCTCATGACTCAAGCCTGCTGGCCCGAGGCGGCGGGGACATCGGCCCGCGGGCGTCAATCCCGCTACGCGCCTGCGCGTACGGCTCAGCCCTGCCAACCCGGGCGGACCAGCCCACTCTCGTAGGCCAGCACCACCAGCTGGGTGCGGTCGCGCGCGTCGAGCTTGGTCAGGATGCGGCTGACGTGAGTGCGGGCCGTGGCCGGGCTCATGAACAGCCGCTCACCGATCTCGGCGTTCGACAGCCCCTCGGCCACCAGCGCCAGCACTTCGCGTTCCCTGGCGGTGAGATCTGGCAGCGCCGGGGTGGTCGGGGTCTTGGCGTGGGCGGCGAACTCCGCCACCAGCCGGCGCGTCACCGACGGGGAGAGCAGCGCATCCCCAGCGGCCACCACCCGGACCGCGCGTACCAGCTCGGCCGGCTCGGTGTGTTTGACCAGGAAGCCACTGGCGCCCGCCCGCACGGCCTCGAAGACGTACTCGTCGATCTCGAATGTGGTGAGCACCACGACGCGGACGCCGGCGAGTGCCGGATCGGCCGCGATCGCCCGGGTCGCGGCGAGCCCGTCGAGCTCGGGCATCCGGATGTCCATCAGCACGACGTCGGGGCGCAGCTCGGCAGCGGCCGCCAGGGCGCGGGCCCCGGTGTCGGCCTCACCCACCACCTCGATGCCGTCCTGTGCGTCCAGCAGTGCCACGAACCCGGCCCGCACCAGCGCCTGATCGTCGGCGACGAGCACCCGAATTGTCATGTACCACCGTCACTTTCGCTCACCGGGAAGGTGGCCCACACCCGGAACCCGCCGCCGGGGATCCGCTGGGCGGTGAAGTCACCACCGAGGGCCCTGACGCGTTCCCGCATCCCGGTGATGCCGCTGCCACCCGACGGGCTGCTGTTGAGTGGATGTCCGTCGTTGTCGATGCCGACGGCCACCTGCGTCGGGCCGTAGTCCACCGTGACGACCGCAGTGGTGGCCGTCGAATGGCGCACGACGTTGGTCAGCGATTCCTGCACGATGCGCGCGGCGGCCACGTCGATCACCGCGGGCAGCGGCCTGGGATCGCCGTGCACCGTCGTCGTCACCGTGAGTCCGGTGGCCCGGGCCGGGCCGAGCAACGTGTCCAGATCGGCGATCCCCGGAGTCGGCGCGGTCGGCTCGCCGCCCTCGGTGCGTAACGCCGAGACGAGCGCGTGGACATCCGAAATCGCTTGGCGACTGGCATCTTTGATGGCCGCCAGCGCCGGCCCCGCGCGCTCGGGCTGCTGATCGAGCAGCTCCAGTGCCACCGAGGACTGCACGTTGATCATCGACAGGCTGTGGGCGAGCACGTCGTGCAGTTCGCGGGCGATGGCCAGCCGGGCCGTCGTCGCCTGGCGCTGCTGCTCGGAGCGGGCCTGAAGTGCCATGGCCTCGCGATGCTGCCGGCGCGCCACGACCACCGAGCGCCGTTGCCGCAGCCCCTCGGCGATCGCGATCAGCACCAGCAGCCACGCCCCGAGCGCGCCGATGGCCTCCAGCGGGGGCCCGGGCACGTCCCGCAGCCACGGCACCAGCCAGCACACCGCCACCCAACCGAGCACCGGCAGCGGATAGGTCCACCAGCGCGGCACGACGGCAGCGGCCCGCAGGAACGCCACCACCAGCGACAGGAACACCGGGCCCGAGCCGAACCCGGCCAGCTGGTAGGTCAGCGTGACGGCCAGCACCGCCAGCAACACGGAGTACGGGTAGCGGATCCGGGCCAGCAGCGCCACCGGGCCGGCCAGCAACAGCAGATAACCGAACCAGTTCAGCGGCGGCAGCTCGGGAATCCGGTGCCGGGCGCCGGTGCTGCCCACCACCTGGACGACCGCGACGATCAGCGGCACCAGCCACACCTTCGTGCGGAGCAGCCGGCGCGCGTGCATAACCGCGAACCTAGTCCGGTGACGCCCGCCGCGACATCCGCGCCGCGGCGTACATCACGTTGCGCCCGGGGATGGATGTGCCTGTCGGCGGTGTTCTACACACTGACATCACCGGAATCGACTGGAGTACTCATGACCGTGCTGGGCGCCACCATCTACCTGGGGTTCTTCGTCCTGGCAGCGTTGTGGCTGTTCCTCACGGCCGAGACGGATCAGGACGACCAGGTGCCCGAACGCTCGAATTCCGACAGCACCGCGACGGACTCCGAGGTGTCCAGCCCCTGGGCGCTGAGCCAGTCCGCATCGAAATAGGTGTCCGCGTAGCGGTCACCGCTGTCGGCCAGCAGGGTCACCACCGACCCGCTGCGGCCGTGCGCGATCATCTCGGCCAGCAGCCCGAACGCGCCCCAAAGGTTCGTACCCGTGGACGGCCCGACCCGCCGGCCCAGCACCTGGCTCGCGTGATGCGCAGCCGCGATCGACCCGCAGTCGGGGACGGCGATCATCCGGTCGACCACGCCGGGCAGAAACGACGGCTCCACCCGCGGCCGGCCGATGCCCTCGATGCGTGAGGACGCGCCCGTGACGACATCGTCGCGGCCCTGCAGATAGCCGGGGAAGAACGCCGAGTTCTCCGGGTCGACCACACACAGCTGCGTGGCATGCCTGCGGTAGCGGATGTAGCGGCCGATCGTCGCGCTGGTGCCGCCCGTGCCCGCGCCCACCACGATCCACTCCGGGACCGGATGCGGTTCGAGACCCATCTGCTGGTAGATCGACTCGGCGATGTTGTTGTTGCCGCGCCAGTCGGTGGCCCGCTCGGCATTGGTGAACTGGTCCAGATAGTGCCCGCCGGTCTCCTCGGCCAGCCGCTGCGCCTCGGCGTACACCTGCGACGAGTGGGCCACGAAATGGCAACGGCCGCCCTGGGCTTCGATCAGTGCGATCTTGGCGGCACTGGTCGAGGCGGGCATCACCGCGATGAACGGCAGACCCAGCAGCGCGGCGAAGTACGCCTCGGACACCGCCGTCGACCCCGAGGACGCCTCGATGATCGTGGTGTCCTCCCCGATCCAGCCATTGCACAGTCCGTACAGGAACAGCGAGCGAGCCAGCCGGTGCTTGAGACTGCCGGTGATGTGGGTGGACTCGTCCTTCAGGTACAGCGCGACGTCCACGCCTGGGCCCAGGCTGCCGGCCCACGCCGTGGGCAGGGGGTACCGCAGCAGATGGGTGTCGGCGCTGCGTTTGGAATCGGCCTCGATCAGCCGTACCGCGTTGTCGACCCACTGACGCGGCCGGGGGCGGGCAGCGATTCCGCCCGGTTGGCTCACCGCGCCGAGACGGCCGGGCTCGATTGCCCGGCCCGGATCCCGACGTGTCCACCGCCGGTCGGCGCGGCGACGAGGGTCAGGAGGGTGGCCTCGGGGCGGCAGCAGAACCGCACCGGCGCGAACGGCGAGGTGCCGATGCCCGCCGACACGTGCAACTGCATGTGCGATCCCCACTTCGAGGCGCCCTTGGCCCGCGAGCGGTCGAGCTCGCAGTTGGTCACGATGGCTCCGTAGAACGGCAGGCACAGCTGCCCGCCGTGGGTGTGCCCGGCCAGCACCAGCTGGTAGCCGTCGGCGGCGAAGCGGTCCAGCACCCTGGGCTCGGGGGAGTGGGTGAGACCCAGCGTCAGGTTCGCCGCACCGTTGGCCCGGCCGGCAATGGTGTCGTAGCGGTCGCGCTTGAGATGCGGATCGTCGACCCCGGCCACCGAGAGGTGCAGCCCGGCCACCTCGACGTCGCGGCGGACGTGGGTCATGTCCAGCCAGCCCCGCTCGGTGAACGCGGCGCGCAGGTCCTGCCACGGCAGCGGCTCACCATGCGTCCGGTGCTGCGGGTTGGTGATGTAGTTCAGCGGATTCTTCAGCCGCGGGGCGAAGTAGTCATTGCTGCCGAACACGAACAGCCCGGGCGCCGAGAGCAGTTCGCTCAAGGACTGCACGACGGCGGGGACCGCCTTCGGGTGCGCCAGATTGTCGCCGGTGTTGACCACCAGATCGGGCTCCAGGCGCGCCAGGTCGCGCAGCCAGGCCTGCTTGCGTCGCTGATTGGGCCGCATGTGCAGGTCGGACAGATGCAGCACCCGCAAGGGAGACGAGCCCGGGGCCAGTACCGGCATCGTGGCTTCGCGCAGGACGAACGCATTGCGCTCGATCAGGGACGCGTAGCCGATCCCGGCGACCAGCGAACCGGCGGCGACGGCAGCTGCCTTCTTTACTGACATGTTGGCCAGCCTACTGCGAACCGATGGTCACGGGGGCGGTGGAGGGCCGAGCACCGGGACGGTGATCGGCGGCAGACCCGGGATCTCGACCACGGTCTGGCCGATCTCCGGCGGCGGTCCACCCGGCAGCGGGAACGCCACCGGGGGCGGCGGCGGGGCCGGCGGGATGCCGTTGCTGATCTGGATCGTGATGATCGAGCCCGGGATCGTCTGGCCGCTGGGCGCGGTGCCGACCACGGTGCCGTAGCGCGCGCTGCTGTTGACCGAGGCGGCCCCGTCGGACACCTGGAATCCGGCTTCCTTCAGCCGCTGACGGGCCGCCGTCTCATCCAGCCCAGTGACCGTCGGCACCACGGACCCCGGGCCGCCGTCGACATAGCGTGGATCGGTCGGCGGCATCACCACGGGGCCGAAGTTGTTGGCGATCGGCTTCAGCGCGGTGAACCAGGTGCGGGCCGGTTCGTTACCGCCGAACAGGTCGCCGTCGCCGCACTGGCGCAGCGGGAACGAGCACAGCTCGCCGGGGGACGAGGAATCGTCGTAGATGTAGTTGGCGGCCGCGTACTGATTGGTGAAGCCGAGGAACCCCGACGAGCGGTGCGCCTCGGTGGTGCCGGTCTTACCGGACATCGGCAGATCCCAGCCCGCCGATCCGGCCGCACCGGAGGCGGTGCCGCCGGCCTTGTCGTCCTTGCTCATCGCGTTGGCCAAGGTGTTGGCCAGGCCTTCGGGCACCGCCTGATCACAGGTCTCGGTGGTCACCGACACCTCGTTGCCGCGCCGGTCGAGCACCTGGGCGATCGGATTCGGCGGGCACCAGGTGCCACCGGAGGCCAGGGTGGCCGCCACGTTGGACAGCTCAAGCGCGTTGACCTCGATGGGGCCCAGGGTGAACGAGCCGATGTTCTGGCGCTTCACGAAATCGGCCAGGCTCTCGTTGCTCTCCGGGTCGTAGTCGCGGGCTGTGCCCGGCAGCGCGTAGGACCGCAAACCGAGCTTCACTGCCATGTCGACCGAACGTTGCACCCCGATCTGCGAGATCAGCTTGGCGAACGCGGTATTCGGCGAGGTGGCCAGCGCATCGGTGACGTTCATGGTGCCGCGGTAGCCGCCGGCGTTCTTCACACACCAGGTCTCCCGCGGGCAGCCCGGGGTGTCGCTGCTGCCCAGCCCCTTGGCCTGGAACTGGCCCGGGACCGCGAGCTGGGTGTTGATGCCCATCCCCATTTCCATGGCCGCGGCCGTGGTGAACAACTTGAAGATCGAGCCGGCCCCGTCACCCACGAGTGAGAACGGCTGCGGCTGCATGGTCTCGCCGGCGTCGGTGTTCAGGCCGTAGGTGCGATTGCTGGCCATCGCCAGGACCGGATGAGACTCCTTGCCCGGCTTGATCACGCTCATCACGCTCGCGATGCCCGGGGTGTCCGGGCGGGCGATGCTGTCGATCGCCGATTTCACCGGCCCCTGCACATCCGGGTCCAGCGTGGTCTTGATCAGGTAACCGCCCTTGGCCACCTGCTCCTTGGACAGGCCGGCGCGGGCCAGGTACTCCAGCGCGTAATCGCAGAAGAACGCCCGGTCACCGGCCGCGATGCAGCCCCGCGGCAGCTCGTTGGGTTGCGGCAGGATGCCGAGCGGCTCCTGCTTGGCGGCGCGCAGCGCCTCGGCCTCCTGCGGAATGTTGTCGATCATGGTGTCCAGCACCAGGTTCCGGCGGGCCAGGGCGCCATCGGGGTTGGTGTACGGGTTCAACGCGCTCGTGGACTGCACCATGCCGGCCAGCAGGGCGGACTGCTGCCAGTTCAGCTCGGAGGCGTTGATGCCGAAATAGGTCTGGGCCGCATCCTGTACGCCGAACGCGCCGTTGCCGAACGAGACCAGGTTGAGGTAGCGGGTCAGGATCTCGGGCTTGGTGAACGTCTTGTCCAGTGTGAGGGCCATCCGGATCTCACGCAGCTTGCGCGCCGGAGTGGTCTCGATCGCGGCGCGGCGCTCGGCATCGGTCTGCGCGACGACCAGCAGCTGGTAGTTCTTCACGTACTGCTGCTCGATCGTCGAACCGCCGCGGGTGTCCAGGTCGCCGCGCATGTATCCGGTCAGACCGGTCAGCGTGCCCTGCCAGTCCACCCCGTTGTGTTCGGCAAACCGCTTGTCCTCGATCGAAACCAGGGCGAGCTTCATCGTGTTGGAGATCTGCTCGCTCGGCACCTCGAAACGGCGCTGTGAATACAGCCAGGCGATGGTGTTGCCCTTGGCGTCCACCATCGTCGAGACCTGCGGAACCTCGCCGTCGACCAGGGCGGCCGACCCGTTGGCCACCACGTCGGAGGCCCGGTTGGACATCAGCCCGAATCCGCCCACCACAGGGAACATCAACGTCGCCGCCAGCACGGCCGCCAACAGGCAGCACCAGGCCAGCTTGATGATGGTGACCGCTTGGGGTGGCTGCGCGGGCGGTCGTGTCGGCTGCTCCGGCATGGGTACAGAGTAACTAGCGCCTCGGCGGCGGCCTCCCGCGAGCGGGCCCACAGCGGCATCCCGCTCGCCTGCGAAAACAGTGCGATGCGGCCGAACCCCGGTCAGACGGCACGGGCGTCCCAAAAAAGTGGCCGACAAACTGTTGCACAAATGCCCTCTGACCACCTAGCTTGGACACACAGTGCGATCCAGGTAACACGGGCTGGCGCAATGTGGCGTAGATCGCAACGGCGTTCTACACCGGAAGGTTCAAGGCCCGCTATCTGGGGAGATGGCAGGAACGAAGGGATCGCTGGTGTCAGGTACAAGAACTGTCGCAGACAAGATGAACGCTTCCGCCCCCGCCACCAACCTGGTCCATCGTGGCGAGGGTGAAGCCCGGATCGCGTGGGTCTCCCAGGCGAGATGTCGCCAGGCCGATCCGGATGAGTTGTTCGTCCGCGGTGCTGCCCAGCGCAAGGCCGCGGTGATCTGCAGGCACTGCCCGGTGATCCTCGAATGCGGTGCCGATGCACTGGACAATCGAGTGGAGTTCGGAGTGTGGGGAGGCATGACGGAGCGTCAGCGCCGCGCCCTGCTCAAGCAGCATCCCGAGGTCAACTCCTGGGCCGAGTTCTTCGCCGCCCAGCGCAAGCACCGCAGCGCCGTCTGAGCGGCCAAGCGGCTCAAACGGGTTCTGCCACCCCGGTGATCTGATCGGCGATCGCGCGCAGCGCGTCGAGATCGGACACGTCGAACGGCAATGACGGCACCCCGACGATCGCCACGTGCGGATTGGCCCCGGTGAACCGGGACAGCAGCCGGACCTCGCGCTTGGCGGTCTGCGCCCGATCCGCATGAATGCGCAGCACCGCGGCGGTCAGCGATTCCGGATCCTTGGCCGCGAGCTCGTCGGCAGCCTCCTCGGCCTTCTCGGCATGCAGATCGCACAACGTGGGATGGGTGCGGTTGAGGATCAGCCCGGCCAGCGGCATGTGCTCGTTCGACAACCGGTCGACGAAGAACGAGGCCTCGCGCAACGCATCGGGCTCGGCCGCCGACACCACCACGAACTGGGTGCCGCGACGCTTGAGCAATTCGTAGGTGCGGTCCGCCTTCTCCCGGAAACCGCCGAAGGTGGCGTCCAGTGACTGCACGAAACCTGCTGCGTCGGAAAGCATCTGCGAGCCGAGCACGGTGGACAGGGCCTTCATGGCCAGGCCGACGGCGCCGGTGACCAAGCGTCCGATCCCGCGTCCCGGGGCCAGCAGCATGCGCCACAGCCGGCTGTCCATGAAGCTGCCCAATCGCTTTGGTGCGTCGAGGAAGTCCAGTGCGTTGCGCGACGGCGGGGTGTCCACCACCACCAGATCCCACTTGTCCTCGGCCAGCAGCTGGCCGAGCTTCTCCATCGCCATGTACTCCTGCGTGCCCGCCAACGACGTCGCCACCGTTTGGTAGAACTGGTTCTCCAGAATGGAGTCGGCGCGGTCGGGGCCCGAGTACTGCACCACCATCTCGTCGAAGGTCCGGCGCATGTCCAGCATCATCGCGTGCAGTTCACCGGTGACCTCCGGCGCCAGCGGAACCCGCTGCGGGGTGTTGCCGAGGTCCTTGATGCCCAGTGCCTGGGCCAGGCGCTTGGCCGGGTCGATGGTCAGCACCACAACGGTCCGGCCGTACTCGGCGGCCCGCAGCGCCATCGCGGCTGCGGTGGTGGTCTTTCCGACTCCGCCTGCGCCGCAACACACTACGACGCGGTTGGCGGTGTCGGACAGGATCGAGTGCATGTCAAGGGCGGGCGGTTTGGTGCTCACTATCGGACCCCCTGCTGTTCGAGTGCTTCGGCAAGTTCGTACAGGCTGCCCAGGTCGACACCGTCGGTCAGCGCGGGCAACTCGAGGCGGGGAACGTCGATGGCGTCGAGCAGTTCGGCGCTCTCTGACCGCGCCGCGATCCGGGTGGCGTGCTGGATCGACTCGGTGAGCAATCCGGCGAAGTCGTTGTCGGACAAGGTGATTCCGGCCTTCTGCAGGTCCGCGCGGACCGCGTCGGCGTCGATGTCGCCGTCGGCGGCCTTGGCCAGGTCCTCCGGGGGTAGGTACGCCGGGATGTTGCGGTTGACGATGACGCTGCCGATCGGCAGGCCCATCTCGGTGAGTTCCTCGATCGCCTCCAGGGTCTCCTGGATCGGCAGCGCTTCCAGCAGCGTCACCAGGTGGATGGCGGTCTGCTCGGAGTGCAGGAGCTTGACCACGCCGTCGGCCTGGGAGTGCACGGGCCCGCCCTTGGCCAGGTCCGAGACCGCCTTGGTGACGTCCAGGAACCGCGGAATACGGCCGGTGGGAGGGGAATCCACCACCACGGCGTCATAGACGCCACGCTTGCCCTTGGCGTCCTTTTTCTCGCGGGTCACGATCTCTTTGATCTTGCCGGTCAGCAGCACGTCGCGCAGGCCGGGCGCGATCGTGGTGGCGAATTCGATGGCCCCGATCCGGCGCATCGCGCGGCCGGCGATGCCGAGGTTGTAGAACATGTCGAGGTACTCCAGGAACGCGGCCTCGATGTCGATCGCGAGCGCGTTGACCTGCCCGCCCCCGTCGGCGGTGGCGACCTTGACTTCCTCGTACGGCAGTGGCGGAACGTCGAACAGCTGGGCAATGCCCTGACGCTCCTCGACCTCGACCAGCAGCACCTTGCGGCCGCCGGCGGCCAGCGCCAGGGCCAGGGCCGCCGCAACGGTGGACTTTCCGGTTCCGCCCTTGCCGGAGACGAAATGCAGCCGGGCCTTGGTCAGACGCGACGGCCAGCCGACATGTTTGGCGCCGCTCTCAGTGGTTGCCACCAGTGCATGCTAACCAAGCCTGGCCGTCCGACCGATAAGCTCAGCCCATGAGCGAACCAACCCGGTGGGAGTACGCCACCGTGCCCTTGCTGACCCACGCCACCAAACAGATTCTCGACCAGTGGGGACACGACGGCTGGGAGCTGGTCTCGGTGCTGCCCGGCCCGACCGGTGAGCAGCACGTCGCGTATCTGAAGCGGCCAAAATGAGCGTGAGCTCGCGGCTCGCCGAGCTCGGCATCGAGCTGCCCGACGTCGTCGCGCCGCTGGCCGCCTACGTGCCCGCGGTGCGCACCGGAAACCTGGTCTACACCGCCGGTCAGCTGCCGATCCAGGGCGGCGAACTGCTGGCGTCCGGCAAGGTCGGCGCCGAGGTCAGCCCCGAACAGGGCAAGGAGCTGGCCCGCGTCAGTGGTCTCAACGCGCTGGCCGCGGTGCACGCACTCGTGGGCATCGACAGCGTGGTCAAGATCGTCAAGGTGGTCGGCTTCGTCGCGTCCGCCCCCGGATTCAGCGGGCAGCCCGGTGTCATCAACGGTGCCTCGGAGCTGTTCGGTGAGATCTTCGGCGAGGCCGGCGCCCACGCGCGTTCGGCCGTCGGTGTGTCGGAGCTACCGCGCAACGCGCCGGTCGAAGTCGAGATCATCGTCGAAACAGCGTGATCGAACACCCGGCCTACGGGGTCCTGCGGCCGGTCACCGAATCGGCCTCGGTACTCCTGTGTGACAACCCCGGCCTGATGACGCTGGAGGGCACCAACACCTGGGTTCTGCGCGGGCCGGGCAGCGACGAGATCGTGGTGGTCGACCCTGGCCCCGACGATGCGGCGCACATCGCGCGCATCGCCGAAATCGGCACCGTCGCACTGGTTTTGATCAGTCACAAGCACGAGGACCACACCGGCGGCATCGACCGGATCGTGGACCTCACGGGTGCCACCGTCCGCTCGGTGGGCAGCGGTTTCCTGCGCGGTCTCGGCGGACCGCTCACCGACGGCGAGGTGATCGACGCGGCCGGGCTCCGGATCAAGGTGATGGCCACACCCGGGCACACCGTCGACTCACTGTCGTTCGTGCTCGACGACGAGCACGGCCAAGGCGCGGTGCTGACCGCCGACACCGTGCTGGGCCGGGGCACCACCGTCATCGACACCGAGGACGGCAGCCTGCAGGACTATCTCGAATCGCTGCGCCGGCTGCAGGGTCTGGGCGCCCGCACGGTGCTGCCCGGGCACGGACCCGACCTCGCCGACCTACAGGCCGTCACCGCCATGTACCTGGCCCACCGCGAGGAGCGGCTGGACCAGGTGCGGGCAGCACTACGGGAACTCGGCGAAGACGCCTCGGCCCGTCAGGTTGTCGAGCACGTCTACACCGATGTCGACCAGAAACTCTGGGATGCCGCCGAGAAGAGCGTGCAGGCCCAGCTGGACTATCTGAGGAACTAGCGGTCGCGCTAACGCGCGCGGCGGGCGAGCCGCTCGCTGTCCGAGATCAGGACGCTCTTGCCTTCCAGCCGGATCCAGCCGCGGTGGGCGAAATCGGCCAGCGCCTTGTTGACGGTCTCACGGGAGGCGCCGACGAGCTGGGCGATCTCTTCCTGGGTGAGGTCGTGCGTCACGCGCAGCGCCCCGCCTTCCTGCGTTCCGAACCGCTGGGCCAGCTGCAGCAGCTGCTTGGCCACCCGGCCGGGAACGTCGGTGAAGATCAGGTCGGCGAGGTTGTTGTTGGTGCGACGCAGACGACGCGCGAGCACGCGCAGCAGCTGCTCGGCAATCTCGGGCCGGTCGGCGATCCAGGCGCGGAGCGCGTCACGGTCCATCGAGACCGCCCGCACCTCGGTGATGGTGGTGGCGCTCGACGTACGGGGCCCCGGGTCGAAGATCGACAGCTCGCCGAACATGTCCGACGGGCCCATGATGGTCAGCAGGTTCTCGCGGCCGTCCGGCGAACGCCGGCCGATCTTCACCTTGCCGGAAATGATGATGTACAGCCGGTCGCCGGGCTCGCCCTCGGCGAAGACCGTATGCCCGCGTGGGAAGTCGACGGGCTGCAACTGCTTCGTCAGCGCCGAAACGGCGGTCGGTTCGACTCCCTGGAAGATTCCGGCCCTGGCCAGGATCTCGTCCACGTTGCCCCTTAAGCTATTGGGTGTGTTGTCCTCTTACTGATACTTCCTGCTCAGTCTAGAGGTACGCGGTTTCGCGACTAGCCCACGCTACACACGATTGACAGGTCGGGACGCCGGAAACCCAGTATTGATGGCCTGCGGCTCGAAGTAGCGCGTCGGCAAACGCTCACTCTCCAGGTCGATGGTCACCGGCTTGGGGCGCGCCACGGACGCCACCGGGCCCGGCTCGCGGACCAAACCCGATTCGAGTCGCTCGAGCCCGAACGCCGCCAGCATGAGGAACCCCGGAATGAGCGCCACCAGCAACCACGACACAAGGCAGTAGTTAACACGGCGTAGGTCTCGGTGGGGTCACGAATCGTCACCGGTCCGCGCAGGAGAATGTCCGAGGCGGTCAGTACGCTGGCTGGCGTGACTGCGGCTGCCGCCCCAACAGGGAAAACGCGCCGGTCCAAGAAGTGGGACACCGAAACCCACCTGGGCCTGGTGCGTCGGGCTCGACGGATGAATCGTGAACTCGCCCGGGCATTTCCGCATGTCTACTGCGAGCTCGATTTCACCAATCCGCTCGAGCTGGCGGTGGCGACCATCCTGTCGGCGCAGAGCACCGACAAGCGGGTCAACCTGACGACGCCCGCGCTCTTCCTCAAATACCGCACCGCGCTGGACTATGCGCAGGCCGACCGCACCGAGATGGAGGAGCTGATCCGGCCGACCGGGTTCTACCGGAACAAGACCAACTCGCTGATCCGGTTGGGTCAAGAGCTGGTGGAGCGGTTCGACGGCGAGGTTCCCGACAACATCGAAGACCTGGTCACCCTGCCCGGCGTGGGACGCAAGACCGCCAACGTCATCCTGGGGAACGCCTTCGACATCCCGGGCATCACCGTCGACACCCACTTCGGGCGGCTGGTGCGGCGCTGGCGCTGGACGGCCGAGGAGGATCCGGTCAAGGTCGAGTTCGCGATCGGTGAGCTCATCGAACGCAAGGAATGGACCCTGCTCAGCCACCGGGTGATCTTCCACGGCCGCCGGGTCTGCCACGCGCGCAAGCCCGCCTGCGGGGTATGTGTGCTGGCCAAGGACTGCCCGTCCTTCGGGCTCGGGCCCACCGACCCGGAAACCGCGGCCGCGCTGGTCAAGGGCCCCGAGACCGAGCACCTGCTGGCGTTGGCGGGGTTGTGAACGGGCGATGAGTAGATCGGCCAGGTGGACCGTGGTGGTCCTGGTGGTCCTGGTGGCCTTGGGCACCGCTTTCTGGATGGAACTGCGCGACGAACCGGCGCCCCGGGCCGGATCCGGGCAGTCCACCGCGCGCGATCACCGCGACGCCGACACCCCGGAAGCACTCGCCGCGCCGCGGGCCCGCGCGGACCTGCCGCCGTGCCCTGGCCCCGGGGCCGGAAAGGGGCCGGAAGCGCTGCGCGGCATCACCTTGGACTGCGCCGGCGACGGCAAGCCCGTCGACGTCGCATCCGCACTCGCGGGCCGGACCGTGGTGCTCAACCTGTGGGCCTACTGGTGCGGTCCGTGCGCCGACGAACTGCCGGCGATGGCCGAATATCAGCGCCGGGTCGGCGACGAAGTGCTGGTGGTCACCGTGCACCAGGACGAGAACGAGACGGCGGCATTGGTCCGCTTGGCCGAGCTCGGGGTGCGGCTACCCACATTGCAGGACGGTCGGCGGCTGGTCGCGGCCGCGCTGAAGGTGCCCAATGTGATGCCTGCGACGGTGGTCCTGCGCGCGGACGGTAGCGTGGCCGGGACCCTACCCCGCTCCTTCGTCAGCGCCGACGAGATCGCGGCGGCGGTCGACGAGAAGATCCGCTCTAGCCGATAAGGAGCACCCGGGGTGAGATCGACGCGCGACGGGCTGTTCCCGGATGCGGCCCCGGCCTGGCTCAAACCGCTCGTGGACAACCTCGACCGGGTGCCCGACGCATACCGCAGGCGGGTACCGCCCGATGTGCTGGCCGGCATCGTCGAAGCCAACAACCAGGCCGCCCAGGCCGGCGCGCGGCGGGACGCCGCAGTGCTGGTGCTGTTCTCCGGCCCGGCCGAGGGCGCGCCCCCGCTGCTGCCCGAGGATGTCGACCTGCTGGTGACGGTCCGCGCCTCGACGTTGCGTCACCACGCCGGGCAGGCCGCGTTCCCGGGTGGCGCCACCGATCCCGGCGACGAGGGGCCGGTCGGCACGGCTTTCCGCGAGGCCACCGAGGAGACCGGCATCGACACCAGCCGGCTGTACCCGCTGGCCACGCTCGAGAAGATGTTCATCCCGCCGTCGGGGTTCCACGTGGTTCCGGTGCTGGCCTATTCGCCCGACCCGGGACCGGTGGCCGTCGTCGACGAGTCCGAGACCGCCGTCGTCGCACGCGTTCCGGTACGTGCCTTCACCAACCCGGAGAACCGGCTCATGGTGTACCGGGAAGCCAATACCAGCCGGTTCGCCGGCCCGGCTTTCCTCCTCAACGAGATGCTGGTGTGGGGTTTCACCGGCCAGGTCATCTCCGCGATCCTCGACGTCGCAGGCTGGGCCAAGCCGTGGAACACCGATGACGTCCGCGGACTCGACGAGGCAATGGCCCTCGTCGGGCATGACAACGGTTACGGTGAAGCCCAATGTTGAAGTGGATATAGATGACACCTTCGGTCTGGCTCGATTTCGCCATCCTCGGCATCGGGTTCGTCGCAGCCATCTCCGGCTGGCGATCCGGCGCGCTCGGATCTCTGCTGTCGTTCATCGGTGTGGTGCTTGGGGCGGTGGCCGGTGTGCTGCTGGCGCCGCACGTCATCCCGCACATCAGCGGTGACCGCACCAAACTGTTCGCCACCCTGTTCCTGATCCTGGCGCTGGTGGTGATCGGAGAGATCGCCGGTGTGGTGCTGGGCCGTGCCGTGCGCGGCACGATCCGAAACCCGCTGTTGCGCGCGTTGGACTCGGTGGTCGGGGTCAGCCTGATGCTGGTCGCGGTCCTGGTCGCGTCCTGGCTGCTGGGCAGCTTGCTGACCAATTCCGATCAGCCGAATCTCGCTGCCGCAGTGAAGAATTCACGGGTACTCACCGAGGTTGACAAGGTGGCGCCGAGCTGGCTCCGGTCGGTCCCGAACCGGTTGTCGGCACTCCTGGACACCTCCGGCCTGCCCGACGTGCTCGAACCGTTCGGTCGGACCCCGATCGTCAACGTCGACGCCCCGGATGCCTCACTGGCCACCGATCCGATCGTGACGACCAGCCGGCCCGCCGTGGTCAAGATCCGCGGTATCGCGCCCAGCTGCCAGAAGGTACTGGAGGGCAGCGGATTCGTCGTCGCCCCTAACCGGGTGATGTCCAACGCCCACGTGGTGGCCGGTGCCGACAGCGTGACCATCGAGGCCGACGGCAAGACCTACGACGCCGGCGTGGTGTCCTACGACCCGAACGCGGACATCTCCATCCTCGACGTGCCGAATCTGCCCATCACCCCGCTGCAGTTCGCCGAACAACCCGCCCCGCAGGGCACCGACGCCGTGGTGATGGGTTACCCCGGTGGCGGTGACTTCCTGGCCACCCCGGCCCGGGTCCGCGAGATCATCGAGCTCAACGGACCCGACATCTACCGGACCACCACCGTCACCCGTGAGGTCTACACCGTCAGGGGCACCGTGCGGCAAGGCAATTCGGGCGGGCCGATGATCAACCGCGCCGGCAAGGTGCTCGGCGTGGTGTTCGGTGCGGCCGTCGACGACGTCGACACCGGATTCGTGTTGACCGCCAAGGAAGTCGAGCATCAGCTGGCCAAGGTCGGCAGCACCGAGCGGGTCCCGACCGGGACCTGCATCAACTCCTGATCAGCCGTGCAGTCGGGCCAGGAACCGGCTCAGCTGCACGTTGACCGCCTCCGGCTGCTCCTCGTGGGCGAAATGCCCTGCCCCCGTGATCGATACATACCGGCCGTGTGGCGCGTAGTGCTGGGTCCGGAACACCGGGGCGGGCAGCACGTACGGGTCGACGTCACCGCGCATGTGCAGCACCGGCACCCCGATCGGGCGCTTCATCGACCGCATGAAACGTCGGCCCTCTCCGCGCAGCTGGCTGCGCACCGCCCACCGCTGATACTCCAGGGCGCAGTGCGCGGCCCCGGGTATCTGGATGGCCCGGCGCAGATGACCGATGGTGTCGGAGAAGTCCTGACTGGCCTGCCATCCGGCCCCGGCCCGGCTGCGTACGAGGCGCTCCAGCTCGGCGCCGTCGTGCCGCGTCAGCTGGTGCTCGGGCCACATCGGCAGCTGGTAGCGCAGCATCGACGGCAACAGCGCACGGCCCTGGTCGCGGCGCGTCAGCGTGGAAGAACGCAGCGCCACCGGATGCGGTGAGCTCACCAAGGCGATCGCATCGACGACCCGCGGATGCAGCACGGCCGTCGCCCAACACACCAGGCCGCCGTCGGCGTGCCCGACCAGGGTGGCCGACTTGTGCCCCAGTGCCCGCACGAGGCCGGCGGTATCTCCGGCCAGGGTCCAGCCGTCATAACCGCGCGGCGGCTTGTCACTGTCGCCGTAACCGCGCAGATCGACCGCGACGACACGCGCGTCGGACAATTCCGTGAGTTGGTGCCGCCA
The DNA here is from genome assembly GCF_030486405.1 of Mycolicibacterium sp. HK-90. The sequence continues at coordinate 5,899,877 of NZ_CP129613.1, read as the reverse complement.
GGACCACCAGAACGAGCCGAACCCGTGCAGGAGGATCACCAACGGACGGTCGGGCCGCGAGTTCTCGCCCGCTGTCACACGGTCGGGCTGCGAGCTCTCGCCCTCCACGACATGGAAGCGAATGCCGTTGGCGTGCACCTGCAGATGCCGCCACGGCCCCTCGATCCTGGTGATCGACGGGGCGGGCGGGGGCATTACCAGCCTGAGGGGTCGGTGGCCGGCCTGGCCGGGACGGCAGGCACCGCGGCCTTGTCGTGGCCGGGCGTCAGCGCCTCACGGGTCTCCTTGACCGACTCGATGGTCTGCTGCGGACCCTTGATTCGTCGCACCTTGAGGAAGCCGAGGAACGCGAGCGCCCCCGTTGCCAGCACCATCAGCCCGAACACGATCAGGAACGCCACCCAGCGCCACAGCCAGGTGTCGAGCAGCTCGGCCAGGAAGAAGAAGAAAAAGAACGTCGAGTAGAACAGCACCACCAGCGCGGCGATGAAGAACACGCTGCCGGTCAGACCCTTCTTCACGTCGCGGGTGATCTCGGCCTTGGCCAGTTCCACCTCGGCGCGCACCAGGGTGGACACCTGCGCGGTCGCGTCCTTCACGAGATCGCCGATAGAAGGATCCGGCTTGGGGGCGTGCGGGTCGACGAGCGGAATCGAGGTCACCGTCGTCGGAACGCCGTCCCTGCGGTCGCCTGTGCTCATGGCGTTCATGTTGCCATGCGGCGAACGCGTTAACGATCCCGGCCGACATCGGAGCCTTAGTAGACTGACCGCAATTCTTTGAGTTGCGCGGGTCGGGCGCGTCGATTGGAGGACTCTTGACGAGCAGACACCGCCGGCAGTTGCTCATTGGTGCACCGCTCATCGCTCTCGTCGCGATCTTCAGCCCGGCGCGGGCGCATGCCGCGCCGCCGGTGGTGCTGGGTGGCGGCTCGGGCATCGTGGTCAACGGGGAGTCGTTCTGCACACTCACCGCCATCGGGCACGACAACGCCGGCCGGCTGATCGGTTTCACCTCGGCCCACTGCGGCGGTCCGGGTGCCACGGTGTCGGCCGAAGGGGCCGACGCGGCCGGGGTGGTCGGCACGATGGTGGCCGGAAACGACAGCCTGGACTACGCGGTCATCCAGTTCGACCCGGCCAAGGTGACGCCGACCAAGAACGTCAACGGTTTCCAGATCGACGGCCTCGGGCCGGATCCGGCGTTCGGTGAGGTCGCCTGCAAGCTCGGGCGCACCACCGGCTATTCATGTGGCGTGACGTGGGGCCCGGGCAAGGATCCGGGCACCATTGTCAACCAGGTGTGCGGTCAGCCGGGCGACTCCGGCGCACCGGTCACGGTCAACAACCGACTGGTGGGCATGATCCACGGCGCCTACTCCGACGAGCTGCCCACCTGCGTCGTGCAGTTCGTGCCCCTGCATACGCCGGCGGTCACGATGTCCTTCAACACGCAGCTGGCGGACATCACCGCCAAGAACCGACCGGGAACGGGTTTCGTCCCGGTCGGCTAGGCGTTCTCCTACTTGCTGGCGCGGATGGCCTCGAACACGCTCGGATCGACCAGCGTCGAGGTGTCGCCGAGCTCGCGGCCCTCGGCCACATCGCGCAGCAACCGGCGCATGATCTTGCCGCTGCGGGTCTTGGGCAGCTCGGGCACCACGTGGATCTCGCGTGGCTTGGCGATCGGCGAGATCTCGGTGGCCACCTGAGCCCGTAGCTCCTCGACCATGGTGTCCGCACCGCCGTGCGCACTGGCCTTGAGGATCACGAACGCGCAGATCGCCTGCCCGGTGGTGTCATCGCTGGCGCCGACCACCGCCGCCTCGGCCACACCGGAGTGTCCGACGAGGGCCGACTCCACCTCGGCGGTCGAGATGCGGTGCCCGGAGATGTTCATGACGTCGTCGATGCGGCCCAGCACCCAGATGTTGCCGTCCGAGTCGTAGCGGGCGCCGTCACCGGCGAAGTACCAACCCTGCTCGGCGAACCGGGACCAATAGGTGTCCTTGAACCGCTGCGGGTCACCCCAGATCCCGCGCAGCATCGACGGCCACGGCTGGTCGAGCACCAGGTAACCGGTGACGTGTTCGGCCTCGTCGGCGCCGGGCACCAGCTCGTTTCCGTCGTCGTCGACGATCTTGGCCGAGATGCCGGGCAGCGGGGTCATGGCCGAGCCGGGCTTGGCTGCGGTGACACCGGGCAGCGGGGAGATCATGATCGCCCCGGTCTCGGTCTGCCACCAGGTGTCGACGATCGGAGTCTTGTTGGCGCCGATGGCTTCCCGGTACCAGCGCCAGGCTTCGGGGTTGATCGGCTCGCCCACCGAACCCAGCAGCCGCAGGCTGGACAGGTTGTGCGCGGCGGGGATCTGGCGGCCCAGCTTCATGAACGTGCGGATCAGCGTCGGCGCGGTGTAATAGATTGTCACACCGTACTTTTCGATGATCTCGAAGTGGCGGTGCTCGGTCGGTGAGGTGGGGGTGCCCTCGTAGACCACCTGGGTGGCACCGTTGGCCAGCGGGCCGTAGACGATGTAGGTGTGCCCGGTCACCCAGCCGATGTCGGCGGTGCACCAGTACACGTCGGTCTCGGGCTTGAGATCGAACACGTTGTAGTGGGTGTACGCCGACTGGGTCAGGTAGCCACCGGAGGTGTGCACGATGCCCTTGGGCTTGCCGGTGGTGCCCGAGGTGTACAGCAGGAACAGCGGCTGCTCGGAGTCGAACGCCTCCGGCGTGTGGTCGGTGGAGGCGGGCTCGACGGTTTCGTGCCACCACAGGTCGCGGCCCTCGGTCCAGTTCACGTCGATGCCGGTGCGGCGCACCACGAGCACGTGCTCGACCGACGGCTGATCCGCGACAGCTTCGTCGACGGCGTCCTTGAGGGAGGCGGCCTTACCGCGCCGGTACTGGCCGTCGGTGGTGATGACGAGCTTGGCCGAAGCGTCCTCGACGCGCGCCTTGAGTGCGGAAGCGGAGAACCCGGCGAAGACAACGCTGTGCATGGCACCGAGCCGGGCGCAGGCCAGCATCGCCACGATCGCCTCGGGCACCATCGGCATGTAGATGGCCACCCGGTCGCCCGCGGTCAGGCCGAGGGCGGACAGGGCGTTGGCCGCTTGGGAGACCTCGTCCTTGAGCTGGGCGTAGGTGATGTCGCGGGCGTCGCCGACGGGCTCACCCTCCCAATGGATCGCCACGCGGTCGCCGTTGCCCGCCTCCACGTGCCGATCGACACAGTTGTAGGCGACGTTGAGCTTGCCGCCGACGAACCACTTCGCGAACGGAGCCTGCGACCAGTCCAGAACCTCGCTGAACGGGGTCTGCCAATTCAACCGGTTGGCCTGGGCGGCCCAGAACTCCAGCCGATCCTTCTCGGCCTCGGCGTACAACTCGCCCGTCGCGTTGGCGTTGGCCGCGAAATCGGCAGGCGGCGGATAGGCTGACGGAACTTCGGTAGGCGTCGCTGGCGCGTTTGACATGGGTGTGAGCCTAGTCACCAAAGGTTGCACCCGCGTTGGGACGTCACAAGGCGTGTGCCGGACGGCTGTCTTGCTGCGCCCAACGGTCGGCGAGACGGCGTTCAGCGGTCGGCTAGCGTTTCGGCTATGACGACCGATCCACTCGCACCGCTGGTCGACCTGCCCGGTGTTTCCGCGGCCAGCGACGAGGCGCGGGATGCCCTGGGCCGGGCGCATCGACACAAGTTCAACCTGCGCGGCTGGCCGCAGACCGCGGCCGAGGCGGCGCTGCGCGCGGCACGGGCCTCGGCGGTCCTCGACGGCGGAGCCCTTCAGCTGTCCGCCGACGGTGAACCCGATCCGGTGACCGCCGGGGCGATCCGGGTCTCCGAGGCCCTCGAGGGCGGCGCGACCGCGATGGTCGGGGTGTGGCAGCGGGCGCCGATGCAGGCGCTGGCCCGGTTGCATGCGCTGGCCGCCGCGGATCTGACCGACGACGAGCATCTCGGCCGGCCACGGACCGACCCTGATGTCGGCCGCCGGCTCGAGCTGCTGACCGAGATCCTGGCCGGCGGCTCCAAGGTTCCGGCCCCCGTGCTGGCCGCCGTCGCGCACGGCGAACTCATCAGCCTGGCACCCTTCGGCACCGCCGACGGGGTGGTGGCCCGCGCGGTATCGCGTCTGGTGACCATCGCCAGCGGGCTGGATCCGCACGGACTGGGCGTCCCCGAGGTGCACTGGATGCGCAAGTCGGGGGAGTACCGCGCTGCCGCACGGGGTTTCGCCTCCGGAACTCCGGACGGATTGACGGCGTGGTTGCTGCTCAGCAGTGAGGCGCTGAAAGGCGGTGCGCGAGAAGCGCTGCAGATCGCCCAATCGGCGGCCGGCTGACCCCGCCGCCCCCAATGGTCCCAACCGTCTCAGCAAACGAAAGCGGGCGACGGTCCGAAACGATGTTTCGGCTCGCCGCCCGCTAGCACGGATTCCGGTTACCAAGCGTGCCAACGTGGGTTGCGTGGGTGGCCTCGGCGTCCTCGCGATGCGCTACGGCTGCAACCCCACCCAAAGGGCCGTCGTGGCCGTCCGCTCTTCGCAATCACGCAGGCCCGCAACACTTTTGCCTATTCCGCGGCATGTGCTCCGCGTGGGTTCCGGGACCCGTGCTGGGGAGCCTGGTTCGGGAGATCTAGCCTTCTCTTCCGGCTAACTCTTGGCCTCATCCAAGCTTCCGTGGTTCCTTTGTACTACGTGACCACAGTCACAGCAAGGGTGAAATGCACCCGATTTCTGATCGTTACGCCGGGGTTTCAGCTACTACGTGCGGTAGGTCAGGAGGTGAAGCGGCGCAGCAGTGAGTACGTCAACGCGCCCGCCGCCAGGGCACTGATGCCGACCGCCGCTGTGGTGGCGACGGCGGCCCCCGACGGTGCCGGGATCCGGTCGCGCAGGGACACCGGTCGGGTGAAGGTCAGCACCGGCCACCCGCGTGCGCCGGCCTCCTTGCGCAGCCCCCGGTCGGGATTGACGGCCGTGGGGTGCCCGACTGCTTCGAGCATCGGGATGTCGGTGATCGAGTCCGAGTAGGCGTAGCAGTGGTCGAGGGCATAGCCCTCGCGTGCGGCCAGTGCCCTGATCGCCTCGACCTTGCCCTCGCCGTAGCAGTAGAACGCGATCTCGCCGGTGTAGCGGCCGTCTTCGACCACCATCCGGGTGGCCATCGCATGGGTGGCGCCGAGCGCCCTGGCGATCGGCGCGACGATCTCCTCGCCGGACGCCGACACCACCACCACGTCACGCCCGCACAGTTTGTGGTCGGCGATCAGCTCGGCGGCCTCGGCGAACACCAGCGGGTCGACGATGTCGTGCAGCGTTTCGCCGACGATTGATTTCACCTGTTCGACGTCCCAGCCGGTGCACATGTTGGTGATGTAGCTGCGCATCCGGTCCATCTGCTCGTGGTCGGCGCCCGACATCAGGAACAGAAACTGGGCGTAGGTCGACTTGAGAACGGTGCGCCGGTTCAGCAGACCTTGGTTGAAGAAGGGTTTGCTGAAAGCAAGCGTGCTGGACTTGGCGATGACGGTCTTGTCGAGGTCGAAGAAGGCCGCTGTACGCACCGGCCGACCGCCGTGCGGCGCGGACTGCTGTGCGATCGACTCCCCGGCAGCCCGATCGGATGCGGTCACAGCGCCAGCATAGAGGCAGGTGCACCGCCGTAATCGGCCGCCACCGCAAAATGGCAGTTCACGACACATTCTTTCCGAGGGTGACTCCGAGCTGCCGGTTGGTAGCCCGCAGTGGTGCCTCTTGCATGTTTTGGCAGTTCCGTGTGTATAGTGAGCATTACTCGGCTTATGCCGAGGGTGTATCAGCCCGACCCCCCGGGGCTGATACACGACGACCTCCGCCTCCTCCCCCCCTGGCGGGGGTCGTCCCTTTTCTGGGGAAGAATCCTCGCGGGCCACATCTCGGTGGTTGCGGAACCGTATTTTCAGCGTGTCGTGGCGGCGTGTCCGGGGTCGCGATTGATCCACAGGGCGCAGTTCATCCACAATCCGCGAATTGGTGATGGCGCCGACCCCAGGGTTGCCCACAGGGTGGGCTCATGGCCGCCTCGAACACGCCGATCACGCCGACGGGCACCGTGCTGGCGGTGATCGGCGACCCGCAGTTGCGCGACGACGTGTCGCGCGTCGCCGCCGCGGCAGGCGTCGGCCTGGTCGTCGTCGACGACCTCTCCGGGCGCAAGGCCTGGACGGCGGCCACCGCGGTGCTGCTCGATGCGCCCGCCGCCCGCCGCTGCGCCGCCCGGACGCTGCCTCGCCGCGCGCAGGTGATCCTCGTCGGCCACGACGGACCGCAGCCCGGGGACTGGCAGGCCGCGATCTCGGTGGGCGCGCAACAGGTGGTCACACTGCCCGCGCAGGACACCGACCTGGTGGCTGCCCTGTCCGAAGCCACCTGCCACGATGAGGCCGGCCGCGGCCCGGTGGTGGCGGTGGTGGGCGCGAGGGGAGGTGCCGGTGCTTCGGTGTTCGCGGTCGCGCTGGCCCAGTCGGCCTCGGCCGCGCTGCTGGTCGAGGCCGACCCGTGGAGCGGAGGCATCGATCTCGTGGCCGGCAGCGAGGACCTTGCCGGCCTGCGCTGGCCGGATCTGGCGCTGCAGGGCGGGCGGCTGGGCTATGCGGCGCTGCGGGACGCGCTGCCCCGGCGGGACGGCGTCAGTGTGCTCTCCAGCGGACGGTCCGGTGCCGACATCGAGGCCGGCCCGCTGGGCGCGGTGATCGACGCGGGTTGCCGTGGCGGTGTCACGGTCGTCTGCGATGTACCGCGGCGTGCCACCGAGGCGGCCGAAACCGCCCTGGACGCAGCCGATCTGGTGGTTGTGGTGGCACCCGCCGACGTCCGGTCGTGTACCGCGGCGGCCGCCGCGCGGCCATGGGTGCTGGCCTGCAACCCGAATGCCGGGCTGGTGGTGCGGGGTCCCTCCCCCGGTGGGCTGAGGGCAGCCGAGGTGGCCCGGATCGTGGAACTGCCGCTGCTGGCCGCGATGCGACCGCAGGCCGGCATCGCCGAAGTTCTGGAGCGCGGCGGGTTGCGGGTGCGGGCCCGCTCACCACTTGGCTCGGCGGCTCGCCGGGTGTTGGAGGTGCTGGCTCGTCATCCGGTGCAGGAGGCGGCATGAGCGAAGCTTGCGAGCGAATCGTCGGCACAGAATGCGGTCACCGAGCCTGCGAGGAGGCCGCATGAGCGAAGCTTGCGAGCGAATCGTCGGCACAGAATGCGGTCACCGAGCCTGCGAGGAGGCCGCATGAGCTCGTCCCTGATCGACCGGGTCCGTGAGCGCCTGGTGGCTGAATCGTCGACCCTGAGCCCCGGCGTGGTGGCCGCGGCGATCCGGGCCGAATCCGGAGGACTGCTCGGCGACACCGAGGTGTTGAGCAATCTCCGGTTGCTGGAAACCGAGCTGACCGGAGCCGGAATCCTGGAGCCGCTGCTGTGTGGAGCGACCACCACCGACGTGCTCGTCACCGCGCCCGATGCGGTGTGGGTGGACGACGGCAACGGATTGCACCGCAGCACAGCGCGTTTCCCTGACGAGGACGCCGTCCGCCGGTTGGCGCAACGGTTGGCACTGTTGGCCGGTCGACGCCTCGACGAGGCCCAGCCCTGGGTGGACGGCCAACTCACCGGCATCGGCCCGTTCACCGTGCGCCTGCATGCGGTGCTACCTCCCGTCGCCGCCGCAGGCACGTGTCTCTCGCTGCGGGTTCTGCGTCCGGCGACGCAGAATCTCGACTCTCTCATCGCTTCTGGCGCGATTCCACGGCATGCGGCCGACCTGCTGCGCGCGATCATCCAGGCTCGGCTGGCCTTTCTCATCTCCGGTGGCACCGGTTGCGGCAAGACCACCCTGTTGGCGGCGGCGCTCGGGGTCGTCGCCGGGCATGAACGCATTGTCTGTGTCGAGGACGCCGCCGAACTGGCCCCGGAGCACCCGCATCTGGTCAAGCTGGTGGCCCGGGGCGCCAATGTCGAGGGTGTGGGCGAGGTGACGGTTCGCGATCTGGTCAGGCAGGCGCTGCGGATGCGTCCGGACCGGATCGTGGTGGGCGAGGTGCGCGGAGCAGAGGTGGTGGATCTGCTGGCCGCCCTCAACACCGGGCACGACGGCGGGGCGGGCACCGTGCATGCGAACAACCCGGCGGAAGTGCCGGCCCGGCTGGAAGCCCTCGGCGCCCTGGGCGGCCTGGACCGCGCCGCGCTGATCAGCCAGTTGGCGGCGGCGGTACAAGTGCTGCTGCATGTCGGGCGGGACGGCGCCGGGCGGCGTCGGCTCGCCGAGATCGCGGTGCTGCGCCGCGCTGCCCACGGGGATCTGGAAGTGCTCTCCGCCTGGCATGCCGACACTGGGTTGGGTTGTGGTGCAGAGGTTCTCGACAGCCTGATCGGGCGGAGGATGGCGTCGTGACCGTCAGCGCCCTGGCGTTGGCGGCCGCACTTCTGGTGTGGCCGGTCATGCCCCGACGGGCGGTGGCGCTCCGAAGCACGCCTGAGCGGCGCGGGGTTCGGGCACCATGGCGGACGGTCGTGGTGTTGCTCGGCGCGGTGGGGGCGTGGCTGGTTCCACTGCCGGTGGCGCTCTCGGTCGCCATGGTGGCTGCCGTGGCGGCGGTACGCCGCAGGCGGCACCTGAACCGGCGCGAGCGGCAGCGCGAATCCGCTGCGCTGCAAGCGGCTCTCGACGTGTTGGTCGGAGAGTTACGCACCGGTGTCCATCCGGTCAGCGCCTTCGGCACCGCCGCCGGTGAGGTGTCCGGGCCGGTGAGTCACGGCATGGGCGCCGTCGCCGCGAGGGCCCGCCTGGGTGCGGACGTCGCGGCCGGACTGGACGATGTCGCTTCGGGGTCGTACTTGCCGATGCACTGGGAACGGCTCGCGGCCTGTTGGCGCCTGGCCCACACCTATGGGCTCTCGATCGCCACGCTCATGCGCACTGCTCAGCGCGATATCACGGAACGCGAACGGTTTTCGTCACACGTCGAGGCGGCGATGGCCGGTCCGCGCGCGACGGCTGCGGTACTGGCCGGACTCCCGGTGGCAGGCGTGGCACTGGGCCAGTTGATCGGTGCGGAGCCGCTGGCGTTCCTGTGCGGCCCCGGGGTGGGCGGGTGGCTGCTCGTCATCGGGGTGTTCCTGGCGTGCACCGGCCTGATGTGGTCGGATCGGATCACTGATCGGGCGCTGGGATGACCTGGGCTGCATTGCTTCTCGCCGCCGCACTGTGGATCGGCGCGGATCCGGCCCGAGTGCGCAGCCGGGCGGCACCCGCGCCGGGGTCACGGCGTCGCCGACAGCGGGTGTCGGATGATGATCCGCTCGCGGCAGCCTCGACCTTCGACCTGTTCGCGGCCTGTCTGGCGGCCGGGATGGCGGTCTCGACCGCGGCGGCGGCTGCCACGACGTCCGCTCCGCCGGCCCTGGCGCTGCCGCTGCGCCGAGCTTCCGAACTCCTTGCGCTCGGGGCCGATCCGAGCCGGGCCTGGGCGCCGGCCGACGCGGCAGGGGCCCGGGACGCCAACGCCGAGGCACTGCTGCGGTTGGCCCGCCGCTCGGCGGCCTCGGGCAGTGCATTGGCCGACGGAGTGGCCGAACTGGCCGCCCAGGCCCGCCACGACGCGGCGACGTCGGCCGACGCGGTGGCCGAACGCGCCTCGGTCCTTGTCGCCGGGCCCCTCGGGCTGTGCTACCTGCCGGCCTTTCTGTGCCTCGGTGTCGTTCCGGTGGTCGCCGGTCTGGCCGGTGACGTGCTGGGTTCGGGTTTGTTGTGAGTACACATCGTAGAGGGAGGAAAGGTCATGGGAGAAAACATGATTCGGCGCATGAATGCCAGGGCGACGCTGCTGGTTCTCGACGAGTCGGGGATGTCGACCGTCGAATATGCCATCGGCACCATCGCCGCCGCGGCGTTCGGGGCGATCTTGTACACGGTGGTGACCGGGGATTCGATCGTCAGCGCGCTGACCAACATCATCAGCCGGGCACTCAACACCAACGTCTAGATGACCGGGGTGCGGTCACCGTCGAGGCGGCATTTGGGATCGCCTCTCTGGTCGTGGTGCTGGCGTTGTGCGTCGGTGGCCTCAGCGCGGTCGGGATGCAGATCCGCTGCATCGACGCCGCGCGGGAGGCTGCCCGCCTGGCCGCCCGTGGGGACGACTCGGCCACGACCGTCGCCCGCCGGATCGCTCCGTCCGGTGCGGTGGTCCACGTCGGTCACGACAGCGGTCTGGTGGTGGCCCGGATCAGTGCGGCGACGGTGTTGCCGGGGGTCACGGTGTCCGCCGAGGCGGCCGCGGCGGTCGAGCCCGGCGTGGGATGAGCGAGGCTCGGCCACGCTGCCCGCCGCCGCGATGGTCGCGGTCGTGGTCGTATTCGCCGCCGCGGGCGGGTATCTGGGCGCCGCGGTGATAGCCCGCCACCGGGCCCAGGCGGCGGCGGACCTGGCTGTGTTGGGCGCTGCGGGCGCCGTGACGTCCGGTCCGGAGTCGGCGTGTCTGCAGGCGACCGAGATCGCCACGCGGATGCGCGCGACCGTCGCCGAGTGCCGGATCGACGGGCTCGACGTGATGCTGGAGGTGGCGGTTCCGGTCCGGCTCGGGCGCTGGGGTGCCGGCCCGGCCAAGGCGTCGGCGCGCGCCGGACCGGTGGAGGTCGCAGGCTAGTCGAGCTGATCGAGATCCGCCGTCGCGACCTCGTCGTCGGTGGGGAGCCGCAGGGCCACCAGGCCCGCGAAGGTGTCGTCGTCGAGCTCGATCCGGTTGATCGTCATGTGCACCGGGCGCCAACCGCCGCCCTCGGCGCGCATCCGCAGCACCGCGGTGGTGACGCCGTCGGAGAAATCCGTGGTCATCCGGGCCATGTGGCGGGCATCGGCCGGATGGATGCGGGCGGGCCCGCCGTCGCGGTGACGCCAATCGAAGAACGGGGCCGGATCGTCGAGCCACTTCAACAACTTCCAGTCGTCGAGGCCGACCAGGGCGCGGTGCACACCGGGCCGGGCCAGCCCGTTCAGGATGCGTTGGGCCAGATTGTCGGGAGCCACCACCGGATTCTCGCGTTCGCTGCGCCAGTTCATCGCGCGGCAGACCAGCCGGTCGGAGCCGTCGTCTTTCGGTTCCCGGATCACCCTGGCCATGAAGCCCACGGTGATGGTCTCGCCGTGGTGGTCGGTCACGTCCCAGGTGGTGCACAAGGTGTTTCCCACGATGGGCTTGATCGTCATGGCCAGCACCTTGGCCTCGCTGCCGTTCAGGTCCCGGGCGGGCAGGTCGTCGGCGAACGTCCGATCGTGCGTGGCTTCGGTTTCCGGGTTCATCCCGCTGTTGTGCAGGGATTCGGGCGTGTCGGTGGCCACGCCTGCGGTCAGGTCCCAGACCAGTGGGCCCGGAATCGGTCGCTGCGGTGGTTCGGAATCGGTCGGGCCGATCCAAACGTGCACCCCGTGGATCTGGCCGTCGGACATCCGCACCACCTCGGTGCGGATCACGCGGTCATTCTTGGGTGTGATGCTGCTCAGGCCCTGTCCGGCCAGCACGGTTTCCCTGATGGCGCTCTGAATTGCCATCAGGTGCGGATTCCGTCGCAGGAACACACTGATCGGGACGAGATTCTTCGTCTGCGAACCTCGCGCGACCACAACAGGCTCGCTACCCAGTGTCTCCACGAGCAGCCAGTCGTGGTTCATACGCGGCATTTTACCGGCGCACCGATCGGCGTCGTGACGCACGGAAACGACGGAATCCGCACACGAAAACTGCGGATTCCGTCCCCTGACATGTCGCGTAGCCGTTGCCGGGTTGCAAACATGAGTGAGTTCACGTAATTTGCCACTGCGCCCGGCCGCCGGGATTGGGAACGGATCGAGTTGTCCGACCGTTCGTCGCAACGTCTGTGTGTTCGGCGTGGCCGATTGCAGCCACGTAGTTGTCGATCCGTGTAGTCGGCCGTCGAGGGGTCGGTCGTCAACACGGTCGGGGGATCGCTGAGGACGTACTCAGCGCGCCGAGCACCAGACGCAGCACTTGCACCGCGCCGGACTTGTCCAGCGGGTCATTGCCGTTGCCGCACTTCGGTGACTGCACACACGACGGGCAGCCGTTCGGGCACTCACACGCCGCGATCGCGTCGGCCGTCGCACCCCACCAGGTGCTGAGATTGCGGAATCCGCGGTCGGCGAATCCCGCGCCGCCGGGATAGCCGTCGTAGACGAAGATCGACGGCAGGCCGTCCACCGGCCCGACGGCCGTCGAGACGCCACCGATGTCGCCGCGGTCGCAACTGGCCACCAGGGGTAGCAGGCCGATCGCCGCGTGCTCGGCGGCGTGCAGGCTCCCGGGCACGGCCAAGGGGTCAATGCCACTGTCCTGCAGTGCTTCCGGCGTGATGGTGCACATCACCGCCATGGTCTCAAGCGTGCTCGGCGGCATGTCCAGTTCCACGAAATCGATGACCTCGCCATCGATCCGGCGGCGCAGGTATCCGACCACCGTGTTGGTCACCGACACCGGGACCAGGCCGACGGTGACCGCGCCGAAGGTGCGCCGCTCGCCGGGTCCGGTGACCGATATGTCGGTGAGTTCCCTGGCGAATGTGCTGTATCCGGGATCGGCGGCGTACACGAATGCCACACCGTCCTCGAAAGACAGTGAATCGACGAGGTAGGTCTCGCCCTGGTGCAGATACACCGCACCGGGATGCAGCGTGGCCGCCGCGCGGCCGGCGCCGGTGCTGCCCAGCATCCGGCCGGTGTCGGCTTCCAGGATCGCGATCTGCCCGCCGCTGGAGCCGCGAATGTCGACGGCCGGGTGCGGATCCACCCCGGGAGCGGGGAAATAGCCCCCGGGACGCTTCCGCAACAACCCGTCGTCGACCAGCGTCTCGGCGACCGCCTCCGCGTTCCACAGCCGGACCTCGGCCTCGGTGAGCGGCAGCTCGGCTGCGGCGCAGAGCAGCTGCGGACCCAGCACATGGGGATTCGTCGGATCGATCACCACTCGCTCGATCGGCTTGTCCAGCAGGGCCGCGGGATGGTGCACGAGATAGGTGTCCAGGGGGTCATCGCGGGCGATCAACACGATCAGCGCGCCCTGTCCTCGTCGGCCGGACCTGCCGGCCTGCTGCCAGAACGAGGTGACGGTACCGGGAAACCCGGCCAACACCACCGCATCCAGCCCGGCGATGTCGATGCCGAGTTCGAGCGCGTTCGTGGTGGCCAGCCCGCGCAGTCGTCCGTCCGCCAGGGCGTGTTCCAGCTCGCGACGGTCCTCGGCGAGATAGCCGGCGCGATAGGACGCCACCAGATCGGCCAGCTCGGGAGCGTTGTCTTCCAACCGGGCCCGGGTTCCCAGCGCGGTGAGCTCGGCCCCGCGCCGCGACCGGACGAACGTCAGGGTGCGTGCGCCCTCGGTCATCAGATCGGCCATCACCCGCGCGGCCTCGGCGCCGGCCGAACGCCGCACCGGTGCGCCGTTCTCGCCGGTGAGATCGTCCAGCAGGGCCGGCTCCCACAGCGCGATCGTGCGTGCACCTTGCGGTGAGCCGTCCTCGGTCACCTCGGCCACCGTCTGCCCGATCAACTCGGCGGCGGTCTCGGCCGGTGAGGCGGTGGTGGCGCTGGCGAAGATCACCGTCGGCATGAAAGATCCAGCGCCGTCGGCCGCGTATCTCTCACACAACCGCAGCAGCCGGCGCAGCACCATGGCCACATTGGAGCCGAAAATTCCTCGGTAGTAATGGCATTCGTCGACGACGATAAATTTGAGGTGACGCAGGAACACCGCCCACCGGGCATGGTTGCGCAGCAGCGACAGGTGGATCATGTCCGGGTTGGAGAAGATCCACCGGGACCGCTCCCTGGCGAACCGGCGCACCTCGGACGCGCTGTCACCGTCGTACGGAGCGGGAGCGACGTCGCGCAGCGCGGCGACGGTCTCGCTCAGCTGTTGTGCCGTGCGCAGCTGGTCGTGTCCGAGGGCCTTGGTCGGCGACAGGTAGAGCACCCGCGCGCGGGGGTCCTCGGCCAGCGCAGAAAGGATCGGCAGTTGGTAGGCCAACGACTTTCCGGACGCCGTTCCGGTGGAGACCACCACGTGCCGTCCGGCGTGGGCCAACTCGGCCGCGGCGAGTTGATGCGACCACGGGGCGGTGATGCCGCGGTCTGCCAACGCCTGAACGACCTCCGGATGGGCCCATTTCGGCCACTGATGTGGTTTGCCGTGTCGCGGAGGTAAATCCGCAACATGGCGTAGCGGATCTTCGCCGGACGGGGTGCCCTCGACGGCGCAAGCGAGCAGCTCACGGCCGAAATCCGACCCCTGATCCAACACTGTTCTTCCTCCTGCGAAGCACCCCGCCGACGTCGGCCCGGTTTTGTAAACGAATTGTTCACCACGCACCGCATGCCGAGACTGTCGCAGCAGCCCCGAACATGATTGACTGATCACGGTCGCAGCTTCTGTGTTTGTACTCGCACTCGCAGGATCGTCGTTGCGATCGCGGTTCCTGCGAGGGTTGTAGGTCGGGTCAAGTTCCGGGCGACTCCACGAAGGATGGCGGTCGGAACGGGCCCGGTACATCGGAAGTCGGTGGACCGCACCCGGTTGAAAGAGAAGGAAAGAACAAAAGATGCCACAGGGAACTGTGAAGTGGTTCAACGCGGAAAAGGGCTTCGGCTTCATCGCTCCGGAGGACGGCTCTGCCGACGTGTTTGTCCACTACACGGAAATTCAGGGCAGCGGATTCCGCACCCTGGAGGAGAACCAGAAGGTTGAGTTCGAGGTCGGCCAGAGCCCCAAGGGGCCGCAGGCCACGGGTGTTCGGGCCATCTGAGCCAAACAAACCCAAAGAGACACCCCCGTGTGAGTCCAGACCGGACACCACGGGGGTGTTCTCGTTTTTGCGGCCTGCGCTGGCCTAGTGTCGATTTGTGAGCCAGCTGTCCTTCTTCTCGGCTGAGTCGGTGCCGCCCGCGGTGGCCGATCTGACCGGGGTGCTCGCCGGACCCGGGCAGGTTGTTCAGGCGGGCAATGGCGGCCGGCAGGCGGCGCGGATCTCGGTCGTCGTCGACGAGCTGTGGCGAGCCCATGGCCTGGCCGAGATGATCGGCGAGGCCGGCCTGGTCTCGGAGATCTCCCGGACGGACGAGAACAACCCGCTCGTGCGAACCGCGCTGGATCCGCAGCTGATGCTCATCGCGCGGGACTGGACCAGGGGCGCGGTCAAGACGGTGCCGGCCGGATGGCTCCCCGGCTCGCGCGAGCTGCGGGCCTGGACGCTGGCGGCGGGCACGCCGGAGGCCGACGACCGTTATCTGCTCGGGCTGGACCCGCATGCGCCCGATACGCATGCTCCGCTGGCCGCGGCCATGATGCGGGTGGGAATCGCGCCGACCCTGATCGGGACCAGGGGCTCCCATCCGGCGCTGCGAATCAGCGGGCGACGACGCCTGTCGCGCCTGGTAGAGAACGTCGGAGAACCACCAGGGGATGCCGCGGCGGTGGCGCACTGGCCACGTATTTAATGGTGCACACGCGGAGAGCCGGTTTGCGTAGGCTCGCGCGTAATGCGAAATTGTCAGTTGCCGGGCATGGCGCGGCAACTATAGAAGTGGAGCGTAAGCACAGTTGGCTGGCGATAGCGGCAGCGGTAGCAAGGGGAACATCCGGCGACTCGTGATTGTCGAGTCGCCGACCAAGGCGCGCAAGATCGCCGGCTACCTCGGCTCCAATTATGTTGTCGAGTCCTCCCGCGGGCATATCCGTGACCTGCCGCGCAATGCCGCGGACGTGCCCGCCAAGTACAAATCCGAACCGTGGGCCCGCCTCGGGGTCAACGTCGACGACAACTTCGAACCGCTCTACATCGTCAGCCCCGACAAGAAGAGCACGGTCACCGAGCTCAAGGACCTGCTCAAGGGTGTCGACGAGCTCTACCTCGCGACGGACGGTGACCGCGAGGGGGAGGCGATCGCCTGGCATCTGCTGGAGACGCTGAAGCCCAAGGTGCCGGTGCGGCGGATGGTGTTCCACGAGATCACCGAGCCTGCCATCCGGGCCGCCGCGGAAAACCCGCGTGACCTGGACATTGCCCTGGTCGACGCGCAGGAGACCCGCCGCATCCTCGACCGGCTCTACGGCTACGAGGTCTCGCCCGTGCTGTGGAAGAAGGTCGCGCCGAAGCTTTCGGCCGGCCGCGTGCAGTCGGTGGCCACCCGCATCATCGTGCAGCGTGAGCGGGAGCGCATGGCGTTCCGCAGCGCCGGCTACTGGGACGTCAGCGCCGAGCTGGACGCGTCGGTGTCCGACCCGCAGGCCACGCCGCCCAAGTTCACCGCCAAGCTCAACACCGTCGACGGGCGCCGGATCGCGGCCGGCCGCGATTTCGACTCCCTCGGTCAGCTCAAGAAGCCGGACGAGGTGCTCGTGCTCGACGAGGCCAGCGCCGGAGCGCTGGCCGCCGGGCTGCGCGGCGCTCAGTTGGCCGTCAGCTCCGTCGAGCAGAAGCCGTACACCCGCAAGCCCTACGCGCCGTTCATGACGTCGACGCTGCAGCAGGAAGCCGCCCGAAAGCTGCGGTTCTCCTCGGAGCGCACCATGAGCATCGCGCAGCGGCTGTACGAGAACGGCTACATCACCTACATGCGTACCGACTCGACGACGCTGTCGGAGTCGGCCATCAACGCGGCTCGCAACCAGGCCCGTCAGCTCTACGGCGACGAGTACGTGCATCCGTCGCCGCGGCAGTACACCCGCAAGGTCAAGAACGCCCAGGAGGCGCACGAGGCGATCCGCCCCGCCGGTGACGTGTTCCAGACCCCCGGCCAGCTGCACAGCGCTCTGGATACCGACGAGTTCCGGCTCTACGAGCTGATCTGGCAGCGCACCGTGGCCTCGCAGATGGCCGACGCGCGCGGCACCACGCTGTCGCTGCGGATCGCCGGTACCGCCCGTGGTGGCGAACAGGTCGTCTTCAACGCGTCCGGCCGCACCATCACGTTCCCGGGCTTCCTCAAGGCCTACGTCGAGAGCATCGACGAGCTGGCCGGCGGTGAGTCCGACGATGCCGAGAGCCGCCTGCCGAACCTGACCCAGGGACAGCGCGTCGACGCCGCCGATCTGACCGCCGACGGCCACCAGACCAGCCCGCCGGCCCGCTACACCGAGGCCTCGCTGATCAAGGCTCTCGAAGAGCTGGGCATCGGTCGTCCGTCGACGTACAGCTCGATCATCAAGACCATCCAGGACCGCGGCTATGTGCAGAAGAAGGGCAGCGCGCTGGTGCCGTCCTGGGTGGCCTTCGCCGTGGTCGGGCTGCTGGAGCAGCACTTCGGCCGGCTGGTGGATTACGACTTCACCGCGGCCATGGAGGACGAGCTCGACGAGATCGCCAACGGCCAGGAGCAGCGCACCAACTGGCTGTCGAACTTCTACTTCGGCGGTGAGCACGGCGTCGAGGGTTCGATCGCCCGCGCCGGTGGGCTCAAGCACCTCGTCGGTGGGAACCTCGAAGGTATCGACGCGCGAGAAGTCAACTCCATCAAGCTCTTTGACGATGACGAGGGGCGCGCGATCGTGGTTCGGGTGGGCCGTAACGGGCCGTACCTGGAGCGCATGATTGCCGATCCGGACAATCCGGGTGAGCTCAAGCCGCAGCGGGCGAACCTCAAAGATGAGCTGACGCCCGACGAGCTGACGCTCGAGTTGGCCGAGAAGGCTTTTGCCACACCGCAAGAGGGCCGGGTTCTGGGCGTCGATCCGGCGACCGGCCACGAGATCGTCGCCAAGGATGGCCGATTCGGTCCGTACGTCACCGAGATTCTCCCGGAACCTCCCGAGGATCCGGACGCGGGAACGACGGCCAAGAAGGGCAAGAAGCCGACCGGACCCAAGCCGCGCACCGGATCGTTGCTGCGCACCATGGATCTGGAGACGGTGACGCTCGACGACGCGCTCAAGCTGCTGTCGTTGCCGCGCGTGGTCGGAGTCGACCCGTCGAACAACGAGGAGATCACCGCGCAGAACGGCCGCTACGGCCCATACCTGAAGCGCGGCACCGACTCTCGTTCGCTGGCCACCGAGGAACAGATGTTCACCATCACCCTCGAGGAAGCGCTCAAGATCTACGCCGAGCCGAAACGCCGTGGGCGCCAGGCCGCCGCGGCCCCGCCGCTGCGTGAGCTGGGCACCGACCCGGCCTCGGGCAAGCCCATGGTGATCAAGGACGGTCGGTTCGGGCCGTATGTCACCGACGGTGAGACCAACGCCAGCCTGCGCAAGGGTGATGATGTCGCCTCGATCACCGACGAGCGGGCCTCGGAGCTGTTGGCCGATCGTCGGGCGCGTGGGCCGGCGAAGAAGGCCGCCAAGAAAGCTCCGGCGAAGAAGGCTGCCGCCAAGAAAACCGCTGCCAAGAAGGCCCCGGCGAAGAAGGCCGCCGCCAAGAAGGCCTGAGCTTTCCAGAGCGTCTAGCTGGAGACGTCGCTCTCTGCCTCGCGCTCCAGGTCGCGGGGCAGCACCAGGTTCATCGGACGGGCCAGCTGCGTGGGCACCGTGCGGCCGCGCAGTTCGACGATCTCGCCGACATCCCAGCTCAGCGCCTCTGCGTCCAGGGCACCGCTGACCGCGATCGCC
Organism: Mycolicibacterium sp. HK-90; assembly: GCF_030486405.1. Next base: position 5,881,224 of record NZ_CP129613.1, on the reverse strand, counting down.
GAGGCCAGCACGTGGCCTTCCTCCAGCTTCGCGAGCTCGGTGAGCCGGGCCGCCTCGTTGACCGGGTCACCGATCACGGTGTACTCGAACCGGGCCTGAGCGCCGATGTGGCCGGCGATCGCCCGCCCCGCCGAGACCCCGATACCGAACTCGATGTCGGTGCCCAGCACGCTGAGCAGTTCGTCGTGCAGTTCACGGGAGGCGGCCAGCGCACCGCCGGACGCGTCGGGATGCTCGATCGGCGCCCCGAAGATGGCCAGGGCCGCATCGCCCTGGAACTTGTTGACGAACCCGCCGTGCCGGTTGACCGTGTCGACGATGACCCGGAAGAACTCGTTGAGCAGGTTCACCACGTCGCCGGCCGGGATGGTCGACGCCAGATGCGTCGACCCCACCAGGTCCACGAAAAGCACTGCCACATCGCGTTCCTGGCCGCCCAGCTCGGTGCCCCGCTCCAAGGCGCGACGGGCCACGTCCTCACCGACATAGCGGCCGAACAGGTCACGCAACCGCTGCCGCTCGGCCAGCTCGCGCACCATGTCGTTGAACCCGGCCTGCAGCAGGCCGAGCTCGCTGGCGTCGTAGATCTGCATGTGCGCGTTGTAGTTTCCGCGCTGCACCTCGCCCAGCGCCCAGCGCAGCTGACGCAGCGGGTCGGCGATCGACATCGCCACCAGCACGGTGCCGGACAGCCCGATCACCAGCGCCGCGATGGCCAGCAGCAACAGCGGGGTGATCAGGCGGTCGGTGGACGCGGTCAGGATGGAGAACTTGCTGGCCACCAGGGCCAGCACGATGGCCAGCACCGGCACGCCCGTGGACAGCACCCACGTCAGCACCTGTCGCAGGATCACGCCCGGCGCGTGGAAGTTCTCCGGCACGCCGCCGCGCAGCGCCGCCACGGCGACCGGGCGTAGCACCCGCTCGGACTGCAGGTAGCCGATGATCGCGGTGGCGGTGGCGCCCAGCGCGGTGGCGACCAGCACCACGGGAGCGGACTTGCTGGCCACCGGCCAGCTGGCCACGATGAACACGATCGAGCCCAGGAACCAGTTCGTGACGCTGATCAGGGTGCGGTAGAACGGCATCTTCAGGGCCCGCGCCCGGGCCAGCTCGGTGATGCCGGGGTCCGACTGGGACAGCTGGGTGTCGCGGCGCTGCCACCGGATCACCGGGATCAGCAGCCGCAGGGCCAGATAGGCGCCGACCGTGAACGACACGAACAGGTAGCCCAGGAAGATCGCCAGATTGAACACCGGCAGGTCCTGGAGCTGGATGCGATCCTCCGGCGGCAGGCCGAAGCGTAGGAAGCCGAGCACGAACAACGCACCGATGATGTCGGCCTGCAGCATGCCCAGCGTGAACACCGGCCACGGGGTACGCGCCACCCATCGCGCGAATGCACCGATTCGCGCGATGGGTATTGGCTCCGTGGTCACCCGTTTACCGTATCGGGCCGCGGGGACGTTGAGCGCCGCTGTGACGTGGTTGTGTCGGCTTGACCACTACTGTTGAGGACGATGAGCGGGGTGTTTTCGCGTCTGGTGGGCCAGCACGCGGTGGAACAGGAGCTGGTGGCGGCCGCGATGGCGGCCCGGGGTGATTCGCCGCACAGTGGCACCACCGTCGGGACCATGACACATGCGTGGTTGATCACCGGCCCGCCCGGCTCCGGGCGTTCGGTCGCCGCGCTGTGCTTCGCGGCGGCTCTACAGTGCACGTCCGAGGGCACTCCGGGCTGCGGTGAATGCCGGGCGTGCACGACCACGATGGCCGGCACCCACGCCGATGTACGCCGCATCGTGCCCGAGGGGCTGTCCATCGCCGTCAAGGAGATGCGCGAGATCGTCCAGATCGCGTCGCGGCGGCCCGGGACCGGTCGCTGGCAGATCGTGGTGATCGAGGACGCCGACCGGCTCACCGAGGGTGCGGCGAATGCACTGCTCAAAGTGGTGGAGGAGCCTCCGGCGTCGACGGTGTTCCTGCTGTGCGCGCCGTCGGTGGACCCCGAGGACATCGCGATCACCTTGCGCTCCCGATGCCGGCACGTCGCGCTGACCACGCCGTCGGTCGACGCCATCGCCGACGTGCTGATCGCCGGTGACGGGTTGTCGGAGGCGGACGCTCGCTGGGCGGCCTCGGTCAGTGGCGGCCACGTGGGCCGCGCCCGACGGCTCGCCACCGATCCCGAGGCTCGGGAACGACGAAAACGGGCGCTCGGGCTGGCCCGCGATGCCGCGACGCCGGCGCGTGCGTTCGCGGCCGCCGAGGAGATGGTGGCCGTCGCCGAGGCCGAGGCGCTGGCGCTGACCGCCGGACGTAACGAGACCGAGACCGAGGAACTCAAGACCGCCCTGGGTGCCGGCGGAACCGGCAAGGGCACCGCGGCCACCACCCGCGGCACGGCCGGGGCGCTCAAGGAGCTGGAGCGGCGGCAGAAGTCCCGGCAGACCCGGGCCTCCCGTGATGCGCTCGACCGGGCCCTGATCGACCTGGCCACCTACTTTCGCGATGCCCTGCTGGTGTCGTCGGGGGCGACGGCCGTGACCGCCAACCACCCGGACATGGCCGAGAAAGTGGAGGCCATGGCCGCGCACGTACCCGCAGACCGGCTGCTGCGCTGCATCGAGGCGGTGCTGGAATGCCGCGAAGCACTGGCCATCAACGTCAAACCGAAGTTCGCGGTCGACGCCATGGTGGCCACCGTCGGGCAAGCGTTGCGTGGGTGACTTTGGTTGTCGGCGGGGGGCTGCCGTAGACTCGTGCCGCCCGGTTCGCCGAGCGCGCCACCCTAGCTCAGTCGGTAGAGCAATTCACTCGTAATGAATAGGTCAGGGGTTCGATTCCCCTGGGTGGCTCCATTTTTTGGGGCCTAGTCGGCGTAGACCTTCGTCAGGAACTCGTCGACCAGCGGAACCACTTCGTCGAGGTGGGTTTCCAGCAGCCAGTGGCCTCCGCCGAGCAGGTGGATCGGCGCGTCGGGCAGATCGCGTCGATATGCCTGGGCGGACTTCTCCGGCATGTAGCCGTCATGCGGCCCCCATACGATCAATGCCGGCGGCTGGTGCTCACGCAGGTAGGCCTGTTCCACGGCGAACCAGCTCAACGTGGTGGGTTGGTCCTCCAGCAGCCGGATCAGATTGGCGACGCGCTCCGGTGTGCACATCAATGACCAGTGCAGCGTCCACAGGTCGGGGCTGATCCGGTCGGCGACGTCGTCGGGAAGTTCACCGCGGAACTCGGTCTCGAAACCGTGCAGTGTCACATGCTGGGCGATCCGGCGCCGGGCTTCGGGGCCAGGGTTGTCCCATGATTCCTTGAGGAACGCGTATTTCGGGCCGAAGGCGTCCTCGTAGATGTCACCGTTCTGAATGACAAGGCCCGCAACCCGTTCCGGACCGGCAATGGCCAGCTGAAACCCGAACTGAGAGCCGTAATCGTGTAACCAGATCGCGTAGCGGTCCAGGCTCATGGCGTCGACGAAGGATTGCAGGAATCGGCTGTAGGCGGCGAAGGTGTAGCCGAAGTCCTTGAGTGAAGGCGTTGCGCTGTAACCGAATCCGGGTAGATCCGGCGCGATCAACCGCCATCGATCGCCGAGGCGCGCCATGAGGTTGCGATAGACGTAGGACGAGGCCGGGTAGCCATGGGGGAGCAGGAGGACCGGGGCGTCGACGGGGCCGGCCGCGCGATAGAAGGTATCGACACCGTCGACGGTGGTCCGGTGATGGGTTACTGCGGTCACGAACCTTTGAGTACCCGTTTGGCCACGCTCATCGCAGTGTTCGCGTTGGGGAAGCCCGCGTAGCCGCTGGAGTGATAGATGACCTCGGCGATCTCGTCCTCGGTGAGACCGTTTCGCAGGCCGATCCTGACGTGCGACTCGAATTCCTCGGTGGCTCGCAGGGCGATCAGGATGCCCATGGTCACCAAGCTGCGGTCCCGGCGGCTCAGCCCGTCGCGGCTCCACAGCCGACCGAAGACATTGTCGACCCCGATGGCCATCATCTCGTCGCCGAAGGAACCGTCGGGCTCGACGACACCTGCCGGCAGGTGCGGGACCATCTCCTGGAGGACCCGCAAGCCCTGTTCGCGTACGTCATCTGTCATGCCTGCCAGCTTGGCACGCGGTGACGGGCTATTCGTCGACGGATTTCAGGACCCGGGTGTTCGAGCTGCCAGGGAAACCGACACGGCGAACGCCATCAGGGCACTGGCCGGCCAACTCGGACAACGGCGCAGCGTCACCTGCCCCTTCCTCCGGTGCGGCATCATGTCCCATTCGTTCCGTCCGTGCTGTCGGTGCCCGATGCGAACTTCTGATTCCTCAGCGCGTCGAAATCGCCCTTGAGACCGGTGACCCGTTCTGCGATGGCGCTCATCTCGGTGTTGGCGTTCTGAACGATATGGTCGACCTTGGCGATGCCCGCGCGGGCAATCGAGACCAGGTGGCTGTCTCGATCCTGAGCGTTCCCGGGAGGTAGCGATCTGACCAAGTCATCGACCCAGGACTTGGTGTCGTCGAGGTTGGCACGCCCCGATGTGACGACATCGGCGGCATAGGAGACTTCGGCAGACAGCTGTTTGTCCAGGTCGGCGAGTTTCTGGTAGACGCTTGCGTGCTCTTTGTTGGCGGCTGCGTAAGCCTCGGACCCGGAGCCTTGCCAGCGGTCGTCGGGCTCGGCCGATTCGATGGTCGCCTTCATCCGCAGCAGCTGGGAGCTGCCGTCGTATTGGGTGCCGTCGGTGGGGACGCCTACCCCAAAGGTGGCCTTGGCTTTATTCCACGTGGAGTAGAAGCCATCCAGCGCGCCCACAGAACGTCCCCCTCGGCAGGATCCCGACGACAGTCAACCCTCAGTATCTCAGTGGTTGACCTACCTCGGTGCCAGGAATCCGACCGGCCCGGGAAGGCCGTTTGCGTTCATCCGAGGACCTGTCGTCACGGTCCACGGGTGATGGTGTCGTAGGCGCGGCCGAACTGCTCGATTGCGTGGTTGATGCGCGGCCACGGTGTCAGGTACACGGTCAACTGGCTGTCGTAGATGCTCCAGTCTGTGTCGGCGATTTGGCCCGGCGAGAGGAGGCGCCCGCTGCGGAAGAACTTCTCATCGATGTGCGGGTCGTCGGAGCGAGCAGTCAGCGATGCAACCTGATAGGCCACTTCGGTTTGTGCGTGTGCGGGTGTGAAGCCCTCCGAACCCGGATTCGCCAGGTGGGCGCCCGCAGCGACCAGACTTCGCAAGCGTGCGGCTTGAAGCAGGATTTGTTGTGCTGTCCCTCGGTCGGCCGACAAGGGTTCGGCCACTGCGGCTTTCGCAAACGCGGCCTCGTATGAATGCGCGCGCCGAGAGGCGGCGTCGGCGAACACTCGGTTGACATCGTTGTGTCGTGCCATCGCGGCGAAGACGGCTGTGGTGCGTCGCATCTGCGAATCCGTGCCGTCCAACGGATGGAAACCCTTGACCGGGTCACCGACCATCGCGCCGGTGTAGGGCGCCATGCTGTGGGCGAATGCTTGCCAGAGGCCGGGATTGGCCGGCACGTCCGCCGCGGCGCCCTCGAGATCGGCGATGAACGACGCGATGACGTGTGCCGATTCGCCGGCACGCGTCGCCGTAACCGGATCAGATGACTGAGCATCGCGCGGAATCCAGGCGAAGAGTTCCCCAGCGTGACGGCCGCCGTCATCCCATGCCGTGGAGGTGATATCCCGCAAGAAGGCCGGGCCGTCGGAGCCGGTGAGCTGGTTGGCGATGGTGGCCACGTCTGTGCTCACCGGAAGCGAGGGTTGGCCATCCCAGGCGCAGCCGACCAGTGCGAGCAGAGAGGTCACGACGATACCGATCCGGTGAATGTGCCGGAGAGCGTCGCGGCGCAGTGCGCTCAGAGAACGCGCGCTATGAGTCACGCTTCAGTATCTCAGCCCCGACCTACCTCGGTGCCAAGAATCCGACCGGCCCGGGGGAGATGCAGACCGACAGTGCGGCGGTGTTGGCGCTCACCGAAATCGACTGACCGGCGCCGGGCAGTCGGACGAAGACCCGGTTGAGTCCGGGGCGCACCGGCACCTTCACCTCGGGTCCTTCGGCCAGGGCCATGGTCAGCGAACCGTCGCTGTTGGCCAGGTAGTTGATCTCGGCGGTCCAATCGGCCGGCAGCAGTGGTCCGTCGAGCGGCATGACCGCGGGCTCGTCGGGCTGGACCAGGAATCCGCACTTGGGCGCGGGGCCCTCGACGATGGTCCGTACCCAGGTCACCTTCGCGTCGACGAGCGTCCCGGTCCGGTCGAACATCCGAAGATCGGTTGTGGCCGAGGCGAACTCCGGCCGCGGTGTGGCGAGCGCGAACATGTGGCTGGCCAGGTTCTCCGGGGCGGCCACGCGCTGCAGGATCAGCGGGTCGACCTCTTGATCCAGCAGTGGGGCGGCGGGGGAGGTGGCTGCCAGCGACGCCCGGGCATTGTTCAAGTAGGCCGGGACGGGGCTGTCCTGCCACACCTTCAAGAAGGTGAAGGTCGAGTACAGGCTGCTCCCGACGAAAAGTACTGCAACACCGACACATACGGCGGTGCGCATCGCCGAGGCGGAAAACCGCGAAGTCCGGTTCGGCGCACAGAATCCGACCGCGGCCAGCAGGGCCAGAACCACCACCAGGTCCGGCAGGTAGCGCAGCGTCTGCGCCAACTCCAACGCGGTGAACCGCGACGAGCGCATCAAATAGATCGGGATCTGGCAGGCCACGGCATAGCCCAACGCCACCACCAGCACCGGCCAGATGCGGGTCTTGCGGACGAGCACCACCGCGATGGCGACGACCAGAACCACCCAGCCCAACACCATCACCGAGACCGGAGGCGTGGCCCACGGAGAGGCAGGCGCCCAGCGCTGCCAGGACCACGGCCCGCCCACGAGCCCGGGCACGATGCCGTGGGTGAAGCTGCGGCTCAGCAAGTCCCAGGTCATCGCGACGTCGAAGCTCCACCGCTTCTGATCGACGACGACGAGGTACACCCCGATCCAGGCCACGGTCAGTGCCAGGGTCCCGACCCACAGCCGGAGGCCGCGCCGCCACACCTCACGCACGGAGAACGTCCCGGTCACGTACCCCAGCAGGGCCACCACCGCGAACGCCACGAACGGGATCACCGCGGCCTTCTCGAAGAACAGCAGTCCGCCGAGGAACACCAGCACCCCGGTGACGGCGTGCCGGGGGTTGCCGGTCCGCACCAGCAGTACGGCCTCACCGACCACCCAGGCCAGCGCGGCCTGCATCGGCAGCGTGTTCAGACCCGCTGCCCACCACGCGAACCCGGGCAACGCCAGGGGAGTGAACAACGCGAAGGTCAGCGGCACGAGCAGCACCGGCCGCCAGCCCAGGATCACCCACAGCGCCCGCAGCAACGCCAAGGACGCCAGCAGCTGCATCACCACGAGGCTCAGCGCGGCCAACACCCAGGAGAACGGTGCGGCCCGGGTGACCGCTCCGGACACCAGGAACGCCGCCGGCATGACGTGGCCGTCGTGGTCGTCGAACAGGAAGGACGGCGACAGCAGATCCTGGGTCCCGGCCCGGCCGATCAGGATCAGATCGTCCCAGTAGAAGTAGCCGCCGAATGCGAGTATCGCCCGGACCACCAGATGCAGCGCGATCAGCGCGGCGGCTGTGCGGGCGACCTTGTTCACTCTTGCCGACTGTACGGACCCAGCGGGGCCATAGCCGCCGTCGGTATGGTGTGCCCGTGCGAACACTGGTGACAGGAGCGGCAGGTTTCATCGGATCGACGCTGGTCGATCGGCTGCTGGCGGACGGGCACAGCGTCGTCGGGCTCGACGACCTGAGCACGGGCCGGACAGAGAACCTGAGCAGTGCCGACAGCAACAAGGACTTCGAGTTCGTCAAGGCCGACATCGTCGACGCGGATCTGCTGGGCCTGCTCAAGGACACGCAGCCGGAGGTGATCTTCCACCTGGCCGCCCAGATCTCGGTCAAGCGTTCGGTGGACGATCCGCAACTGGATTCGACGGTGAACGTGGTGGGCGTCGTTCGGTTGGCGGAGGCGGCGCGTCAGGCCGGCGTGCGCAAGGTGGTGCACACGTCCTCGGGCGGCTCGGTGTACGGGACCCCGCCGTCCTATCCGACGAGCGAGGATGCCCCGACGAATCCGGCCTCGCCGTACGCGGCGAGCAAGGTGGCCGGCGAGGTGTACTTCAACATGTTCCGCAATCTGTACAACCTGGATTGCTCGCACATCGCCCCGGCCAACGTCTACGGCCCGCGTCAGGATCCGCATGGTGAGGCCGGTGTGGTGGCGATCTTCGCCCAGGCGCTGCTGGCGGGACGGCCCACCAAGATCTTCGGTGACGGCAGCGACACCCGGGACTACGTGTACGTGGACGACGTGGTCGATGCCTTCGTGAAGGCCTCCGGCACTGTTGGCGGCGGTCAGCGGTTCAATGTCGGCACCGGGGTGGACACGTCGACGCGCGAGATGCATACCGCGATCGCTTTGGCCGTGGGCGCGGCCGACGAACCGGAGATGCACCCGCCACGGCTCGGTGACCTGCGTCGTTCCCAGCTCGACATCAGCCGGGCCCGTGACGTGCTGGGCTGGCGGCCGGAGGTGGATCTGGCTGCGGGTATTCCGAAGACGGTCGAATACTTCCGGAGTAATTCTCGCTAAAAGATTGTGAGTACTCACTTTCTGCTCTAGCGTTGCGTCATGTCCTACGACGTCATCGTTCGCAACGGCCTGTGGTTCGACGGCACCGGCGCCCACCCGCGGGTTCGCACGCTGGGTATTCGCGACGGGGTGGTGGCCACGGTGTCGGCCACGCCGCTCGACGAGACCGGCTGTCCGGATGTCATCGACGCCGGCGGCAAGTGGGTGCTGCCCGGTTTCGTCGACGTGCACACCCACTACGACGCCGAGGTCCTGCTCGATCCGGGCCTGCGGGAGTCGGTGCGGCACGGCGTGACCACCGTGCTGCTCGGCATGTGTTCGCTGTCGACGGTCTACTCCGACACCGAGGACGCTGCCGACCTCTTCAGCCGCGTCGAGGCCGTCCCGCGCCAGTTCGTGGTCGGCGCCCTGGAGCAGCACAAGACCTGGTCGGGCCCGGCCGAGTACGTGAAGGCCATCGACGAGTTGCCGCTGGGTCCGAATATCGCGTCGCTGCTGGGGCATTCGGACCTGCGCGCCTCGGTGCTGGGGTTGGACCGGGCGACCACGCGCGGTGTCACCCCGACCGACGCCGAGCTGGAGACCATGGCGGCCAAACTTGACGAGGCGCTCGACGCGGGAATGCTCGGCCTGTCCGGTATGGACGCGGCGATCGACAAGCTCGACGGGGACCGGTTCCGGTCCCGCGCGTTGCCGTCGACCTTCGCGACGTGGCGTGAGCGCCGGCGGCTGATCAAGGTCCTGCGCAAGCGTGGACGGATGCTGCAGAGCGCGCCGAACGTGGCCAAAGTTCATGAGGCACTGAACTTCTTCCTGGAGAGCAGCGGTTTGTTCGGCCGCCGCCGGGATGTGCGGATGAGCCTGCTGGTCTCGGCCGACGCCAAGTCCTCGCCCGGTGCGGTGCGGGTGCTGGGGCCGGGTGTGCGGCTGCTCAACCGTGTCCTCGGCGCCAAGGTGCGTTTCCAGCACCTGCCCGTGCCGTTCGAATTGTATTCGGACGGAATCGATCTGCCGGTCTTCGAGGAGTTCGGCGCGGGAACGGCCGCGCTGCATCTCAAGGATCAGTTCGAGCGCAACAAGCTGCTCGCCGATCCCGAGTACCGCCGCCGATTCCGCAAGTCGTTCGACCGTCGCGTGCTCGGACCGACCTTGTGGCACCGCGACTTCCACGACGCCACCATCGTGGAATGCCCCGACAAGACGCTGATCGGCAAGAGCTTCGGTCAGATCGCCGACGAGCGTGGCATCCACCCGCTCGATGCCTTCCTCGATGTGCTGGTCGACAACGGCGAAAGAAACGTGCGATGGACCACCATCGTGGCCAACGACCGGCCGAGGTTCCTCGACAAGCTGGCCAAGGAACCGTCGGTGCACATGGGTTTCTCGGATGCCGGTGCGCACCTGCGCAACATGGCGTTCTACAACTACCCGGTGAAGCTGCTCAAGCGCGTGCGTGATGCCCAGTTGGCCGGCCGGCCGTTCATGACCACCGAACATGCCGTACACCGCCTGACCGCCGAGGTGGCCGATTGGTTCGGCGTCTCGGCCGGCACGTTGCGCGAAGGCGACCGGGCCGATTTCGTGGTGATCGACCCGGCCGGCCTGAACGACACGGTCGAGGCCTATCACGAGGAATCGGTCCCGTTCTACGGCGGGCTGAGCCGCATGGTGAACCGCAGCGATGAGGCTGTGCTCGCGACGGCGGTCAACGGTGCCGTGGTGTTCCGCAACGGCCAGTTCCGCGACGGCTACGGTGAGTCGGTGAAGTCAGGACGCTACCTGCGGGCCGGTGCTGAAAAGCTGGACCATACGCCGGTCTGAGATGGCCAGAACCCAACAGCAGCGCCGCGAGGAAACCGTCGCACGGCTACTCGACGCCGCGATCGACACCATCATCGAGGTCGGCTATGCCAAGGCCTCGGCGGCGGTGATCGCCAAGCGGGCCAAGGTTTCCGACGGCGCGCTGTTCCGGCACTTCCCGACCATGAGCGACTTCATGGCGGCCACGGCGCAAGAGGTGGCGCGCCGTCAATTGGAGCTGGGCAGCAAGCTCGTCGCGGAGATCCCGGCGGACCAGCCGGCGCTACCGGCGGTGCTGACGATCCTGCGGGACATCGCGGGCAGCGATACCAACACGGTGTGGCACGAGCTGATGATGGCCGCCCGCACCGACGAAAAGCTGCGCGGCCCACTGCAAACGGTGCTCGGCGAGTACGTCGACAACATCTACGAGACCGCCAAGAGCACGCCCGGCGTCGATCAGATCCCCGAGGACATCTTCGCCGTACTGCTGACCATCGTGATCAACACGTTCGACGGCGCATCCATGGTGCGCCGCGTGCTGCCGCTGCCGGAACTCGAGGAGGCCCGGATCGCGATGTTGGCGGAGTTGCTCAGCCGTTAGTGTCTTCCGGCACGCGCACGTTCTGCAGCGCGACGGCCCGGGCCAGCCGGGCATAGCGCAGTTCGATGTCCTTGAGGCGCAGGTACGTCGAGAGCGTGACGAACACGAACGCGATGATGAGCACGTACTCCATCAGGTCCGTACCGCGGTCCACGCCAAGCCAATTGGCCACCACGGTGGTGTCGTCGGGCCGCAGGATCGCATAGATGCCTGCCGCCACGAACAGCACGAAACCGACCTTCACCCACGCCTTCGACCGTGCGCTGCGCCGCGACCCCAGCAGGTAGGCCAACAACACCAGCACCGAGATGATCAGCAGGGCCTGGATCCAGTTCATCGGGACAGCCTCCTGCGCAACAACCCGTCGAAAACGATGTTCACCCCGTTGAGCAGCGGCTGACCCTTCGACTTCGAGTAGTCGGTGTAGAGGATCTCGACGGGCTCCTCGACCACGCGCCAATGGTTTTCGTATGCCAGTGAGATGAACTCACCGGCGTGGCTCATGCCGTTCATGGTGAGGTCGAGTTCGTCGGCGACCCGCTTGTTGAACACCCGCAGTCCGTTGTGGGCGTCGGTCAGGCCGAGGGCGCGACTCTGCGGGCTGAGGAAGGCCGCGGCCCGCAAGATGATCCGCTTGAGCGGGGGCGTGTGCGTCACCGCATGCGCGTCGGGGTTGGCGAACCGGGTGCCCACCACGAGATCGGCACCGTCGGTGTCCAGCCGGTCGATCATCCGCATCACGTCCTTGACCTGATGCTGACCGTCGGCGTCGAACGTCGCGAACACCTTCGCCCCCGGCCGGCTCCTGGCGTACTCCACGCCGGTCTGGATCGCGGCCCCCTGGCCGAGGTTGACCGGGTGACGCACCACGTGCGCGCCCGCGCTCAGCGCCCGGTCGCTGGTCTCATCGCGGCTGCCGTCGTCCACACACACCACGTACGGGAAAACCGAGCGCACGTCGGAGATGACGTCGCCGATGATGCTCGCCTCGTTGAAGGCGGGGATGATGATCCAAACGTCGTGAAAGCGCATGTCGATGGGGCCTAACCTACACGGTCATTTCCGGGCTGCACGTGCCAGCGCGCCCAGGTGAACGGCGATGCCCACCAGCGGTCCGCACAGCAGCGCGATGACCGTGCGCGCCTCCAATCCGACCGGCAGCAGTAGCAGCGCCACCGCCGCGACCGTGGCGATGATCCAGCCCGACGCATAGGCCCGGTGCAGGGCGGCCGCGACGGTCGCCGCGCCGGTCAGGGTGAGCATCGCGATGGCCACCGCGGCCGCGGTCAACCAGGCCAGCAGGGGCCCGCCGGCCCGGTACTCGTCGCCGAACCCGACCCGCAGCAACCAGGGGCCGAGCAGGCCGGCCGCGACCACGCCCACGGCGCCCAGGCCGGCCACCGCCGCCGCCGGGGCCAGCAGCGCCCTCAGCCGCTTGTCGCGCTGGTCGACGAAGTGCGCGATCAGGTTGCCCTGCATCGCGGTGAGCGGAACCAGCAGCGGGGCGCGGGTCAGCGTCACGGCCAGGATCACCACGCCGCCGGCCGCACCCAGGTCACCCGAGGTGGCCTTGAGCAGCACCGGGAACCCCATCACCAGGATCGCGCTGGCGCCGGCCGCGGCGATCGAATGCGCGGCCCCGCGCAGGAACGTCGCGGGGCTGCCCGCGGTGAGCAGCCCGGCGGCCATCCGGGCTGCCGGCGCGGCGATCAGCATGATCAGCCAGGCGACGGCTCCGGCCACGGTGGCCCACAGGAATCCGGCCAGCCCCCATCCGAGCACGAACGTCGCCGCCGCGACGGCCACCCGGATGCCGGCGTCGGTGACCATCAGGGCCCCGTACTCGGTCCAGCGGTTCACCCCGGCGAGCATGCCGAGCAGCGTCGCGTGCAGGCAGAATCCGGCCAGGCCGACACTGAGCAGCACCACGCTCAGGGCCCGCGACTCGGCGAACACATGCGAGCTCCACAGCGGCGAGCTGACGGCGATCACCACCGCCGCGACGATGCCGACCAGGCCCGCGATCCGCATCGGATGGGTGCTCGGCCCGGTGCTCAGATCGCGGTGGCGTGACGAGCGCACCTCCCGGGTGGCCTCCTGCAACAGGCCGTTGGCGGCCCCGGTCACCAGGCCGAAGGCGCCCCAGAACACGCTGAACACGGAGAAACCGGCCGGCTCCAGATCGCGGGCGGCCAGATACAGCACGGCGTAGCCGCACAATGCGCTCAGCGCCGTCGCCAGCCCGACGCGAGCGACGCTGCTGCGGGTTATCGGGCCGGTTGCCGGGGCGGAGCCCGCATCGGTCACAGGTCCGGCAACTCTTTCGAATACAGCCAGGCCTGCCACAGCGGCTGCAGCGGCACGTCGGTATAGCCGGCGGCCAGCCCGGTGAAATCGCCGGTGAACGCCGTGCTGTGCCGGTAGCGGGCCGTCCAATCCCTCAGCAGCGCAAAGAAACTGTGGTCGCCGATCCGGGTGCGCAGGGCGTGCAGCGTCAGTGCGCCGCGCTTGTACACACGGTCGTCGAACATGTCCTCGGGGCCCGGATCGGACAGCAGCAGATCCTGGGGCAGGCCCTGCAACTTCTCGTGGTAGTGCTCGGCCCACTCGGCGGCGGTGCGGCCGCCGCTGTGCTCGGACCACAGCCACTCCGCGTAGCAGGCGAAGCCCTCGTGCAGCCAGATGTCGCGCCAGCGTCGTGCGGTCACCGAATTGCCGAACCACTGGTGGGCCAGTTCGTGCGCGATCAACCGTTCGGCGCCTCGGTGCCCGTCGCAGTGGTTGGCCCCGAAGATCGAGATGCCCTGGGCCTCCAGCGGGATCTCGAGTTCGTCGTCGGTCACCACCACGGTGTACCCGCTGGCCAGGGGATACGGGCCGAACAGCTTGATGAACAACTTCATCATCTGCGGCTGATCTGCGAAGTCGTGCTCGAAATTGCGCCGCAACCGGGCGGGCAAGACCGCATGCATCGGTACCGGCGTCTTGGTCAACCGCTGGCTCTCGTACTGGCCGATCTGCAGGGTGATCAGGTAACTGGACGTCGGTTCGGCCTGCTCGTAGGTCCACACGGTGTGCCCGGCGCGGGCCTTGCGGGAGATCAGCTCGCCATTGGCCAGCGCGTAATACGGGCTGTCGGTGCTGATCTGGATCCGGTAGCTGGCCTTGGAGCTCGGGTGGTCGTCGCACGGGAACCAGGACGCCGCCCCGTTGGGCTGGCCGGCCACCAGGGCGCCGTTGGACAGTTCCTCGAAACCGACCTCACCCCAGAAGGATTCGATGGGGCGCGGGGTTCCGTTGTAGCGGACGACGACAGTCATCGCGGCCCCGGCCGGCAAGGCCGACGGCAGCGTGATCGACAACTTGTTGCCCGAACATCGGTACTGCGCGGGGCGTCGGCCGTTCACCGAAACCCGGGACACGGCCAGGGCGCCGGACAGATCGAGGGTGAAGGTGCGCAGCGCGGCCAGCGTCACCGCGGTGATGGTGGCGGTCCCGGCCAGCCGGTTGATCGCCACCTTGTATTCGAGCTCGAGTTCGTACCGCGACACTCGGTATCCGAAGTTGCCGTTGCGCGGCAGGTACGGATCGATGACCGGCGGTGGGACCAACTTCTTGGCAGCTTTCTTCGATCGGGTCACGCGGCGGGGTCTTCTGTCCTCTTGGCGGATTTTTCGGCGGCTTTGTCGGCCGCACGCTTCTTGCCGAACATGTTCCACGGTGCGATCGGGTTGCCCTGCCAGCGCGTCGACGGCGGGACCTCGTCGCCGCGCATCACCAGTGAGCCCGGGCCGACGGTGGCACCGGCGCCGAGGCGGGCCGCGGGCAGTGCCACGCAGTGCGGTCCCAGCGTCGAACCCTCTTCGAGCACAACGCTGTCCAGTCGCATGATCCGGTCGTGGAACAGGTGGGTCTGTACGACACAGCCGCGGTTGACGGTGGTGGCGGCGTCGAGGGTCACCAGATCGGCCTCCGGCAGCCAGTAGGTTTCGCACCACACCCCGCGGCCGATCGACGCGCCCAGCCCGCGCAGCCAGAGGTTCATCACCGGGGTACCGCTGGCGGCCCGGGCGAACCAGGGTGCGGCGACGGTTTCGACGAAGGTGTCCGACACCTCGTTGCGCCACACGAACGATGACCACAGGGGATGTTCGACAGCGCGAATCCGGCCGACCACCAACCACTTCGCGAGCACCGCGATGGTCCCGGCGACGGCACCGGCGACCAGCAGCACCAGCCCGCCGGTCAGCGTCGCCCACAGGAAGCCGAACCGGATCGTGACGGCCTGCAGCGCGCCGAGCACCGCGATGCCGATCGCGAAGGTGACGATCACCGGGATCAGCCGGCAGGTCTCCACCGCCGAGCGCATGATCTTGAGCCGGACCGACGGATGGAAGGTGCGCAGGGCGTCGGCCGCGGTGGCGTTGCGGCGCAACCGAACTGGCGGGCTACCCAACCAGGAGGAGCCGGCCTTGGCCTTGTGCGGGGTGGCGGACAGTACCGCCACCAGACCGTCGTTGGGTACCTTGCGGCCGGGCTGGGTGATGCCCGAGTTGCCGAGGAAGGCGCGCTTGCCGATGGTGGCCTTCGCGACGTGGATCCAGCCGCCGCCCAGTTCGTAGGAGGCCACCATGGTGTCGTCGGCCAGGAACGCGCCGTCCTGCACCTCGGTGAACTTGGGGGTGAACAATGCCGTCGAGATCTCGGTGTCCTTACCGACTTTCGCGCCGAGCAGTCGCAGCCACCAGGGCGTGAGCAGGCTGGCGTAGATCGGGAACAGGTAGTTGCGGGCCGCGTCCATCAGGCGTTCTGTGGTCCACAGCTGCCAGCCCACCCGGCTGCGCACCGGGTGGTAGCCCTCCGAGAGCCGGATCGACAGGATCCGGACCCCGATCACCGTCAGCGCCGCGTAGGCCAGCAGAGCGACGACGGCTGCGGCCGGGGTCCAGGCCAGCGCGGGCAGCAGGGCATCCGCCGGCGAGGTGGTGTCGTGCACGCCCCAGACGATCACGGCCAGGCCCGCGGCCAAGGCGAGCAACGGAAGGCCGGCCAGCAGAAGCGAGGAGACGCCGTACACCGCGACCCACAGCGGGGCGCGTCCCGGCCGGTGATCGGGCCATGGATGACGCGCCTTGCCGGATTTCACCGCGGGCGAGCCCTTCCAGAACTGACCGTTCTTGACCTTGCCGATCACCGCGGATCCGGGGGCCACATCGGCGTTCTTGCCGATGGTCGCGCCGGGCAGCAGGGTGGTGCGGGCCCCGATCGTCGCGTCGTTGCCGATCGACACCGGCCCGACGTGGAACTGGTCGCCGTCGATCCAGTGCCCGGTCAGGTCCACTTCGGGCTCGACCGAGGCGCGGTGACCGATCTTCAGCATGCCGGTCACCGGCGGCGCGGAATGCATGTCGACGCCCTTGCCGACGCTGTTGCCCAGGGCGCGGGCGTAATAGACCATCCACGGTGCGCCGGCGAGGTTCTCCGCGCCGCTGGCATCGGCGAGCCGTTCGGCGATCCACACCCGCAGGTGCACCGCTCCGCCGCGCCGGTAGGTGCCAGGTTGCAGCCCGCCCAGCAGCATCCGGGCGAACAGCACCGCGATACCCATCCGGCCCAGCGGCGTGACGAACAGTAGGAAGCCGGCCAGCACCCACCACCAGCTCAGCGGGTGTGCCCACGACACGAGACCCAGTTCGGCGGCCACGTTGTTCAGCAGCGCCAGCCACACCACCCACTGCATGCCGGTCAGGGTGGCCAGCGGTAGCGACAGCGCCACCTGGGCGGCCTGGGTGAGCAGCGGGGTGGGTTTGACCTCGCGGGATTGGATCTGCGGTGGCGGCTTGAGCTCGTCGAGGTACCCGGCCAGCGACCCCAGCCGCGGGTGGTCGTAGAGATCGGCGACGGTCACCAACGGATAGCGCCGGCGCAGCGCGGCCACCAACTGTGCCGCGGACAGGGAGCCACCGCCGAGCGCGATGAAATCGGCCTCGGGCCCTTCGACGGGCGTGCCGAGCACGTCGCGCCACAAGCCGGCCAGCCAGCCCATGGTGCCCGCGAGCTCGGGGGCGTCCGGCTCGGCGTCGCCGGGCGGTGGCCACGGCAGCGCGTTGCGGTCCACCTTGCCCGAGGTGCGGGTCGGCAGTTCGTCGAGCAGCACGAGCCGGGGCACCAGGGCGGCCGGTAGCGATTCGGACAGGGCGGCCCGGGCTGCGGCCAGGTCGAACTCGGGGTCGGTGCTGGCGATGTAGCCGACCAGCAGCGGGGTGCCGCTGGCGGTCTTGCGCACCGCGGCCGCGCCGCCGCTCACCCCGGGCAGGTGCACGAGGGCGTTGTCCACCTCGCCCAGTTCGATGCGGCGTCCGCCGACCTTCACCTGATCGTCGGCGCGGCCCTGGAAGTAGAGCCCGTCGGCTTCCAGCCGAACCAGGTCACCGCTGCGGTAGGCCCGGCTCCAGCCCAGTGTCGGCATGGCCGCGTACTTCTCGGCATCCTTCTCCGGGTCGAGGTAGCGGGCCAGGCCCACGCCGCCGATCACCAGTTCGCCGACCTCGCCGATCGGCACCGGCAGGCCCTCGGCGTTCACCACCGCCAGATCCCACCCGGCCAGCGGCAGACCGATGCTGACGGGCCCCTGCCCGTCCAGCGGCGCGGCGCAGGCCACCACCGTCGCCTCGGTGGGGCCGTAGGTGTTCCACACCTCGCGGCCGTCCACCGCCAGGCGTGCGGCCAGTTCGGGCGGGCAGGCCTCGCCCCCGAAGATCAACAGCCGCACGGCCTCCAACGCCTCGGCCGGCCACAGTGCCGCCAGGGTCGGCACCGTGGACACCACGGTGATGTCGCGGCTCACCAGCCAGGGGCCCAGATCCATACCGCTGCGCACCAGCGAGCGCGGGGCGGGCACCAGGCACGCGCCGTGCCGCCAGGCCAGCCACATCTCCTCGCACGACGCGTCGAAGGCGACCGAGAGGCCGGCCAGTACGCGGTCGCCCGGACCGATCGGATTGTCCTGCAGGAACATCTGCGCTTCCGCGTCGACGAACGCCGCGGCGCTGCGATGCGTCACCGCGACACCCTTCGGGGTTCCCGTCGAGCCCGAGGTGAAGATGATCCAGGCGTCGTCGCGCCCCAGCGGGGCGGCGGCCCGCCAGCCGCGGGACGAACCGGGGCCGCGCACCAGCCCTTGCTCGGTGATCACGCCGACCACGTTGGCCTCGCCGAACACCAGCTCGGCGCGTTCGTCGGGGTCGTCGGCGTCCACGGGGACGTAGGCGGCGCCGCAGGCCAGTACGGACAGGATCGCCACATAGAGCGCGTAGCTGCCCGAAGGCATCCGGATTCCGACCTTGTCGCCGCGGCCGATACCGCGGGCGGCAAGCCAAGCCACGCTGTCGGCGACGTCGGCGGTCAGCTCGGAGTAGGTCAGCTGCACGGTGCCGTCGTCGAGGGCGGGCGCGTCCGGAAAACGCCGCGCGGTGTCGTGCAGGATGTCGACGAGGGTGCGTGGCTCGGGCGCTTGTGGGGATCGCACGTACTGCGGGGGAATCTCGTGCTCACTGGCCGGGGCTGTCACGAGTACAAACTACTAAGCCGCTGCCGTGTCGGCTCGATGGTCGGGGCGGCGTGCCCGTTCGATTTCGATTAGTCCGCCTCGTCAGGCACACTGGTCGGCGGAGGGGAGTATTCCTTCGCTGCGATGTCGTCATCACGTCGATCGTCATGGGTCGATCGGTGTCGCAGGCCGGTGCGCGCTGCCGGTGGAAGAGACCTCCGGCGCGTTGACGACCGGAGGATTTCTCGATGCAGGTAACCCAGCTGGAATGGATAGTCACTCTCGCGGTGACGATCGCCGTTCTGCTGTTCGACGTCGTCGTGATCGGGCGACGCCCGCACGAACCCACAACGCGGGAGACCGCGACGTACCTGTCGATCTACATCGGCATGGCGGTGCTGTTCGGCGTGTGGGTGTGGTTCTTCCACGGCAGCCAGTTCGGGTTGGAGTTCTTCGCCGGCTGGCTCACCGAATATTCACTCTCGGTGGACAACCTGTTCATCTTCTTGATCATCATGGCCAGCTTCAAGGTGCCGAGGATCTATCAGCAGCAGGCCCTTCTGGTCGGCATCATCCTGGCGCTGATCTTCCGCGGCATCTTCATCGCGCTGGGCGCGGTGGCCATCAACCAGTTCTCCTGGGTCTTCTACATTTTCGGCGCGTTCCTGGTGTACACCGCGATCAACCTGGTCCGTGACACCGACCACGACGACGACGGCGACAACTCGGTCGTGCGGTTCGCGCGCAAGCACCTGCGCACCACCGACAAGTGGGACGGGCTGCGGCTCTGGATCCACGAGAACGGTCAACGGCTGATGACGCCGATGTTCCTGGTGATCGTGGCCCTGGGCACCACCGACCTGCTGTTCGCGCTGGATTCGATCCCGGCCATCTACGGGCTCACCCAGGAGCCCTACCTGGTGTTCACGGCCAACGTATTCGCGCTGATGGGCCTGCGCCAGCTGTACTTCCTGCTCGGCGACCTGCTCAAGCGGCTGGTCTACCTGTCCCAGGGGCTGGCCTTCATCCTGGCCTTCATCGGGGTGAAGCTCGTGCTGCACGCGCTGCACGAGAACGAACTGCCGTTCATCAACGGCGGCGAGCCCGTCCACGTCCCGGAGATCCCGACCCTGGCCAGCCTCGGCGTGATCATCGTGACCCTGTTGATCACCACCGTCGCCAGCCTGTACAAGACCCGGGTCCGCGACGCGCGGTAGTCCCTTGGATTCCGCCTGAACGTAACTCTGTGCAGGTGCGGTATTTGCACTTAGCGTGGCCGGGGTGCGGATATTCGTGGCGGATGCCGAGTCCTGGACCGAGCTGACCGACGGCGACCAGCCGACTGCGCGGATCTCTGCGCCCGACCTGGCCCAGGCGCGGCGGATCCGGTCCGGCCTGAAATCCGAGGACGACACCGTCTCGGTGATCCTCGATGTCACCGTGGCGGTGGCCGGGGACTACCGTTCGGCGCGCTGCAGTCTCACCGTCGCCGGTTCGGACGCCGAGGTGCGCTATGTCGGGACGATCGACGGCCTGACCGGATTGATCGCCGATATCGAGGCGGCCGGGGTGGCCGACGGCGTGACGCTGTTGCCGTCGGCGCCGGATCAGGAGCTGCGGGTGCTGGGCGGCGACGTGCTGCGTCGTCTCGAGGCGCGTGGTCAGGCGCGCAGGGCTTCGTAGAAGAGGTTAAGGTACCGGGCGGTGCGCTCGGAGCCCTCGACGCCGGGGCCCATCTTGTTCATCACATAGGCGAATGTGGCGTTGTGATCGGGGTTCATCGTCTCCCAGGAACCACCCCAACCGCCCCAGAAGCAGATCTTGCCTTCGGGGACGTAGGGCACGGTTTGTGTCTGCGGCAGGCCGAATCCCAGTCCCCAGCGCACCGGGTGGCCGAGCAGCACCAGATCGGCGCTGTCGAGTTGCAGCTCGAAGATCGACTCCACTGTCTCGGGCTTGAGCAGCGTGACGCCGTCCACCGTGCCACCCAACGAGATCACCGACAGGATCCGGGCCAGCGATCGGGCGTTGCCGTGGCCGTTGGCCGCCCCGATGTCGGCGGCGCGCCAGTCCGCGGTGTTCGCGATCGTCGGTGAGGGTGTGCCCGTGAACGTCTTGAGGGCGATCTCGGAGAGCTGGTCCAGCGGCAGGTTGAGCGGTTCGTCGGACGGGATGATGTCGGCGATGCGGTCGTGGTCTTCGGGTCGGGCGCCGATCTGGAAATCGGCGCCGAGCGGACCCGAGATCTCTTCACGGACAAATTCTTTGAGCGTCTTTCCGGTGACCCGCCGCAGCACCTCGCCGATCAGGTGGCCATGGGTCAGGGCGTGGTAGCCGGATGCGGTGCCCGGCGCCCACCACGGTGCCTGCGCGGCCAGCGCAGCGGTGGATTTCTCCCAGTCGTAGCTGTCTTCGATCGCGAACGGCTGGTCCCACCCGGAAAGCCCCGAACTGTGGGTCAGTAGATGCCGGAACTCGATGTCCTGCTTGCCATTTGCGGCGAACTCGGGCCAATGCTCGGCCACCGGGTCGTCCGCGGCGACCACGCCCCGGTCGATCAGCATCAGCCCGGCAAGGGCCGTCACGGTCTTGGTGGACGACCAGACGTTGACGATGGTGTCCTCGGCCCACGGGGTGGTTCCTGCCGCGTCGGCGTGCCCGCCCCACATGTCGACGACGAGCTCCCCGTCGATGTCGATCGCGATGGCCGCGCCGGTCTCCTCGCCCTCCGCGATGGCCTCGGTCAGCGCGTCGCGGATCGTGGTGAAGCGGGCTTCGCAGTGGCCGTGCACGGTTTCCATCGCCACATCTTGCGCGAACGGACCTCGCGATACGGACGAAACGGACTAATGCAATGTGTGCATCAGTAGGCGGCAAATTTGACTTGGACATGTATTTATAGGGGTCGTACCGTGCCCTTATGACATCCGTGGTGCAGACGACAGACCTGACCGGACAGATGCTGATCGCAGGAACGTCGGTGCGCGGTACCGGTAAGGAGATCCGCGGCATCGACCCGCAGACCGGCAACCCGATCGAGCCCCCTTATGCGTACGGTGACCGCTCCCACGTCGAGGACGCGTGCGCTGCCGCCGCGGATGCGTTCCCGGCGTACCGGTCGACCCCGATCGAGACGAGGGCCCGATTCCTGGAAGCGATCGCAGCCAACCTCGAGTCGATCGGTGACGCCCTGGTGGACCGCGCCCACGCCGAGACCGGTCTGCCCCGGCCGCGGCTGACCGGCGAGGTCGGGCGCACCGCGGGTCAGCTGCGGTTGTTCGCCGCCGTGCTGCGGGAGGGCAGCTGGAACCAGGCCCGGATCGATCCGGCGCTCCCGGACCGAACCCCGTTGCCGCGCCCCGACATTCGTCAGCGCAGCATCCCGCTCGGCCCGGTCGCGGTGTTCGGCGCCAGCAACTTCCCGCTGGCCTTCTCGGTGGCCGGTGGCGACACCGCGTCCGCCCTGGCCGCCGGTTGCCCCGTCGTGGTCAAGGCGCACGACGCCCACCCAGGCACCTCCGAACTCGTCGGGCGTGCCATCGCCGATGCAGTCGCCGCCGCCGGGCTGCCGGCCGGAACGTTCTCCCTGTTGTACGGCTTCGGCCCCGAACTGGGTACCGCCCTCGTCACCGACCCTCGGATCAAGGCCGTCGGGTTCACCGGCTCCCGCGCCGGCGGCATGGCACTGGTCACCGCAGCCGCGGCCCGCCCTGAACCGATCCCGGTGTACGCCGAGATGAGTGCCGTCAATCCCGTGTTCCTGCTCGGCGGCGCGCTGTCCAGTCACGGTGCCGAGCTGGGACGGGCATTCGTCGGATCCCTGACCCTGGGATCGGGGCAGTTCTGCACCAATCCGGGTCTGGTCGTCGCCGTGGATGGTCCCGAACTGGATGCATTCGTCGCCGCCGCGAGTGAGGCGGTCGCGGCGAGCGCGCCGACCGTGATGCTGACGCCGGGCATCGCCGACAGCTTCCGTCAGGGCGTGACGGCGTTGGAGGGCGAGGCGGAGTTGGTTGCCCGCGGTGCCGAGGCCGCCGCCCCCGCCGCCCCGTGCCGCGCCGCCCTGTTCGCCACGGACGCACCCACCTTCTTGGCTTCGGAGGCGTTGCAGGCCGAGGTGTTCGGCGCCGCGGGCGTTCTCGTGAGGTGCTCGGATGCAGCTGAGATGTTGCGGCTCGCCACCAGCCTGGAGGGTCAGCTGACCGCGACGATCCACGCCGACGAATCCGACCACGGGCGGGCCGGAGAACTCCTGGAGATCCTTGAGCTCAAAGCCGGCCGAATCCTGTTCAACGGCTGGCCGACCGGTGTCGAGGTCGGATATGCCATGGTCCACGGCGGACCGTTCCCGTCGACCTCCGACCCCCGCAGCACATCGGTGGGTGCCCGGGCCATCGAACGGTTCCTGCGGCCGGTGTGTTACCAGGACGCCCCGAAAAGCTTGTTGCCCAGTGCCATTGCCGACGGCAACCCTGACGGGTTGTGGCGGCGTATCGACGGCCAACTCACCAGAGACTGATCTCAGAAAACACAAGGAGTAGACAAATGCTGGACGGCGTCCTGTTCTTCCCGGTAACCCCGCTCACCGCCACCGGTGACGTCGACGTGGAACTGCTCGCGCAGCACGTCGCCAGGGGTGTCGAAGCCGGGCCGGGTGGCGTGTTCATCGGTTGTGGCACCGGGGAATTCCACGCGCTGGATCCCGAGGAGATGCGCACCGTCGTGCGCACCGCCGTCGAGACGGTGGCCGGCCGAGTGCCGGTGTACGCGGGGGCGGGCGGTTCGATCGCCTCGGCGAAAGCCTTTGCGAGAGTTGCCGCCGACGCCGGTGCCGACGGACTGCTGCTGCTGCCGCCGTACCTGGTGGAGATGCCGCAGGCCGGGCTCGTGGCCTACACCCGTGAGGTCAGCGCGGCCACCGACCTTCCCGTCGTCGTCTACAACCGAAACAACGCCCGTTACACCGAGGAATCGGCGGTGGAGGCGGCCCTGATTCCCAACGTGGTCGGGTTCAAGGACGGCACCGGCGATCTCGACCGGGTGTCGCGCATCGTGCGGGCGGTCACCGATGCGCTGGAGCCCGTCGGCAAGCCCTTCCAGTTCTTCAACGGACTGCCCACCGCCGAGGTGTCGCAGCAGGCATACCGAGCGATCGGCGTGACCTTGTACTCGTCGGCCACCTTCGCGTTCGCCCCCGATGTCGCACTTGCCTTCTATCAGGCCTTGGAGACCGGCAACGAACCGCTGATCGCGGCTTTGACGCGCGAGTTCTTCCATCCGCTGGTGCGGCTGCGCGACACCGTACCCGGCTACGCGGTCTCGCTGATCAAGGCGGGCGTCACCCTGGAAGGCATCCCCGCCGGGCCGGTGCGCCCGCCGCTGATCGACGCCAGGCCCGACGACGTCGCCGAACTGCAACGGATCCTGGCCGCCGGCCGCGCAGTACTGGCCGACGCCCTGGTGCACTGATGCCGCCGGTGCGCATCACCGGGGCGCGCATCACGCCGGTGGCGTTCGCGGACCCGCCGTTGCTGAACACCGTCGGCGTGCACCAGCCTTTCGCGCTGCGGGCGATCATCCAACTGGACACCGACGTGGGCCTGACCGGACTCGGCGAGACCTACGCCGACACCCGGCATCTGGGCCGCCTCCGGGCCGCGGCCGACGCGATCGTCGGGCGCGATGTGTTCGCGCTCAATGCCATTCGCGCTGACATCGCCCGGGTACTGCAGGGCGATACGGCAGCCGTCGGGACCGCCGGCATGATCACCACCGCCAGTGCGGTCGACCAGGTCTTCTCGCCGTTCGAGGTGGCCTGCCTCGACGTGGCGGGGCAGGCGACCGGCCGGCCGGTATCGGATCTGCTCGGCGGGGCCGTGCGTGACGCGGTGCCGTTCAGTGCCTATCTCTTCTACAAGTGGGCGGGGCACCCGGGCGCGGAGCCCGACAGCTGGGGTGAAGCGCTCGACCCGGACGGTATCGTGACCCAGGCCCGGCGGATCGTCGATGAATACGGTTTCACCGCAATCAAACTCAAGGGTGGAGTGTTCCCGCCGGAGGAGGAGGCCGCCGCGATCGAGGCGTTGCGGGCGGCATTCCCCAACCATCCACTGCGGTTGGACCCCAACGCCGCATGGACACCCGAGACGTCGCTGAAGGTGGCCGCACGGCTGTCCGGGGTGCTCGAGTATCTCGAGGATCCGACGCCGGGCCTGGACGGGATGGCCGAGGTTGCGTCACAGGCGCCCATGCCGTTGGCCACCAACATGTGTGTGGTGGCGTTCGATCAGCTGGCGCCGGCCGTCGCGAAAGGTTCGGTGCGCGTGGTGCTCTCCGATCACCACTACTGGGGCGGATTGCAGCGGTCCCGGCTGTTGGCCGGCATCTGCGACACGTTCGGGATGGGGCTGTCGATGCACTCCAACTCGCACCTGGGCATCAGTCTCGCCGCCATGGTGCATCTGGCCGCCGCCACACCGAATCTCACGTATGCCTGTGACACCCACTGGCCGTGGAAGACCGAGGACGTGGTGCGGCCCGGTGCGCTCGAATTCCGCTCTGGCTCAGTACCGGTGCCGGCCGGTCCCGGACTCGGCGTTCAGATTGACGACGACGCCTTGGCCGCGTTGCACGAGCAGTACGTGCGCTGCGGGATCACCGACCGCGACGACACCGGCTACATGCGCACGGTCGATCCGTTGTTTGAGGCCATGAGCCCGCGCTGGTAGTGCGATCCTGGAGACTCCACGTACCTAGGAGCGCGCCATGGAACATTCACGCAGCTACCGGCTTCTGCAGATCGCGCTCGCTGTCTTCGGTGCGGTGATGATCCTGCTCTACCCACTGGCCGTGGTCTGGCCTGCCGGGTGGGCCTGGCATCACGGTGCGCCATATGAGTCGAACTACTTCATGATGATCGTCGGCGTATACGCGACGCTGGGCCTGTTCCTGCTGAACGCGGCGCGGCGGCCCGAGGCCAACATCAGCCTGATCTGGTTCACCGTGGTCTCCAGCGTCGTGCACGCGGTGATCATGGCCGTGCAGTCCTTCGGGGACGGGCATCACCTGGGTCATCTGTGGGGCGACGTTCCGGCGCTGCTCATCGCCGCCGTTGTGTTGGCGGTCCTGGTCCGGGCATCCGGAAGCGGACGCGCGCCGGCCTAAAAGGGCGGTGGTTTGTCGAGTTCTGTGTTGAGCCGGCGTTCGGTGTTGATGCGTTGGGTGCGGGTTTGTTGGCGGGTTTGTTGGCGGAGCGGCATTTTGATGTGCCGGTCGGTGGTGGTTGTGGTCGGTGTGGGTCCTGTTGGTGGGTCTGGGGTGTGGGTTGTCCAGTCGGGGAACAGGATTCGGCTGAAGGGTGTGGTGTGGTAGATGTGGCCGGTGGGTGAGATCCAGGTATGTCTGCCGTCGGGGTGTTGGAGGTCGGTCCAGCCGTTCTCGCCAGTCTGAAAGGTTTTGAGCAGGTGGTGGGTTCGGCATTTGGGGCCGAGGTTTCCGGGGTGGGTGGCTCCGGCCGGCCACGGGGTGGAGTGGTCGAGGTCGCAATTGGTGGCTGAGACTCCGCAGCCGGGGAACATGCATACGAGGTCGCGCATTTGGACGAATGTGGTGAGTTTGGTTGACGGCCGGTACCGGTTTTCGGTGGTGAGGTCATCGGAGTTGGCGACGTACTTGACGGTGGCACCTGTGGCGATCAGTTCGGCGAGAAGCGGTGCCGGCACGATCCCGCCGCCGAGAATGACTGCGGGTGGCCCGGTTACGGCAGGTGTGTGGTCGGCCGCGTAGTCGCTGAGTTTGGGTTTGCCGTGGATGCGTGGGTCCCGGGGTGCTGGTGGCGGGCATTTGGGTGTCGGCGTGGAGGGTTCCACGGTGGTTTCAGGCCCGGTGTTGTCGTCGCCGTCATGCCCTGGTGCGTCATCGGCTGCGTCGCGTCCGGTGGTGGTATCAGTGGCCGGCTCGGGCAACATTTGCGCGAGTAAGTGGACGACCACGGCGCGGGAACGGGGGTCGATGCCGGTGGCGTGGCAGTCGGGGTTGCCGCATTGGCAGGTGAGGTGGTCGGCTCCGGCGCCGAGGGCTCCGAGTGCGTCGGAACGGCGTTGGCCGGTGGTGCGGGGGTCGTTGTCGCAGACGCCGTGAGCCATGGTGGTGAGTAGGTTTCTGAGCAGGGCGGCGTCGGTGGCCAGCAGTCGTCCCCAGATGGAGACGGTGCCGTTGGGGTCGTCGGGGTCGCCGAAGTGGATGTCGCGCTCGCGGGCGGCGGTTCGGGTTCTGCGGACGGCGGCGGGGTCGAATTTCTCCACCCACACGTCGATGGCTTGTTCGGTTTTGGTCGAGGAGAGCGCGCCGTAGGTGGTGGCAGCGCCGGACAAGGCGGTGTCGATCAACCCCAACGCTTCGTCGTCGACGATGAGTTGGGTGCGCCAGGTGATGGTGGCGATGATTTTGGCCGAGATGTCGCCGCGGGCGAAGACGGCGGCGACCTTGGGTAGGCGTTCGCGCAATGCTTGGGCGATGCGCATCTGGGCGGAGGCGGCGCCGCGGCTGAGGTTGCATGCGGCGCTGATGGCGGCGTTTGCGGTCTCCCAGCCGTCGATCGCGCAGTGGGCAGAAGCGTCGTCCTCGTCGTCGCAATGCCGTGCCACGATCTCGGCGATGACGGCCAGGCGTCCGGCGGCTTCCATGGCTTCGGCGCGGGTGTGGTGTTCGAGGGTGTCGATCAGCGCCGCGTCGGTGCAATCACCGTACGCGGGCCCCTCAAGCAACTCGAACATATGTTCGATAATAGTAGTTAATTCGCATGTCAGCAATGGTTTTCGGGTTGTCGCTGGATTGTCGCTCGCCTGGCGGGCAAATCCAGTCCGTGATGCCCGTGCGGGCCATTCATTGCTGGCATTCATGCGGTTCTTGCATATATGACCGGGTGCGGCCGATAGGCTGCACCGGTGTTCTCGTTGTCGAGGCTCTCGTGTTTCATCGCCGTTGCCGAGGAATTGCACTTCGGCCGCGCCGCCGAACGGCTGCACATGACCCAGCCGCCGCTGAGCCGCCAGATCCAGCAGCTGGAGAGCGAACTCGGCGTGCACCTGATCGACCGGACCACCCGATCGGTGACACTGACCCCCGCCGGGGTGGCGTTCCTGCCCGACGCCCGACGGATCCTGCAGCTGGCCGAAGGTGCCGCACTGAATGTAAAGCGGGTTCCGGCAGGCGATCTCGGCACGGTGGTGATCGGGTTCACCGCGGCGTCGGCGCACCCCGTGCTGCCCAGGCTGTTCGACGCCGCACGTGCACAGATGCCCGATGTGAAGCTCGAGTTGCGGGAAATGGTGACGGCCGCCCAGGTCGAAGGGCTCATGACCGGCGAGCTGGACCTCGGGATGGCGCGGCCACCGCTCAAGCGTCCTGGCCTCGTCTCCCGGCCCCTGCTGCATGAACAGCTCATCGCCGCGCTACCGGCGGCGCACCCGCTGGTCGAGGTGACTCGTCAGCTCACGCTCAACGATCTCGACGGCCAGGACATGATCATGTACTCGCCGGTGCAGGCCCGGTACTTCCACGAGCTGCTGATCAGCACATTCACCATCGCCGGCGCCACGCCGCGTTACGTCCAGTACGTCACCCAGGTGCACACCATGCTGGTGCTGGTCCGCTCCGGCATCGGCATTGCACTGGTGCCCGCCTCGACGGCTACCCTGCACCCGGAGGGCGTGGTGTTCCGGACGATCGGCGCGTTCCGGGAACGTCCGGTCGAACTCGACGCGGTCTGGCGCGGGGACAGCACCAACCCGGCGCTGCTTCGCCTGTTGCGCGACGTGCTGCCGCCCCGTGAGTGGACCACCGACGATCTGGTCGAGGATTTCGTGGGCTAGGTGCGGCTGGCCGGAGCCGGCATGGGCACCGGGGTGACGAGTTCGCCGGACTCCAGGAACCTGTCGAGGTTGGCCAGGGTCAGCGCCTCCATGGCGGCCCGGGTCTCCACGGTTCCGCTTCCGACGTGAGGAAGCAGCACCACGTTGTCCAGCGCGAGCAGCGCCTCTGGCACGTTCGGTTCGTCGGTGAAGACATCGAGTCCGGCGCCGGCCAGCCTGCCCGCGGTCAGTGCGTCGACGAGGGCCTCCTCATCCACGACGCTGCCCCGGGCGATGTTGACCAGGTAGCCGTCGGGCCCCAGGGCTTCGAGCACGTCCCGGTCGACCAGATGCCGCGTGCCGTTGCCGCCGGCCGCGGCGATGACAAGGACGTCGACCTGCCGGGCCAGTTCAACCGGGGAGGAGACGTATTCGTAAGGGCTGCCCGCGACCTCACGCCGGTTGTGGTAACTGATCGGGCAGCCGAAGGCGACCAATCGGGTCGCGATCGCCTGGCCGATGCGGCCGAGCCCGATGATGCCGACGCGGGCCCCCGAAACCTTATGGGTCAGTGGGTAATTGCCGTCAACCGCCCAGCGGCCGGACCGCAGGTAGCGGTCGGCGGCCGAGAACTGCCGCATCGTGTCGATCAGCAACCCGACGGCGGTGTCGGCCACACAGTCGCTGAGCACATCTGGGGTGTTGCTGACCGCGACATTGCGGGCGGCGGCCGCCTCGATGTCCGTGGTGTCGTAGCCGACCCCGAAGTTCACCACCGCGCCCAGATTGGGCAGTGCGGACATCAGTTCGGCGTCCACCCCGGTGCGTCCCGAGGTCACCACCGCGGCGATCGTGGCGCCGTGCTCGGCGAGGAACGTCGCGCGGTCGGGGCCGTCGGGTAGGACCTCGGCGTCGTAGCTGGTCCGCAGGGTCTCGGCGAGCGACGGCTTGAGCGGACCCACCTGCAGGACGCGGCGGCTGGACTCGGATTCGGGCACACGTACTCCTCGGTTGGGATGCAGCCACGGTATGCCTGCCTGCAAATACCCGTCCAACACGGAATTAGCATGGGTTGATACACAAGATGCATAATTGCCGCCGCGGCATTGCCACCGGCGCATCGATGGCTTGCTCTGCTCGTTGAAGGCGCAGTTCAAATGCCTTTTTCGGCTGTTCTCGCGATGGGCTTCCTGGACCCGATCCGGGTCATTTCCCCCGATTTCAGTGGGTTGACGGCTCCCGCGGGGCGTTCTTAGCGTGTGTCTGCGGTCACAGCCAGCATCCACATACGTGGACATCACACCCTGGAGGATCCATGAGGCGAGTTCTCGCCGCTCCGGCAGCCGGCCTGGCCGCCTGCGCACTCACCGCGGGGTGCACTGTCGCCAACACCGGTCACGGCGGATACGACCCCGACACCCTGCGGATCGTCATCTCGCAGGAACCGCCGACACTGGAGCCCTGCGAGAGCTCGCTGACCTCGACCGGCATCGTGGTGCGGTCCAACATCACCGAGCCGCTGATCGAACGCGATCCCGACACCGGTGACCTGCAGCCGCTGCTGGCCACCGCATGGCGCCAAACCGCGCCCAACCAATGGACTTTCGACATCCGCGACGGTGTCGCCTTCTCCGACGGCGCGCCGTTCACCGCCGAGGACGCGGCGTTCTCGATCGACCGGGCGGTGAACTCCGACCTGCAGTGCAACGTCGACGGGTACGTGTTCGGTGACGACGAGCTCGATGTCACCGCGCCCGACGCGAACACCGTCGTGGTCGGCACGCCGAAGCCGGATCCGATTCTTCCGCTGCGGATCTCGTTCGTCGAGATCGTGCCGTCGGGGACCAGCACCACCGAGAAGGTGCGCGAGCCCATCGGAACCGGACCCTATGCCATCGCCGACTGGGAGTACGGCCAGAAGCTGTCGCTCAAACGCAACGACCGGTACTGGGGCGACAAGCCGGCGTTCGCCCGCGCCGAGTACCAGTGGCGCAGCGAGGGCAGTGTGCGCGCGGCGATGATCACCAACGACGAGGCCGACATCGCCACCTCGCTCGGGCCCGAGGACGGGGCCGGCGCCCTCGGAGTTCCGTTCCAGAACAACGAGACCACCGCGCTGCGAATGCAGGCGACGGAAGCGCCGCTCGACGACATCCGCGTCCGGCAGGCCATCAACTACTCGGTCAACCGGACCGGCATCGTCAAGGCGCTGTTCCGCGGCCTCGGTGACCCGGCCTCCCAGCTCATCCCGTCCGGTGTCGTCGGGTACAACGGCCAACTTCCGTTATGGCCTCACGATCTCGACAAGGCCAAGGCGCTCATCGCCGAGGCCAAGGCCGACGGGGTTCCGGTGGACCGCCAGATCCGGCTGATCGGGCGCACCGCCCAGTTCCCGAAGATCTCCGAGACCATCGAGGTGCTGCAGAGTGAACTCGCCGAGATCGGTCTGAACGTGAAGATCGAGATGATGGACACCGCGGGCCAGCTGCAGTACCAGCTGCGGCCGTTCCCGGCGGACACCGGTCCCTACCTCCTGATGATCATGCACGGCAACCAGGCGGGTGACGCGGCCTTCACGATGGATCAGTACATGTTGTCCGACGGGCCCCAGAGCGCCTACGGCACACCAGAATTCGACGGCAAGATCCGCGCCGCGGAAGCCCTCACCGGCCAGGCCCGCCAGGATGCGTTCGCCAAGCTGTTCGCCGAGGAACCGCAGGAGATCATGCAGTTCGCCTACATCGCCCACATGAAAGGCATTCTCGGCAAATCGCCACGTGTCGATTACACCCCCAACTCCGCCACCGGCGACGAGATGCGGCTGTCGGAGATGACGCCCGCTCAGACCGACCGCACCGACAGGAGCTGAGCCCGATGTTCCCCTTTGTCCGGCGCCGGATGTACACCAGCGCCATCCCGTTGATCATCGTGCTGCTCGGTGTGTTCCTGCTTGCCCGGCTCACCGGCGACCCCACCAACCTGTACCTGCCCGAGTCCGCCACCGCCGACCAGCGTGAGGCGTTCGCCCAGCAGCACGGGTTCGACCAGCCGATGCTCACCCAGCTGGTGGACTACTTCAAGGGCGTGATCCACCTCGACTTCGGAACATCCCTGCGCACCGGCGAATCCGCGTCCGAGATGGCGCTGCGCGCCTTCCCGGCCACGCTCCAGCTGGCCGTCACCACCATGCTGCTGGCGATCATCGGTGCGGTCATCGTCGGCTGCTGGGCCGCCTACCGGCCCAACTCGCTTGCCGACCGGTTCTCGAGCCTGCTGTCGATGACCGCCGCCAGCATTCCCGATTTCTGGTTCGCCATCACCGGGGTGTGGCTGTTCTCCGTCCTGATGGGATGGCTGCCCACGTCGGGCACCGACGACGGCGTGCTGTCCTGGATCCTGCCGATCGCCACGCTGATGATCCGGCCCCTCGGTGTGCTCACCCAGGTGGTCCGCGGTGCCATGGTCTCGGCGCTGTCCGCACCATATGTGCGGTTGGCACGTAGCAAGGGCGCCGGCGATCTCCGCGTCGTCACCCACCACGCGCTCCGGAATGCCGCCGCCCCGGCCCTGACCGTCGCGGGGGATCTGGCGGTCGGCCTGATCAACGGTGCGGTGGTGGTCGAGGCGATCTTCGGCTGGCCGGGAATCGGAAAGCTCATGATCGACGCCATCCTGCAGCGCGATTTCGCCGTCCTGCAGGCCGCCGTCCTGCTCACCGCGGTGAGCATCTTCCTGCTGAACATCATCATCGACGCCTGCTACGCGCTGCTCGACGCGCGGGTGCGGGAACCGGCAAAGGTCTAGGGGCACCAATGAGTACGCAGATCAACCTGGTACCAGTCAAACCCACCACCGCCATCGTCGGCGAACCGGAAGCCGAACCGTCCCGTAGGCGCTCGGTGTGGTTCCGGCTGCTGGTCAACGACCGGGTGGCCGCCGCGGCCGCCGTGGTGCTCGGCGTGGTGGTTCTCACCGCGGTCTTCGGACCCATGCTGGTCGGCGACCTCGCCACCCGTATCGACCTGGACAATTCGAATCAGGCACCGTTCACCCTCGCGCACGGCTGGGCCAACGTGCTCGGCACCGACCCGCTGGGACGCAGCATGCTGGCCCGCCTGATCGTCGCCTGCCGCACCACCCTCTCGGTGGCCATCCCTGCCGTGGTGATCTCGGCGGTCCTGGGATCGCTGATCGGCATGTGGGCCGGCTACTACCGCGGCTGGCGGGAAACGCTGGCCATGCGGGTGGCGGACGTGATCATGAGCTTCCCCTCACTGCTGCTCGCGGTGGTGGTGCTCTACGTGTTCTCCCCGAGTGCGGCCAATATCGTTGCGGTACTGGCCATCACCCGAATCCCGGTGTATCTGCGCACCGCCCGCGCCGAGTCGGCGGAGCTGTCGAGCCGGGTGTTCGTCGACGCCGCCCGCACTTTCGGGGCCGGGGGACGTTCCATCATCATGCGGCACGTGGTGCCGATCGTGCTGCCCACCTTGTTGACCGTGGCGACGCTGGACTTCTGCTACGTCATGCTCGCGGAGAGCTCGCTCAGCTTCCTGGGCATCGGCATTCAACCGCCGGATGTCAGTTGGGGCCTGATGGTGGCCCAGGGCCGCACCTACCTGCACACCGCCTGGTGGCTGTCGTTCTTCCCGGGGCTGGCGATCGTCATCACCACCGTGTCGGCCACCATCCTGGCGGCCTGGGCGCGCATCGCGACCGATCCCGGTCAGCGGTGGCGGCTCACCGTTCCGCAGAAACGCTTGTCCCGCTTCGCCGGTGCCGCGAAGCGGCTGTCCTGAAAGGTACTGTGATGACCGCACTGATGGATCACGAGCCCGATGAGTTGGTCGACGCCGATCCCGCGCTGTTGGTGGATGGGCTCACGGTCGACATCCGCACCATCACCGGAACCGTCCGCGCCGTCGACCACGTCAGCTTCGCGGCCCACCGCGGTCAAACGCTGGCCCTGCTCGGCGAATCCGGCTGCGGCAAGTCCATGACGGCCACCGCGCTCGTGGGGCTGCTGGAGCCGGTTGCCGAGGTGGCCGACGGGACGGCGCGGATCGGCGGTGTCGACCTCCTCGCCGCCGACCGCGAGACCCGGCGCAAGCTGGCCGGCCCGGAACTGGCCATCGTCTTCCAGGATGCGCTGACCGCGCTCAATCCGCTCTACACCGTCGGCACCCAGCTGGCCGAGCCGTTCCGCATCCATCACGGCATCAAGGCCAAGGACGCCAAACGCAAAGCGGTGGAACTGATGGCGCGGGTGGGTATCCCGCAGCCGGAGGAGCGGATGAATTCCTATCCGCACCAATTCTCCGGCGGCATGCGGCAGCGCCTGCTGATCGCGATGGCGGTCGCGCTGAACCCACGGGTGCTGATCGCCGACGAGCCGACCACCGCCCTGGACGTCACGGTGCAGGCCCAGATTATGGCCTTGCTGAAGAGTCTGCGCAGCGAATACGACATGGCGGTCGTGCTCATCACCCACGACCTGGCGCTGGTGTCCGAGGAGGCCGACCGGGTGGTCGTGATGTATGCCGGACAGGTTGTCGAAACAGGGCCGGTGGCAGAGGTTTTCGCGAAACCCCGGCATCCGTACACCAAGGGCCTGCTCGACTCCGTCCCGGTCGGTGCGGTGCGTGGCGAGACGCTCAAGTCGATTGGCGGCGCCCCGCCGGACCTGCACTCGATCCCGTCCGGCTGCGTCTACCAGGACCGCTGCCCGCTGGCCCGCGACATCTGTGTCAGCACCAGGCCGGTGCTCACCGGTGACGGTCAGCGCAGCGCATGCCATTTCCCGGAGGAGGTTGCAAATGTCTGACACCCTGCTCACCGTCCGCGATCTGCGAAAATCGTTCCGGGTCGGCAAGAGCCGACTCGCCGCCCTCGATGGCATCAACCTGGACCTGGCCCGCGGCGAAACCCTCGGCCTGGTCGGCGAATCCGGCTGCGGGAAGTCCACGCTCGCACGGACTTTGATGATGCTCGAGCGTCCGGATTCGGGCACCGTCACCTTCGACGGCATCGACCCGTTCAGTTTGCGCGGCGCGGACCTGCTGAAGTTCCGCCGTCGGGTGCAGATGGTGTTCCAGGATCCCTTTGCGTCGCTGAACTCGCGCATGACCGCGGGTGACATCATCGCCGAGCCATGGCGGACCCACAAGTCCCTGTACGCCAACCGCAAGGACCGCGAGATGCGGGTGCGTGGCCTGCTCGACATGGTCGGGCTGGGAGCCAAGGCCGTCGACAAGTACCCGCAGGAGTTCTCCGGCGGCCAGCGGCAACGCATCGGCATCGCCAGGGCGCTGGCCCTCAACCCCGATGTGATCATCTGCGACGAACCGGTTTCGGCGCTGGACCTCTCGGTACAGGCGCAGGTGCTCAACCTGCTCAACGACCTGCAGTCCGAACTCGGTATCGCCTACATCTTCATCTCGCACGACCTGTCGGTGGTCCGCCACGTCGCCGACCGCGTCACGGTGATGTACCTGGGGCACATGATCGAGAGCGGGCGCACCGAGGATGTCTACTCCAGCCCGCGTCACCCCTACACCGCGGCGCTGATGTCGGCGGCCCCCAAACTCGATGCGGCTCAGCGCGGCAACCGGATCCTGCTGAAGGGCGAGGTGCCCTCGCCGCTGAACCCGCCGTCGGGCTGTCGGTTCCGTACGCGGTGCTGGAAGGCCACCGAGATCTGCGCGACGCAGGTGCCGGGCGCCGCCGCCGATCCGGATGCGGCCGACCACATGTCCGAGTGCCACCACCCGTTGGAGCCGGCCGTGCCGGTCTCGGCGTGAGCAGCGCAGGTTTCGGGATCATCGCCGCCGCAATCGTCTTGGCGTCCTGCATGCAGGCCTCGATCGGGTTCGGCATGGGCATGCTGGCGGCGCCGATCGTCGCGATCGTGGATCCCGGGCTGATCCCGGGAACGCTGATCATGCTCGCGACGATGGTGACACTCATGGTGGTGGTACGCGAACGCCAGGACATCGACCTCGCTGGCACCGGATGGGCACTGGCCGGGCGGGTTCCGGGAACCGTCGCCGGGGCACTGCTGCTGGTGGTGATGCCTCCGCAGGTGCTGGCCTATGTGCTGGCGGCGGTGGTGCTCGGCGGCGTGGTGCTGACCAGCTTCGGCTGGATTCCCGTGCCGCACCGCCGCAACCTCGTCCTGGCCGGCGCCACGTCGGGTCTGCTGGGTACCGCCACGTCCATCGGCGGTCCGCCCATGGCCCTGGTGTGGCAGAACAACACCGGAGCGCGCCTGCGCGGCACGATGAGCGGCTTCTTCCTGGTCGGATCGGTCCTGTCGATTGTGCTGCTGGCACTCACGGGTTCCATCGACCGGCACACCATCGCGGTGTTCGCGATGCTCGTCCCGGCCTGCGTACTCGGCTATGGGTTGTCCCGGTGGCTCAACCGCCACCTGGACCGGCAGCGGCAGCGGTGGGCGGCCATCGCGATTTCCACCATCGGCGCCGTGGTGCTGATCGTCCGGCAGGTGATGGGAGGCTGAGTTGACCGACGAATCAGGCAGTGCAGACAGCGTTTCGGTGCGCAAGGTGAAGTCAGCGGTGCGCACCGTGGAACTGCTGGAGTTCCTGGCGGCCCGCCCCGATCAGCCCACCCGCATCCGGGAAATCTGTGCCGCCCTCGATATGCCACGGAGTTCGGCGCATGCGCTGCTGCGCACCCTGGTGGCCCAGGGTTGGGTGCGCTCCGACGACGCGGGCGCGCAGTACAGCATCGGGGTGCGGGCGCTACTGGTGGGCACCAGCTATCTGGATGCCGACCCCTATCTGCCGATGATCGCGCCGTTCCTCGAAGACCTGCGCGGCCAGCTGGACGAGACGATCCACCTCGCCCGGCTCGACGGCCACGATGTCGTCTACCTGGCGACCCGGGAGTCCCGGCAGCACGTCCGGACCGTCAACAAGGTGGGCCGCCGGTTGCCGGCCTACGCCACCGCGCTGGGCAAGGCCCTGCTCGCGGAGCGGTTCGGCGCCGAACTCGATTCGCACATCCCGGACCCGCTCGCTCCGCTGACCCCGCGCACGATCACCCACCGCGCCGGTCTGGATGCGGCGCTCGACGAGGCCAGGTTCCGGGGATATGCCAGCGAGGACGAGGAAAATACGCCGGGCATCAAGTGTTTCGCCGTCACGTTGCGCTACCAGCATCCCGCGCAGGACGCGATCAGCGCGTCGGTGCCCCGGTCGCGACTCACGCCGGAGCGGGAACGCGAGATCATCGACGCCTTGCGGATGGTGTGCGACAAGGTGTCCCGGGTGGTCCGCCCGGTTGCCAACGGGGACAAGTGGTTCGCATGACACTTTCAGTGAGATGGGAGTACCGATGAGTGCACAGAACGCGACGCCTGTCGTGACCGAACTGACCGTGATACCGATCGCCGGGCATGACAGCATGCTGCTCAACCTGAGTGGCGCGCACGGGCCGTTCTTCACGCGAAACCTGTTGATCCTCAGGGATTCCGATGGGAACACCGGCGTGGGGGAGGTCCCCGGCGGCGAAGCCATCCGGCGAACCCTCGACGACGCCAGGCCGCTGGTGGTGGGCCGGTCACTCGGCGGCTACCACGCCATCCTGGAGAGCGTCCGCCGCGAGTTCGCCGACCGCGACAGCGCCGGGCGAGGCGCGCAGACCTTCGATCTGCGAGTGATGGTGCATGCCGTCACGGCCGTGGAGTCCGCGCTACTGGATCTGCTGGGCAAGCACCTCGGCGTGCCCGTCGCGGCACTGCTCGGCGACGGTCAGCAGCGTCGCCGAGTCCAGGCCCTGGGCTACCTGTTCTTCGTGGGCGACCGCAACCGCACCGACCTGGCCTACCGCTCGGCGGCCGACGAGGAGGCCGGGGCCGACGAGTGGTTCCGGATCCGCCACGACGAGGCGCTGTCGCCCGAGGCGGTCGTGCGCCTGGCCGAGACCGCCCGGGACCGCTACGGATTCCGGGATTTCAAACTCAAGGGCGGGGTGCTGCCCGCGGCGGACGAGGCCAAGGCGGTGACCGCATTGGCCGAACGGTTCCCGGATGCCCGCATCACGCTGGACCCCAACGGTGGCTGGTTGCTGGCCGACGCCGTCGAGACCTGCCGTCAGCTGACCGATGTCCTGGCCTACGCCGAGGATCCGGTGGGGCCCGAGGGCGGGTTCTCGGGCCGGGAGGTGATGGCCGAGTTCAAGCGGGCGACAGGCCTGCCGACCGCCACCAACATGATCGCCACCGACTGGCGCGAGTTGGGGCACGCGATCCGGGCCGGTTCGGTCGACATCCCCTTGGCCGATCCGCACTTCTGGACGATGAGCGGGTCGGTGCGGGTGGCGCAGGTCTGCGACGCGTGGGGTCTGACCTGGGGTTCGCACTCCAACAACCACTTCGACGTATCGCTGGCGATGTTCACTCACGTCGCCGCGGCCGCGCCCGGCGACATCACCGCGATCGACACGCACTGGATCTGGCAGGACGGTCAGCGCATCACCAAGGAGCCATATCGGATCGTGGACGGCTACCTCGACGTGCCTGCGACCCCGGGGCTCGGCGTGGAGCTCGACGAGGAGCGGGTTGCGGCGGCCCACGAGCTGTACCTGGCCGAGGGGCTCGGGGCCCGCGACGATGCGGTCGCGATGCAATACCTGATCCCCGGCTGGAAGTTCGACAGCAAGCGCCCTGCGCTGCAACGGAATTGAGTTGAGATGAAGATCGTCGTCGCCGAACCCAACCTGCTGGTGCATCGTGGTCGTTTCGAGGCCGCGCTGCCACCCGGTGCCGAGGTGGTCTGGGACGGTGCCATCGGGGACCTGCGGGATGCCGACGTCTTCGTCGGTGGCCGGTTCACCGCCGAGATGGCCGCGGAGGCCGAGAAGCTGCGTCTGGTGCATGTCGCGGGTGCGGGGACCGACAAGATCGACTTCGCGTCACTGCGGCCAGAGGTCATGGTGGCCAACACCTTCCATCACGAACGGTCCATCGCCGAGTACGTGCTCGCCGCCGCGGTGTTGTTGCGTCGTGACTTCCTGGCGCAGGACCGCGCACTGCGCCGCGGGGTGTGGGCCACCTCGGTGTACGACGCCAACTTGCCGCAGCTGCCGGCGATCGGTCAGGCCAGGGTCGGCCTCGTCGGGTTCGGCCACATCGGCCAGTGTGTGTGGGAGCTGTTCCGCGGGCTCGGCTCGACCGGGGCGGCGGTCACCGGATCGGGGCGGGTCGACGCCGCGGCCCACGGTCTGTCCTGGGCCGGCGACACGTCGGCGCTCGACCGGATCATGACGGAGTCCGACGTGGTCGTCGTGTCGGCGCCGCTGACCGCGGCGACCGAAGGCATGATCGGCGCCGATCAGCTGCGGGCGCTGGGTCCCGACGGTGTGCTGATCAATGTCGGGCGCGGACCGCTCGTGGTCGAACGGGCGTTGTACGACGCGCTTCTGGAACGTTCGATCCGGGCCGCCGCGATCGACGTCTGGTACCGCTACCCGGCTTCCGGTGGGCAGGGTGTGCCCAGTGAGCTGCCGTTCGGCGAACTGACCAACGTGTTGATGACACCGCACTCCTCGGGCGTCACCACCGACACGTTCGGTGGCCGCGCCGACGAGATCGCCGCCAACATCGGGCGGCTCGATCGCGGCGAACCGCTGACTCACCAGTTGTAGTAGCCGCCCTCGGGCCCCAGCATGCGCTCCAACCGGGCGCGGTTGATCCGGGCCAGCTCGTTGCGGACCACCTTGCGTTCGGTCTCGCGGTCGTTGTGCAACCGGTCGGTGATCCCCGCCATGGCGCGGTGCGCGCAGCAG
The DNA here is from genome assembly GCF_030486405.1 of Mycolicibacterium sp. HK-90. The sequence goes on along the minus strand of NZ_CP129613.1, from coordinate 5,841,928 downwards.
TCCTCGACGAACATCACGAAGCCGAACCCGAACCGCTCGGCGTACTGCCTCACCTCGGTGTTCAGCTGTGCCATCACGGCGGGATCGTCGTCCCACACCGAGCATTGCTCGCACACCGACTTCACGCTGCGCGGGCGCTTCCCGATGTGCGGGTAGGCCTGCAACACCCGGTCGATGGAATCCTCACCGAGGCTGAACAGCAGGGCATCGGCCTGCCGGAACAGCGAGGTGTGGTCGGCGTAGGGGCGTCCGCCGGCCAGATCGGTGGAGAGCACCACGCTGTAGCAGCACTCGTAGACGGCGTGGACAGCGCGTCGCGTCGGCAATGCGTTGAACGCCGGCAACCCCATGCCCTGATGCATCAACACAGGACAATCATCGAACCCGCAGAGCACGGGGACGTTACCCCGTGTTACGACGGGGCAAATTCAGGGCTCGGCCCGCCGATCAAAGTCTGACGCTCGGCCCGCCGATCAGTGACCTTCGGTCTTGAACCGCTCCACCGAACGCTGCAGCTCGGCCTCGGCCTCTTCGCGTCCCACCCAGTCGGCGGTCTTGACGAACTTGCCCGGCTCCAGGTCCTTGTAGTGCACGAAGAAGTGCTTGATCGCGTCGAGCTCGAACTGCGACACGTCACCGAGGTTCTGGATGTGGTCCCAGCGCGGATCGCCGGCGGGCACGCACAGCAACTTGTCGTCGCCGCCGGCCTCGTCGGTCATCCGGAACATGGCCACCGGACGGGCCTCGACGACGCAACCGGGGAACACCGACTCGGGCAGCAGCACGAGCGCATCCAGCGGATCACCGTCTTCGCCGAGGGTGTCCTCGAAGAATCCGTAGTCGGCGGGATAGCCCATCGGGGTGTAGAGGTAGCGGTCGAGCTTGACCCGGCCCGTCTCGTGGTCAACCTCGTACTTGTTGCGCGAACCCTTCGGGATCTCGATGACGACGTCGAACTTCACCGTCGCGGCTCCTTCGCATCTGCGGTCAGGCTTGGGTCGTCGGGCGACGACGCGGGTCAACCCTAATCGAGCGATAGTCTGGCCTAAACGGGTGGCTCGTCCCCACCACCGGCAGAGCAGGAGAAATATGCGGCCCACACGGTGGCGGCAGTCCACCCATGTGGCGGTTGGCGTCGTGGTCTTGGTGCTGGTCGCCGCCGTTGTCGCGGTCGCCGCGGTGCTCACCGGGCACCAGTCCAGCGACGCCGCGGCGGTCGGTCCCGCACCGGCGCCTGCGACCGCCAGCCCGGGCGTCATCCCGGTGGACATGTCGGCCCCGTCGCCGACGGTGAGCGGCCTGGCCGCGGCGCTGGGACCGGCGCTGGCCAATCCGGACCTCGGTGTGGTCACCGGCCGGATCACCGACGCCGAGACGGGCGCCGAACTGTGGGAACAGAACTCCGACGTGCCGATGCAGCCCGCATCGGTCAACAAGGTGCTGACGACGGCGGCTGCCCTGCTCACGCTGGAGCGCGATGCCCGGCTCACCACCACGGTCCTGGCTGTCGATTCGCAGCCGGGTCTGGTGGTGCTCAAGGGCGGCGGCGACACCACGCTGTCGGCGGCGCCGGACGACACCGACACCTGGTACAAGGGCGCGGCCCGGATCAGTGACCTGGCCGAGCAGGTGCGCAGCAGCGGTGTCACCGTCACCGCGGTACGGGTGGACACCAGCGAGTACAGCGGCCCGACGATGGCGCCGGGCTGGGATCCCGCCGACATCGAGGGCGGTGACATCGCGCCGATGGAATCGGTGATGCTCGACGGCGGACGGATCCAGCCGACGACAGTGGAATCCAAGCGGTCGACGACACCGGCTCTCGACGCGGGCCGCGCGCTGGCCGCCGCGCTCAGGGTGGACCCCACCACCGTGACGGTGCTGCCCGGGTCGGTGCCGGGAGGCAGGCAGATCGCCGCCGTGGAATCGGCGCCGCTGATCGAGCGGCTGCGTCAGATGATGAACGAATCCGACAACGTGATGGCCGAGGCGATCGCGCGTGAGGTGGCCGTCGAACTGCGCGAGCCCCAGAGTTTCGAGGGTGGCGTCGACGCGGTGCTGAGCCAGCTGAAGGCGATCGGCATCGACACCTCCAGCGCCAAACTGGTTGATTCCAGCGGCTTGTCGGTGGACGACCGGCTGAGCGCCCGGATCCTCGACGACGTGGTCAACATCGCGGCCGGCAGCACCGAACCCGCGCTGCGGCCGCTGGTGGATCTGCTGCCGATCGCCGGCGGCAGCGGCACGCTGTCCAACCGCTACCTCGACACCGACGCCGGGCGGGACGCCGCCGGGTGGCTGCGCGCCAAGACCGGCTCGTTGACCGGCACCAACGCGCTGGCCGGCATCGTGACCGACGAGAGCGGCCGGGTGCTGACATTCGCCCTGATCTCGAACAACGCCGGGCCCACCGGACGCACCGCGATCGATGCGCTGGCCGCGGTGCTTCGCTCATGCGGATGCGCCACATGAACGACCGGGTCAGCATGACCGCCGGCCGCGCGGTCGACTGGGATTTCGCCGCGACGGTCGGGGCGAAGCTGGCCCGTCCGGCCCCGGCCGCCACCGACTACACCCGCAACCAGGTCATCGAGCAGCTGTCGGAGAGTTCGAAGGCCGCCGAGTTGCCGGTTCGCGAGGTGACCGGCCTGAACGAGGGTGCGGAGGTGCCCGAGGCCCGCGTCGTGGACCGGCCCGAGTGGATCCGCGCGGCCACCCAGTCGATGCGGGTGATGACGACGGGTGTCAAGCCCGGCGACGAAAGCGATTCGGCCAAACCGGGTTTCATCACCGGCCGGGTGACGGGCGCGCAGACGGGCGCGGTGCTGGCGTTCATCTCGTCCGGCATCCTCGGCCAGTACGACCCGTTCGGCCCGGACGGCGGCGAGCTGCTGCTGGTGTATCCCAACGTCATCTCCGTGGAACGCCAATTGCGGGTCCCCCCAGCAGATTTCCGGCTGTGGGTATGCCTGCACGAGGTGACCCACCGGGTGCAGTTCCGGGCCAACCCGTGGCTGGCGGATCACATGTCGCAGGCGCTGGCGGTCCTCACCCAGGATGCCGGCGACGACGTCGCCGAATTGGCGAGCCGGCTCGCGCAGTTCGTCCGCAATCAGCGCAACGGGTCACCGCCGCATCCGAACTCGACCGGTGTGCTCGGACTGATGCGTGCGGTGCAGGCCGAACCGCAGCGCCGCGCCCTGGATCAGTTGTTGGTGCTCGGCACACTGCTGGAGGGGCACGCCGATCACGTGATGGATGCCGTCGGCCCCGCGGTGGTGCCCACGGTGTCGACCATCCGGCGTCGTTTCGACGAACGCAGGCAGCGCAAGCAGCCGCCGGTGCAGCGGCTGGTACGTGCGCTGCTGGGCCTCGACGCCAAGCTGAGCCAGTACACCCGGGGCAAGGCGTTCGTCGACCAGGTGGTGTCCACCGTCGGGATGGCCCGGTTCAACACGATCTGGTCCGGCCCCGACTCCCTGCCCCAGCCCGACGAGATCGACGAACCACGACGATGGATCGACCGGGTGCTCTAGCCGCGCTGCGGCAAGCGGTGGCGGCGGCCGGCGCGCAGATCGACGGTGCGAGCTGGAGCGTGGCGTTGTCGGGCGGCGCGGACTCGCTGGCACTGACCGCAGTGGCCGCACAGTTGCGACCCACCACCGCGCTGATCGTCGACCATCGGCTGCAACCGGGCTCCGACGCCGTGGCCGACACCGCGCGTCACCAGGCGCTCGAGTTGGGATGTGCTGCAGCACAGGTCATTCCGGTCGAGGTGGGTAACCTCGGCGGTCCGGAGGCGGCGGCCCGGCAGGCTCGCTATCAGGCCCTGGACGCCGCCCGTGCCGGCGCCCCGGTACTGCTGGGCCACACCCTCGACGATCAGGCCGAGACGGTGCTGCTGGGCCTGGGCCGGGGGTCGGGCGCCCGTTCCATCGCCGGGATGCGGGCCCACGACCCGCCGTGGCACCGGCCCTTGCTGGGGGTGCGACGGGCCGTCACCCACGCGGCGTGCGACGAACTCGGCGTCACCGCCTGGCAGGACCCGCAGAACGCCGAACGGCGGTTCACCCGCGCCCGGCTGCGGCACGAGGTGCTGCCGCTGCTGGAGGACGTGCTGGGCGGGGGAGTCGCCGAGGCGCTGGCGCGGACGGCCGCCGCGTTGCGTGAGGACACCGACGCCCTCGACGCGCTGGCCCGCGAGGCCCTCGCCACGGCGGTCACCGCCGACGGCGGGTTGGACACCGGCCGGCTGGCCGAATTGACCGATGCGCTCCGGCGCCGGGTGATCCGGGCCTGGTTGCTGGACGGCGGCGCATGTGATCTGACCGACATCCAGATCCGGGGCGTGGACCGGCTGGTGACGGCGTGGCGTGGGCAGGGTGGCGTGGCCGTCGGGTCCGGACTGCGCAAACAGCGGTTGTTCGCGGCGCGGCGCGCCGGCGCGCTGCGGCTGCACACCGAACCCGTCTAGCGAGGCACGTTGGAAAGCGGCCCCCTCACGTGGCACGCTGTTGCAGTGGCTGTCGACTCTGCCGAGCTCTATGCGGGAGACATCAAATCGGTGCTGTTGTCCGAGGAGCAGATCCGGACTCGCACCGTCGAACTCGCCGAGATGATCGCCGAGCAGTACCGCGACGACCTGGGCAACGACGACCTGCTGCTGGTCACCGTGCTCAAGGGTGCGGTCATGTTCGTCACCGATCTGGCCCGGACCATCCCGCTGCCCACGCAGCTGGAGTTCATGGCGGTCAGCTCGTACGGCTCGTCCACCTCGTCATCGGGTGTGGTCCGGATCCTCAAGGATCTCGACCGCGACATCAATGACCGCGACGTGCTGATCGTCGAGGACATCATCGACTCCGGGCTGACGCTGTCGTGGCTGCTGCGCAACCTCGCCACCCGCGGCCCGCGTTCGCTGCGGGTGTGCACGCTGCTGCGCAAACCCGAGGCCGTCAAGACCGAACTCGACGTCGCCTACGTGGGCTTCGACATCCCCAACGAGTTCGTGGTCGGGTACGGACTGGATTTCGCCGAGCGCTACCGCGATCTGCCCTACATCGGCACTCTCGATCCAAAGGTGTACGAGAACGTCTGACAGGCGCAGAATTCGCGTATGGCTGATACCCGGACCGCGCTGCGCATCTGCCCGTTCTGCGAAGCCACCTGCGGCTTGACGCTGACCATCGCCGACAACCGGGTGACCGCTGCCCGCGGCGACCGCGACGACGTGTTCAGCGCGGGGTTCATCTGCCCGAAGGGCGCCAGCTTCGGCGAGCTCGACAACGATCCTGACCGCCTGACGGGTCCACTGGTCCGGCGGGACGGCGTGCTGACCGAGGCCACCTGGGACGAGGCGTACGCCGTCGTCGCCGAGCGGCTCGGCGCGGTGATCGGCGAACACGGCGGCTCGTCGGTCGGGGTGTACCTCGGCAACCCGAACGCGCACACCATCGCCGGCAGCCTCTATGCGCCGGTGATCATCAAGGGCCTGGGTACCCGGCAGGTGTTCAGCGCCAGCACCCTCGATCAGATGCCCAAGCACGTGGCGCTGGGACTGATGTTCGGCAGCCCGATCGCGTTCACCGTGCCCGATCTGGACCGGACCGACTACCTGGTGATCATCGGCGCGAATCCGATGGTCTCCAACGGCAGCCTGGCCACCGCCGCCGATTTCCCCGGCAAGCTGCGCGCCCTCCGCAAGCGAGGCGGCAAGCTCACCGTCATCGACCCGGCCCGCACCCGCACCGCCGAACTGGCCGACCGGCACGTCGCGCCGCGACCCGGGACCGATGCCGCGTTGCTGTTCGCGATCGTGCACGTGCTGTTCGACGAGGACCTCGTCGATCTCGGTCGGCTCGCCGGCCACGTCTCCGGCGTCGAGCAGGTCCGCGCGCTCGCCGACGAATTCGCCCCCGAGGCCGTCGCCTCGGCCTGCGGAGTGGGCGCCGAGGAGATCCGGGAACTGGCCCGCGAGCTCGCGTCGGCGCCGACGGCGGCGGTCTACGGCCGGATCGGTACCTCCACGGTCGAGTTCGGCACCATCGGCAGCTGGCTCGTCGACGTGATCAATGTGCTGACCGGCAACCTCGACCGGCCCGGCGGGGCCATGTTCCCGCTCGGTGCGGCTGCCCATGCGCCGCGGCCGCCGAAACCGGGCCGCGGTTTCAGGACCGGGCGGTGGACCAGCCGGGTCTCGGGGTATCCCGAGGCCCTGTCCGAATTGCCGGCCGCCGCGCTCGCCGAGGAGATCGACACGGCGGGCGAGGGGCAGATCAAGGCGATGATCACCATCGCAGGCAACCCGGTGCTGTCCGCGCCGGACGGTGACCGGCTCGACCGCGCGTTGGACGGCGTCGAGTTCATGCTCAGCATCGACCCGTACCTGAACGAGACCACCCGCCACGCCGACGTCATCCTGCCGCCGCCCCCGCCGGCCCAGACCGCCCACTTCGACGTCGCGCTGAACAACCTCGCGGTACGCAACAACGTGCGGTACTCCTCGCCTACGCTGCCGCTGGACGGTCGGCCCGACGAGGCCGAGATCCTGTCGCGCCTGGCGCTGATCCTCTACGGTGTGGGGCCCGCTGGTGATCCGGGACTGGTCGACGCCCAGGTGATCGCGACGACGCTGGGGAAGGAGGTCGCCGACGCCGATTCGCCGGTCGCCGGACGCGACGTCGAAGAGCTCACCTCGATGCTCCACGACGGCCCGGGTTATGAACGCCGGCTCGACATGATGCTGCGGATCGGGCCGTATGGCGACGCCTTCGGCGCCCGTCCCGACGGCCTCACCCTGGAGCGGCTGAAGGCCAACCCGCACGGTATCGACCTGGGGCCGCTGCAGCCGAGGATCCCCGAGGTGCTGCGAACCCCGAGCGGGACAATCGAACTCGCGCCGGATCCGATCGTCGCCGACGTCGCTCGGCTGCGGGACGCGCTCGGCCGTGCGGCGGGTGGGTTCCTGCTGATCGGCCGGCGCCATCTGCGGTCCAACAACAGCTGGATGCACAATCTCCCGGCGCTGTCGGGCGGTTCGAACCGGTGCACCCTGCAGATCCACCCCGATGACGCGGCCGATCTCGGCCTCACCGACATCGCCGTGATCAAGGGCCCGGGCGGTGAGCTGCTGGCGCCGATCGAGGTGAATGACGGCATCCGGCGCGGCGTGGTCTCGCTACCGCACGGCTGGGGGCACGACCGCGCCGGAACCGGTCAGGAACTCGCGGCCAGCCACCCCGGGGTGAACGTCAACCAGCTCAACGACGGCACCCACCTGGACCCGCTGTCCGGCACGGCGGTGCTCAACGGCATCCCCGTCGACATCGCGCCCGCCGGCGCTAGGTGAGCTCCCAGATCACGGTCACCGAGAAGTTCACGGTCTGCTGGCCGGGCTCCAGCGGCACCGCCTCCATCGCGGCGCGGGGCATCGGGGTCGGCGTGGGTGGCGTCGAGCCGCCGGGCTGTTCGGAGATCGACAGCACCTTGCCCAGTTCCAGCCCGGACAGTCCGGCGTACTGCTCGGCCCGGTTCTTGGCGTCCTCGAACGCCCGCGCCCGCGCGTCGTTCACCAGGTCGGAATCGTCCTCGATCGAGTAGTTGACCGAGTTGATCCGGGTGGCGTCCCCGCCGGTCCCCGCGATCAGCGACAGGGTCTGCGAGGCCTTCGCGGTGTCGCGGATCTTGACGTTGATCGCATTGCTGGCCCGGTAGCCCGTGATGGTGTTGCCGGGCCCGTCGGGGCTGAACTGGGGCTGCACGCTGACCTGGGTGGTGCTGATGTCCTTGCGGTCGATGCCCGATCCGACCAACGCGTCGATCACGGCCTGCTGTCGTTGGCTGGATTGGTTGAGCGCGGCCGAGACATCCGGCGCGCTGAACTCCATCGCCACATCGGCGGTCAGGGTGTCCGGAACTCCCTGCACCTGGCCGGATCCGACGACGGTCACCTGCCGGGCCCCGGCCGGGGCATCGGCTCCGCCCGGGCCCGAGCTCGCATCGCATGCGCTGGCGGCGACGGCGATCAGACCCGCCGCGGCCGCGCCGAGGACTCGTAACTTCGCATTTCCGGCGATCGGCATGACCGAAACCCTACCGGGACGTCACGGCGTCACCAGGACTTTGCAGTGCCGGTCGGGCGAGGCGAGTTCGCCGAACGCGGCGCCCACGCCGTCCAGGCCCACGGTCCCGGTGATCATCGGCGCGACGTCGACATCGCCCTCGGCAATGGCCCGCAGCGAGGTCGCGAACTCGGCCGGGTCGTAGCCGAAGACGAATTGGATACTGATCTGTTTGGTGATCGCGTAGAACGGGTGCACGGTGTCGGGTTGCATGCAGACCCCGGCCACCACCAGCCGAATGCCCGCGGGCGCGCGACGAAGCACGTCGTCGATGATCCCGGGCGCGCCGACGGCTTCGAACACGACCGCGGGCCGGCACTGGTGGAACGGCGAATCGGCAGCCGGATCCAACGTGACGTGCGCGCCCATCGTGGCGGCGAGCTGACGCCGGGCGGGGGAGAAGTCCGACGCCACAATGTTTTCCACGCCCCGTAGCTTCAGTGCGGCGATGATGGCGATGCCGACCGGGCCGCATCCGACGACGAGCGCCGCCTCGCCGGGTTCGATGCGCGAGGCGTTCACAGCGTGCAGGCCGACCGCCATCGGTTCGGTGAGCGCGGCGTGTTCGGCGCTCAGCCCGTTGGGCACCGGCAGCAGCAGCGGCGCCGACAGCAGCATCTTCTCGGCGTATCCGCCGACGGCGGTGTTGCTGTACACCAGCATGTCCATCCCGGTGGCCGTTATCAGTACCGGCACCGAGGTCACCAGCGTTCCAGCTGCCGGCGCGTCGGTGCCCGGTCCGGCGTCGAGGATCTCGGCGCTGAACTCGTGGCCCATGAAGACGTCGCCGGACAGGTCGATGTCGATGCCGGGCATACCCTCCAGGACGGCACTCGCGGCCAGCATGTCGGCGCCGTGGGTGGCGAAATGCAGGTCGGAGCCGCAGATTCCGCAGGCTTTCACCTCGACCAGCACCTGGCCCGGACCCGGCACCGGTTCGGGCACGTCGTCGCGGACGACCATGCGGCCGTCACGCAGAACCGCGGCGCGCATCAGTTCTTCTCCTCCGTGGTGTGTTCGGTGATGGCGTTGACGATCGCCTGCCCGGCGCGGCCCAGCAGTTGATCCCGCATGCCTTTGGCCCAGTCGTGCGACGCGCGCGCGGCGGTGAGCTGGCCCTTGAAATGCGGGATCACCTCACGGGCGAACAGTTCGTAGGAGTGAAAGGTGGCCGCCGGTGGGGCCCAGTCGTGTCCGAGGAGCAGGAAGGTCCCGAATCCGCCCGAGCGGTCGAGCAGATCCTGGATGTAGGTGATGGCGTCGGCGGTGGTGCCGATGCAGCAATTGCCGCCAGCCGCATAGTTTTCCACGAACTCGTAGGGGGAGCCGCCGCCCTCGGCCTGGTTGGACAGCGGCACGAAGCCGGCCGCGCCGAAGTAGTTGGCGAAGTCCTGTAGGCCGTACGTGCAGTCCTCGATGGCCTGCTCGCGGGTGTCGGCGAGGTGGATGATGCCGAGCACCCGCCAGTTCTTCCGGTCGGGTTCGGGTCGGTCGGATCTGGCGGCCTGGTCGCGCACGGTGTCCCAGGTGGTCTCGATGGCCGCATACCCGCCGGGCACCGACATCGACAGGGACAGCAATGACGTGCCCAATGCCCCGGCCAGGCGCGGACCGGACGGAGAAATCATTGCCGCAGTGGAGATTTCCGGGTACGGCCAGGTGTAGGGGCGGATGTGCAGAGCGGCGTCGCGCAGGGTGAACCAGTCGGTCTTGCGGTCGATCCGCTCATCGGGTGCGGCACGGAACAGCGCGAGGATCGCCTCGAGGGACTCTTGCATCATCGGCCGCTGATCCACCGGGTCGATGCCCATCATGTAGGCGTCCGACGGCAGCGCCCCCGGGCCGGTGCCGAACATGACGCGGCCGCGGGTGAGGTGGTCGAGTAACACCCATCGGTCGGCCACCATGAGCGGGTGGTGGTAGGGCAGCGACACCACACCGGTGCCCAGCCGGATGTGCTTGGTCCGCTCAGCCGCGGCGGCGATGAACACCTCGGGACAGGCGATGAGTTCGTAACCGCCGGAATGGTGTTCGCCGAACCAGGCTTCGTCGTAGCCGAGCCGGTCCAGTGCCTCGACCCGGTCCATGTCGTATTGCAGTGCGGTGGTGGGGGATTGGCCCACCGGGTGGAAGGGCGTGATGAACACCCCGAAGTTCAGCGGACTCATCGCAGGCCTCCCAAGAACTCCAGGATCGCATTGTTGACCTCGTCGGGCCGTTCCTGCTGCAGCCAGTGCCCGGCACCCTCGATCAGCACCTCGCGGTAATCGCCGGTCACCACGTCGCGCACCCGGTCTCGCGGGGTGAAGCTCAGCACCGGGTCCGCGGTACCGACCACGAACAGGGTGGGGACGTCGATGGTCGGCGCGGGGGTGCTCTCGGTCAGCTCCCAGTTCCGGTCGAAGTTGCGGTACCAGTTGAGCGGCCCGGTGAAGCCGGTTCGGGTGAACTCGGCGATGTAGTGGTCGAGTTCGTCCTGGCTGATCCAGTCGGGCAGACTCTCGGGCTCGGGCAGCCGGTCGACGAAACCCTCAGGGCCGGGCGCGATCATTCGCTGCGCCGCGAACTCGTCGCCGGTGGTGCGCACGCCGCCGATCATCCGGCGCAAGGTCCGGGCCGGGTCGGCGCTCAACGCGGCATCGGCCACCCCCGGTTCCTGGAAATACAGGATGTAGAAGAAGTTGTCGCCGAAGATCTTGCGCCAGAGCGCGGTCGGCGGTGCCGAGGCCCGCGGCACCGGCGGCACGCTCAAGGCGGCCACCGCGGTGACCCGATCCGGGAAGAACAACGGGAAGTTGGTGGCCACCGGCGAGCCCCAGTCGTGGCCGATGAGCACCGCCTTCTCGGCGCCCACATCGTCCAGCAACCCCGCGACGTCGGCCGTCAGTTCGACGATGTTGTAGGCATCGATTTCTTCGGGCCGCGATGAGCCGCCGTAGCCCCGCTGGTCAGGGGCCAGCACGTGGTACCCGGCCGCCGCCAGCGCCGGAATCTGGTGCCGCCACGAGTACGCGAGTTCGGGGAATCCGTGGGTCAACACCACCACCGGATTTCCGCGCTCACCCGCCTCGATCACCTTCAACGTCACGCCATTTGTATCGACTAACCGTTCGGTTGGTTTGGGCACGGTCCCAGCCAAGCACAGGATCGGCGGTGTCGTAAGCCCGCCAAACAAAAACTATCGAAATAAAAACGGACGTATGAGTTACGATAGTTTTGTGCCTCGTGTCTGCCTCTGGGTGATCGCCGTCTGTAGCGTCGTCGCGGCCGGCCTCGGCGGTGTGGTGCTCTGTCAGAACGACTTCGCCATCACCGAAGAGCGCGTCGAGATACCTGGCTCCGCGCACCCGCTGCATGCCATCCTGGCTCTCCCGCCTCGGGGCGAAAAGCCCTACGGTCTCGTGGTTTTCGTCCACGGGGACGGCCCCGCGGATGCCTCACGCGATTCGTTCTACCGACCGTTGTGGGAGTCGTTCGCCCGGGCCGGGTACGCCTCGGTGTCCTGGAACAAGCCGGGTGTCGAAGGGGCGCCGGGCAATTGGCTGTCCCAGAGCATGCACGACCGGGCCGTCGAAACCGAGGCCGTGCTGGCCTGGGCAAAGCGCCGGGGCGACATCGACCCTCGCCGGATCGGGGTATGGGGCATCAGTCAAGGCGGTTGGGTGCTGCCCGAAGTGGCCACCCGCCACCCCGAACTGCAGTTCATGATTCTGGTCGGACCCGCGATCAACTGGCTGCGCCAAGGCGAATACAACCTGCTGGCCGAGCTGCGAGCGCGCAAGGCCGGCGACAGCGAGATCGCCGCCGCCGGCCGGCGACGGGCCGAATCGGTGCGGCTGCTGCGCGCCGACGCCGACTACGGCAGGTACCTTGCGAGCGGCATCGACGACCCGCCGATGTCCGCCGACCGCTGGCGGTTCGTGCACACCAACTACCTCTCCGACGTGACGCCCCAGCTGGCCGGGATCAAGATCCCGGTGCTGCTGATCCTGGGCGCCGACGATCGCAACGTCGACGTGGCCGAAACCGAGCGGGTCTATCGCGCGCAGCTGCCACCGAACCAGTTGACCGTCCAGCTCTTTCCCAACGCCTCACACAGCATCGCGAAGGCGTCCCTGGACCACGACCAGGGCATCGGCTCGTTCCTCGTTGCGGTTTTCGCGCCGCGGTCGCTGTACGCGTCCGGCTACCTCGATTCCCTCCGAAAGTTCGTCGAAGACCAACCCGAAAGGACTGTGCCATGAGAGTTCTCGCCCTGGGCGGCGCCGGAGCGATGGGCGCCGTGGCCGTCCGGACCGCCGCATCCGCCGGCACCGTCGAGCACATCGTCGTCGCCGACCGTGATCTCGGGGCGGCGGAGGGTCTTGCGCGAGAACTGGCCACCGGACCGGTGCCGGTCAGCGCTCGCGACATCGACATCACCGATGACGCTGCACTCCGTGATGCGCTCGCCGAGGCCGACCTGGTGCTGAACACCGTCGGCCCGTACTACCGGTTCGGCCTTACGGTCTTGCGCGCGGCGATCGACACCGGCACGCACTATCTCGACATCTGCGACGACTGGGAACCCACGATCCAGATGCTCGAACTCGACGCGGCCGCCGCCGCGGCCGGAGTGACGGCGGTCATCGGCATGGGAGCCAGCCCGGGCGTGAGCAACCTGCTCGCCGCGGCGGCCGCGGCTCCGCTCGATTCAGTGCGCGACGTGTACACCGCGTGGCCGGTCGACGTGACCGGCCGTGCCGGCGGTGATGAGATCAGCCGCGATCAGTTGATCGGACCGGACGGGTCGCCGACCGCCGCCGCGGTGCACTGGATGCAGCAGATCAGCGGCACCATCACCGCGGTGCGGGCCGGCACGTTGACCGAACAACGGCCGCTGCGGCCCGTGGCGCTCGAACTGCCGGGCGGTCGCCGCGGCGCCGCCTACACCGTCGGCCACCCCGAGCCCGTCACGCTGCACCGCACCCTGAGACCAACCGGGGCCTCGGCGAACCTCATGGTCATCAGTCCGTCGTCGCTCGCGTATCTCGACGTCCTGCGCCGCGACATCGACGGTGGCCGGCTCACCAACGAGGCAGCGGCCCGTCGCGTCGCCAAACCCGATCTCCCCGGCATCATCAGGTCGTTGCCGCGGGCACTGGTCAGCAAGCGCCCGGGGACGCTGCCGCCCTTCTTCGCCGCGGCGTTCGGCGACCGGCACGGCCGCGACACGGCGGTGCTGGCCCACCTCAACCCGGCGGCCGGCATCGACGCGCTGTTGACGGACATGGCGCGAGCCACCGGAATTCCCTTGGCGCTCGGCATGTCCCAGGTAGCCGACGGCACCGCGCGGCGGCCGGGGGTGCACCCTCCCGACGCGGTGATCGACAGCGGCCGGTTCTTCACCGATCTCGACCGCGAACTCGGTCGTACCGGTTCACCGCCGCTGATCTTGGTGGAGCATGAGTACCGATGAGCGCCGAGACACGTACCGATACCGACCACGCCGTCCCGACCCGCACCTTGGTCGAGAGCATGCTTCGCGCGGACGCCACGGTCGATGCGGGCGAACTCTACGAGGTGGCCAACACTCTCGGCATGAGCGACCAACAGGTCAGGTTGTGCATCAAGCGTCTGGTCGCCGAAGGACAGTTCGTCCAGGACGGGCGCGGGCGCAAGGCGGTGCTCCGGGCGACGCCCGAGGTGCGCAGCACCATCGAGCCGGACCTGGACTTCGTCCGCTACATGTATGCCCAGGACCGCGGGCAGGCCGACTGGGACGGGCGGTGGCATGTGGTGGCCTTCGCCATCGGCGAGTCCGCCCGATCGGCCCGCGACTCGATGCGCGACGCCGTGCTCCGGTTGGGCGGTGCTCCCGTCCAGGGCGGCCTGTACATCTCGCCCAACGCCTGGGAGCCGTACGTGCGGGCCGCGGCCGACCGCTTCGGTGTCGCAGATCGGGTCACCACCCTGACCACGACCGACCTCGACGTCGGGGGAATCACCGAGCCCCGGGCGCTCGCCGATGCGCTGTGGCCGCTGGATCGGATCGCCGACGGTCACCGACGCCTCCTGGCAACCGCGCAACGAGCCGCGCGTGAACTGCCTGGTGCCGCCCGGGCCACTCGGCTGAGCGTCGCGATCGAGCTGGCCGCGGAGTTCACCCGGGCGGTGGAGCCCGACCCGCTGCTGCCACCCGCGCTGTTACCGCAGCCGTGGGCCGGGAAAGCTGCCCGTGCGGCGGTCGCGGACTGCTGGTCGGACCTGCTGCGAAGCGATCAGCCCGAGCCGCTGAACCTCTTCCGCTGGTATGCCGATGTCATCGCCGAAGTGGCCGGCCTCGTCCGCGAGTAGCGGTGCTCCCAGAGCTAATAGCCGGGCTAGACACCCGTCGGGAACTGCCGGACGTTGGTCTAGCGGTAGCCTTGATGTCTCAACTGCGCACGTTGGAAGGACCGGGCCGAACTCGGCCGAGTGATCGATGAACCGCAAAAATGTGATCCGCACGCTGACCGTGATCGCGGTCGTGCTGCTGCTGGGCTGGTCGTTCTTCTATTTCAGCGACGACACCCGCGGCTACAAGCCCGTCGACACCTCGGTGGCGGTGGCCCAGATCGGGGCTGACAACGTCAACAGCGCCCAGATCGACGACCGCGAGCAACAGTTGCGGCTCGATCTGAAGAGCGGCAAAGAAGAGACCGAGAACTCCGACAAGGTCATCACCAAGTTCCCCACCGGCTATGCCCTGAAGCTCGCCGAGCAGTTGCAGGCCAAGAACATCAAGTACGGCACCACCGTCAACCAGGGCAGCTTCCTCGGTTCGATGCTGATCTACATGCTGCCGCTGCTGCTGCTGGTGGCCTTGTTCGTGATGTTCTCCCGCATGCAGGGCGGCGGCCGGATGGGCTTCGGCTTCGGCAAGTCCAAGGCCAAGCAGCTGGGCAAGGACATGCCCAAGACCACGTTCGCCGACGTCGCCGGTGTCGACGAGGCGGTCGAAGAGCTCTACGAGATCAAGGATTTCCTGCAGAACCCCAGCCGCTATCAGGCACTGGGCGCCAAGATCCCCAAGGGTGTGCTGCTGTACGGCCCGCCCGGCACCGGCAAGACCCTGCTGGCCCGCGCCGTCGCCGGTGAGGCCGGGGTGCCGTTCTTCACGATCTCCGGCTCGGACTTCGTCGAGATGTTCGTCGGCGTCGGCGCCTCGCGGGTGCGTGACATGTTCGAGCAGGCCAAGGCCAACAGCCCGTGCATCATCTTCGTCGACGAGATCGACGCCGTCGGCCGCCAGCGCGGCGCCGGCATGGGCGGCGGCCACGACGAGCGCGAGCAGACGCTGAACCAGTTGCTGGTCGAGATGGACGGCTTCGGCGACCGTCAGGGCGTCATCCTGATCGCGGCCACCAACCGGCCCGACATCCTCGACCCGGCCCTGCTGCGGCCCGGCCGCTTCGACCGCCAGATCCCGGTGTCCAACCCCGATCTGGCCGGCCGTCGCGCGGTGCTCAGGGTGCACTCGGGCGGCAAGCCGATCGCCCCCGATGCCGATCTGGACGGGCTGGCCAAGCGGACCGTCGGCATGTCCGGCGCCGACCTGGCCAACGTCATCAACGAGGCCGCATTGCTCACCGCCCGTGAGAACGGCACCGTCATCACGGGTGCGGCCCTCGAAGAAGCCGTCGACCGCGTCGTCGGCGGCCCGCGCCGCAAGAGCCGCATCATCAGCGAGCAGGAAAAGAAGATCACCGCCTACCACGAGGGCGGGCACACACTGGCGGCCTGGGCGATGCCCGACATCGAGCCCATCTACAAGGTCACCATCCTGGCCCGCGGGCGCACCGGCGGCCACGCCGTTGCCGTGCCCGAGGACGACAAGGGTCTGATGACCCGCTCGGAGATGATCGCCCGGCTGGTGTTCGCGATGGGCGGCCGCGCCGCCGAAGAGCTCGTGTTCCGCGAGCCCACCACCGGTGCGGTGTCCGACATCGAGCAGGCCACCAAGATCGCCCGGGCCATGGTCACCGAGTACGGCATGAGCTCCAAGCTGGGCGCGGTGCGTTACGGCACCGAGCATGGCGACCCGTTCCTGGGCCGCACCATGGGCACCCAGGCCGACTTCGGTCACGAGGTGGCCCGCGACATCGACGACGAGGTGCGCAAGCTGATCGAGGCCGCGCACACCGAGGCGTGGGAGATCCTGACCGAGTACCGCGATGTGCTCGACACGCTGGCCGGCGAGCTCCTGGAGAAGGAGACGCTGCACCGTGCCGAGCTGGAGGCCATCTTCGGTGACGTCAAGAAGCGTCCCCGGCTGACCATGTTCGACGACTTCGGTGGCCGCGTGCCGTCCGACAAGCCGCCGATCAAGACCCCCGGCGAGATCGCCATCGAGCGTGGCGAGCCGTGGCCGCCGCCGGTGCCCGAGCCCGCCTTCAAGGCCGCGATCGCGGCCGCGACCCGGGAAGCCGAGCGGGCGAACGAGACCAACGGGGTGCCGGCCAACGGTGCACCGCCGAATGGATCCGCCCCGAACGGTTCGACCCAGCCCGATTACGGTGCCCCGGCCGGCTGGCACGCCCCGGGCTGGCCGCCGTCGCCGCAGCATCAGCAGCCGGGTTACCAGCCGCCCCAGCAACAGCAGGGCTACTGGTACCCGCCGCCACATCCGTCGGGGTGGCAGCAGCCCCAGCCGTACCCGTATCAGCCGTATCCTCATCCCGGTCAGCCGAATCCGGGCGAAGACGCGGGCCAGGACGGCGGCCACGAGCGGGCCGACCGGTCCAACCCACCGGCCCACGGCTGATCCGAGAACGGAGGCTTCGATGTCGCAGTCGCTGCGCGAGCATCACAACAACACCGATACGGCCGTGCGCGTTTTCGATCAGCCGCGGGCCGAGGCGGCGGTGCGTGAGCTGCTGATCGCCATCGGTGAAGACCCCGATCGTCAGGGTCTGGTCGATACCCCGGCTCGGGTGGCGCGTGCGTACAAGGAGCTGATGGCCGGTCTGTACACCGACCCCGACGCGGTGCTGAACACCACCTTCGACGAGGAGCACGACGAGCTCGTGCTGGTGAAGCAAATCCCGATGTACTCCACCTGTGAGCACCACCTGGTGTCGTTCCACGGGGTGGCCCACGTCGGGTACATCCCCGGGGTGGACGGCCGGGTGACGGGTCTGTCGAAGATCGCCCGCCTGGTGGACCTGTACTCGAAGCGCCCGCAGGTGCAGGAACGGCTGACCGCGCAGATCGCCGATGCACTCATGCGCAAGCTCAATCCGCGCGGGGCCATCGTGGTGGTCGAGGCCGAGCACCTCTGCATGGCCATGCGCGGTGTCCGCAAACCCGGCGCGGTCACCACCACGTCCGCGGTGCGCGGGCAGTTCAAGACCGACAAGGCATCCCGGGCCGAGGCGCTGGAACTTATCCTGCGGAAGTGAACCCACCCGGCCCGATTGTCCCTCGCGGAACGCGCCCCACGGTCACCCGCGGAACGCGGGTGCAGGTCATGGGGGTCGTGAACGTCACCGACGATTCCTTCTCCGACGGCGGCAAGTTCATCGACCGTGACCGCGCCGTCGCACACGGGCTGGCGCTCGCCGACGCCGGGGCGGCGATCATCGACGTCGGCGGCGAATCGACCCGCCCCGGTGCGGTGCGGATCGACCCCGCGGTTGAGGCGGCCCGCGTCGCTCCGGTGATCGAAGCGCTTGCCGCCCAAGGGATCACCGTCAGCATCGACACCATGCACGCCGACGTGGCGAAGGTTGCCCTGGAGAGTGGCGCACAGATCGTCAACGATGTATCCGGCGGCCTGGCCGACCCGAACATGGCGCCCCTGCTCGCCGAGGCCGGCGTGCCGTGGATCCTGATGCACTGGCGTTCGGTGGCTGCCGCGCACCCGCACGAGGCGCCGGGGTACCACGACGTCGTGGCCGAGGTTCGGTCCGAACTGCTGGCCGCGGTCGACGCGGCCGTCGCGGCGGGCGTCGACCCGCAGCGGCTGATCATCGACCCGGGTCTCGGATTCGCCAAGACGGCACAGGACAATTGGGCCCTGCTGCATGCCCTGCCCGAGTTCGTCGCCACCGGAATTCCGGTGCTGGTGGGGGCGTCGCGCAAGCGATTTCTCGGTGCGCTGCTGGCCGGCCCGGATGGGGAACCGCGCCCACCGGACGGCCGGGAGACCGCCACCGCGGTGATCTCGACGCTGGCCGCGGTGCACGGCGCGTGGGGCGTCCGGGTGCATGACGTGGTGGCCACCGTCGACGCGCTGAGCGTGCTGGAAGCCTGGGAATCTGGAGGACGGCTTGGCTGATCGAATTGAGTTGCGCGGCTTACGAGTTCGTGGAAACCATGGGGTTTTCGAGCATGAACGCCGCGATGGTCAGGAGTTCGTCGTCGACATCACGGCGTGGGTGGATCTGCGCGGCGCGGCCGCCAGCGACGATCTCGCCGACACCCTCGACTACGGCGCGCTGGCCCAGCTGGCCGCCGACATCGTGGCCGGCCCGCCCCGCAATCTCATCGAGACCGTCTCGGCCGAGATCGCCGACGCGGTCATGGCCGACGAGCGCCTGCACGCGGTCGAGGTCGTGGTGCACAAGCCCAGCGCCCCGATCCCGTTGACCTTCGACGATGTCGCGGTGGTGGCCCGCCGCTCGAGACGGGGGAACGGTCAGTGACTTCGACGGTGCTCTCGATCGGATCGAATCTCGGTGACCGGCTGGCCCGGTTGCAGTCTGTGGTCGACGGACTCGGCGCCGCGGTGCGCGCGGTGTCGCCCGTGTTCGAGACGGACGCCTGGGGCGGCGTCGAGCAGGGGCCGTTCCTCAACGCGGTGGTGATCGCCGATGACCCGAAGCTCGACGGGCACGGTTGGCTGCGGCGCGGCCAGGAACTGGAACAGGCCGCGGACCGGGTCCGGGAACAGAGATGGGGTCCCCGCACCCTCGACGTCGACCTGGTCACCTGCCATGACGGTGACATCGAGGTGATCTCCCGCGACGAGGACCTGACGCTGCCGCACCCGCTGGCCCACCTGCGCGCGTTCGTGCTGATCCCGTGGTTGGCGGTGGACCCGGACGCCACGCTGACCGTGGTCGGCCGAACCCGGCGGGTGGCGCACCTGCTCGAGGAGATCGACCCAGCGGAACGGGCCGGTGTCCGGCGCACCGAACTGACCCTGGACATCCGAACCGAACCAGTGGCCGACTGATGGGCCCGACCCGCAAGCGCGACCTGGCCGGTGCGGTCGTCGTCGTGGCGATCATCGGCTACGTGCTGGTCGGCATGCTCTACCGGTGGTTCCCGCCGCTGACGGTGTGGACCGGACTGTCCCTGCTCGCGGTGGCGATCGTCGAGGCGGGCTGGGCGTTCTACGTGCGCGCCAAGATCAACGACGGGCAGATCGGGGTCGGCGGCGGCCGGCTGCATCCCCTCGCGGTGGCGCGGTCGGTGGTGATCGCCAAGGCCTCGGCCTGGGTGGGAGCCATCACCGCCGGGTGGTGGATCGGGGTCGTGGTGTACCTGCTGCCGCGGCGCGGCGAGATCCGGGTGGCAACCGAGGACACCCCGGGCGCGGTGGTCGCCGCGGTCAGTGCGCTGGCGTTGGCGGTCGCGGCCGTGTGGCTCCAGCATTGCTGCAAGTCCCCCGAGGAACCGCCGGACAACGGGGACACTGCGCCTGAGTGACGGATTCCCTCCGGTCGTCGGCCGAATCGCCGCAGCGGTCACCGGGCTAGGTGACCGGTGACGGGTACAGTCGGCGCATGACCGTTCTGCCCCGCGGTGGTCGGCCACGGCGCGGCGGCCGAAGGCCAGGCTGGCTGCTCTTAACGGTATTGCTGGTGCTCGCCATTCTGGCCAGCTCCGCATTGGTGTTCACCGATCGTGTCGAGTTGCTGAAGCTCGCCGTGATCCTGGCCCTGTGGGCCGCCGTCGTTGCGGCCTTCGTCTCCGTGATCTACCGCCGTCAAAGTGACCTGGATCAGGCCAAGGCGCGTGATCTGAAGTTCGTCTACGACCTGCAGCTGGATCGGGAGATCTCGGCGCGGCGCGAGTACGAGCTGACCGTCGAGAGCCAGCTGCGCCGGGAACTGGCCTCTGAGTTGCGAGCCCAGGCTGCCGACGAAGTGGCCGCACTGCGCACCGAGCTGGCTGCACTGCGGGCGAATCTGGAGATCCTGTTCGACACGGACCTGGTGCACCGCCCGGCCATCGAGACCGACAAGAGCGCGGTGCGGACCGCGGGGCGGGTCACCGCCAGCCGTCTGGACGTGCCGCCGGTCGAGGTCACCGACATTCGGTCGGTCCGCACCGAGGAAAGCCCGATCATCGATGTTCCGGCCGAACCGCACCCGCCGGAGAACGACTGGCCGACCTCAGGTGGTGCGCACCGGCTGCCGTCCCGTCCGGTTCCCGCCGGTGAGCAGCCGCGACGTCGGCGCCGCCAGCAGGAGTCCGCGCGTCAGCCGGAGCCCAGGCCGGCGCCGCGTCCGGAGCCTCGGGTCGAGCCGCAGCCGCGTCCCGAGCCGCAGGCCCGTCCCGAGCCCGAACCCCAGCGACGTCCGGAGCCCCAGCCGCAGCCACAGCTGCGGCCGGAGCCGCGTCCGGAACCTCAGGCCCGTCCCGAGTCGCGTCCGGAACCTCAGGCCCGGCCGGAGCCACGTCCGGAACCGCAGCCTCAGCCTCGGCCGGAGCCGCAACCTCAACGGGAGTCGCAGCCGGCCGCGCACCGGCCGCCCGAACCGCCGTCGACCTGGGCCCCGCCGCCTCCGCCGCCGGCCATGCCGCCGATGGAACCATCGCCGACCATCGAGGCTCCGGAGCCGGCAGCCCAGAGCACTCCGGCGCCCGCCGCCGAACCCGCCGCGTCCGGGTGGCAGCCGGCACCGGCCGAGGGGCAGTGGATCCCTGCGGGCGCACCAGGCAGCAACTGGTCTGCGCCGGTCACGCCGCAGAACGGCGCGACGTCCGAGTACGTCGGCCGGCGCCGCGCCCCCGAGCCGACCTCGGAACCCGAGGCCCCGCCGGCGCCCGCGCCCAGCCCGGAACCGGCACCCGCCCCGGCACCGGCGATGTCGGCCGGGCACACGCCCGAACCACCCCGGGGCCGTCATTCCGCCCCGGCAGAGTCCGCCGATCCGGGCCGGGGCCCGTCGTCTCAGCCGTCCCCGGCGTTGGCCACCGAACCCTCGCAGCCGCCGGAGCCGCCGCGCCGCGCATCCCGGCATCGCAGTGCCGAGGAACCCGAGCCGCAGAACGGCCATCACGCGGGTGGACAGTCCGTGAACGACCTGTTGGCGCGGTTTCAGTCCGCCCCTGCCGAAGGCGGGCGTCGCAGGCGTCGCGAGGAGTGAGCTAGTCTCGTGACGACCGTCCGGTACCCGCAACGCGGGACTGGAACGAATGAAACCATTACCTGTGAGGTCGTCTGCTATGGAGCAGCCCCCTGCCGACGGGTGGACCCCGCCTGAGGGATTGCGCCCTGCGCGGCTCAGCGTCGGCGTCATTTCCGCAGGTCGGGTCGGTACCGCGCTCGGCTACGCGCTGGAGCGCGTCGAGCACGTGGTGGTGGCGTGCAGCGCGATCTCCGAGCCGTCGCGGCTGCGGGCCGAGCGCCGGTTGCCCGACACGGCGATCCTTCCCGTCACCGAGGTCGCGCAGCGTGCCGAGCTGCTGCTGTTGACGGTGCCCGATGCGGAACTGGCGTCGCTGGTGTCCGGCCTGGCCGCCACCGGCGCGGTTCGCCCCGGCACCATCGTGGTGCACACCTCCGGCGCGAACGGCATCGCGGTGCTGGCGCCGCTCACCGAGCTGGGCTGCATTCCCCTGGCCATCCACCCTGCGATGACGTTCACCGGTTCCGACGAGGACCTCGCGCGGTTGCCCGACACCTGCTTCGGCATCACGGCCGCCGACGAGGTGGGCTACGCGATCGGCCAGTCGCTGGTGCTGGAGATCGGCGGTGAACCGTTCCGCGTGCCCGAGCACGCCAGGACGCAGTACCACGCAGCGCTGGCGCACGCCAGCAACCATCTGGTCACCCTGGTGCTGGATGCGGTCGACACGCTGCGGGCCTCGCTGCGGGGCCAGGAATTGCTCGGCCAGGAACTCGTCGGCGACGCGCCCGGTGGCCTGCCGGAACGGGTGGTGCGCCCACTCGCGCAAGCCGCCCTGGAGAACGCGCTGCAACGCGGCCAGGACGCGTTGACCGGCCCGGTGGCCCGCGGCGACGCAGCCGCTGTAGCCGCGCACCTCAATGCCCTGCGTGCCGTGAATCCTGAACTGGCCCAGGCTTATCGGGCCAACTCATTACGTACTGCCCAACGTGCCCACGCGCCCGAGGATGTGCTGGAAGTTCTCTCGCAAGCAAGCCCTGAAACGAGTCAAGGATGACCCACAGCAACACGCCCAAGTTCGTCGCCGGCGAGCTCAACGTCTACTCGGCACCCGCCGACGTCGCCGCGGTCACCCGGGCGCTGCGTACCAGCGGGCGCCGGGTCACCTTGGTGCCCACGATGGGTGCGCTGCACGAAGGGCATCTGACGCTGATCCGCGCCGCCAAACGCGTTCCCGGTGCGGTGGTGGTGGTGTCGATCTTCGTCAACCCGCTGCAGTTCGGGGCGGGGGAGGATCTCGATGCCTACCCGCGCTCCCTCGACGAGGATCTGGCCGCGCTCGCCGCAGAAGGCGTCGAGATCGCCTTCACCCCAACCGGTTCGGACATGTACCCGGACGGTGCGCGGACCAGTGTGCAACCTGGTCCGGTGGGCGACGAACTCGAAGGCGCCTCCCGGCCCGGCCATTTCGCCGGCGTGCTGACGGTGGTGCTCAAGCTGCTCCAGATCGTCCGGCCGGACCGGGCGTTCTTCGGCGAGAAGGACTACCAGCAGCTGGCGCTGATCCGGCAGATGGTCACCGATCTGAACCTCGACGTGCAGGTCGTGGGGGTTCCCATCGTGCGGGAGTCCGACGGGCTGGCGATGTCGTCACGCAACCGGTACCTCGACGCCGATGAGCGTGAGCAGGCCGGCGCGCTGTCGGCGGCGCTGCTGGCAGGCAAGTACGCCGCGGCGGGCGGAGCTTCGGCCGCCGTCGACGCGGCCCGGGCGGTGCTCGACGAGGTGCCCGCCATCGAGGTCGACTATCTGGTGGTGCGGGACCCGCTGTTGGGCCCCTCGCCCGGCGAAGGCCAGGCACGGCTGCTGGTGGCGGCCCGGCTGGGCCGAACTCGACTGTTGGACAACATCTCTGTCGACATCGGAGCGTCCGCGGGCATCGACGGACACCCGCGCGTCGGCGACGGCGACAACCACGAACTGCCCTGGAGGAACTGATGCAACGGACCATGCTGAAATCCAAGATTCACCGCGCCACCGTGACGCAGGCCGACCTGCACTACGTGGGCTCGGTGACCATCGACGCCGACCTGATGGAAGCCGCCGATCTGCTCGAAGGTGAGCAGGTGACGATCGTCGACATCGACAACGGTGCCCGGTTGGTGACCTATGCCATCACCGGTGAGCGCGGCACCGGCGTGATCGGGATCAACGGGGCCGCGGCGCATCTGATCCACCCAGGCGATCTGGTCATCCTGATCGCCTACGGGGTGATGGAGGACGCGGAGGCCCGCGAGTACCGGCCCCGGATCGTGTTCGTCGACAAGGGCAACAAGCAGATCGACCTCGGGGTGCATGGCCACGACCCGGCCTATGTCCCCGAGGACGTATCCGAACTGATGTCACCGCGCTGATGCTGCTCGCCATCGACGTCCGGAACACCCACACCATCGTCGGGTTGATCTCGGGTTCCGGGGATCACGCGAAAGTGGTGCAGCAGTGGCGAATCCGGACCGAGTCGGAGGTGACGGCCGATGAGCTGGCGCTCACCATCGACGGGTTGATCGGAGACGATTCCGAGCGCCTGACCGGTGCCGCGGGGTTGTCCACGGTGCCGTCGGTGCTGCACGAGGTGCGGCTCATGCTCGAGCAGTACTGGCCGACGGTGCCACACGTCCTCATCGAACCGGGCGTTCGCACCGGTATCCCGCTGCTGGTCGACAACCCGAAGGAAGTCGGCGCCGACCGCATCGTGAATTGTCTTGCCGCGTATCACAAATACGGCACCGCGGCGATAATCGTCGACTTCGGTTCGTCGATCTGTGTGGACGTGGTGTCGGCCAAGGGGGAGTTCCTCGGCGGGGCGATCGCACCTGGAGTGCAGGTGTCCTCGGATGCCGCGGCCGCGCGTTCGGCCGCGCTGCGCCGGGTGGAGCTGACCCGTCCGCGATCGGTGATCGGCAAGAACACCGTGGAATGCATGCAGGCCGGTGCGGTTTTCGGGTTCGCCGCGCTGGTCGACGGACTGGTCAACCGGATTCGCGAGGACGTCGACGGGTTCTCCGGCAGCGACGTCGCGGTGGTGGCCACGGGATACACCGCGCCGCTGGTGCTGCCCGACCTGCGCACGGTGGAGCATTACGATCGCCACCTGACCCTGGACGGCCTTCGTCTGGTGTTCGAGCGCAACCGCGACAGTCAGCGCGGCCGGCTCAAGCCCGCGCGGTGATCGGCGCCCGCAGGTTCATTTAAGCTGGCATTCTGTGACCCCAGCCGATCGCGACGACGCGTCCCAGTCCCAGGCCGACCTTCCCGAGCAGTTCCGGATTCGTCAGGCCAAGCGGGAGCGGCTGCTCGCCGAGGGCCGCGACCCCTATCCGGTGACCGTGCCGCGCACGCATTCGCTGGCCGAACTGCGCGCTGCCTACCCCGAACTGGCCGCCGACACCCAGACCGGCGACGTCGTCGGGGTCTCGGGCCGGGTGGTGTTCGCCCGGAACTCCGGCAAATTGTGCTTCGCGACACTGCAGGAGGGCGACGGCACCCAGTTGCAGGCGATGATCAGCCTCGCTCAGGTGGGGCAGGAGTCGCTCGATGCCTGGAAGGCCGACGTCGACCTCGGCGACATCGTGTTCGTCCACGGCGAGGTGATCAGCTCCAAGCGCGGTGAGCTCTCGGTGTTGGCCGATTCGTGGCAGATGGCGGCCAAGGCGCTGCGGCCGCTTCCCGTTGCTCACAAGGAAATGAGCGAAGAAGCCCGGGTGCGGCAGCGGTACGTCGACCTCATCGTTCGTCCCGAGGCGCGCAGCATCGCCCGGCAGCGGGTGGCGGTGGTGCGGGCCGTGCGGTCGGCGCTGGAACGCCGCGGATTCCTCGAGGTCGAGACGCCGATGCTGCAGACGCTGGCCGGCGGCGCGGCGGCGCGGCCCTTCATTACCCATTCCAATGCGCTCGACGTCGATCTGTACCTTCGGATCGCCCCGGAACTGTTCCTCAAACGCTGCATCGTCGGCGGTTTTGACCGGGTTTTCGAGTTGAACCGAAACTTTCGCAACGAAGGTGTGGATTCCACACACTCGCCGGAATTCTCAATGCTGGAGACATATCAGGCGTACGGCGACTACAACGATTCGGCGGTAGTCACGCGGGAACTTATT
Source organism: Mycolicibacterium sp. HK-90 (assembly GCF_030486405.1). The sequence goes on along the minus strand of NZ_CP129613.1, from coordinate 5,816,326 downwards.
CAAGAAGTTGCCGACGAGGCGATCGGCACGCGTCAGGTGCCATTGCCGGATGGCACTATCTACGATCTCGACGGGCAATGGGACACATTGGAAATGTATCCTTCGTTGTCCGAGGCGCTCGGTGAGGAGATCACGCCGGAGACATCCGTCGAGTACTTGTGGCGTATTGCCGAGGGGCTCGAGCTGGAGATTCCGCGGGACCGTGGCTACGGACACGGAAAATTGATCGAGGAACTCTGGGAACACACCGTAGGGGAGAAGTTGTGGGCCCCGACGTTCGTCCGCGACTTCCCGGTCGAGACCTCGCCGCTGACGCGGGCTCACCGCAGCATTCCGGGGGTGACCGAGAAATGGGACCTCTACGTCCGGCGTTTTGAACTGGCCACCGGATATTCCGAACTCGTCGATCCGGTAATCCAGCGTGAACGTTTCGAGGCCCAGGCCCGTGCCGCCGCTGCGGGCGACGACGAGGCAATGGTTCTCGACGACGATTTCCTTGCCGCATTGGAGTACGCGATGCCGCCGACCACCGGCACCGGAATGGGTATCGATCGCTTGTTGATGGCGTTGACGGGGTTGTCTATTCGGGAGACGGTTTTGTTCCCGATTGTTCGCCGTCACAGCAACTGAGGCACATCAACTGATCTGCCCTGACCCACGTGTTGTTGGAAATGTGCGCGTTTTGTGGCACATTGGGCGCGGGTGCAGGATACTCAGGGATAGTCACCAATGCGTGAGCAGAAGGGTTCGGTGCGGGGTAATGGCAAAGAAAGTGACCGTCACGTTGGTCGACGATTTCGATGGTGAAGCCACCGCCGATGAGACAGTCGAATTCGGGCTGGATGGTGTCACCTATGAGATCGACCTTTCCGCCAAGAATGCCGCCAAGCTCCGTAACGATCTGAAGCAATGGGTGGAAGCCGGACGCCGGGTCGGTGGGCGCCGTCGCGGCCGGGCTGCGGGCCCGGCGCGGGGCCGGGGCGCCATCGATCGCGAGCAGAGCGCGGCCATCCGGGAATGGGCCCGACGCAACGGCCACAACGTGTCGACCCGCGGACGCATCCCCGCCGACGTCATCGACGCGTTCCACGCCGCCACATAATCGCCGCAACGTAACCGATAGTTGCCAGCTCCGGACCGGTGAGAATTCCCGGTCCGGAGTTTTTCGCTAGTGGCGAACCCGAAAGCCGCGGTTTTCGGAAACGATTCGCCGACCGGCGGCGTTGCTCATCTGCAGTAGTAGATGTGGACAGCTCGTACTGGGTGCACCGCCGCCGGAACGGACCGCCAACCTCCGCGCCCGGGACGGCCGCCCATTAGAGTGGACGGCAGATACTTCGTGCGGGCTAGGAAGAAAACCGACAGAACGCAGCCGTACGCGGGTATCGCTAGCGATGGAGAGCAGGTAACCACCGATGTTTGAGAGATTCACCGACCGTGCCCGCAGGGTCGTCGTCCTGGCGCAAGAAGAAGCCCGGATGCTCAACCACAACTACATCGGGACCGAGCACATCCTGTTGGGTCTTATTCACGAGGGCGAGGGCGTAGCCGCCAAGTCGCTGGAGTCGTTGGGCATCTCGCTGGAAGGCGTGCGCAGCCAGGTCGAGGAGATCATCGGCCAGGGCCAGCAGGCGCCGTCCGGCCACATCCCGTTCACGCCGCGCGCCAAGAAGGTGCTGGAGCTGTCTCTGCGTGAGGCGCTGCAGCTCGGCCACAACTACATCGGCACCGAGCACATTCTGCTCGGCCTGATCCGTGAGGGCGAGGGCGTCGCGGCCCAGGTGCTGGTGAAGCTCGGCGCCGAGCTGACGCGGGTGCGCCAGCAGGTCATCCAGCTGCTGAGCGGCTACCAGGGCAAGGAGGCCGCCGAGGCCGGTACCGGTGGCCGTGGCGGCGAGTCGGGCAACCCGTCCACCTCGCTGGTCCTCGACCAGTTCGGCCGCAACCTGACCGCCGCCGCCATGGAGGGCAAGCTCGATCCGGTCATCGGCCGTGAGAAGGAAATCGAGCGGGTCATGCAGGTGCTGTCCCGGCGCACCAAGAACAACCCGGTGCTGATCGGTGAGCCCGGCGTCGGCAAGACCGCCGTCGTCGAGGGCCTGGCCCAGGCCATCGTGCACGGCGAGGTCCCCGAGACGCTCAAGGACAAGCAGCTCTACACCCTGGACCTGGGTTCGCTGGTCGCCGGCAGCCGCTACCGCGGTGACTTCGAGGAACGCCTGAAGAAGGTGCTCAAGGAGATCAACACCCGCGGCGACATCATCCTGTTCATCGACGAGCTGCACACGCTCGTTGGTGCCGGTGCCGCTGAAGGTGCGATCGACGCCGCCTCCATCCTGAAGCCGAAGCTGGCCCGTGGCGAGCTGCAGACCATCGGCGCCACCACCCTCGACGAGTACCGCAAGTACATCGAGAAGGACGCCGCCCTGGAGCGCCGGTTCCAGCCGGTGCAGGTGGGCGAGCCGACGGTCGAGCACACCATCGAGATCCTCAAGGGTCTGCGTGACCGCTACGAGGCACACCACCGCGTCTCGATCACCGACGGTGCCCTGGTGGCCGCGGCCACCCTGGCCGACCGGTACATCAACGACCGGTTCCTGCCGGACAAGGCCATCGACCTGATCGACGAGGCCGGCGCCCGGATGCGCATCCGCCGGATGACCGCTCCGCCAGACCTGCGCGAGTTCGACGAGAAGATCGCCGACGCGCGCCGGGAGAAGGAGTCCGCGATCGACGCGCAGGACTTCGAGAAGGCCGCGAGCCTGCGCGACCGCGAGAAGCAGCTGGTCGCCCAGCGCTCCGAGCGGGAGAAGCAGTGGCGTTCAGGTGATCTCGACGTGGTCGCCGAGGTCGACGACGAGCAGATCGCCGAGGTGCTCGGCAACTGGACCGGCATCCCGGTGTTCAAGCTGACCGAGGCCGAGACCACGCGCCTGCTGCGCATGGAGGAGGAGCTGCACAAGCGGATCATCGGCCAGGAGGATGCCGTCAAGGCCGTCTCCAAGGCGATCCGCCGTACCCGCGCCGGTCTGAAGGACCCGAAGCGCCCGTCCGGCTCGTTCATCTTCGCCGGCCCGTCCGGTGTCGGTAAGACCGAGCTGTCCAAGGCGCTGGCCAACTTCCTGTTCGGCGACGACGACGCGCTCATCCAGATCGACATGGGCGAGTTCCACGACCGCTTCACCGCGTCGCGGCTGTTCGGTGCCCCTCCGGGATACGTCGGCTACGAAGAGGGCGGCCAGCTCACCGAGAAGGTGCGCCGCAAGCCGTTCTCGGTGGTGCTGTTCGACGAGATCGAGAAGGCCCACCAGGAGATCTACAACAGCCTGTTGCAGGTCCTGGAGGACGGCCGCCTGACCGACGGTCAGGGCCGCACGGTCGACTTCAAGAACACGGTGTTGATCTTCACCTCGAACCTGGGCACGTCCGACATCTCCAAGGCGGTCGGACTGGGCTTCAGCCAGGGCGGCGGGGAGAACAACTACGAGCGGATGAAGCAGAAGGTCAACGACGAGCTCAAGAAGCACTTCCGGCCTGAGTTCCTCAACCGCATCGATGACATCATCGTGTTCCACCAGCTGACGCAGGACGAGATCATCCAGATGGTCGACCTGATGATCGGCCGGGTCGGCAACCAGCTCAAGGCCAAGGACATGGCGATGGAGCTGACCGACAAGGCCAAGGCCCTGCTGGCCAAGCGTGGTTTCGATCCGGTGCTGGGTGCGCGGCCGCTGCGTCGCACCATCCAGCGCGAGATCGAGGACCAGCTGTCGGAGAAGATCCTCTTCGAGGAGCTCGGCCCCGGTCAGCTGGTCACCGTCGATGTCGAGGGCTGGGACGGCGAAGGTGCCGGCGAGGACGCGAAGTTCACGTTCTCCGGTGCGCCCAAGGCCCCGTCGGCCGAGCCGGATCTGGCCGGTGCCGGTGCGGCCGGTTCGACTGGTTCGACAGCCGAGTAACCGAAGGATCGAGAAAGCCCCCGCCTCCCGGCGGGGGCTTTTTCGCGTCCGCCCGTCGGGGATTTCCTGCGCGGTGGCTAGGATGCTGCTGTAATCGACAGGCAACGGAACTCTGGTGAGACTCCAGGACGGCCGCGCCACTGTTAACAGTCAGACCTGAACCTGTCACGACACGGACTGGGACGCGAATTCCCGGAAAGGACCCGTAGATGACATCCACCGAGGCAACCAAGAGTCGGCCCGTCGACCTGTCGGCCACCAAGGCCGTCCTGTGGCTCACGCTGACGGCGTTCCTGGCACTGCTGGCTCTCTACTTCGTCGGAATGGACCAGGGCGCCACGTCGGTCCTGGGCAACAACACCTACGTGCACGAGTTCGTGCACGACGCGCGCCACCTGCTCGGATTCCCCTGCCACTGACGCGGGCGGGATAACCGAGTCAATGGAAAGACAATTGATCGGGCGCGGCATTCTGGCCGGCGCCCTGGCCGGGGTGCTCGCTTTTCTCTGGGCGAAGGTGCTGATCGAACCGGTCATCGGTCGGGCGATCGACTTCGAGAGCAGCGTCGGTGCGGCGCATGAAGCGGCAGGACACTCACACGGCGGGCACACCCACGGCGGCGAGAGCGCCGAGGTGTTCACCCGGGGCGTGCAGTCCAACATCGGGATGGGCCTTGGCGTCCTGATCTTCAGCGTGGCGATGGGAGCACTGCTGGCCGTCGTGTTCTGCGTGGTGTACGGCCGGGCCAACCTGTCCGCACGCGCACTGGCGGTCCTGACGGCCGGCGGCATGCTGGTCTCGCTGTGGATCGTCCCGGCGCTCAAATACCCGCCCAATCCACCCGCGGTCAGCCTCGACGAGACCATCCAGCAGCGGACCCTGCTGTACCTGCTGCTGGTGGTGCTCTCGGCCGGGCTGTTCGTCGGGTCGATCCTGCTGGCACGTCGGCTGACGCCGAAGCTGGGGGTCTGGAATGCCACGCTCGTCGGGGTCGCGGACTACGTCGTGTCCGTGGCGGTGGTTTTCCTGATCCTGCCGGGCATCCATGAGACCCCGTCGACGTTCCCCGCCGATGACCTCTATGAGTTCCGGTTGTATTCGCTGGGCACCCAGGTCGTGATCTGGACGACGATCGGGCTCGTGTTCGGTGCGCTGGCATCGAAGTTGCTCGAGGGCAAGCGTCAGGAGCAGCTGACCGCGTGAGTGCCGAGACGTGAGTGAGGTCGTCCGGCTGTCATTGGTGTCCCATGCGATGACCGACGCCACGGCGGCCGGACGATTCCCCACCGACGAGGCGTTGAGCCCGCTGGGGCACCGCCAGGCCGACGCCACCGTCGAACTCGGTGCCGTCGACTGGGCGTACTGCGGGCCGGAGAAACGGACCCGTCAGACCGCCGAGCTGCTGAACCTGTCGGCGACGGTCGATCGTCAACTGGCCGATCTCGACTTCGGTAGCTGGCGGGGGAACGATCTGGCCGGGGTGCGGCCCGCGGACCTGGCGGTCTGGCTGACCGAGCCGGCGCAGGCACCGCACGGCGGCGAATCCGTGGTCGACCTGGTCAAGCGGGTGCGCCGGTGGATGGATGGGTTGGCCCCGATGCGGGGACGGCTGGTCGCCGTGACCCATCCGGCGGTGATCCGGGCGGCTGTCCTGGTCGCCCTCGATGCACCGCCGAAATCGTTCTGGCGCATAGACATAGCGCCGCTGAGCCGCACGGTGTTGCATTTCCGGGGCCAGGCCTGGACGCTGCGGAGCGACTAGGCCGGGCTATCCCACCGGGGCCATGGCGAACGCCCGCTTGGCGATCGAGAGCAACCAGCCGGCCGCCGTCGGGCTGCGGAACTTCGGCCAGTTCAACTGGAAGCTGACCACCCAGGGCTGTCCGGTGTGGTCCACCGCGTACCAGCTGAAGGTCAGATCGCCGGGCAGGTTTCCGCCCTTGGCGCCGATGTACGTCCACTTCGCCGGGTCCAGATCGATACCGGGCAGCGCCGAGAGGATCTGCTTCACCGGTGCGGCCGGGCCGACGGCCGAGGCCTGCAGCGCGGCATGCACCCGGCAGATGTCGGCGGCGCTGGCGAACCACTCCAGGCCGTCATTGGACGCCGGCGTATGGGTGCGGTTCGGATCTGGTTCGTACGGGCGGGAATTGGTCTGCTTCAGCAGTGCCACGCGGTCGGCCGGGGAGGCGGCCTTCCACTCGTCGCGCAGATTCGGTTCGCCCCAGCCGACCGAGAACACCTCGTGCATGGTGGGGAACGGGGTCATGCTGGCCGGATCGTGATGCCCCGCGGTCACCAGGGCACGTTCCACCGCGGCCGGGCCCATCCGCTCGATCAGCAGGTCGGTGGCCATGTTGTCGCTCGCCGAGATCATCTGCTGGGCGGCGGTACGCACGGTGATCTGAGCCCCGGGCGGAAGCTTGTCCAGGCCGGCCGAGCCCAGCTTCTTGCCTTCCTTGGTGATGGTGAGGTGATCGTCCCACTTCAGTGTCCCGGCTTTGACCGCGTCGGAAACCGCAAGCAGCACATAAAGTTTGAAGATCGAAGCCAGCGGCAGTGACAGTTCGGTGTTGGTGCCGGCGACCTGCTCACACTTGCCGTCGACCACCTTGGACACCCGGTAGGAGTAGCGCGCGCCGGATTTGGTCAGCTCGGTGTCGATGTCGGACCACGTGTCGATCTTCGGCGGCACCAGCGTGACGTCGAAGCGGTCGACCAGGCCGGCCTCGTTGGTCCTGAGTTCGATGTCCTGGGCCACGTTGTACGAATTCAGCACGTGCAGCGTCGCCTGGGTGGCGCCGATGTCGACGGAGGTGACCCGGAACGGGCGATCCCACCAGATCGAGTCCATCTTGGTGCCCACCAGGTCGACCTTGTCGGGTATGGCCAGCGTGCGGACCCCGATCGGGCCGATCGGCCAGTCGGAGTTCAGCATGTCCATGGTCTGCCTTGCCCGCAGACCGGGTGGGGTGATGGTGTCGATGTGCGCGCCGTAGGACACTTCGGCCGCGGGCGCGACGTTCTGCGAACAGCCACTGGCCAGGGCTGCGGCAACCGCTGCGACGGCCGTCAGGCCGACCGTGCGGTGCAGCAGCGTCCGGCCGCGGCTACCCCTGGGCAGCGGGCCCTGCAACGTCCAGCACAACCTCGAACTCCAGCAGCGAAGCGCCGGTGGCCACAGGGTTTGCCTGCTGACCCTTGTGTGCCTCGATGGCCGGACCGGAGGCCCAGGCCTGGAAGGCCTCTTCGGTCTCCCACTGCGTCACCACGAAATAGCGGTTCTCACCCTTGACGGGGCGCAGCAACTGGAAGCCGAGGAACCCGGGCTGATTGTCGACGGCGTGTGCACGGTGCGCGAACCGCTTCTCCAGTTCCGGACCGGCGTTGGGCGGGACCTCGATGGCGTTGATCTTCACGACGGGCATGGCGTTCAGGCTACCGTGGCTGCCCGGCAAGATAACGGGATGGTCACAGATCTGCTCACCCACCGAGGGGGCCGCGGCGAGCCCATCGTCCTGGTGCACGGCCTGATGGGTCGTGGCACCACCTGGTCGCGCCAACTGCCGTGGCTGACGGACCTGGGCGAGGTGTACACCTACGACGCACCGTGGCACCGCGGGCGGGATGTGGTGGATCCGTACCCGATCAGCACCGAGCGCTTCGTCGCGGATCTGGGCGACGCCGTCGCCGCGCTCGGGCGCCCGGCGGCGATGGTGGGGCATTCGATGGGTGCCCTGCATTCCTGGTGTCTGGCCGCCGCGCGGCCGGAGCTGGTCAGCGCGGTGGTGGTCGAGGACATGGCTCCCGATTTCCGCGGGCGCACCACCGGCCCGTGGGAGCCGTGGGTGCACGCCCTGCCTGTCGAATTCGGTTCGGCGCAGGAGGTTTACGACGAGTTCGGACCCGTGGCCGGGCAGTACTTCCTTGAGGCGTTCGACCGCACACCCACCGGCTGGCGGTTGCACGGGCGCCCGCAGTGGTGGCTGGACATCGCCGCCCAGTGGGGGACGCGGGACTACTGGCAGCAGTGGCGGGCGGTCGGTGTGCCGGCCTTGCTGTTGGAGGCGGGCAATTCGGTGGCGCCGCCCGGGCAGATGCGCCAGATGGACGAGATCGGCCAGGCGACAACGTATCTGCATGTTCCCGGGGCGGGCCACCTGATCCACGACGACGAGCCCGAGGTCTACCGCCGGGCGGTCACCGAGTTCCTAACGATGGTCGCCTGACGCTCCCGCGGTCGGCCAGAACGGCTGACGCTCGAAGCGCGTGCGTATCGCGTCGAGCTCGTGGCCGGCTCGGTAGCTCTCGTAGTCGGGGGCGAACAGGTCCATGCGGAAACGCAGGGTGCCGTCACGGTGCGCCGCCCAGCTCACAGCCGCGGCGACGACGAAGGGCGAGGCCAGGATGATCAAGGCGATTGCAACAGTCATGGCAGTAATTGTTGTCGCGGCCATATCCAGCCAACAGTGGCAGCGCTGACACCTTGCGATAAAATGCTGCCATGCTGAGAAGCGTTTCCACGCTGGTGCTCGACGGCCTGGCGGTTTTCGAGTTCGGCGTCATCTGTGAGGTTTTCGGGATCGACCGCTCCGCGGACGGGGTGCCGAACTTCGACTTCAAGGTCTGCGGACCCGAGCCGGGCAAGCCGCTGCGGACCTCCGTCGGGGCGACCTTGACCCCTGAACACGGCCTGGATGCTCTCCAGGGCGCCGATCTGGTGGCGATCCCGGCCATCGGCACCTCCGACTACCTGCCCGAGGCGCTCGACGCCGTGCGTGCGGCTGCCGATGCCGGGTCGATCATCCTCACCGTCTGCTCGGGTGCCTTCCTGGCCGGTGCCGCTGGGCTTCTCGACGGCAGGCCGTGCACGACGCACTGGATGCACGCCGATGAACTCGCGCACAAGTACCCCACCGCGCGGGTGGATCGCAACGTGCTCTTCGTCGACGACGGCAACTTGATCACCAGCGCGGGGACCGCCGCCGGGATCGACGCGTGCCTGCACCTGGTGCGTCGCGAACTGGGCAGTGAGGTGACCAACAAGATCGCCCGGCGAATGGTGGTCCCGCCGCAGCGCGACGGCGGGCAACGCCAGTTCATCGACCAGCCGATCCCGGTGCGATGCTCGGAAGGCTTTGCGCCGCACCTGGATTGGATCATGGGCAACCTGGACAAGCCGCACACGGTGACGACTCTGGCCAGGCGGTCGGCGATGTCCACCCGCACCTTCGCCCGGCGGTTCGTCGAGGAGACCGGCACCACGCCCATGCAGTGGATCACCGACCAGCGGGTGCTGTACGCGCGCCGGATGCTGGAGGAGACCGACCTCGACATCGACCGGGTCGCCGGGCAGGCCGGTTTCGGCACCGCGACGCTGCTGCGCCACCACTTCCGCCGGGTGATCGGGGTGACCCCGTCGGATTACCGGCGTCAATTCGCCTGTGGAACAGACTCCGAGGCTGAAGAAGCGACCGCCTGACCGGTCAGCCGTCGGGCTGGCAGGCGACGTTCACGTAGACCGTGGTGTGCTGCGACGGGTCGATCCGGCGACCGTCCTCGTCGATGTTGGAGTCCGACAACCCGTGGACCCCGGTCACCCGGCAGTTCGACAGGCCGGTATTGGCGTTGGAGTTGATCTGGACCTGGTAGCCCCGGTTCTGCAGCTCCCGAACAGTGTCGGCGGCCGAACCGGTGCCGGACGGCGCGGCACCGGCCGGCGCTGCGAGGCCGAGGCCGAGACCCAGGCCGAGCGCCACTGCCGTACATCCGATAGTCACCGAGATTTTGCTTGACATGCATCCGTTCTATGTGTGGCAGAACCGAAATGGGATACCACGGCCCGAATTCATGCCGATCTCATGGAATTTCACCTTCGCCGGCGAGGGCGAACCGGCCGTCGGCAGTTTGCTCGACGAGGCCGTCGACCAGCAGTGAGTCCAGGGCCCGGTCCCGCTGGCCGGTATCGGTGAGCCAGGCCACGTCGAGTTGCGCGCGGGTAACCGGAGAACTGCTGCCCCGCAGCACGTCCAACAACTTGCCGCGAACCTGGCGATCGGTCCCGGCGTACCGCTGAACCCGCTTCGTGACGGCCGCGGCGGGGTAACCCGCGGCGCGCCACCGGCATCCGCTCAGCGGGCAGATCCCGCACTGCGGGGCCCTGGCCGTGCACACCGTCGCGCCGAGCTCCATCAGCGCAGCCGAGAACGTCGGTGCGGTGTCGTCGGCCGGCAGCAGCGCCGCCACGTCGTCGAGGTCCCGGGCCCGGGCAGGTGCGTCGGCCTGCCCACGCAGAACCCGGGTGACCACGCGTCGCACATTGGTATCGACCACCGGGACGCTGGCCGAATACGCGAAGCAGGCCACCGCACGTGCGGTGTAGGCGCCGATGCCGGGCAGGGTCAGCAGGGTCTCGACGTCCGACGGCACCGCATCGCCGTACTCGTCCGCGATCACCACCGCGCATTCGTGCAGGCGTTTCGCCCGTCGCGGGTAGCCGAGCTTGCCCCAGGCCCGCAGCACCTCGGCCGACCCGGCGGCCGCGGTGGCCGAGGGGGTGGGCCACCGCTCGATCCAGGCCAGCCAGATCGGCTCAACCCGGGCCACCGGTGTTTGCTGCAGCATGAATTCGCTGACCAGGATCTGCCACGCCGTGACGCCCGATTTACGCCACGGCAGGTCGCGCTGGGCGTGCTGATACCAGCGCACGAGCTCATCCGAGTCGATGGTCATCGGCGCCTCATGCAAAATGGCTGATATGCCCAACTCGAATCCGGTGTCCGCATGGAAGGCACTCAAGGACGGTAACGCCCGCTTCGTGGCCGGCGAACCGCAGCATCCAAGCCAGGACATCGCCCGCCGGGCCAAGCTGGCGCACGGGCAGAAGCCCACCGCGGTGGTGTTCGGCTGCGGTGACAGCCGCGTGGCCGCCGAGCTGCTGTTCGACCAGGGCCTCGGCGACATGTTCGTGGTGCGCACCGCCGGCCACGTGCTCGACAACGCGGTCTTGGGCTCGATCGAGTACGCGGTCTCCATCCTGGAGGTCCCGCTGATCGTCGTCCTCGGGCACGACAGCTGCGGCGCGGTCAAGGCCGCCATCACCGCCCTCGACGAGGGCCAGGTTCCTGGCGGCTACGTCCGCGACATCGTCGAGCGGGTCACCCCGTCGATCCTGATGGGGCGGCACGCGGGGCTGAGCCGGGTCGACGAGTTCGAGGCGTACCACGTCAAGGAGACGGTGACTCAGCTGCAGATGCGCTCGGCCGCGATCTCCAACGGCCTCGCCGCGGGCACCCAGGCCATCGTCGGCGCCACGTACCACCTGTCCGACGGTCGGGTCGAGCTGCGCAGCCACCTGGGCAACATCGGCGAAGTCTGAGAATTTCGCTTGCCGCGCACGCGAGGAGCACATCAAGCCGGCGGCCGACACGCCGGGGCGCCTCGGGCAACTGCGCATGACCTGGGCTTACCGTGAAACCTGTGTTGGATCTCGAACCCCATGGGCCTCTGCCCGCACAGATCTACTGGCGGCGCAGAGCGCTGGCTATCGGAATCGCGGTAGTCGTCGTGGGGATCATCGCCGCGATCGTCGCGGTGATCGTGACCAGCAGCTCCGGAGCTGAAACCAAGCCCGCCGACGAAACCGCTGCCGAGGCCCCGCCGACGCCCCTGCCCGGGGAGAACCCCGAAGTCAAGACTCCGGTGGTGCCACCGGCGCAGCATGCGCCCGCACCGACGGCCACGCCGACGGCCGCGGTCACCCCGCCGCCGCTGCTGAAGGAGGGCGACGACTGCCCGGATTCGACGCTGGCGGTCAAGGGCATCACCAGCCAGCCCGAATACGTGGTGGGTGATCAGCCGAAGTTCACCATGGTGGTGACGAACATCGGTCTGGTGGCCTGCAAGCGGGATGTGGGCGCCGCGGTGCTGGCCGCCTACGTGTACTCGCTGGACAACAACCGGCTGTGGTCCAACCTGGACTGCGCGCCGTCCAACGAGACCCTGGTCAAGACGTTCAACCCCGGCGAGCAGGTGACCACCGAGGTGACCTGGACCGGCATGGGCTCGGCGCCGCAGTGCCCGATGCCGCGTCAGCCGATCGGGCCGGGCACCTACAACCTGATGGTTCAGCTGGGCAATCTCAGATCGGCCCCGGTGCCGTTCATCCTGGCCCAACCGAATCCGCAGCAGCCCGCCCCGCCGCCCGCCGAGGGCGCACCGGCGGCTGAGGTGCCCGCGCCGGGCAACTGATTCAGGCCAACCGGTCGGCGATGGTCGACTCGGCCAGCAGGGACAGCCCCTCCCGGATATGTCGCGCCCACATCGAGCCGATGCCGTCCACCGATTGCAGGTCGTCTGCGCTGGCGGCCAGCAGCCCCTGCAGTGAGCCGAACGAGCGGACCAGCAGGTCGACATGGGCGAACTGCAGTCGCGGGATCCCCGCCATGGCGCGGTAGCCACGTGAGCTCATCGCCGAATCCTGCGCCTCGGATGTCGATGGGTAACCGAAAACCCTTGCCAGCGTGGTGAAGTCGAGCAACTCGTTGTCGGTCAGGGCATCGAGCTCGTCGAGTGTCGCGTGGACCTGCGCGGCGGTCGGTGGGTCCGGCAGGGCGTGGTAATCCCGCACGATCAGCTCACGCGCGGCCTCGTTGTCGCCGACCAGCTCGTCGAGTTGCAGCTTGAGCTGGCGTCCGTCGGTGCCGAGTTCGACGACGTCCGCGTCGATCTCCAGGCTGATCCGGCGGACCATCTCGAGGCGCTGCACCACCGTCAGGACGTCCCGCAGTGTCACGAAGTCTTCGATCTCGGCGGTGGACAGCTGCTTGCTGACCTCGTCGAGCCGGCCCTTGTAGCGTTCCAGCGTGGCGATGGTCTGGTTGGCCCGCGACAGGATGGTCGCCGAATCGGGCACGACATGCCGCTCCCCGGCCACATAGACCGTCACGATGCTCATCGAGTGGCTGACGGAGATCACCGGATAGCCGGTCTGGATGGCGGTGCGCTCGGCCGAGCGGTGCCGGGTACCGGATTCGTCGGTCGGGATCGAGGGATCTGGCACCAGCTGGACGTTGGCCCGCACGATCCGGCTGCCGTCGCTGGAGAGCACGACGGCGCCGTCCATCTTCGAGAGCTCACGCAGCCGGGTGGGGGCGTAGCGGACGTCCAGGGCGAACCCGCCGTCACAGATGCCTTCCACGCTGTCGTCGTAGCCCAGCACCACCAGCGCACCGGTCTTGCCGCGCAGGATGCGTTCCAGGCCGTCGCGCAGTGGGGTGCCGGGCGCCAGCCGCCCGAGGGTCTCCCGCAACGTCGGCCGCGCGAGATGCACCACGGTGCGGCTCGTCCTGGCACCGGAACTCACGGCCATCAGCTCTCCTAGCGTCGGCCGCTATTGTCCGTGATGGGCCTGATTGCTGGCAATCGCGATGTCTTTGAGTGCCCGTATTGCCGCCCCGATGTGATCGACGGTGATGACGCGCAGCCCCGCGGGCACGCTGGTGACCCCGGGCGGCACCACGGCAACGTTGAAACCCAGCCGGGCGGCCTCGGCCAGCCTGCGATCCATGCCGGTGACCCGCCGGAGGTCGCCGACGAGACCCACCTCACCGATCACCACCGCGTTCATCGGCAACGCGATGTCGAGGTAGGCCGACGCGACGGCCACGGCCACGGCCAGGTCCGAGGATGGATCGGTCAGCCGCATGCCGCCGACGGTGGACAGGTAGATGTCGTTGTTGCCGATCGGCAGGCTGCAGCGGGTCTGGAGCACCGCGCCGATCATGGCCGCGCGGGCCGAGTCGATCCCGCTGACGACCCGTCGGGGAGGCCCAACGGGTGGGGCGACGAGCGCCTGCACCTCGCCGATCATGGGGCGCTTGCCGTCGAGGGTGACCGTGATGGCGGTACCGGGAACCGCGGCCGGGCGCTGGTCCAGGAACAGCCCGGACGGGTCGCTCACACATTCAATTCCGTTGTCGTGCATCTGAAAACAACCGACCTCGTCGGCGGCACCGAACCGGTTCTTGACCCCGCGCACCATCCGCAGGCTCGACGTGTGATCACCCTCGAAGTGCAGCACCACGTCCACCAGATGCTCCAGCGAACGCGGACCCGCGATGGCGCCGTCCTTGGTCACATGTCCGACCAGGATCATGGCCACCGCCGGGTCCCCCACGGCGGTCTTGGCGTGGCCCGTCAACGCCGTCGTCACGGCCCGCACCTGGGTGACCCCGCCGGTCACGCCGTCGGCTTCGGTGGTGGACATGGTCTGCACCGAATCGACGATGACCAGGCTGGGCTTGACCTCGTCGATGTGGCCGAGGGCGATCTGCAGATCGGATTCGCCTGCCAGATAGACGTTGTCGTGCGTGCAGCCGGTGCGTTCGGCGCGCAGCCGGATCTGGCCCGCGGATTCCTCACCGGACAGGTACAGCGCGCGGCGGCCGGTGTGCGCCCAGCGGTTGGCCACCTCGAGCAGCAGGGTCGACTTGCCGACGCCGGGTTCCCCGGCCAGCAGCGTGACCGAACCGGCCACCAGTCCGCCACCGAGGACCCGGTCGAGCTCGGTGACTCCGGTCGCGTAATGCCGGGTGATGCCCGGGTCGATGGCGGTGATCGGTACCGCGGGCGAGGTCGGGGCGACCGAGCGGCGCGCCGAGCTGCCGACAGAGGCGAGCACCGCTACTTCGTCGACCGTGCCCCAGGTGCCGCAATTGGCGCAGCGGCCCACCCATTTGGGTGTGGCGTGCTGACATTCCGAGCAGCGGTATTGCGAACGTACTTTCGAACCGGCCACACCGTGACAGTAGCGGCCGGTCCCGACAGGTCCGGGTCATGACACCCGGGACGGGAGGCCTAGTGGCCGCCGCCGGACTCCGCGGCCGGCTCTTCGCCGGTCTGGTCGCGCCGGGGCTCCTCGCCCGCCGAGATCGGCACGGCGACCGTGGTCTCACCGTTGGAGAACTTGAACGTGAAGTCGTAGAGCAGGCCGTTGGTGACCGGCTTGGTCAAGGTGACCTTGGCGGTGACCGCGTCGGCGGCCTCGGTCTGCTCCAGCGGCTTCAGCTGGCCGTCGGGTTCGCCCACGACGAGCACTCCGCCGGCCGGGATGGTCTGGTCGCCGGACAGCGCCACCTCACCGACGTTGGACTTGATCGAGATGAGCTTGTTGGGCTCCTCGACGGATCCGTTGGCTGCGACGAACAACAGCTCGGCCTCGGAACCGGCCTCGACGTAGTCCTTCTCCTGCGGCGCCCGCAGGTGCACATTGCGCAGCGCGATCGAGCCGGCCTGTGCGTTGACGCCGTTCACGGCGGGTTCCTGGGTCGCTGTCTGGGAGACCTGCCCGGCACTGCAGCCGGTGAGAACGGCTGCGGTCAGGCCACATGCGGCCAGACCGGCCGAGGCGCGCATTGCGAAGCGGTTCACTCAAGCCTCCTGAGCTGGGTCGGCGTACTTCGACTATGCAGAGTAGTAGGTGCCCGCGGCGGGTGGAATGTGAGGGCTTGGCAGAGGGGTCGCCAGAGTGCGGATCGGGTCCACAACGCCTTTGCGGGGCCGCCCATTTCGGCCGCACGGAGGGGGTGGTGGTTGCACGCTTTCGTCACCATGTCAACCCCTGTTCTTCACCTGGAGTGCCCCTGACCTGCGCAGTTGGTGCGCGTGTGATCCAGGCCCGTGTTAGCATGGAGTAGCGAAAGGGGCTCGAATCAGATGATTTTCAAGGTCGGAGACACCGTCGTCTATCCACACCACGGTGCTGCGTTGATCGAGGCGATCGAAACCCGGACCATCAAAGGCGAGCAGAAGGAATATCTCGTACTGAAGGTCGCCCAGGGTGATCTGACCGTTCGAGTACCCGCAGAGAATGCCGAGTACGTCGGAGTCCGCGACGTCGTGGGCCAAGAAGGCCTCGACAAGGTTTTCCAGGTGCTGCGCGCTCCGCACACCGAAGAGCCGACCAACTGGTCGCGCCGCTACAAGGCCAATCTCGAGAAGCTGGCCTCCGGTGACGTGAACAAGGTTGCCGAGGTGGTCCGGGATCTGTGGCGTCGGGATCAGGAACGCGGTCTGTCCGCGGGTGAGAAGCGAATGCTGGCCAAGGCCCGGCAGATTCTGGTCGGCGAGCTTGCGCTGGCCGAGAACACCGATGACGCCAAGGCCGAGACCATCCTCGACGAGGTTTTGGCTGCCGCGTCCTGACGCGTCGTGGCAACAACTGTCGCGGTCGTCCCGGCCGCCGGCTCTGGTGAGCGGCTAGGCGCGGGCAGACCGAAAGCGTTCGTCAATCTGGGGGACAAACCCCTGCTGGAGCATGCCCTGAACGGGCTGGTGGCCTCAGGGGTGATCGACAAGATAGTGGTCGCGGTTCCGCCCGCGCTCACCGACGAGGCCACTCTGGTCTTCGGGGAGCACGCGCAGATCGTGGCCGGGGGAGCCGATCGAACCGAATCGGTGGGGCTGGCGCTCGCGGCGGCCGGTGAACCGGATTTCGTCCTGGTGCACGATGCTGCCCGGGCTCTGACTCCTCCTTCGCTGATCGCCCGGGTGGTTGCCGCCCTGGCCGAGGGGCACGCGGCCGTCGTTCCCGGCCTGCCGCTGGCCGACACCATCAAGGCGGTCGACGCCAACGGCGCGGTGCTGGGAACACCGGAGCGCGCCGGTCTGCGCGCCATTCAGACCCCGCAGGGGTTCCATACCGACGTGCTCCGCCGGGCCTATCAGCGGGCCGGGTCCGGTGTGGCCACCGACGACGCGTCACTGGTCGAACAGATCGGCACCCCGGTGCAGGTGGTCGACGGCGACCCGCTGGCGTTCAAGATCACCACACCGCTGGATCTACTGCTCGCCGAGACCGTGATGGCGCGCGCGACGTGATGATCCCGAGGGTCGGTCTCGGTACCGACGTCCATCCGATCGAGCCGGGTCGCCCGTGCTGGTTGTTGTGCCTGGAATTCGAAGGCGCCGACGGCTGCTCGGGCCATTCCGATGGTGACGTCGCCGCACATGCCCTGTGCGACGCGTTGCTCAGCGCGGCGGGCCTCGGCGACCTCGGAGCGGTGTTCGGCACCGACCGGCCGGAATGGCGCGGGGTCACCGGCGTCGACATGCTTCGTCACGTGCGGGAGCTGGTGGGGCAGGCGGGCTTCCGGGTGGGCAATGCCACGGTGCAGGTGATCGGCAATCGGCCCAAGATCGGGCCGCGCCGGGACGAGGCCCAGGGGCTGCTCTCGGAGTTGGTCGGGGCGCCGGTATCGGTTTCGGCGACCACCACCGACGGGCTCGGTCTGACCGGCCGGGGGGAAGGTTTGGCCGCGATAGCCAGCGCTTTGGTGGTTCCGGTCGAATAGGCCGGTAAGCTGGCACGTCGTGACCGATCGCGCTCAAGCTGCCGAGTCGGGGTTTGCCTCCGATTTGCGGCTGTACGACACCATGGCGGGTGCCGTACGTGATTTCGTACCGCTGCGGCCGGGGCACGCTTCGATCTACCTGTGCGGGGCCACCGTCCAGGGCTTGCCGCACATCGGCCATGTCCGTAGCGGAGTCGCGTTCGACGTGCTGCGCCGCTGGCTGACCGCCAATGGATATGACGTTGCGTTCATCCGCAATGTCACCGACATCGACGACAAGATCCTCAACAAGGCGGCCGACGCCGGCCGGCCCTGGTGGGAGTGGGCCGCGACATACGAGCGGGCGTTTTCCGCCGCGTACGACGCGCTGGGCGTGCTTCCGCCGTCGGCCGAGCCGCGGGCCACCGGCCACATCACCCAGATGGTCGAACTCATCGACCGGCTGATCGAGCGGGGCCACGCCTACGCCTCGGGCGGCGACGTCTACTTCGACGTGCTGAGCCTGCCCGAGTACGGCGCGCTGTCCGGCCACCGGATCGACGACGTGCACCAGGGTGAGGGTGTCGCGACCGGCAAGCGCGATCAGCGCGATTTCACGCTGTGGAAGGGCGCCAAGCCCGGCGAGCCGTCGTGGCCGACGCCGTGGGGCCGGGGCCGTCCGGGCTGGCACACCGAGTGCGTCGCGATGTGCGAGGCCTATCTGGGCGCGGAGTTCGACATCCACGCCGGCGGCATGGACCTGGTGTTCCCGCACCACGAGAACGAGATCGCCCAGGCGTGTGCCGCGGGTGACGGTTTCGCCCGATACTGGCTGCACAACGGCTGGGTCACCATGGGCGGCGAGAAGATGAGCAAGTCGCTGGGCAACGTGCTCTCGATTCCTGCTGTGCTGCAACGAGTTCGGGCTGCCGAGCTGCGCTACTACCTGGGCAGTGCGCACTACCGGTCCATGCTGGAGTTCTCCGAGAACGCGCTGCAGGACGCGGTGAAGGCCTATAGCGGCATCGAGGATTTCCTGCACCGCGTGCGCAACCGGGTCGGAGCCGTCGCCGTCGGTGACTGGACGCCCAAGTTCGCGGCCGCACTCAACGACGACCTCGCGGTGCCGATCGCGCTCGCCGAGGTCCACGCCGCGCGCGCCGAGGGCAACCGGGCGCTGGATGCCGGCGATCACGACGGCGCGATGGCGCAGGCCACCTCGATCCGGGCGATGATGGGCATCCTGGGCTGCGACCCGCTCGACGAGCGCTGGGAGTCCCGCGACGAGACCTCGGCCGCGCTGGCCGCGGTCGACGAGCTGGTGCAGTGGGCCCTGGCCGGCCGCGCCGAGGCCCGCACCAATCGGGACTGGGCGGCCGCCGACGCGATCCGCGATCGGCTCAAGGCGGCGGGCATCGAGGTCACCGACACCGCCGATGGTCCCCAGTGGGCACTGGTGGACGGGAACGGAGCGTAGATGGCCGGGAATTCGCAGCGGCGCGGCGCGGTGCGCAAGCCGGGGACGAAGAAGGGGCCGACCGTCGGGTCCGGTGGCGTGCGGCGCCGTGGGCTCGAGGGCCGCGGGGCGACGCCAAGGGCCGATCAGCGGCCACACCACCCTGCTGCCAAGAAGGCCGCCAAGGCCGCGCGTCAGGCGCAGGGGCGGCACAAGAAGACCGACGACACCGAGTTGGTGCTCGGCCGCAACCCGGTGGTGGAGTGCCTGCGGGCCAAGGTTCCGGCCACCGCGCTGTATGTCGCGCTGGGCGCCGAAGCCGACGAGCGGCTGACGGAATCCGTTCAGATCGCCGCCGACCGGGGCATCTCGATCCTGGAGGTGCAGCGCCACGACCTGGACCGGATGAGCTCCAACACCCTGCACCAGGGCCTGGCCCTGCAGGTGCCGCCGTACAACTACGCCCATCCCGACGATCTGTTGAAGGCGGCGCGCGAATCCGGTGAGCCCGCGTTGTTGGTGGCGCTGGACAACATCTCCGATCCGCGCAACCTGGGGGCCATCGTGCGGTCGGTTGCCGCCTTCGGTGGGCACGGTGTGGTGATCCCGCAGCGCCGTTCGGCCTCGGTGACCGCGGTGGCCTGGCGCACCAGTGCCGGTGCCGCGGCCCGGACACCGGTGGCGCGCGCGACGAATCTGACTCGCACGCTGAAGAGCTATGCGGACGCCGGTCTGCAGGTGGTCGGCCTCGATGCCGGTGGCGACACCTCGCTGGACGAACTCGAGGGCGCCGGGCCGATGGTCGTGGTGGTCGGTTCGGAGGGCAAGGGCCTGTCACGGCTGGTGCGCGAGAACTGCGATGCGGTCGTGTCGATCCCGATGGCGGGGCCGACGGAATCGCTGAACGCCTCGGTGGCCGCCGGTGTGGTGCTCGCCGAGATCGCCCGCCAGCGCAGAAGTTCCTAGTTGACGTCCACTCTGCGGCTACGGCGCAGAAGTGCGAGTGCGGTCAGCCCTGACAGCAGAGTCAACGCCGGACTAACCCCCGAGGACCCGCAGGCCGATCCACAGCGCCACCACGGCGGCCACGAGGGTGAGCGGCACCGTCGCCAACCCGACCCGACTGAACTCGGTGAACCTCGCCGGCAGTCCCTCGCGGTGAACCACATTGCGCCACAGCAGGTTCGACAGTGAGCCGATATAGGTGAGGTTCGGGCCGATGTTGACCCCGATCAGCACCGCCAGCACGGCACCGGGCCCCGATGCCGCCACCAGCGGGAGCAGCACCAGCACGGCAGGCAGATTGTTGACCAGATTGGCCAGCGCCGCCGCCACCGCGGCGAAGCCCAGCAGCGCCGGCAGCGAGTCGCCGACCGGCAGTAGCCCGCGCATGGCATCGCCCAGGCCGTTCTGGACGACGGCGTCGACGACCACGCCCAGGCACAGCACGAAGGCCAGGAACGGGACGTTGACCGCACGTGCGATACCGCGCACCGTGCTGCGTCGTTGCGCCAGGCTGCGCACGCCGAGGACCAGCGCCCCGGCCAGAGCAGCCCAGGCCGGGGACACGTCGACCACCGAGGTGACGACGAACCCCGCCAGCGTCAGCCCCAGCACCGCGAGCACGAACACTGGGACCTCGGCCGGCGGCGGTGTCACGTCGATGGCCGGGCGGCTCAGCTCGCGGCGGAAAAGCGCACGGAGCACCAGGAATTCGACGGCAATACCGGCCAGCCACGGCAGCGCCATCACCGCGGTGAACTGGACGAAGGACAGCCCGGTCACCGTGAAGGCCAGCAGATTGGTCAGATTGGACACCGGAAACAGCAGCGACGCGGTGTTGGCCAGATGGGCGCTGGCATAGGCGTGTGGCCGGGGCGCGATCGTCAGGGTGCGGGCCGTGGCCAATACCACCGGCGTCAACAGCACGACGGTCGCGTCGAGGCTCAGCACCGCCGTCGTCGTCGCCCCGATCACGAACACCTTCGTCAGCAACCGGCGCGGATCGCCGTGGCTGGCGCGGGCCATCAGCGTGCCCGCGGCGTGGAACAGACCCTCGTCGTCACACAGATGCGCGAGCACCAGGACCGCGGCCAAGAACCCGACCACGGGCAGCAGGCGATTCACCTCGGCCAGCGCCTCGTCCGATGAGATCACGCCGAAGGCGATCAGCAGCCCGGCCGCCGGGATCGCCACGACTGCCTCGGGCCAGCCCTCGGGCCGCGCCAGCGCGAACACCAGCACGATGGCCAGCAGCACCAAGGCCAGAATCACGGGCGGGAATCCTTTCGGCCAGTCGAACATTCGGTGACGATTCGCGTGGTGAGGTCATGCGGACCTGACCGTACCCGGCCGGCTCGATAGCGTGGGTGGCCATGCGTCCGGCTGCTCCGATGGTCCTGTTGTTCGCTCTGGCTGCCGTCTTCCAGTCTGTCCCGCCGGCCGCGGCGGCGCCCGCCGGATTCGACCTGCAGTCGCACCGCGGCGGACGCGGCGAGACCACCGAGGAGTCGCTGCGGGCCTTTGCGAAGTCGTTGGAGCTCGGGGTGAGCACGCTGGAGCTCGATATCGTGCTGACCAAGGACAAGCAGCCCCTGGTGTGGCACGACCCGCGGATCGACGAGACCAAATGTGCCGACACCGAACCGGCGTTCCCGGGGGATCCGATGTACCCCTATGTGGGGAAGCTGGTGCACGACCTCACGCTCGAGCAGATCCGCACGCTCGACTGCGGCAAATTGCTGAGTGGATTTCCCGACGCTGAAGTGGTGTATGGCAACAAGATTGCGGTGTTGCCCGAGGTATTTCAGCTGACCGATTTCTACCACGCCGACGTGCGGTTCAACATCGAGACGAAGATTGAGGCGGACAAGCCCGAAACCTCGGCCACCCCACAGGAGTTCGTCGACGTCATCCTGGGCGCCGTCCGCGCGGCGGGCAAGGTCGACAAGGTGGACATCCAGAGTTTCGACTGGCGCACCCTGCCGTTGGTGCAGCGCGCCGAGCCGTCGATACCGCGCGTGGCGCTGTGGGACGATACGACCTGGGTGCCAGGCACTCCCTGGCTGGGTGGTATCGATCCGGCGGTCGACGATGACCCGATCATCGCTGCGATGTCGGTGGGGGCCACGGTTCTCTCACCTCAATATCGGCTGGTGGACCGGAGTTTCGTGGAGCGGTCACATGCGCTCGGCCTCAAGGTGACGCCGTGGACCGTCAATGATCACGACGACATGCGGGCGCTGATCGCGGCCGGGGTCGACGGACTGATCACCGACTACCCGACCCGGCTGCGCGGTGTGCTGGCGGAGCTGGGTATGCCGCTGCCGCCGGCGTATCAGCTCAGCTGAGCCAGGGATCGGCGCGCTCCCACAGCGTCGGCAGGTGCAGGCTGACCCCGTCACGCTCGGCCAGGCGGGTGAGTACGCGCATCGAGACGTCGAGGTCGTCACCGGCAAACGGCAACGCGCGCAACGGCTTGTGCAGCGGGCGGAAGAAGTCGTCCCAATGGATCAGCACTACCCGCCGTGCCCCGACCATACGGACGGTCTCGGCCCAATAGTTCTCGAAGTACTGCTCGGACTGCAGCCCGAGCTGACCGATCCCGAGGTACACCACCTCGGCGCGTTGCCCCTCCAGCGCACCGGGCACCGCACCGGCGCTGCCGACGATCAGCAGGCTCCGGTCGCTGGGCCGATGATGCACCAACGTCGACCAGGCCTCGCCGCACTTGTAGGCCGAGGCCTTCACCGGCGGCACGACGGGTGTGGTGATGACGCCCGGGAACCGGTCCGGCGGACAGTGTTCGGACTCGAACAGCGTCACGTCGTAGGCGCCGAGGGTGACGGGTTCGCCCGGCGTGACCGTGACGATCCGGTCGGTGGCCAGGCCGCCGCCGGCTCCGACCTGGGCGGTCGAACTGCCGCCCACCAGCAGGGCGTCGGTGCGCTCGGCCACCACTGCCGAATCCATGGCGTGGTCGAAGTGCGTGTGCACCGGCAGCACCGCCTCGAGCTTGTCGATCCCGAGGCGGGCCAGGCTGCCGTCGATGCGGGGCAGCGACGGGGCCAGCTTGCGCAAGCCGACGCTCAGCAGATCCGGCCGGGAGAAGAACCCGTCGGTCAGCACCGCCGACGTGCCGTCGGACACCAGCAGGGTGCTGACCCCGGCCCAGGCGACCGTGACCGCGGATTGGGGTGTGGCCGACGGGACATCGAAAAACCGCGCATAGGGGGCCAGGTCGGGTCTGCCGGGCTTGAGCCGCATGGGGCCAGCGTAGAGTGCGGAGACCACCCGTTGATGGTACGAATAGCTACCGAGCTTGTTCGTCCCTGAAGCTGCTACCAATTCGCTATGCGGCATGATTCCTTGTCTGCACGGGTGTTATCCCAGTGCCCGACACGCTGATTCAACAAGAGCCGCAATGCGTATCGAGGTGGGCGCGAGATGATCGTCGGCTCGCGTATAGGTGGGTAGCGCCTCCAAATAGGCTTGTCGGTACTGGACTGCCAAGTCCGCGAAGTCCCTTAACGTGGGATTCTCGCTCTGGCGGCCCAACGCTGACAGTTGGGTGTTGAATAGGTTCATGACGGGAACCACGTCGTCATTGATCTTTCGTTGTTCAGGTGACCATTCAACAGCGGGGATATCCGGACTAATCTGGGCCCAGGAAGCACTATTGGTTCCGAATGACTCTTTTGCGGAGATCCACTCCGGGCAGACCGGATTCGGCTCGGATAATAGTTTTTGCGCATCGGAGGGTTCACGCACCGGTGCAACATCCGAAGGCGTCGGCGGCGTCGGAACCATTGGCCCGCGAGCACCTGCTGAACCGTATCCAATCGCTGCGCATATCCTGTCAATCGCATCGGCCGCGTGGATTGCGGCCACAGCCAAGTTGTTGTCGACTGGGGTATAGGTGGGAACGCTGTCGGCATATGCTCGCCCGTATGCAATGAACTGTTCGTACAGTTCCCGCATCACGCGATGAGGGGTCAGCTTCGCCGACACAATCAGTTGATCAGCGGCATCCCGGAATGCCTGCCCGGCAGCCTCATGCTGGGCACGGACATCCGGCGTCCACTCGGTCGCCGCCACCGCCGGATCGCGTTTCTCCCAGCCATTCTTGGTGCGGTGCGCGTATGCACTTATTACTGGGGACTGCGTCGCGCACGACGGGTCCTCAAGAATCACCGCAACTGGCCCCGTGTCGTTGGCGCTGGCGATATCTGAGTTCGCAGGTGCGGCGGTTGACGGGGACGCACTGGCTGCCGTTGAACCACCTTCGTCCCCGTTGTCCACCACAGACACGGTCACGGCCGCGGTCACTGCGATCACGGCAACCAAGGCCACCGCGCCAAGGGCCCACTTCCAGCCGTTGCCGCGCTTCGGAGGTCGAGGCTGCAGTGGAGTCTGTTGCCAGGACTGCGACGGGAACCCTTGGCCCGGATAGCCGCTCGGCCCGCCATGCGGCGGCTGAAAACCGTTGGGCGGGGGAACCGAACCGGGAGGCGGAGGTGGCAGGGTCATCGCTGCACCCCCGAAGGACTCATCCCAACCACGCTGCCGCGATCCACCGCGCCCCCTCCGTTGCAGTCGCTGACTGACCGGGGCGCGTCGGGCACCGAGGTGCACCTGCGGCACACGACCAGCATGAGCAACGGTCAGCTTATCGATCTGTTGCCCATGCCCGATGCGCTAATTCATCGGGTCTGTCCGTAGCGGCGCCGGAACTTCTCGACCTGACCGGCGGAGTCGAGGTGCCGTGCGGTCCCCGTCCAGAACGGGTGGGAGTCGCTGGTCACGTCGACCACGATCAGCGGGTAGGTCTTGGTCCCGTCCGGGGTGGGCCACTCGATGGTGCGGTCGCTGGTGGCCGTGGACCGGGTCAGGAACTGGGTGCCGGTCGCGGCGTCCTGGAACACGACGGGGTGGTAGTCGGGGTGGATGTCAGGTTTCACGGTTGTCCTCCTTCGTGGTGGCCGGGCGCTGCGGCTTCGTCAGCGCCGGCCTGGTCGTCGCACGGGTCTTCGTGCCAGTCGCCGAACGGGTCGGGATAGTGGGCCCATTCGCCGGGCCGGGCGAGTTCGTCATCGGTGAGCAGCGCGCCGCGGAGGGCATCGGTGATGTCGTCGGGGCGGGCGCCGCAAACCAGAACCGTCAGGGATACGTGACGGTCACCGAACTTGTCGTCCCAGTCGATGGCGGCCATTGCCAGCCGTTCGGGGTCGACGTAGGCCCGTTCACCCGAGTCCATGGCTGCCAGCCACCGGCCCGCGCTGCTGAAATGTAGTCCGCCCCCGGCGGATTCGATCCACATCACCTCGGCGGGCCGGTTGGCCAACCAGGCCCGGCCGCGTGTGCGGACCACGCCGTCGAGCAGCGGATCGATGGCAGTGTGCAGGCGTAGCGGGTGGAACGGCCGCCTCGCGGTGAACTCGACGATGCCGACGTCGCCGTCCTGGTCGAGAGGGGGCTCTCCGGCCAGCAGCGGATCGTGCGGTGAGGCGGCGCGGCCACGCCGCCTTCCGGGTTCCAGGTGTGCCAGCGCCATCTCGACCCGTTCGGTGCCGACGGTGATGCGCGCACGGGGCGTCAGTCGGCGCAGCACGGACAGGACGGTGGCATCGGGTTCGGTGAGGACCAGGACGTCGGCGAACTCGGCCTGGCCGACCACCACCTGTGCGACCGTGCGCCCGTCGCCCAGTTCGTCCTCTCCGACCGCCTGATGCAGCCAGCCCACGGTGTCGATGCAGGCGATGACCGCCTCGATGCTGACGTCACGGGCAGCTGGCCCGTCGATGTAGCCCGGGCCGACGTGAACGTGGACGTTTTCGATGGCCCAACACACCGGTTCGGGTTCGAGCCAGCCCATCAGCGTCACGACGATGCGGGTGACGTCGCTGCGGCGGTGCAGACGCCGCAGCAGGATCAGGAGGTCGTCGCGCACCGTGCAGGACACGCAGCCGTGGGCCAGCTCGAGAGCCATTTCAGAGCTGCCGCCGGCATCCGACACCGTCCGCAGCACCACCTGGCCGTCATAGGTGTGACGGACCAGGACGGTCCCCGGGCCACCGCTCAACTGATCGGCCACACCATCGACGTCGCCCTGACCGGCGACCAGCACAACAGGGGTGCGCACCTGGCCTCCCAACTAGCTATTGAAAATGATTATCATTATGTTTAAGCCAGGCTACCCCACGAGTAAGGAGATTCAATGTCGGCCCATTGCCAAGTCACCGGGCGCTCGCCCGGATTCGGCAACACGGTGTCGCACTCGCACAAGCGCAGTCGACGCCGCTGGAACCCCAACATCCAGACCAAGACCTACTACCTGCCCACCGAGGGGCGCCGGATCCGGCTGCGGGTCAGCGCCAAGGGAATCAAGGTGATCGACCGCGACGGCATCGAGGCCGTGGTGGCCCGGCTGCGTAGCCAGGGGGAGAAGATCTGATGGCCCGCACCGATATTCGCCCGATCGTGAAGCTCAAGTCGACGGCCGGGACCGGCTACACCTACGTCACCCGCAAGAACCGGCGCAACGACCCGGACCGGATCGTCTTACGCAAGTACGACCCGGTGATCCGCAAGCACGTCGACTTCCGCGAGGAACGCTGATGGCCAAGAAGTCCAAGATCGTGAAGAACGAGAGGCGCCGCGAACTGGTGGAGCGCTACGCCGAACGGCGGGCAGCGCTCAAGGAGATCATCCGGAATCCGCTGAGCACGCGCGAGCAGAGAGCCACGGCCGTCACTGCCCTGCAGCGGCTGCCCCGCGATTCGAGTCCGGTGCGGCTGCGCAACCGGGACTCGGTCGACGGCCGGCCGCGCGGGCACCTGCGCAAGTTCGGGCTGTCCCGGGTCCGGGTGCGGGAGCTGGCGCACCGCGGAGAACTGCCGGGCGTGCGGAAGTCGAGCTGGTGATGGCCAAATCCCAGAAGGATTCCAAGAAGCGCCCGCGGTCGACCGATGTCAAGAAACCCAGGCGCAACCAGCTGGCCGCGCTCGGGGTCACCGAGGTCGACTACAAGGACGTTCAGCTGCTGCGCACGTTCATCAGCGAGCGCGGCAAGATTCGGTCTCGGCACGTCACCGGCCTGACCCCGCAGCAGCAGCGACAGGTCGCCGCGGCGATCAAAAATGCCAGGGAGATGGCGCTGCTGCCGTTCGTCGGCAACCGCTGACCTACCATCGACGGCGATAGGGCGACTGCGGATCGCGGAAGCCGGTGTGAATCCGGCGCGGTCCCGCCACTGTGATCGATCCTCAGCTGCTGAGAATCGAGAGCCAGATACGCACCGCAGTCGCCACCTCGCACGCGCTGGGGCGGATCTCCCCGGAGAGGATGGGTGGGCCTGTGGCTGCTCGTTGGATGATCGCCGGGTTGACGGCGCTGCTGGTATCGGGATGCGCCTCGACGGCGACCCCGGACACCGTGGGCAACGCCCCACCGGGATTCCCGGTGACCGTGGACAACTGCGGCATCAGCACCACCTACGAGCGGCCGCCGACCCGGGCGGTGGCACTCAACCAGCATGCGATCGAGACGCTGCTGGCGTTGGGGTTGGAAGAATCCATGGTCGGCACGTCCTATCTCGACGACCGGATCCTGCCCGAGTATCAGGCCGCGTATGACGGGCTGCCGGTGCTGGCCAAGGAGTACCCGTCCTACGAGTCGCTGCTGGCCGTCGAACCCGATTTCGTCTACGGCGGCTGGGACAGCGCGTTCGACGAGAAGGAGGGCCGCGGCAGGCAGCGCCTGATCGACGCCGGGGTCCACACCTACCTGAACATCGAGGATTGCCTGGACAAGCCGGTCAGCATGTCGACCGTGGATGACGAAATCCGAAGTATCGGAACGATCTTTGGTGTCGCCGACCGCGCGGAACGACTGATCGAGAACATCCACGGCGAGCTGGGGCGGTCCGCGGAAAAACTGCGTGGGGTCGAGGCGGTCCGGGTCGGGGTCTACGACAGCGGCGAGGCGACGGTGTTCACCTCGGGTGGCAAGGGTATCGGCAACCGGATGATCGAGGCCGCGGGCGGCGTGAACGTGTTCGCCGATGTGCCCAAGGTCTGGGGCGACGTGTCCTTCGAGCAGTTCGCCGAGCGCGCACCCGAGGTCATCGTGATCTACGACTACGGTGACCAGCCGGTCGCGGACAAGAAGAGATTCCTGACCGAACATCCTCTGCTGCAGCATGTTCCGGCGGTCGAACACCAGCGGTTCGCCGTGCTCCCGCTGTCGTCGGTGGTGGTCGGGGTGCGGGTGGGCCGGGCCGTCGACGCCCTGGCCCGGCAGCTGCACCCGGACCGGTTTTCGTGATCCCGTACCGGATGGTCGTGGCCGGGCTGATCGCGCTGTTGCTGACGGCGATGACGGCCGGCGTCGCCATCGGCTCGGTGTCAATCGCGCCGGGGCAGGTGTGGGCCATCGTGTTGCATGCCGTCCACCCAGGCCTGGCCGAGCAGACCTGGCCCGCGGTCAGGGAATCCATCGTGCTCGACGCCCGGCTGCCGCGGGTGGTGCTGGGTGCGGTGATCGGCGCCGGACTGGCGGCCTGCGGCATGGTGCTGCAGGCCGTGGTGCGCAACCCGCTGGCCGATCCCATGCTGCTCGGGGTGTCCTCGGGCGCCGCGGTCGGTGCCGTCGCGATGTTGGTGCTGGGCGCCGGCGCGCTACAACTGTTGACGCTGCCGCTGGCGGCCTTCTTCGGCGCGTTCCTCGCGCTCGTCGCGGTGTACTTCCTGGCCCGATCGGGCGGACGGATGACGACGGTGCGCCTCGTCCTGGCCGGTGTGGCGGTGGCCGAGGTGCTGTCCGCATTGGCCAGCCTGCTGATCGTCACCTCCGACGATCCGCACAAGGCGCAGGCCGCGGTGCGGTGGATGCTCGGCGGGCTTGGCGGCACCACCTGGCGCATGGTCTGGGTGCCCGCGGTGGTGGTGTTCGTCGGCGTGGTGGTGTTGCTCGCGTTCACCCGGTCGCTGAACCTGCTCTACACCGGCGAGGAGGCCGCCGCCTCGCTCGGTCTGGATGTGCACCGGTTCCGGGCGGCGATGTTCGTGGTCGTCGCGCTCATGGTCGGAGCCATGGTCGCGGTCAGTGGGACGATCGGGTTCGTCGGGCTGATCATGCCGCACGTGGTGCGCCTGCTGGTCGGGGCCGACCACCGCCGGGCGCTGCCGGCCGCGGCTCTGCTGGGCGCGGCTTTCCTGGTGCTGTGCGACATCGTGGCCCGGACCGTGGCCGCGCCCGAGGAGTTGCCCGTCGGGATCCTGACCGCGCTCATCGGCGGTCCGTTCTTCCTGTGGCTGATGCGGCAGAGGGCTCGGGCATGACGGCGGGCGTGTCGTTCGAGGAGGTCTCGGTGTCGGTGCGGGGCCGGCACCTGATCGCCGACATCTCGCTGTCGGTCACCCCGGGGGAGATGCTGGCCGTGGTGGGGCCCAACGGCGCCGGCAAGACCACGTTGTTGCGGACGCTGTACCGGGCCCAGCGACCGAGCGCCGGACGCGTTCTGGTCGAGGGCGCCGACGTCTGGAAGCTGCCGGGCAAGCAGGCCGCCCGCCGGATCGCGGCGGTTTTGCAGGAAGCCACCGGTGATTTCGAGCTCACGGTGTTCGACGTGGTGGCCATGGGCCGCACGCCGTACAAGCGGTCGTTCGAGGCCGACAACCACGAGGACCGCGAGATCATCGGGTCGGCGCTGGCCGCGCTGGACATCGCCGAACTGAGCGGGGCCCGGTACGGGCGGCTGTCGGGAGGACAGAAGCAACGCGTGCTCATCGCGCGGGCGCTGGCGCAGCGCACGCAGGTGATCGTGGTGGACGAGCCGACCAATCATCTCGATCTACGTCACCAGCACGAGGCGCTGCACCTGCTGCGGGAGACGGGTGCGACGGTGATCGCCGCGCTGCACGATCTCAATCTGGCTGCGGCCTATTGCGATCGGATCTGTGTGCTGGACGGTGGGCGCCTGGTCGCCGTCGGCACCCCGGCCGAGGTGCTGACCACCGGCCTCCTCGCCGACGTGTACGGGGTCGACGCCCGTATCACGCACGATCCCGACCACGGTGTCCCACAGCTCGCGGTGCTGCCGAGGAAGGCCGGGGCACGGTGAACATCGAGACCGCCCTCTCCGAAACTGCCTCATACGGTGGTTTTTTCGCGATCGCCGTCGGCGGGGATCCCGACGGCTGGATTCCCGTGCAGTGCTGCTACGACGACGGCTGCGCGGACCTGGTCCGCGCGACGGCCGAGCGGTACGGCGCCACCGATCTGCGGATCAGCGCGTCCCTGGTCCAGTTCAGCCATGCGTCGCGGCTGTGGTCGCCGATCCTGGCGACCGCGCTGGGACATGGCGTGGTGCCCGACCTCGGCGGTCTCCAACGTGCTGCCACGAGTACCGATCTCAGGCTGCCCGTGCCACGCGGTCGAGCCGTCGATCGTGACCGGCCGCTGTCGGAGCAGCTCTACCGCCTCGTCGTCGAGGACCACCTGGAGCCGCTGGCCGCGGGACTGCGGGTCAAGATGGCGCCCGGCCTGCTCTACGGCAATGCCGCGGCGGCCCTGGTCGCGGCGGCCGATCAGCTGGCCCGTGCCCGCCCGGAGTTGCGGGCAGCGGCTGTTGCGGCGGTCGAATCACTGTTGGCCACCGGCAAACTGGACCGAAGTGGAGAGCTGGCCGGCCTGAGCTTCCGGCGGCGCAGCTGCTGCCTGTTCTACCGCACCCCGGGTGGGTCGTATTGCGGCGACTGTGCCCTGGCGCGGCGAAAGGCCACGCGTCAGTAGGCGTAGGGATGCTTCGGCGGATCGATGCGGGCGACACTCAGTGCCGTCATGGTCGGAATCGTGCTTCGGCTCGAATCACCTTGCCCCGCAGGGACGGTGCCCTCCACCTTGATCCAGGTGTTCTCCGGATAGCCGGCGATCGGTGCGGCGGCCGGCCCGGAAAGGTGAATGCGGGCCAGTTGCGCATCGGCGGCACAGCAGATGATCACCACCCGGGCCAGGTCGGTGCGGTCGCCGTCGCGCATGGTGAACCCGGTGACGGTGATCCTGCGGTCGTTCAGGGTGCCCGCGCTGTCCTGGGCGACGCGGATCAGCACATCGGGCAGCGAGATCTCGGGCGCCGGGCCGTCCGGAAGGGCCGGAAACGGGCGCCGCAGCACATCGGTGGACACCGCCGTCACCGATGCGGCCTGTGGCCGGATCGCCGGCGGCACCACGAAGGCCAGCAGTGCGATCGGGATGAGCAGCAGCCAGGCCACGCCCCGAGAGTGCGGGTGCTCATGGGCGTCCCCGGTGCCGCCGTCGTCGTGGCCGCCGTGCCGGATGTCGCGCACGATCGATGCCAGCGCCAGCAGGATCAAAAGCACCGAGGTGGCCGCGAGGTACGGCAGCAGGGACGGTTTCACGTACCGGGTGAAGACGCCGGTGAGCGTGATGATCGCGGTGCTGACCCCGATCAGCAGCAGCAGCGCGTTTTCGGTCTCCCGGCTCATTGCGGTCCCAGGACCAACAGGCCGACGCCGGTCGCGACCAGCGTGGCCACCACGAATGTCGTGGGTGCGAACCGCACCGCGAACGCGCGCCCGAACATTCCGGCCTGCATCGCGAACAGTTTGATGTCGACGGCCGGCCCGACCACGAGGAACACCAACCGAGGTAGCAGCGGCAGCATGGTCAGGCTGGCCGCGACGAAGGCGTCGGCCTCCGAACACAACGCCAGGACCACCGCCAGCACCGCCATGGTGATCACGCCGAGCACGATCTGCCCGGCCAGGTGCTCGTACACCCACGCCGGAACCAGGACGTGCAGGGCGGCCGCGGCGGCGGCACCGATCACCAGATAGGACGCCGCGGACAGGAAGTCGTGACGCGCCGCCTCGGTGAAGACGCCCCACCGCGAACCGTTCCCGTGGTGGGGTGTGGGCAGGCGGCGGGTGATCCAGTCCGGCTTGCCGAACCGGGCCCACAGCGTGCCCATGATGAGCGCCGTGAGCAGCGATGCGGCACACCGGGCGGCCACCATCTGGGGATGGCCCGGGAAGGCGACGGCGGTCGCCACCAGCACGACGGGGTTGATCGCCGGCGCCGCGAGCATGAACGTCAGTGCCGCCGCGCCCACCGCGCCGCCGTCGCCGAACAGCCTGCGCGCCACCGGCACCGAACCGCACTCGCAGCCGGGGAGGGCCGCGCCCCCGACACCGGCGGCCAGGATGGCCGCACCGGTGCGTCTGGGCAGCCAGCGGGCCAGCCGGTCGGGCGTGACGAACACCGCGATCAGCCCGCTGATCACCACGCCCAGCGCCAGGAACGGCAGTGCTTGGACGAATACTCCGCAGAAGACGGTGGCCGCGGTCGCGACATCCGGCGTGCCGTCCACGAAACCGCGTAGCGCGTTGCCCGCCAAGGCCAACGCGATGACGCCGACAACCAGTACCTGCATGGACGTCGGCCGCCACCGGAGTGCTGCCGAGGTCATGGCCACGGCGGACATGATGCCAGCCGTGGTTGGGCCCCAGCTGTGCGGCACGCAAATGACTATCATTTTCATTCGGTGGGGCTAGGCTGGGCAGATGGTGTGGCATGGCTTGCTGGCGAAGGCAGCGACAACGGTCGTCACCGGCGCGGTCGGCGTGGCGGCGTACGACGGCTTACGTAAGGCGGTGGCCAAGGCGCCGATTCGGGAAGCCGCGGTGACCACGACCGCGTGGGCGTTACGCGGCGCCCGCAAAGCCGAGGAAAGCGCTGAATCGGCCCGGCTGAAAGTCGCGGATGTGATGGCCGAGGCGCGAGAACGGATCGGTGAGGAAGTGGCGCCGCCCGCCGTCGCCGACGCCGGGCATTCGCACGAGCACTGAGTGCTGTGGTCACCGTCGAGGTGGTATCCGACGCCGCAGGCCGGATGCGGGTGCAGGCGCCGTGGTTCCGGGGTGATGCCCTTCGCGCCGTCGCCATAGAGGACGCCGTCGACCAGGTACCGGGCGTGCGGGCCGTACACGCTTATCCGCGGACGGCGTCCGTCGTGGTGTGGTACTCGCCGAAGCGGTGTGACCGTGACGCGGTGATGGCGGCGATATCGACGGCTGCCGAGGTGGCGCGACACCTGGTGCCGGTCCGGACTCCGCGGTCGGCCGACATCCACAACGCCGACATTCTCCGGATGGCGATCGGCGCGCTCGCCCTGGTGCTGCTCGGTGTGCGCCGCTATGCCTTTGCCAGGCCGCCGTTGCTCGGGCCGACCAGCCGGATGTTTGCCACGGGGGCGACGATCTTCACCGGCTATCCGTTCTTGCGCGGCGCGCTGCGGACGCTGACCGGCAACCGGAGCGCGGGCACCGACGTGCTGGTCTCGGCAGCCACCGTGGCCAGCCTGGTGCTGCGGGAGAACGTCGTTGCACTGACCGTCCTGTGGCTGCTCAACATCGGTGAATATCTGCAGGATCTCACCCTGCGACGGACCCGCCGGGCGATCGCCAACCTGCTCCAGGGAACTCAGGACACGGTGTGGCTGCGGCTGGCCGACGGCACCGAGGTCGAGGTCCCGGTGGACGGCCTGCGGGTTGGTGACGAGGTCGTGGTCCACGAGCAGGTCGCGATCGCGGTCGATGGCGTGGTCAGCGACGGCGAGGCCATCGTCGACCAGTCGGCGATCACCGGTGAGAACCTACCCGTCGCCGTCACCACCGGCGCCAAGGTCTATGCGGGTTCGGTTGTGGTCCGGGGGAAGTTGGTGATCACCGCCGAGGCGGTCGGGCGTCACACCACGATCGGCCGGATCATCACGCGGGTCGAGGAAGCCCAGCATCACCGTGCGCCCATTCAGACAGTGGGCGAGACGTTTTCGCGGCGCTTCGTACCGGCCTCCTTCCTGCTGTCGGCGCTGACGCTGGTGGTCACCCGAGACGTGCGTCGCGCGATGACGATGTTGTTGGTCGCCTGTCCGTGCGCGGTCGGGCTGGCCACGCCGACGGCCATCAGCGCGGCCATCGGCAACGGTGCCCGGCGCGGGATCCTGATCAAGGGCGGTTCACATCTCGAGGAAGCCGGCCGCGTGGACGCCGTCGTGTTCGACAAGACCGGAACACTGACCATCGGACGTCCGATTGTCACCAATGTGGTTGCCTTCCACAAAGACTGGGAGCCAGAGCAGGTCCTGGCCTATGCGGCCAGCTCGGAGATACACGCCCGTCACCCCCTGGCCGAAGCGGTGCTCCGGTCGACCAAAGAACGTCATATCGAGATACCTCCACACCAGGAGTGCGAGGTGCTGGTCGGGTTGGGCATGCGTACCCGGGCTGACGGACGAACGCTGTTGCTCGGCAGTCCTTCGCTCCTGGCCCAGGAGAAGGTCCGGGTGACCAAACGGGCCTCGGAGTGGGTGGACAAACTCCGCCGGAGTGCCGAAACGCCATTGCTGTTGGCCGTCGACGGAAAGCTGGTCGGCCTCATCGGTTTACGAGATGAAGTTCGGCCCGAGGCCATCGGGGTGCTGCAGGCTCTCCGGGCCACCGGTATCCGCCGCATGGTGATGCTGACCGGCGACCACCCGGACTCCGCCGCTGCCGTCGCCGAGGAACTCGGCATCACCGAATGGCGGGCCGAGGTGATGCCCGAGGACAAGCTCGCGGTGGTGCGCGAGCTGCACAGCGAGGGACACACCGTCGCGGTCATCGGCGACGGAGTCAACGATGCACCGGCGCTCGCGGCGGCCGACATCGGCATCGCCATGGGTCTCGGCGGTACCGACGTGGCGGTCGAGACTGCGGACGTCGCGCTGGCCAGCGACGACCTGCGGCGACTGCTCGACGTGCGGGCCTTGGGTGGCCGGGCCGTGGATGTGATTCAGCAGAACTACGCGATGTCGATCGCGGTGAATGCCATCGGCCTGCTCGTCGGCGCGGGTGGGGCGCTCTCGCCGGTTCTCGCCGCCGTCCTGCACAACGCCTCTTCGGTGGCCGTGGTGGCCAACAGTGCCCGGCTGATCCGCTATGAGCTTGATCAGCAGGAGACGCGTCGATCCGATCAGTTGTGAGAACTGACCCGGGCGAGGTTCACGTCGGCCCGTAGATGTGCCGGCAGGTTTGCACCGTCCCACCGGCCGGCGGCGACCCACGAGCACGCGTCGTGAGCGTCGGCGTCGGTGACGATCGGCCCGATCCAGATCGCCGGCGCGCTGGGAATCCGGTCTGCCGAGCAGGGCTGCACCACGAGCACCGGGCGCAGGGCGGTACGCCTGGTCGCGCAGGTGAACTCCCCGAGCAGGCACTGGGTGCTGACCAGAACACCGTGCGGACAGCGCCGTACGACGTTTCGCAGGAGTCTGGTGAGCAGAGGCCCGGGGCCGGATGACGAGCAGTGCATGCAGAGGGCGACGGTGAACGGTTCGGCGGTGTGGAATTCGCGGTTCACGGGAGCTCGACTTTGCTTGCCAGCCAGCGGCCGTCGATGTTCTTCATGGTCATCCTGATCCGGCTGCGGTCCAGCCGCGGCTCGGGCGACGCGGAGTTGCTCACCGACTGATCGACGAACAACAGCACCTCGACCTCGTCGGTCGACCTGGACTTGATCGCCGAATCCACCACCGTCCCACGCGCTGTCGCCCTGTTGTCGATGAGAAGCTGGCGCAATTGCACGCTGGACTGGGTGTACATGTCCTTGAATTCGCCGGTGGCGCCGTCGAGGATGCGGGTGAAGTTCTCGTCGACCTTGCCGCTGTCGATGGTTGTCAGTGTTTCGGCGTAGGCGCTCGCCGTCGCCTGGGCCTGGTTCGCCGCCGTGTCCGCCTGGCGGTGCTGCCACACCCGCGACCCCAGTAGTGCCGAGGCCCCGGCCGTGGCGATCAGGACGGCTGCACCTGCCGCCACGGATAGCCGGCCGAGGCGGCCCGATTCCGGCTCGGCCTCACCGGCCGGTGAGGTGGTGTCGTCGTCGATTGTTGCCGTCACGGTGCGTTCCTCGTCGAATCTCGTTTGCGGGCAGGCTTTTACCGCACCCGTGTGGCGGTCGCCACATTCCGCCGGCCCCGGTGGGATCGGCGTTGACAGGGGCCGACGCTCACCCTACGTTAACTCGATAACGATAACCATTTTCATTTACGGTCGGTTTGGGGCCGCGAGGAGGGGGTTGGGATGGCTGCTGGAACGCCCGTCGGGATGGCCGGGACCGCCGCGGACACTCGACAACCGCGATTGAAAGACGGCGAGCATCAGCCGGGCTGGTTTGTCAGCCGCCGGGTCGACATCTACTTCGTGTTCGGTCTGGGTGCGCTGCTGTCGGCGATCCTGTTCGCGGCCGAGAGTCACAAGGGCGTGTTTCTGGTTGGGGCGGTGGCCTTTTCGCTGCTCTCCGACCTACCGCACGTGTTGACCACCACGGTGCGGGTGTGGCTCGATCCTCGCGAACGGTCGCGCTACCGGGTGCACTACGTGGTGAGCTTCGCGGTGGTCGCCACGATCGTCGGGGTGCTCTGGTTCGGCGGTTGGTTGGTGCCGCTGTTGGCGATCTGGGCGTACTGGCAGGTCTTCCACGTTCTCAAGCAGCACTTCGGCATCATGAACATCTACGCCGCCAAGAACGGGTACAAGGGTCCCCGCAACCGGCTCAAGTACGCGCTGTACGCCGCCTGCCTGGCCCCGGTTCTGTACCGGGCGAGCCACGGGCTGCACTTCTCGGAGTACGAGGTGTTCGGCCACCGGCTGCCGTTCTCCAACCTGAGTGTCCCGGTACCACCGATTCCCAACGCGCTCATCGTCATCGCGTATGCGGTCGCCGCCGTACTGGTCGCGATGGCGGTCGCCGAACAGGTCAAGCTGCGCCGTGACGGGCAGACCCCGCTGCCCACGATGGCGGTGGCCACCTTCATCATCGCGGTGCTGTCCTACAACCTGTCCTACCTGTTGGTGTCGGATCTGTTCGCGCTCATCCTGATCGCCACGACCACCCACAGCCTGCAGTATCACCTGATCAACTGGACCAGGAACAACACCCGGTTCGCGGCCTCGACCGACCCCGGCGAGAAGAAGCTGCTGCTGGCCCGGCTCTCGACGCGCAAGGCACTGCCGCTCTATGTGGCGGGTCTGGCATTGCTCGGCATCCTTGCCGGACAGTTGGACACCGTCATCTTCGCGGTCCCGCTGATGTTCGTGCTGCACCACTTCTACATGGACGGCGCGCTCTGGAAGAGCAAGGGGAACCCGGAGTTGGCGTACGACCTGGGAATCGTTCGTGCCAAGTGATCTGACGACGTCAGTCGAGGTCCGGGCGGTCACCTCACCCGCAGACGCCCGACGGTTCGTGGACCTCCCGTGGCATCTCTACCGTGGCGATGCCCGGTGGCGGCCGATGCTGCGCCGGGTCATGCGGACGAAGATGGACGCCGGGAAGAACCCGCTGCACCGAGAGGTCGAGGTCGCCAACTTCGTTGCGTACCAGGGGGAGCGACCGGTCGGGCGGATCTCGGCGAGCATCGACTCCGCGTACGTCGAGCGGTACGGCGACTGTGCGTTCTTCGGCCATTTCGAGAGCACCGCGGACGACGACGTGGCGGGCGCCCTGCTGGAAACCGCGGAGCACTGGGCACGGCGCCGTGGCATGGTCAAGATGGTCGGACCCTACAGTTATTCGACTCGCGAGGAGGTGGGGCTGCTCGCCGACGGCTACGACACCCCGCCGACCCTGATGCAGCCGTACAACCCGCCGTACTATCTTCGCCTCGTCGAGGCTGCCGGTTACCGCAAGAAGTTCGACAGTGCCTCCTACCGCTGGGACACCGGTGCCGCCGGTGCCGTGCAGAGACGCCTCGTCAAGCGTGCCGACGCGGTGATGGATGCACAGGGTGCAACGGTGCGTTCCGTCCGAATGAAGGATTTCGGCAACGAGCTGGAAACCCTTCGCGCACTGTACAACGACTCCTTCGCCCGCCATCCGGAGAACGTCCCACTGAGCAAGGCCGTGTTCGCCGGGATGGCCGCGGAGATGCGGCCGTTGATCGATCCCCGCATCGTCCGGATCGTCGAGTGCGACGGTGGTCCCATCGGGTTCCTGTTGATGCTGCCCGACGTGAACGAGATCGCCGGGCAATCCGGCCGGCTCACCCCGTCGATGTTGTTGCGCATCGCAGCCAGGCGCCGGGGGCGGATCCCCGGTGTCGATACCGCGGTCGTGGTCCTGATCGGCGCCGTGGAAACCCAGTTCGGGGCGGGCATCGGCCGGATCCTCGCCGGCGAGATCGTGAGGGCCAGCACCGGCAGTGGCTATTCGTCGGTCGCGACCACCTGGGTGCACGAGGACAACGTGTGGTCGAATTCGCTGGCCGCACAGATGAAGACCGAGCCGGACAAACGACACCGCGTCTACCAGAAGGCACTATGATGGCCGGCCGGATCCTCGTCACCGGCGGCGCCGGCTACCTCGGTAGTGCGCTGGTCGCCGAGCTGGTGTGCAACGGCGAAGCGGTCACCGTGATGACCGGTCCCGACGACCGTGCGGCCCAACCGGGGGGTTTGGGCGGTGGCGTCGAAGTGGTACGGGCCGACGTCACCGATGCGGGCAGCATCGACTCGGCGATGCGTGGTATTTCGCACGTCTATCACCTGGCCGGCATTGCGTCTCCGAATTCGCGTCTGGCTCACAGCATCTGGAACGTCAACGTCCTCGGTGCCTACCATGTCGCACAGAGCGCCTTGCGCCACGGAGTCCACCGTGTGGTGCATGTGTCGTCGACGGCAGCCATCGGCTATCCGCCCGATGGGGTGGTGGCCGACGAGTTGTTCGACGTCGGGGATTCGGTGCTCGACAACGTGTACGCCGCCACCAAACGGGCCGGAGAACGCGTGATGCTCGACTTCGGCGAGCGAGGTCTCGACGTCGTGGTGGTGAACCCCGCAGCGGTTTTCGCGCCGGCATCCGGTCCGCCGAGATCCTGGCAGGGCTTGTTGGCGGCCGCGCGACGCGGGGTGCTGCGGGGCGTGCCACCCGGTGGGACCGCGGTGTGCTCAGCCAGGGACTTCGTCGTCGGCGCCACCGCAGCGATGGCCAAGGGCGGATCAGGTGAGCGGTACATCCTCTCCAGTGCGAACCTGACCTATCGCCGGATCGCGGAATTGCTGGTGGAAGCGGTCGGGCGGAGCCACCGCGTCCACACCTTGCCCATGGGTCTGTTCCGGGCCGCCGGAGCCGGGAATCGGGCCGTCCGCGACCTGATCGGCAATCCCCGCCACGACGATGCGCTGGTACCGGAGAACGTCGAATTGATGGCTCGCCACGTGTACTACACATCCGGCAAAGCCGAGCGGGAGCTCGGTATGTCGAGAATGTCCGCCGCTGAATTGATCACGGAGTTCGTCCGATGACTACTGATATCCGCCCGACTCCGGTCGGGCCGGGTTCCAAAGATGCGCTCGGCGTCTCGATGGCCGAGGCGCGGTCGCTGATCGCCGACCTGACCGCACGACGCCAGTGGATCTATTGGGTCGATCTCGCCGCGTGCGTGGTGATCGGTTACACCGCGTTCCTGGTGTGCCCGGCCGACCGTCTGCTCTCGCCGCTCGGGATCGGTTGCCTGGTGATCGCCGCCCTGGCGTTCTACCGTGCGGTGCTGTTCGTCCACGAGATCGTCCATGCGCCCGATGAGCTCCGCTGGTTCTCGGTGTTGTGGCATGTGGTGTGCGGGATCCCGCTGTTGGTACCGCAATTCACCTATGAGTTCCACCAGGATCATCACGGGTCGCGCACGTACGGCACCGCCGAGGACGGTGAGTACGTCCCGTATGCGACGGAACCGCGCTGGCGGGTGATCGCGTTGCCGTTCACCGCGTTGCTCGGCCCACTCGTGTTCGTGCTGAGGTTTCTCGTGTTGGCCCCGCTGAGTTGGTTGATCCCAGGCATCCGGTCGTACGTGCTGACCCGCGCATCTGCGTTGATGATCGACGCCGACTTCGTCCGCACGCTGCCCGAGGGGCGCACCCCACGGTCCTGGCTGGTGCAGGAATTCGCCTGCTTCGCCTACCTGGTGGTGATGCTGGCACTGCTCGTCGCCGGAGTGTATTCGCCGAACCGGCTCACCGAGGCCTATGTGATCGTCGCGGCGGTGCTGTTCGTCAACTGGGTGCGCGTGCTGGCCGCGCATCGCTACGAGAGCCGCAACGAGCGGATGACGTTTCCCGAGCAGGTACTCGACTCCATCGACCATCCGTCATTGCCGGTCATCGGGGAACTGTGGGCTCCGCTCGGACTGCGCTTTCACGCGGTGCACCACCTGTTTCCGAAGCTGCCTTATCACCAGCTCGGAAAGGCCCGCCGCCGGCTGGCCGAGGTGATTCCCCGCGACGGCGGCTTCTGGACGACCGAGGACCGCTCGCTGACCGCCTCCCTGCGACGGCTGCTCGCGCACCCGCGGGAGGCCCGGTGATGCGGGAATCATCCGCGGCGACCTACTCCCGGCGCCTGCCGATCCGGCCGGTCGAGGCGGCCGGTGCTCGGCTGCGCGACGCCGACGGCCGCTGGTACGTCGACTGTCTTGCCGCGGCCGGCGCGATGTCGCTGGGCTGGAATCATCCGGTTGTCCGGGAGGCGGTGATCAAGACCCTCGAATCGGGAGAGCCGTGGCAGTCG
The DNA here is from genome assembly GCF_030486405.1 of Mycolicibacterium sp. HK-90. The sequence continues at coordinate 5,775,959 of NZ_CP129613.1, read as the reverse complement.
CTCGACTTCCACACCCCGACCAGGGAACGATTCGTCGAGGATCTGGTGTCCATCCTGCCGCCGGGTCTGGCCCGCCAGGGCCGGGTACACCTGTGCTCGCCGAGCGGTGCCAGTGCCGTCGAGGCGGCGTTGATGCTCGCCGAGATCGCCACCGGCGGACGCGAACACATCGGCGTGCAAGGCGGCTTCCACGGCTGCACCCGGGCTGCCCGGGCGGCCAGCTCCGGCGGAGGGCTGCGCCGCCAGCCGGTGGTGCTGGCGCCGCGGGCGACCTTTCTGCCGTACCCCCAGGACTATCGGTGCCCGTTCGGCGCCGGAGGAGAGCGCGGTGTCGACCTCGCGGTCGCCGCCGCCGAGAACCTGACGCGGCCCCACTCGGGCGTCACCGCGCCGGCCTCCGTGTTGGCGGAGTTCGTGCTGGGAGAGGGTGGGGTGATCCCCGCGCCATACCGGTGGGGTAAAGCGTTGCGGGACATCGCAAGCCGTCTCGATGTCCCACTGATCGCCGACGAGGTGCAGGCGGGGATGTTCCGGACCGGGCCGGCCTGGGCATTCCAGCGGTGTGATGTCGAGCCCGACATGATGGTGATCTCGAAGGGCCTGGGCTCCGGGCTGCCGATCGCGGTCCTGGTGGTCCGCGAGCGCTATGACGTGTGGGAGCCCGGTGCCTTCACCGGCACGTTCCGGGGCAATGCGATGGCGTTCGCCGCGGCAGGCGCGGTGATCCGGTTCGCCGTCGAGACAGACTTGTCGGCCCGCGTCCAGGCGATGGGCAGCGTATTTCTCGACGGACTCAGGTCCGTCGCCGCGCAGTGCGAGGTGATCGGCGACGTGCGGGGAGTCGGGCTCATGTTGGCCGCCGAGATCGTCGACCCGGCGGCACCGCGGCAGCGTGGCGTGCCCGCACCGGACGTGCAACTGGCCGACCGGATCCAACAGGCCTGTCTGCAGCACGGCCTCATCGTCGAAACCGGCGGGCAGTATGGGAATGTGGTGCGCTTCCTGCCGCCGTTGACCATCGACGAGGTCGACATGTCGGCCGCGCTCTCCGCCTTCGAAGCCGCGGTACGACAGGTGGAGCGGCAGCGACCGACCGACAGCATGCTGCTGGGGGCACGATGACAGCGGGCACCGAATCGTTCGCGGACGACTTTCTCACCGGCACCGGGCTCAGCGGATATCGCGAAGCGCTGACCTTGGCCGCCACCTGGGCCGGCACTGAGCTGGCCGACCCGGCCAGGCCGGGCGTGGTGGCAGGCTACGTCGAGCTCGCCGAGACCGTCGGGAAGATCGATCTGGACAACATGGCCGGCATCGGGCTGCCGCGGGCACTGGGCGAGGCGGTCAGCCTCTTGTCTGGACGGTCCGCGGTGGTGACCCACCCCGGCTATCTGGCACATCTGCACTGCCCGCCGACGGTGTCGTCGCTCGCGGCCGAGATCCTGGTCTGCGCCTTCAACCAGTCGCTGGACTCCTTCGATCAGGCACCGGCGGCCACCGCGGTCGAACAGAAGGTCATCGGTGACCTGTGCGCCACGCTCGGCTATGGCGACGGTGCCGACGGCACCTTCACCAGCGGGGGAACCCAGTCCAACCTGCAGGCGCTGATGATGGCCCGAGACCTGTTCGCCCGAGCCAGGTTCGGATCCGATCTGCCGGCGGGGCTGCCGGTCGAGGCCGGATCCTGGCGCGTGTTGTGTACCCGTCAGACCCACTTCTCGGTGCGCCAAGCGCTGCGGATCCTCGGGTTGCCTGGCGCCGTGGTCGAGGTTCCGACCGATACGGCCGGGCGGATGCGTATCGACGGGCTCATCGACTGTGTCGATCGGGCGGTCGAGGCCGGCACACCGATCATGGCGCTCGTACTCACCGCCGGGACAACAGACTTCGGCGCGATCGATCCGTTGCCCGAGGCGATCGCCATTGCGGGTGAGCACGACATCTGGACCCATGTCGACGCCTGCGCCGGCGGCTGCCTGGCGTTCAGCGAAAACCGTCGTCACCTGCTCCGCGGGATCGAGATGGCCGACTCGGTGGCCGTGGACTTTCACAAGCTGCTGTTCCAGGCGATCAGCTGTAGCGCGCTGCTGGTACGGAGGAGCGAATCCTTCGAGATACTCGCCGACCACGCCGATTATCTGAACCCGCTTCAGGATTCGGCCGAGGACGTGGTCAACCTGGTGGGGAAGTCTCTGCAGACCACCCGCCGATTCGACGCACTGAAGGTGTTCGTGACGTTACGGGCCCTCGGCAGGAGGCGGGTGGGGGAGATGATCGACGCCACCTGTGCGGCGGCGGCTGCGGCCGCCGGTGCGGTGCCGGATCACCCGGGGCTGGCCCTGGTGGCACCCGTCGCGACCAACACCGTCGTGGTGCGCTGGCAGCATCCGGACCTGTCCGAGGCCGAATGCGACGACGTCAATCAGGCGATCAGGATGGCCCTGGCTGATTCGGGGCGTGCCGTTCTCGGACGGTCGAGGGCGGGCGGCAGTCAGGCGCTCAAGCTCACCTTCGTCAATCCTCTGGTCGGTCCGGAGGCTGCTGCCGACGTGATCGCCACCATCTCCGAAGAGGGACAACGGATCCTGCGAGCCCGCGGAAGGGAATTCACCAACGCATGAACACAATTCCGTTGCGAGTCGACCGGGTAGGGCCCGACGATGAACGATTCGGCTGGGCGAAAGGTGTGGAGTACACCATCTTTGGTCTGGAGAACGACTACGCGAGCGAGTCGGACATCGCGGCCGGCGAAATGGTGCACTATCGGCCGTGGGAGCGGTCCTCGGAGATCTTCGTGGGGTGGCGCGAGGGTTCCGATGAACCGGTCGGGGTACTGCGGGCCCTGCGGGCCGATGCCCGACTCGGCCTGGACAGCTTCAGCACACTGCGCGACGGCCGCAGCTATGCGGCGGCAGGCCGATCGGCGCGAAACTACCTGTATCCGGAGTGGAATTCGTTCTTCGACGACGTCGCACCGGAGCGCATCGCCGAGCTCGCCACCCAGGGCGTGCGCAAGAAGCACCGACGCGTGGGCATGATCGAGCAGATCTGGCAGGCGTTCTTCGGGAGCCTGGCGGCCGACGGCGTCGACTACGTCACCGTGGCGCTCGTGGTCCCGCTGTTCGAGTGGTACAGCCAGCTGTTGTCAACGCGCATCCACCAGATCGGCGAGATCATGCCGGACTACATCGGCGCCGACAGCGTTCCGGCCGTCGTCGACATCAGCGGGTCCTTCATCGCGGATGCCTCCCGAACCCTTTTACCGTCGAGCAATTAGAGGAACACCGACATGCGATCGATTCACACGCAAGAGCACGTCTTCCGGAAGGTCAGCGAGATCGACTGTCCTGTCGATCGGGTGTGGGACCGGGTGACCACCCAGGAGGGCATCAACGACGAGATGGGCCCGTATCTCAAGATGACCATGCCGCGCCAGTTCCGGGGGAGATCCATCGCCGACGTCACCCCGGGAACCCGCATCGGCAAGAGCTTTCTCCTGCTGTTCGGCGTCCTGCCGTTCGGGTTCGACGACATCACGATCGCCAGGATCGATCCGGGCCGGATGTTCCGCGAGGAGTCGATCATGACCGGGATGCGTATCTGGGTTCACCACCGCACCCTGGAACCGTTGGGGGACAAGACGATTGTCACCGATGAGATCACGCTGGCCCCGCAGGCGCCGATGGGCCTGATCCCGGGGTGGGGGAAGGTGATGAGCCGGGTCCTGTCGGCCTTCTTCAGCCACCGCCACCGCAGACTGAGCCGGACCCTTGCCGGCCCGGGCGCGGCGCGGTGAAGCGGATTCTCGCGGCAGCCGGTGCGTGTGTGCTCGGACCCGGCCTGCTCGCCGGCTGTACCTCGGTGAACGAAGAGGCCGGAAAGCCGGTGGGGCACGCCTATGAGCTGCTGAAGTATCCCGATGCCGCGGCCGAGCCGGCGGCCGAACCCCGCCCCGGTTCCCCCTACGGGTCCTATCCGCTGGAGATCTCGGGCTCGGTGACCTACCTCGACGAGACGACGTCGCTGCCGACGTCGGGAACGCTGACCATCGGTCCAGGGCCGCGCCACGGCGAGTTGCAGGTCGAGCAGTACTACACCGGTGACCGATTCCCGTACGAGACGGGGATCGTGTCAACGGCAGCCGACGGTGCCGGCACCCTGGATGCGATCACGATCGTCAATCCGCTCGATTCTCGCGTATCGCTGCAATGCGCGGTGAACGGCGGAATCGACCTGGGGGACACCGGCGAACCGCGTGAGTTGACCGGTTCGTGCGGTGGCGGTGCCGTGGTGAGCGGAAGCGTGCGTTCAGAGGGCAGCCGAAAGGGCAGCTGGCGCGGCAAACCCGTCGAACTGGTCCGCATCGTGGTCGATCTCAACGTGACCGGGGTGAGTACCGGCGCAATCCACCAGGTCAACGAGACGCCCAAAGGCGGCAGCTTTCCGCTCTACACCGCGCTGAAGGTGGACCTGACCGCACAGGGGATCCACCTGACCGAAGAACTGGAGCGCCACGTCCTTCCCAGAGTCGGAGATTGAACGATCCATGTCTGAAGACAAACAAGACGATTCGTCGCCGGCGTTGCTTGCCGACGACGTCACCAAGTCGTATCCGGGGGCACAGACCAGTGCCGTCGACGGCCTCAGCCTGACCGTGCCCCGCGGGGTGGTCTACTGCCTGCTCGGACGCAATGGCGCAGGCAAGACCACCACCATCCGCATGGCCACCACGCTGCTCGCGCCGACGAGCGGCCGGTTGGAGGTGCTCGGCATCCCCGTCGACAAGACCGACGAGCTCCGGCCGCTCATCGGTGTGGCGTTGCAGGAGGTGGCCCTCGATCTCTGGATGTCACCGGTCGAGCAGATCCGAATGAGCTTGGCGATGGCCGGCTGGACGAAAGATCGACGGCGCCAACGGGAGGACGAGCTCGTCGAGCAGTTCGGCCTCGGCAAGTACCTGACTCGCAAGGTGGGCGCGCTGTCGGGCGGTATGCGACGCCGGGTCGACGTCGCCTTGGCGGTGGCGCACGACCCGAAGATGTTGTTCCTCGACGAGCCGTCCAGCGGCCTCGACATCGAGGGCAAGCAAGAGGTGTGGAACGCCATCCGGTCGCTGCGCTCACAGGGCCGCACGGTGGTTCTGACCACCCACGACATGGACGAGGCGGTCTCGCTGGCCGACGAAGTCGGAATCATCAAGGACGGCAAATTGGTCGCATCCGGGTCGACCCAGGAGTTCACCAGGAGCCATGGATTCGTCGCGGCGATCTCGTCGGACGCACCGATACCCGACACCTCGGTGCGGGCATTGGCCGCCACCGGCTATGCCGTGGAGCGCACCACCGATACCGCCTTGACAACAGCACTGGAGTCGGCGTCCGCCACCGCGCTCGGCAAGCTCAGCGCCGAGTTGGAGCGGCTCGGGCTCGCCGAGGCCGACATCGAGGTGCGGTCGACGTCATTGCGCGACGCGTTTCTGGAGGCCACCCGATGAACTCGTTGTCGAACACACTGCGGCTCTTTCGCCGCTATGTCGTGGTGGGCCTGCGACAGCCGGTCTTCGGCTTCATCTTCCCGATCGTGTTTCCCGTGGTTCTGGTCATCTTCGTGCGGTCGATGTTCCAGCGGGTCGCCGATCTGCCCGGATTTCCGCTGTCGTCCTACACCGCCTATATCGCCCCGGGCCTCATCATGCTGATCCCGATGCTCGGCGCCGGCTACGGCGCGGGCACCCTGATCGACGAGATCCGTTCGGGTTTCACCGATCGGTTGCGTCTCTACGGTGTGTCGACCAGCCAGATCGTGGCGGCCAAGTTCGGTTTCGAGATGTTCCGGATATTGCCCGCGGCGGTCATCGTGATCGCCCTGCTGGCCCTGCTCGATGCGCCGTTGCGGGCCGGGATTCTCACCGCCGCAATGCTCGTCGTGCTGATGTTCCTGTGGTCGGCGGCCTACAGCTCGCTGTTCTATCTGGTCGCCCTGCGCACGCTCAACCCGCAGGCGCCGGTGGCCATGCTGCCGCTGGCGCTGCCGGTGTTGTTCATCAGCCAGGCGCTCATGCCATCGGTGTTCCTGTCGGACTGGCTTCGGTTCAGCATCAACCTGAATCCGTTCTCACACATCGTGGCAGCCGCGTCGACCATCATGTACGGCGAGTTCGACACCGCCACGGTGGTCACGGGATGTCTTGTCGCCGTTGGCATGTTCGCCATTCTTCAAATACCCATTCACATGGTGATTCGCCGCAAGATCGGAAAGTGAGGTCGTCAGGCCGTGTCAGAGGTACGGGAATTCCTCATCGAGTTCATCACCGAGGAGCTCGAATTGCCCGCAGAAGACGTCAACGATTTCTCGGAGCTGGTCGGGGACCTCGGGTTCGACTCACTGTCGTTCGCCCTCGGCGTCTCCGAGATCAAGAACCGATTCGGTGTCGTGCTCAGCAAGGACGATGTGTTCGACTGCAAGACCGTCGGCGCCCTGGTCGAACTGGTGGAGAACCGCAGGCTCGCCGGCTCCGGTGCGATGAGCGCGGCGGGCAACCCGCCGGGGCAGCCGTGAACCGCATTCTGTCCAGACTCCATGCCGGGGCCGAGATCACCTCACGGGGCCTCACCACGGCACCGGTCGATGCCGACGGCCGATCCCGGCTTGACCAGTTGACGACGGCAACCTGGGCGCAGGTGCACCACGCCGGGCGCGACATCGCGGGAGGCTTGCAGCGGGCGGGGGTGCTTCCGGGGGACGCGGTGGCCGTACTGGCCGGCGCGCCAGGTGAAATCGCCCCACTGGTGCAGGGCATCTGGATGTCCGGCGCCGCCGTGACGATGCTGCACCATCCGACCCACCGCACCGACATCGCGGAGTGGGCCGCCGACCTGAACCCGACGTTGTCGGCGATCGGCGCCTCGACTGTGGTTGTCGGCAGCCCCTTCCTCTCGGCCGTCGAGGCACTGTCGGCCGCCGGGGTGCGGACTGTCCTGCTGTCCGAGTTGCTCGACGGACCACCGGGGCAGACCGTGGATTCGGATGAGGACGCGATCGCGTTCCAGCAGTTGACGTCCGGCTCGACCGGCCGGCCCAAGGCCGTCGCCATCAGCTACCGCAACATCGAGGCGAACCTGGTCGGAATGGCCGCCGCCTCGGCCGCGGATGCCGAAACCGATGTGGTGGTCAGCTGGCTGCCGCTATTTCACGACATGGGCATGATGGGCTACCTGATCACGCCCATGTGCCTGGGCATCGAGACGGTCAAGGTGACGCCGGTCGACTTCCTCGGTGATCCGCTGTTGTGGGCCGAGCTGATCACCCGGTATCGCGGGACCATGACCGCGGCACCGAATTTCGCCTACTCGGTGCTGGCCCGCCGGCTCGGCAAGGCGGCCGATGGCGCCTACGACCTGTCGACAATGCGGTTTGCGCTCAGTGGTGCCGAGGCCATCGATGTCGCGACGCTGGACCGGTTGACCGCCGCGGGCGCACGGTTCGGCCTGCGCAAGCACGCCATGGTGCCGGCCTATGGGATGGCCGAGGCGACACTTGGCGTGTCGTTCGTGCGACCGGGAGACGGATACCGGGTGTGTGCACCGCATCCCGATCTCGTCGCCGGCCAGGGTGACTCGGCGCAACGGGTGGCACTCGGACCGCCGCTGCCGGGCTGCCAGGTCCGGGTGGTGGCGGAGGACGGCTCGGTGGTGGAGTCTCCGGCCATCGGCGAACTGGAGATCCGCGGCGACAACGTGACCCGCGGATACCGCACCGCCGAGGGCATCGAGGCCGTCACCGACGCCGACGGATGGTTCCGCACCGGAGACCTCGGCTATCTGACCGACGACGGCCAGCCGGTCATCTGTGGCCGCAAGAAGGACATCCTGATCATCTCGGGGCGCAACGTCCATCCCGAGGACATCGAACGAAGCGTGGCCGGGGTGACCGGTGTCCGCTCGGGCGGTGTCGCCGCGGTGCGGCTGTCCGCCGCGGCCGCCGGTGAGGGGTTCTCGATGGTGGCCGAGTCGGCGCTGCACGCCGACAGCACCGAGACCGCGCGGATCCGTGCCGAGATCGCCGATCGAATCTATCGACGGCTCGGTCTCAGTCCGCGGACCGTGCACGTGGTTCCGGCCGGCTGGCTGCCGAAGACCTCGTCGGGCAAGTTGCGCCGGTCGGAGACGACGGCACGGTTGGCCCGGCTGGGGCACCCCGGGGAGCGTGAACTCGTCAGATGACAGTGCGGGACACCAGTTCCCGTGTTGTCCAGGTGGGTGCGGGATACCTGCGGCGTCATCCGGTAGCGGCGTTGGCCACGGTTGGCGAGCAGGTGGAACTCGGGTTGAAGACGATCCGGTTCTGCGTGACCGACCTGGTGACCGGGCGATTTCAGTGGGCCGAGTTCGTTCGGCAGGCAGCGTTCATGGCCGGCGCCGCCGTCATGCCGACGATCCTGGTGGCGCTGCCGATCGGGGTCACCTTGTCGATCCAGTTCGCGCTGTTGGCCGGGCAGGTCGGCGCGACCTCGCTCGCCGGTGCCGCCAGTGGACTGGCCGTCGTACGGCAGGCCGCCTCACTGGTCGCCGCGCTGCTACTCGCGGCGGCAGTGGGAGCCGCGATGACAGCGGATCTGGGCTGCCGGACCATGCGCGAAGAGACGGCAGCGATGGAGGTGATGGGCGTTTCGGTGGTCCGAAGGCTCGTCGTGCCCCGGTTCGCGGCCGCGATCGTCATCGGCATCGCCCTGACCGGGGTGGTGTGCTTCGTCGGCTTCCTGTCGAGCTACCTGTTCAACGTCTACGTACAGGGCGGTGCGCCAGGCAGTTTCATCGCCACCTTCGCATCGTTCGCCACCACCGGCGACATGCTGCTCGCGTTGTTCAAGTCGGCCGTGTACGGCGCGATCGTGGCCGTGGTGTCGTGCCAGAAAGGGCTCGCTGCCGGGCAGGGGCCGGCCGGGGTCGCCAACGCCGTCAACGCCGCGGTCGTGGAATCCGTACTGGTTCTGATGACGGTCAATGTCGCGGTGAGCCAGCTCTACACGATGATCTTCCCGCGGACGGGGTTGTGACGTGCCCCAGCCCGTGACGACGCGGCCGGTGGCGCGCTTCGGCCACTTTGTCGCATTCTCCGAGCATGCCCTCATGGGTACGCCGCTCGCCCTGCGCCGGTACCGGCGCGAGTTCCTCCGGTTGGTCTCCGATATCACCTGGGGCAACGGATCGATCGTGGTCGGCGGCGGCACCGCCGGGGTGATCCTCGTTCTCGGCATCACCACCGGGGCCCTGATCGCGGTCGAGGGGTACGACTTCCTGAACCTGCTCGGACTCGGCCCGGCCACCGGGATCATCTCGTCGTTGGTCACCACCCGCGAGCTGGCTCCGATCATGGCGGCCCTGGCGTTCGCGGTTCAGGCGGGCTGCCGGTTCACCACCCAGATCGGCTCGATGCGGATCTCCGAGGAGATCGACGCCATGAATTCGCTTGCGATCAGGCCGATTCCGTACCTCGTCACAACCCGTTTGCTGGCCTCGGTGGTCGCGATCATTCCGCTGTATGCGGCGTGTCTGGGTATCTGCTACCTGTCGTGCCAGATCATGGTGGGTCTCATCAGCGGGGGATCGCTGGGGCCCTACCTGCACTACTTCACGTTCCTGATCAGCGGCACCGACATCCTGTATTCGATGGTGAAGGCCGTTGTGTTCGTCTGGATCGCGGCGACGGTGCAGTGCTACTACGGATTCTGCGCCGGCGGGGGTCCCGAGGGCGTCGGCATCGCCGCGGGCCACGCCATGCGGGCCAGTATCACCGCGGTGATCATCGTCAACATGCTGCTGACGATGGCGCTGTGGAGTGTGAATTCCGGTGCCAGGCTGGGTGGTTGACGGTGGCGAGCATTGTCGATCTGGACGGAAACCACCTCACCCCCAGGCAGCTGATCCGGCGGGGAGCGGCGGCACTGGTCGTGGTCGGTGTGGTGGTGTCGGTATTGCTGGTCAAGTCGAGCGGGCTGTTCGACCGCGCCCTGCACGTGGTGGCCGAACTGCGCAACATCGGTGACGGCCTGCCGGCTCGGTCGGATGTGAAGTTCCGCGGGGTACTCGTCGGCGCGGTGGAAAGCGTCACGCCCGGCACCGGGGATCAGCCCAACCGTGTTCACATCCGGCTGGATTCGGGCTATGCGCAAGGCATTCCGGCCGGCGTCGCGGCGCGGGTGGTACCGGGCAATGCCTTTGCGGTGTCGTCGGTGCAGTTGGTGGAGACCGCGAACGGCGCGGCCGGGGTGATCCGGGACGGCGGTCGGATCGCCGAAGACACGGCCCTGCCGACGGTGTTGTTCCAAACCACCATCACCAAGCTGCGCGACATCCTCGCAGCAGCGGGGCGGGGGCGCGATGACCACACCATCGGCGTGCTGGCCGCGGTCGCGGCGGCCACCAACAACCGCCGCGGGCAATTGCTGACATCGGCGGCCGAACTCAACCGGCTGATCGATGAGTTGAATGCCGTCGTCGCGACCGATGAGGGGCCGTCGACGGTGTCAGCGTTGTCCGAAGCCGCGCGCGGTCTGTCCCGGACGGCACCCGACCTCGTCTCGGCGCTGCATGAGGCGGTCGGGCCGATGCGGACCCTCGTCGAGCAACGCCGAAGCCTCGAGGATTTCCTGGCGGCGGCGGCGCACACCACCGGTATCAGTACCGAGTCACTGGACAATCAGACCGACCGGCTGGTTCGCATCACCACCGACCTGACGCCGGTGCTCGGCGTACTGGCCCAGAACGCACATCATTTCGTGCCGATCAGCCAGCGGATGACCAGGTTCTCCGACACCTTCTTCGCCGAGGTTTGGGACTCCGAACTCGATACGGCGCGCGGCCGGGTGAACCTGTCGTTCACGCCGTCGTATACCTATACCCGCGCCGACTGTCCGCGATACGGGACGCTGCCGGGACCGAGCTGCTTCACCGCGCCTGAAGTGCCGGTGCGGTCCGACCTCCCCGAAGTCCTGATGCCGCAGAACTACCAGCCGCCACCTGATCTGGCGCCTCCGCCGGGCACGGTTGTCGGCGAGAACGGCAACCTGGTCGCGGTCGGTCCGCCGCTACTGGCCCCGCAGGTACCCGCGGTGGATCCGTATCCGCCTCTCCCGCCGGGTGTTTCCCCGGCGCCGCCGGTGCCGGGCAGTGCGGCACCGGCGGCGTTCGGCGGCAACGTCGGGCCGGTCGGCAGCGCTGCCGAGCGCGATCGGCTGGGCGAGATCACCGGTGAGCCGGCCACGGTGGCCACGCAACTCATTCTCGGTCCCGTCGCGCGCGGGACAACAGTCACGCGAACCCCGCTGCCCGCAGCGGAACCCAAGCCGTAGGAGAACTTTCCGATGTCCAGTTCTGCCCTGGGGGCCGAGTCGCTACGACGCCGCGGCCCGCTGTTGGGGCTGTGCCTGTTCCTGGTGGTGGCCACCGTGCTGACGTGGCTGGTCTACGTCACGCTGCGGCGGGATGTCAGCGGTCCGGTCACGTCCTACTCGGCGGTGTTCACCGATGTCTTCGGATTGCGTGAGGGTGACGACGTCCGGGTGGCCGGGGTTCGGGTCGGCCGCGTGCAGGCGATCGAGTTGCAGGGAACCCTGGCGAAGGTGTCGTTCGTCGTGCAGGACGGCCACCGGATCACCAGCGGCACCGTGGCGTCGGTCAATTACCAGAACATCGTCGGACAGCGATATCTCGGATTGGACCGTGGTCGTGCAGGGCCGGTCACCGAGCTTCCGGTCGGGGCGGTCATCGGGGTGGACCGCACCGAGCCGTCCTTCGACATCGGCACCCTGCTCAACGGCTACGAGCCGTTGTTCGCCGTCCTGGACCCCGACCAGGTGAACAACCTCACCAACGCGGTCGTCGGATCCCTGCAGGGTGACACCGCCGCGATCACCCAGCTGGTCGACCAGACATCGGTTCTCACCGAGACTTTCGTGGGTCAGGATCGAAGCCTCGACCGGGTCATCGCCGGTATGGACGGCGTGGTCGGAAATCTGGCCGGTCAGAACGACAACTTCGAACGCACGATCATGGCTGCCCGAAATGCCGTGGTGGCGTTCGACAATCGCCGCGACTCGTTGGTGTCGTCCCTCGGCGCGATGACGGCGGTGGCGGGCAATCTGTCGCGGATCGCGCGCGACGTGCAACCGACGATCCGGGACATGCTCAACCGTGAGCCCGGCTACACCCGGCACATGCTCGACATCGAACCGCAGATCGCCTACACGGGGCTCAACACACCGCTGCTGCTGAAGGGATTGTCGCGCGTGTTCGGAGAAGGGGCCTACATGAATGCATATGCGTGTGACGTCAACGCCTACGGGTTCTTCCCTGGGCTCAACGACGTGGTGCCGATCATCGTCGACGCCGCGACACCTGGCGGTACCGCCAAGCACACCCCCAAGTGCAGGAGCATGGTCAATGGTTGACCAGGTGTCCAGGAAAGCCTGGCTCGGACTGCTCGCGGTCCTCACCGTGGGCGGCTTGATCGCGGCGATGCTCCTCGTGAAAGAGGCCGGCATCGGATATCACCGCTACACTGCGAAATTCCTCCAGGCAGCAGCCTTACGTGCGGACGACATCGTGGCGGTCGCGGGCATCCCGGTGGGAGCGGTCACCGCCGTCCGCCTGGCCGGGGACCACGTCGAGGCCGAGATCCGCGTGCGGGACAACGTCCCGGTGGGCCGCGACACCCGCGCCGCGATCAAGGTGACGACGCTGTTCGGCTCCCGCTATCTCGACCTTCGCCCCGGCGGAGACGGGCAACCCGACGGGCGAACCATCGACCTGGCCCACACCGAGGTTCCCTACGATCTGCAAGCCGCCCTTGCCGATTCGACCAGAACGTTCGAGCAGGTCGACGCGAACCGGATCGCCACCTCCCTCGATGTGCTGAGCCGGCAACTTGACGGACTGCCCGCGGTGGTACCCCAGGCGATGGACAACGTGCGCGCGCTCTCGTCGGTGATCGCGCAGCGGAGGGACCAACTGGGAAGTCTGCTGATGAACACCGAACACGTCACCAGCATGCTGAGGAGGCAGCAGTTCGAGATCGGCAACTTCATTCGCCAGGGACAGGAACTGGTGGGTGAGTTCGTGGCCCGCTCGGCCGCGTTCCATGCGCTGATGCAGTCCCTGCGGTCCGTGATCGATTCGCTGCACACCGTCGCGGTGCACGACCGGGCGGCACTCGACGACGTGCTGTCCACGATGGAGCGGTTGAGCGGAAAGTTCGCCGAGCAGGACGCGCTCTTCCGGAACCTGTTGCAGATCGCGCCCGTCCCGATCCGGCAGATCGCCAATGCCACCGGGTTCGGCAACGCGATCGAGACCAACGCCCCGGCGGGTGCCCTGATCGATTCCTGGATGTGCGCCATCAGTGGGCGAGCCGAACAGTTCGGGATGATCCCGTATCTCAAGGACTGCAAATGATCGGGAAGCGCAAGCGCCTGGTGCTGGCCGCGGTCCTGGTCATCGTGGTGGCGCTGGTCGCCGGGGTGGCCCGGCATCTGGTCACCCACCGCGAGCGCCACATCACGGTCACCGCGCAGTTCGACAGCGCGGCCGGCCTGTATGTCGGAAACATGGTGGCAGTACTGGGAATTCCGGTGGGTCAGGTCACCCGGGTGACCCCGAAGGGCAGCTATGCCGAGGTCGACTTCACCGTCGACGAGAATGTCGCGATACCGGCGGACGTCGAGGCGGTGACCCTGTCCACGTCGATCCTCACCGACCGTCAGATCGAGCTGTCACCGCCGTACCGCGGGGGACCGACGCTGCGCAACGGCGACACCATCGGCCTGCATCGCACCAAGACGCCGGTCGAGTTCGACCGGGTGCTCGGGATGCTCGACAAGCTGGCGACGTCGCTGCGGGGCGACGGCGCCGGGGGCGGGCCCGTGGCCGACCTGCAGAACGCCGGCGATGGCGTGGTCGCCGGGAATGGTGAGCGGATCAAGGGTGCCCTCGACGAACTGTCCCGCGCCTTGCGGTTGAGTTCCGACGGCGGCGCCCGGACCCGCCAACAGGTGACCTCCATCATTGCCAACCTCGGTTCATTGCTGGACGCCGCGGCGGGCAACGACGCGAAACTGCGCGAATTCGGTTCCACGGTGCGGCAACTCAGCCACATCCTGGCCGCGGAGGACTTCGGGTCGGGCACCACCGGCACGCAACTCAACGAGGTGGTCGACAAGGCGGGGCAGATCCTGTCAGCCAATCGGGACCTGATCAAGCAGGGAATCGCCAATGGCGACACCAGCATGCAGACCCTGCACGACCGCCAGCGCGAGCTCGCGGAGTTCTTCGACGTGCTTCCGCTGATGGCCGACAACCTCTACAACACGATCGACCAGCGCAACGGCGCGATCCGGGCGCATTTCCTGGCCGACCGCATGGTGTTCGACGGACAGATGGCCAAGGAGGTCTGCAACATGATGGGTCTGCGTCAGCTCGGCTGCAGTACCGGCACCCTGCAGGATTACGGCCCGGACTTCGGGCTGACCAGCATGCTCGACGGACTTGCGGCGATGGGGCAGAAATGACTGCGGCACAGGGATATCTGCGCCGGACCCTGGGGCTGCTGTCGGTGGTGCTGCTGACCGCGGGGTGCGCGACGAACGGATTGGCGGACCTGCCGTTGCCCGCACCGGGTCTCGGGTCGGGCGGGTACCGGCTGACGGTGGTGTTCGCCAATGCGCTCAATCTGCCCGAGCACGCCAAGGTCAAACTCGGCGGGGCCGACATCGGTCAGGTCGAGGACATGCAGGCGCGCGACTTCACCGCGGTGACCACGCTGCGGATCAGTGACGATGTCCAACTCCCGGTCGGCAGCACAGCCGAACTCCGTTCGGCCACACCGCTGGGGGACGTCTTCGTCTCGATCGTTCGGCCCCGCACCGCCGGGTCCGGGACGCGTCCGCTGCGAGACGGCGACAGTATCGGCCTCGACTCCACCACGGCGGCGGCGACGGTCGAGTCGGTGTTGAGTTCGGCGGCCGTCCTCGTCAACGGCGGCGCAGTCCACAACCTGACCAACATCGTCAACGGCATGGGTAAGGCCGCCGGGCCCGACGGCCGGGCCTTCGGCGACCTGGTGGCGAAGTCGAACCGACTGCTCGGCACGGTGAATGCCCGCTCGGCACAGCTCGATTCCGCGATGGCCGAGACGACGCGGCTGGCCGAGGTGCTGGAAGCCAAGAATCAAGAGGTCGGCGATCTCCTGCAGGCCGCCGCGCCGGCCACCGAGACGCTGGCCGACAACACCGGCCGGGTGACCGACCTCGCCGTCACACTCGGTGACATCTCGCAGAACCTCGCCAAGTTCCCGTCCATCGCCGGAACGGATTCCAGCGGGCGCAGCGTGATCGCTGATGCGGACACGATCGCGCGCGCGTTCAACGACGTTGCCGTGGACCCGCAGACCAGCCTGGCCTCCCTGAACCGGCTGTACGCGCCGTTCATCAAGATGACCGCGGGCACGTCCATGGCGGGTGCGGCCGGCATCGACCGGCTCGTCCTCGGATCGATTCCGGACGCCGGGTTCTCGGGGGATCCCGGCTTCCACGGTCCCAAACGTGCCGATTGGCACCAGCTCGTCGGTTCGATCAAATTCGTGCTCTGGCGGTTGCAGGAACGCGTCGTCGGTAGAGGACCTCAACCGTGAGCGGCACCAGGCACAGCGCCTGGGCTGCCCTGTGGGCCCTGGCGCTCACATTGGTCGTGTCGGTCTATTACCTGACCGTCGGCGTGCTGCACCTCAGGCCGCTGTCGGCGACCTTCCGGGTGACCGTGCAGCTGCCGGAATCCGGTGGGCTGCTACCCAATCAGGATGTGACCATGCGCGGGGTGCGGGTCGGCACGGTCGACGAGCTCGCCTTCACGCCCGATGGTGTCGAGGCCGTCCTGCGGGTGTCGGACGACGTGCGCATTCCGGCGTCGAGCTCGGTCCGGGTCTCGGCGCTGTCGGCGGCCGGCGAACAGTACGTCGACTTCTCCTCGGCATCCGACGAAGGGCCGTATCTGGTCGACGGCGCGGTGATCGCCCGAGACCGCACCGCCGTGCCGGTCCCGATGGCCGATCTGCTGGCCAATGCCGACGGGGTTCTGGCGCAGGTGGATCCGCGGAAGCTGGAGCGGGTGAAGGCGGAATTGAGCCTGACCGGTGCCGGCCCGGAGAAGCTCGCCGCGATCGTGGACGGCGGGACATTCCTGCTGTCGACGCTGGATTCCGTGCTGCCCGAAACGGTCGGCATCATCAGGAACACCCGGATCGTCATGTCCTCGGCGGTGGATGTCAACGAGGGAATCGCCGCCACGGCCGCCGATCTGCGTCACACGCTGGTGGGCGTGGCCGGCATGCAGGACGGTTACCGTGCGCTGCTCGGTCGGTCCCCGGCGACGCTGGGCGCGATCGACAATTTGTTCACCGACAACTCGGACACCATGGTGCAGTTGCTCGGAAATCTGGCCACCGTCGCGCAGCTGTCGTACGTCCGGGTGCCGGCCCTCGATGCGCTGTTCCCCGACTACCGCGGCTCGGCGCTGGAGGCCTTCATCAGCACGATGCACGAGCACGGACTGTGGGTGACCGCCGACATCTACCCGCGGTACGCCTGCGATTACGGCACGCCCCGCCGCCCACCGTCGGCCGCCGACTATCCCGAACCATTCCTGTACACGTACTGCCACGACGACGATCCGAGCCTGCTCGTTCGTGGTGCCCGCAATGCTCCGCGCCCGGCCGGAGACGACACCGCGGGCCCTCCGGCGGGAGCGGACCTGGCCACGACGGCCGATCCGACGCCGCCGGGCCGCTACACCATCCCGACGCCCTACGGCGGACCCACACTTCCGATCGAACCGCCCCGCTGATCGGCCGGTCTTGCCGGCCGGCGTGGCGAAGGAGCAGGCCACCACTCGGCGATGACGACGATCAACCGCAGGAGTCGGACGAACCAGGCCATCGCGGCGACTTTCAGCCGGTCGCGGACACGGGAGAACCGGGACATATGGAAATGGTAATCATTACCAATAATGGCTCGGGATGCAGGCTAGCTGAAAGGTGACAGCTCGACCCCGTCCGTCGTCAAGCGGTTGCGTACCGCCGTCGCGATTGCCACCGCCCCCGGCGAATCTCCGTGAACACAAATGGATTCCACCGTCACGGCGATGACGGATCCGTCGATCGCGGTAACCTGCCCGGTCGTGACCATGCCCGCCACGCGGTCGGCGATCGTCGCCGGATCGTGCAGCACGGCGCCCGCTTCGCGGCGTGACACCAGCGTGCCATCGGGTTGGTAGGCGCGGTCGGCGAAGGCCTCGGCGACCGTACGCAGGCCGAGGCCGCGGGCCGTCTCGAAGAAGACCGAACCGGCCGGCCCGAGCACCGGCAAACCGGGATCCACCGCGTGCACCGCGGCGGCCACCGCGGCGGCCTGTTCAGGGTGGTGCACGATCGTGTTGTACAGCGCACCATGGGGTTTCACGTAGCTCACCGTGGTGCCGACGGCCTCGGCCACCGCACGCAAGGCGCCGATCTGATAGATCACCTCGGCGGTCAGGTCCTCGGGCGTGACGTCGATGAAGCGTCGGCCGAACCCGGCCAGGTCCCGATAGCTCACCTGGGCGCCGACGCGCACGCCCCGGGCCGCGGCCGCACGGCAGGTGCGCAACAGCAGTGCCGGGTCGCCGGCGTGGAATCCGCAGGCCACGTTGGCGCTGGTGACCAGGCCGAGCATGGCTTCGTCGTCGCCGAGTCGCCACGCACCGAAGCCCTCGCCGAGATCGGCGTTCAGATCGACGGAGGCGGCCACCCGACCAGCCTAAGACGATGTCTCGGCCGGCCAGCCGTTCTCCGACACGAATTCGGGTAGTGGGCGTGCGGTGGTCCAGTGCTCGATCTCCAGCACCGGCCGGTCCGGAAACTCGGGGACCGGGCCCAGGCAGAGGATCGCCACCGGCTCGGCGTCGGCGGGCATGTCCATCAGCTGGGCCAGCGGCAGTGGTTTGAAGATCGATACCCAGCCCATGCCGAGACCCTCGGCGCGCGCGGCCAGCCACATGTTCTGAATCGCGCACGACACCGAGGCGAGGTCCATCTGAGGCAGGGTCCGGCGGCCGAAGATGTGCCGCTCGCGGTGCTCGCCGAGGGCGACCACGAACAGTTCGGCGCAGTCGAGAATGCCTTCCACCTTGAGCGCCAGGAACTCGTCGCCGCGGACACCGAGGGCGTCGGCGGTGTGAAGGCGCTCCTCGTCGACCAGGGCGTGGATCTTGGTGCGCAGCGCGGCATCGGTTATGCGGATGAACCGCCACGGCTGCATGAGTCCGACGCTCGGAGCGGCGTGGGCGGCCTGCAGCAGCCGGCCGAGGACCTCGGGTGCGACCGTACTGCCGGGAACGAACCGGCGCATGTCACGACGTTCGCTTATGGCCCGGTAGACGGCTTGCCGTTCGGTTGGGCTGAACGCATGTCGAGGCACAGGCCGAGCCTATCGTTGCGGGGCTGACTTCAAGGTCGACGTGGTGGTCGAACTGGGGAAGGGCCTGCAGATCGTGGGTGGCGGCGACGACGGTGGTGCCCGAGGCAGCCATTCGCCGCAGCTGCCGGTAGACGGTGTCGGCGCTGTCCGCATCGAGGCCCGCGGTCGGCTCGTCGAGTAACAGGATCGGAGCCTGCTGGGCAAACGCCTGTGCGAGGAGCGTGCGCTGGCGCTGGCCGCCGGACAGATCTCCGATGCGGCGCTTGCGCAGACCGGTGAGGTGCAGCTCGGCGATCCAGTACTCGACGATGTCGCGGTCGCTTCGGGACATGCGGCGCAGCAATCCGAGGTGGCGCCAGCGGCCCATCGCGACGGCTTCGGCGACCGTGATGGGAAACGTTTGCGCGACCTGGTCGCGTTGGACTGCCAGCGCGATGTCATCGGCACCACCGAGGTCCACTGTGCCGCGATGAGGTTGCCGCAACCCGGCGACCAGCTCGAGCAGGGTGGACTTACCGCAGCCGTTGGGTCCGGTGACCGCCGTGCAGGCCGATCCGGCGAACTCGATCGTCAAATCGTTGAACACCTCATTTCGGCTGTAGCCGAACGAGATTCGATCCAGCTGAATCGGGTGCACCGCCATCTCCTTGTTGATAATGATTATCATTAATGATAAGAGTCTAGGCGTGTTGAGCTGGCTGGGTGCGCCGTTCGGGTCCGAGGTCGTGGTGCGGGGCGCGGTCGCGGGGTCGGTCGTGGCGCTGATGTGCGCGATCGTCGGTACCTGGGTGGTGCTGCGGGGCTCGGTGTTCTTGGGCGACGCGATGTCGCACGGCATGCTGCCCGGGGTGGCCGCGGCCTCCGCCCTCGGTGGCAATCTGCTCATCGGCGCGTTGATCGCGGCGCTCGCGATGGCCTACGGCGTCGCCGCGCTCAGCCGAACGGCACGGTTCTCCTCCGACACCAGCATCGGCCTACTTCTGGTCGGGATGCTCGCGATCGGCGTCATCGTGGTGTCCCACTCCAGCAGCTACGCCGTTGACCTGACCGCATTCCTGTTCGGCGACGTCCTCGGCGTGCGGGCACGCGACATCGCCGTGCTCGTCGGTGCGCTCGTGCTGATCGCCGTGGTCGCGTTCGTCGGCCGGCGGGCGTTCCTCGCCGCCACGTTCGACGTCCGCAAGGCGGCCACATTACGGCTCAATCCGCGGTTGGCCGCCGTCGCGCTGACCGTCCTGATCGCCGTCGCGATCGTCGCGTCATTCCATGTGGTCGGCACGCTGCTGGTGCTCGGTCTGCTGGTCGCGCCGCCTGCCGCTGCTACCTTGTGGGCCCATTCGATCGGTCGGATCATGGTGCTCGCCGCGGCCATCGGCGTGGTGTCGGTCTGGGTGGGCCTGCTGGTGTCCTGGCACGCCGGTACCGCGGGCGGCGCGAGCATCGCCGCCGTGGCGGTCGGCCTGTTCTTCTGCTCGGCGATGGCTTCTGGCGTGTTCGGGCGGGCCACGGCATGAGGACGCTGCTGACTCTCCTCGCCGCGCTCGTTCTGCTGGTCGGCTGCTCGGCCAGTGAAGAAGCTGCTGCCCCGACAACTTCGGCATCCGCAGCGGCGGCGCACGACGACACCGGCATCGACGCGAACGAGAGCGCGGAGCCGGTGACCCGCCTCGTGCTGGTCGAACCGGATACGGGGGCGGCGGTGGTCTTCGACGCCGGCGACGAGACCGAGACGCCGTTGGGTGCGTTCGGCCCGACCTCTGGAGTCAGTGGTGACGGGCGATTCGCCTACCTGCGCGGCGACGCTGCTATGACCGTGCTCGACGCGGGCTCTTGGACCTTCGACCATGGTGACCACTCGCATTACTACGTTGAGCCACCGGCCGTCGCCGGGCGCGTCGACGGCCGGTTCGCCGACGCGACGGGCCGACGTGAGCTCACCACCCTGCGGCGCGAGGACGGCACGGTGGAGATCCTGGACCGAGACGCCCTGGGCGAGCATCGGGTGGCCCCGGTGGACGATTTCGGCGAGCTCCGCGACATCGTGGCGGCGGCACCGCTGGGCGAGAAGGTGATCGCAGTGAACCGAGCCGGTACGGTCACCGAAATCAGTGGTGGAACAAGAGATCTGGGCCGCTGCCCGGACGCGACAGCGGCGGCCACGATGGGCCGGGAGGTCGTAGTCGGCTGCTCCGATGGTGCGGTGCGAATCGTCAAACGGGCGGGTCGGCTCACCGCTGAGGCGTTCCCGCTGGCCGCCGGTACGCGACCCCCGGGACCGCTTGTACACCGTTATGGGAGTTCGGCTTTGGCCGGAATCACCGAGGACACGGTGTGGGTTCTGGACGCGCGGCGCGGGGCTTGGAAATCGGTGGACGTCGCGGGCGCGGTCGCGGCGAACACGGTGTCGGGTGACGCGGTACTGGTGCTCACCGCCGACGGCGGGCTGCGCGCATTCGACACCGGCACCGGTGCCCAGACCGCCGTGCTGCAACTTTTCGGCGGCCCCTTGCCCGTCAGCGGACCCGCACCGGTGATCGAGGTCGACGCCGACCGTGCCTACGTCAACGACGTCGCCGCCCGCGCTGTCTACGAGATCGACTACCGGGACGGTCTGCGGTTGGCCCGGACGTTCAACACCTCGGTGGCGCCAGGATTCATGGTTGAGGCGGGGCGGTGAGGGCCAAGCTGTGGGTGACCGCCCTGGTCGCGGCGCTGATCACGGCCTGTGGTGGACAGGGAAGCAGCGACGGTGCTCTGGAGATCGTGGTCACCACGACGATTCTCGGTGACGTGGTATCCGAGATCGCCGGCGACACGGCAGATGTCAAGGTGCTGATGAAGCCCAACGCCGATCCGCACTCCGCCGCGATCTCGGCTCAGGACGCCGCGCAGCTCACGGAGTCCGATCTCGTGATCTACAACGGGTTGGGCCTGGAAGAGGCAATGCAGCGCCATGTCGACGCCGCCGCGGAAAACGGTGTTCCCACCCTGCCGGTCGGCGAGCGCGTCGACCCGCTGCAGTTCTCCGCCGACGAGCATGGCGGGCCCGATCCGCATTTCTGGACCGACCCGCAACGGATGGTGTTGGCCGTCGATGCCATTGCGGAACGTCTCACCGAGCTTCCCGGGATCGACAGTGCCGCAGTGTCGGCCAACGCGGACCGCTACCGCGACGAACTCCGCACCCTCTCGAAGAACATGGCCGACCGGTTCGCGGTGATTCCGCCCGAGCGGCGCAAGCTCGTCACCAACCATCACGTCCTCGGCTATCTGGCCGACCGCTTCGGGTTCAGCGTGGTCGGCGCGGTGATCCCGAGCGGCACCACCCTGGCCTCACCCAGCGCGTCGGATCTGGAGTCGCTGGCGGGTGCCATTCGCCAGGCCGGTGTTCCCGCGATCTTTGCCGATTCGTCGCAGCCCGACCGCCTGGCCCGGGTGCTCGCCGAGCAGTCCGGGGTGCACGTACACGTCGTGTCGCTCTACAGCGAATCGCTCAGCGAGCCCGGCACCGAAGCCGACAGCTATCTCGGAATGATGCGCGCCAATACCGAATCCATTGCGACCAATCTTATTTGAGGAGACCAGATGGTAAATCCCGTTGCGCTCACCGTGGCCCTGGGGACGCTGACCCTGGCCGCATCCCTGGCCGGGTGTGGCAGTGACCCTCAGCAGCAGGCGCAGCCCACCGAGAAGATCGCCGAGCCGTTGGTGGTCACATACGACGGCGGCCTGTATGTGCTCGACGGCGCCACGCTTGAGGTGAAATCCGATGTCCCGCTGGATGGTTTCCTGCGTGTCAACCCGGCCGGCGACGACGCGCACGTGCTGGTCACCACCAACGAGGGATTCCGGCTCCTGGATGCATCGACCGGCGAGCTGACCGAGATCACCTTCAGTGCCTCCGAGCCCGGGCATGTGGTTCCCCACGGCGAGACCACCGCGTTGTTCGCCGACGGCTCCGGTGAGATCACCGTCTT
Organism: Mycolicibacterium sp. HK-90; assembly: GCF_030486405.1. The sequence goes on along the minus strand of NZ_CP129613.1, from coordinate 5,753,480 downwards.
CGACCCACACGACCTGGGCAGTGACAAGCCCGAGACAAAGACGATGTCGGCACCGAAGCCACACCACGGGGTGGCGGTGGTGCTGTCGGACGGCAGCTGGGTGCGCAGCGAAGGGGATCCCGACGAGCGTTCGGGCGCGGTGGCGTTCGACGCGAACCAGGCCGAGATCGCCAGGAGCGCCGAATGCCCGGGCATCCACGGCGAGACGGTGGTCGAAGGGGAAACGATCGTATTCGGTTGTGAGAACGGGGTGTTGACGTACTCCGATCGTGTCTTCACCAAGGTCGCCGCTCCCGGTGAGTACGGCCGGGTGGGCACCGTCCGGGGGCACGACGAATCCGCGGTTGCCCTCGGCGACTTCAAGGTCGATCCCGATGCCGAGCTGGAGCGGCCGAATCGGTTCGCGCTCATCGACACGGCGAGCAATCAGCTCAGGCTGGTCACGCTTCCTCCGTCGGTCAGCTATTCGTTCCGGTCGCTGGCGCGGGGCCCGCACGCCGAGGCGCTGGTGTTGGGTACCGACGGAAAGCTCTACGTGGTCGACCCGGTATCCGGTGACACCGTCAAGTCGATTGCCGTGACAGAGCCGTGGATCGAACCCGACGACTGGCAGCAGCCCCGCCCGAGTGTGTTCGCCCGCGGTCACGACGTGTATGTCACCGATCCGGCGACAAAGAAGCTCCACGTCGTGGATGTGGAAGCCGGTGCGGTGACGGAATCGGTGACGCTGCAGCAGGCGCCGAACGAGCTCAGTGGGGCCGTCGGCCACGAACACTGAGCTGTAGTGGTCCGGGGGCCACTTATGACACGCGGATGGCCACATTGCGTGCCATAAGTGGCCTTTCGGCGTTGGGGCAACCGGTCAGTGTGTGTGGGTGACGTTCCAGGCCGGTAGTGGATCGCGATAGCCGACCCAGGCCTGCTCGCCCTCGGCCAGTTCGGCATCGGTCAGCAGGGCCCCGTCGAGTAGCCGGTGGACCTGGTCCCGGTCGAGTTTGATTCCGATGAACACGATCTCTTGACCCGGCGCGATCTCGGTGCCCGACCAGTACTGCGCCGGCTCGATCGCCAGGTTCGGACCGGCCTGTGACCAGATGGCGGCGATCGTCGGGCGGCTGGCGATCCAGCAGAAGCCCTTGCTGCGCAACACCCTGGTCACCTGACCGAGCGCCTCGCCGAGCCGTTCGGGATGAAAGGGCCGGTCGGAGCGGAACGTCATCGAGCTGATCCCGTACTCCTCGGTCTCGGGTGTGTGCCCGTCGGCAATCTCCTCGTCCCAGCCCGGGGTCTGCGCGGCGGCCTCCGGGTCGAACAGCCCGGTGCTCAGCACCGCGCCGATGTCGACGACGCCGTGGTCGGTCCGGATCAGCTTGGCGGTGGGGTTCAGCCGGCGCAGCAGGGCTTGGACGGTGTCGAGGGTCGCCGGGCTCACCAGGTCGGTCTTGTTGAGCAGGATGACGTCGGCGAACTCCACCTGATCGGTGAGCAGGTCGGCGATGCTGCGGGCATCGCCCTCGCCGGCGGCCAGGTCCCGGTCGGCCAGGCCTTCACCGCGAACGATCTCGGTCAGGAACGTCGACGCGTCGACCACTGTCACCAGGGTGTCCAGTTTCGCGAGCCGGCCGAGCTGGAAGCCGTCCTCGAACTCCCACTCGAAGGTGGCCGCGACCGGCATGGGTTCGGAGATCCCGGTCGATTCGATGACCAGGTTGTCGAACCGGTTCTGTCGCGCCAACGCGCCGACGGCCTCGACCAGGTCTTCGCGCAGGGTGCAGCAGATGCAGCCGTTGGTGAGCTCGACGAGCTTCTCCTCGGTGCGGTCGAGGTGTCCCTGCCCGGCGATGAGCGCGGCGTCGATGTTGACCTCGCTCATGTCGTTGACGATCACGGCGACCCGTCTGCCCTCGCGGTTGGCCAGAATGTGGTTGAGAAGCGTGGTCTTGCCGGCGCCGAGGAAACCGGACAGCACGGTGACGGGCAGCAGGTCGGGCATCGCACTCCTTAATGAAAACGATTTTCAATAAGTCATCATCCGGGTATGCAACGTCTAATGCAAACGGTTATCGTTATCGCCGTGCTCCCGCCTCTGAACGTCCGCGCCGCGACCACCGTGTTGTTCCTGGCCACGCCCTTCGCCCTCGCCGCCTGCGGCTCCGAGGAGACCCAGTCCCAACCCGCAGGCAACTGCCCGACCACGCCGGTCAACGTGGTCGTCAGCGTCGACCAGTGGGGCGACATCGTGGCCGCACTGGGCGGTGACTGCGCCAAGGTGACCACGGTGATCGCCGGATCATCGGTCGACCCACACGATTTCGAGCCGTCGCCCGCGGACGCGGCCAAGTTCCAGGGCGCCCAGCTCGTGGTGGTCAACGGCGGGCACTACGACGAGTGGGCGGCCAAGCTGGCCCAGAGCACTGCGCCGAATGCCGTTGTGGTATCGGCAGTTTCGGAGAGCGGCGAGGACGATCACGACCACGGTCACGGCGAAGAAGGCCATGTCCACGAGAGCTCCGCCAACCCGCACGCCTGGTACAACCCGGAAGCGGTGACCGGCGTCGCCGACACGGTGTCCGAGGAACTGGGCCGGTTGGCTCCCGACGCCCGCGATTACTTCGAGCAGCGCCGTGCCGAGTTCACCACGTCGATGCAGCCCTACCAACAGCTGATCACCGACATCAAGACCAAGGCCGGCGGAAAGCGGTACGCCGCCACCGAAACGGTGTTCGACGACATGGCCGCCGCCGTCGGCCTGGTCAACAAGACGCCGGCGGGCTACCAGGCCGCCTCGTCGAACGAGACCGACCCGTCGCCTGCCGACCTGGACGCGTTCCTGCGCCTGCTCGCCGATCGTGGGGTCGACGTGCTGATCTACAACACCCAGACCGAGGGCTCACTGCCCAAGGAGATCCGGGCCGCCGCCGAGAATGCCGGTGTTCCGGTGGTCGATGTCACCGAAACGGTGGCGCCGGGAGTGGATTCGTTCGAGGCTTGGCAGGTGGATCAATTGACCGCGCTGGCCAAAGCCCTCGGTGTGCAGCCCTAGTGTCACCGGACAGCACCGCACCGCCCGCCCTCGTCTTCGACGACGTCAGTGCCGTGCGCGGAGGACGGCTGATCTGGTCAGAGGGCACCTTCGAGATCCCGACCGGTGACATCGTCGCGCTGATCGGATCCAACGGATCCGGCAAGTCCACGATGCTGCAGGTGGTGCTCGGCCTGCTGCCCGCCGCCTCCGGCTCGGTCCGGGTGCTCGGCGGTGCGCCCGGTGAACACAACGACCTGATCGGCTACGTCCCGCAGGACTACGTGGCCGGTGCGGGCGAGGCGATCCGGGCCAGGGGAGCGGTGACGCTCGGGCTCACCGGGCGACGGTGGGGTTTCACCCGCACGTCGCGCGCCGAGAGGGCCCGGGTCGAGGAGGCCCTGGAGTGGGTCGAGGCCACCGCCTTCGCCGACATGCGGGTGTCGGAACTGTCCGGCGGCCAACGCCAGCGCATCGCCTTGGCCAATGCCCTTGTCGGTCAACCGAAGATGCTCGTCCTCGATGAACCGCTGGCCGCACTCGATCTGCGCAACCAGCACGAGATCGTGCAATTGCTGGCCCGGCTCAACAACGACCTCGGCGTCACCATCCTGGTGGTGGCGCACGATCTCAACCCGCTGCTGAGTGTGCTCGACAGCGCCATCTATCTGCTGGACGGGCATGCGCACCACGCCGCCATCGACGAGGTGGTGGATGCCGACCTGCTGACCCACCTGTATGGGACCAAGGTGCAGGTGGCCAACACACCGATGGGACAGATGTACATGAGGAGCGGCTGATGTCGGCGACCCTGCTGGCACAGGGCACCTTCGCGATGGGTTACCAGCACAACTGGTGGCAGATCCTGACCTCGGCGTTCATGCGCAACGCGCTCATCGGCGGCACCCTGGTGGCGCTGGCCGCCGGGCTGATCGGTTACTTCGTCATCGTGCGCAACACCGCGTTCGCCGCGCACGCCTTGGCCCACATCGGTCTGCCCGGGGCCACCGGTGCGGCCCTGCTCGGGCTCCCGGTCGGGCTGGGACTCCTGGCGTTCTGCGTCGGCGGGGCCGTGGTGATCGGGGCGATGGGCAGCCGGGCCCATGACCGCGAGGTGGCGACGGGCACGGTGCTGGCCCTGGCGACCGGGTTCGGGCTGTTCTTCAACTCGCTGGCCACCAAGAATTCCTCGACGCTCACCAACGTGTTGTTCGGCAACCTGCTGGCCATCACCCATGAGCAGCTGCTGACCTTCACCGTGCTGTTGGCGTTGCTGGCCGTCGCCGTCGTATTCGTTTTCCGCCCACTGCTGTTCGCATCGGTCAACGCGCAGGTGGCCGAGGCCAAGGGCGTGCCGGTCCGGGCGTTGTCGGTGCTGTTCATGGTGCTGCTCGGCATCGCGGTGACGATGGCGGTGCTGGCCGTGGGCACGCTGCTGTTGTTCGCGCTCGTGGTGACGCCGGCTGCGACGGCGATCATGATCACCGCCCGCCCGATTCTCGCGATGGCGATCTCGACCGGGATCAGCGTGGCGTCGGTGTGGGCAGGGCTCGCGGTGTCGGCCATCTTCAACATGCCGCCGAGCTTCGTGATCGTCACGATCGCCTGCAGTTGCTGGCTGGTCGTGTGGACGGTTGACCAGGTGAGGAATTCACCGATCCACTAGCCTCAGACAGCATGCCGAGGAGTCCTCACCCGCCGCGGCGGGCCACCCTGGCATCGCTGGCGGCCGAATTGAAGGTGTCGCGCACCACCATCTCGAATGCCTACAACCGCCCTGACCAGTTGTCGGCCGAACTTCGGGACCGGATCTTCGCGGCTGCCAAGCGGCTGGGCTATGCCGGGCCCGATCCGGTGGCCCGGTCGTTGCGGACTCGCAGGGCCGGCGCGGTGGGACTGATCATCACCGAGCCGCTCAATTACTCGTTCAGTGACCCGGCGGCACTGGATTTCGTTGCCGGGCTTGCCGAATCCTGCGAGGCGGTGGGGCAGGGGCTGCTGCTGGTGGCGATCGGGCCCAACCGCAGTTTCGAGGACGGTTCGGCTGCGGTGCTCGCCGCAGGTGTCGACGGATTCGTGGTGTATTCGGCCTCCGACGACGATCCCTATCTGCCCGTGGTGCGTCAGCGCCAGTTGCCGGTGGTCGTGGTGGATCAGCCCAAGGACGTGCCGGGGGTGTCCCGCGTCGGTATCGACGACCGCGGGGCGATGCGGCGACTGGCCGAGCATGTGCTGGAACTCGGGCACCGCGACATCGGCCTGCTGACCATGCGACTGGGCCGGGACTGGCCGCACGACGGCACGAAACCGGCACTGGCAGATCCGGATCGGGTGCTCTCGCCGCATTTCCATGTGCAGCGGGAACGCATTCACGGTGTGTACGACGCGATGACGGCGGCCGGGCTGGCGCCGGCCACGCTGACGGTGGTGGAGAGCTACGACCATCTGCCGACGTCCGGTGGTGCGGCCGCCGAGGTGGCCCTGGAGGCCAATCCCCGCATCACCGCGCTGATGTGCACCGCCGATGTGCTGGCCTTGTCAGCCATGGATCATCTGCGCTCGCGCGGCATCTTCGTGCCGGGGGAGATGACGGTCACCGGGTTCGACGGGGTGCCCGAGGCGCTGCGTCGCGGCCTGTCCACCGTCGTACAGTCCAGCGTGCACAAGGGCCGGCGGGCCGGGGAGTTGCTGCACAACCCGCCGCGCTCGGGCCTGCCGGTGATCGACGTGCTCGACACCGAGGTGGTGCGGGGCCGTACGTCGGGCCCGCCGGCCTAGCGCGCTTTGCGCAGTTCGAGCAGGTAATCCAGCGCTGCCGCAACGTCTTCTGGCTCGTCGACCCGATACCCGGCCAGCGACTCACCCGGCCCGACCTTGACGCCGACGTCGCCGTCGCGCAGCCGGCGGAACGCCTTCTCGTCGGTGACGTCGTCGCCGAAGTAGATCACCGCGGACGCCTGGTGCTCGTCACGGAGGATGTCGATGGCCTCGCCCTTGTCGGTGGTGATGACGGCGAACTCCAGCACGGCCTTGCCCTCGGTCAGCTGGGCGTCCCAGGCCTGTGCGGACCGATGTGCCTGTGCCAGAGCTGCTTCGGCGTCCGTGGGTGCGGCGTTACGGACGTGCAGCGCCACGCTCGCGGGTTTGAGCTCGACGGTCACGCCGGGCCGGGCCTCGGCGATCGCGGTGAGTTCGGTGGCGATCGTGTCGAGCAGGGTCTGATCGATGGGATGGGCGAAACCGGAGTCGAATTCGGCGCCGTGGCTGCCGACCAGGTGCACGGTGGTCGGCATCCCCGACAGCTCCCGCAGCACCTCGAGCGCGCGCCCCGAGATCAGGGCGGTCGCGGTGCCGGGACGCTCGGACAACGCGACGAGCGTCTCGGCGGCGTCGTTCAGCGGGCGTGCGTCGGCCGGGTTGTTGACGATGGGCGCCAGCGTGCCGTCGAAATCAGAGGTGATCAGCAGTCGGGGTACCCGGGCCGCCTCGGCGAGGGCACGCCTCAGGTCGGCCGGAAGATCGCGATGGTCGCCCACCCGTCAGATCTTAGGTTTGTCCTCCGCGCCGATCAGCAGGCGCACGGCCAGATCCAGTCGCTTGCTGACGTCGGTGGCCGACGCCCGGCGGGTCAGCCACGCCAACAGGTTGGACAGCCACACGTCGGAGATGACGCGGGCGATGTGGTACTGGTCCTCCGTCGGCTCCCCGTCGCTCATGGCCCGGGCGAACATCGAATCCATCAGCTTGCCGACATGGTCGACCTCGCCGGCCGCGGAGGCGTCGGCGAACACGAAGGCCCGCGTCATGGCCTCGGTGAGCAGGGGATTGCGCTGCATGGCCCGGTTCAGCTTGCCGACCATGAAGCTCAGCCGCTGGTGCGGGGTGCCCCCGGTCAGGGCGGTCCGGTCGGTCTTGGCGTCGATGCGCTCGAACTCTCGGCCGAGGGCCGAGACCAGCAGATGGACCTTGGAGGGGAAGTAGCGGTAGAGCGTGCCGACGGCCACGTCGGCGCGTTCGGCCACGGCACGCATCTGAACGGCCTCGTACCCGCCCTTGGAGGCGATGGCCAGGGTGGCGTCCAGGATGCGCTTGCGGCGCTCCCGCTGTGCTTCGGAGCCGAGTTCGGATTCGGCCAGGACTGCCACGTTCAGAACCTCACGCGGTCGGGTGTCCGACCCGGACGTTTCGTTGCCTGTTGGCTGTGGTGCGCCGGACATGCGGTGTGTGGCCCCCTCTCGTCGCGTACCTCATGGAAAACGATACGCACGGCGATCTCCTTCTACGCACCTCCGCGCCGGTAAACACACGGACGTGTCCTGCTGTAATGCGGGTCGACTTGACGGTCGAACACTGTCACCATTAGAACACGTTCTAGTGGGAAGCACGGACTTCTCGCGTTAGCGGCTAGGAGGTCCACCATGTCCGGCGCATCTGCCACCATCACCGACGAGCAGTTTGCCGCCCGTGACCTGGTAAGGAGCTGGGCTGCCGCAACCGACGCAGCGGCTGCGGTCCGAGCCGGTGAACATGATGCCGATGCATGGCGCGCGCCGTTTCAGGGTCTCGCCGAACTAGGGATCTTCAGCGTGGCTGTCTCCGAGGAGCAGGGCGGCGCCGGCGGCTCGGTCGAGGATCTGTGCGCGATGGTCGACGAGGCCGCGGCCGCGCTGGTGCCCGGTCCGGTGGCCACCACGGCCCTGGCCACCTTGATTGTGACCGATGACGCCGTGCTGGAGGCCCTGGTTTCGGGTGAGCGCACCGCCGGAGCGGCACTGAGCGCCGATCTGAGTCTCGACGGGGATCGGGTGTCGGGCACCGCCGAGTACGTCCTCGGCGCTGATGCCGCCGGAGTGTTGCTGCTGCCCGCCGGGGACCGCGTGGTGCTGGTCGACGGAAGCGCCGCGGGGGTGAGCATCGAACTGCTCACCGCGACGGATTTCTCGCTGCCGCTGGCCCGGGTCGTGTTCGATTCGGCGCCCGCGCAGGCGCTCGACGTCACGCGGCAGCGGTTCGCCGACATCACCGCCGCCGTGCTGGCGGCCGAGGCCGCCGGGCTGGCGCGCTGGACCCTGCAGACGGCCACCGAGTACGCCAAGGTGCGCGAGCAGTTCGGCAAGCCCATCGGCAGCTTCCAGGCGGTCAAGCACATGTGTGCCGAGATGCTGTTGCGCTCCGAGCAGATCTCGGTGTCGGCTGCCGACGCCGCCCGCGCGGTGTCCGAAACCGATGATGCCCAGTTGTCGATCGCCGCGGCGGTGGCGGCTGCGGCGGGTGTGGACGCGGCCGAGGCCAACGCCAAGGACTGCATCCAGGTGCTCGGCGGTATCGGCATCACCTGGGAGCACGAGGCCCATCTGTATCTGCGTCGCGCATACGGGATTTCGCATGCGCTCGGCGGCCGGCGCCGGTGGATTCGCCGGGTCTCGGCGCTGACCCAGCAGGGCGTGCGTCGTGAGCTGCGCATCGACCTGGAGTCGGTGGCCGGTCTGCGCCCGGAGATCAGTGCCGCGGTCGCCGAGGTGGCCGCCCTGCCGGTGGAAAAGCGGCAGGTGGCCCTGGCCGAGTCCGGGCTGCTGGCCCCGCACTGGCCACGTCCTTACGGCCGCAACGCATCTCCGGCCGAACAGCTTCTGATCGATCAGGAACTCGCCGCGGCCGAGGTGGAGCGCCCCGATCTGGTGATCGGCTGGTGGGCGGTCCCCACGATCCTCGAGCACGGCAGCCCCGAGCAGATAGGCCAGTTCGTGCCGGCCACGCTGCGTGGTGACCTGGCCTGGTGCCAGCTGTTCTCCGAGCCGGGCGCGGGCTCCGACCTGGCTGCGCTGCGTATGAAAGCTGTTCGCGCCGAAGGTCCCAACGGTGAGCCGGGCTGGAAGTTGACCGGGCAGAAGGTGTGGACCTCGGCGGCGCAGAAGGCGCACTGGGGCGTGTGTCTGGCCCGCACCGATGCCGATGCGCCGAAACACAAAGGCATCACGTACTTCCTGATCGACATGAAGACGCCTGGCATCGTGATCCGGCCGCTGCGCGAGATCACCGGTGACGAGCTGTTCAACGAGGTGTTCTTCGACGACGTGTTCGTGCCCGACGAGATGGTGGTGGGCACCGTCAACGACGGTTGGAGGTTGGCCCGCACCACGCTGGCCAACGAGCGGGTGGCGATGGCCGGCGGTACGGCGCTGGGCAATCCGATGGAGGAGTTGCTGCGCACGCTCGGTGCGAAGCCGGACGTGGATCCGGCCGACCTGGACCGCCTGGGCGGGTTGATCCTGACGGCTCAGGTGGGCTCTCTGCTGGATCAGCGGATCGCGCAGCTGGCGGTCAGCGGTCAGGACACCGGCGCGCAGGCCAGCGCCCGCAAGCTGATCGGCGTGCGCTACCGCCAGACGCTGGCGGAGTTCCGGCTCGAACTGTCCGACGGCGGGGGTGCGGTGCGCAATCAGGAGGTGCACGACTTCCTCAACACCCGCTGCCTGACGATCGCGGGTGGAACCGAGCAGATCCTGTTGACCGTCGCCGGGGAGCGGTTGCTCGGCCTGCCGCGCTAGATCTGACGACGGCGGTGCCTACCAAGGTGGGCACCGCCGCACCGGCCGGTGGGCCGCGTCAGTTGAACTTGACCTGCGTGCAGGCGGTGGGCGTGGTGAGGTTGACCCCGCCGAAGACCACCTGGATGACCGAGCAGGCGATGAAATCGTCCCCGGCGGGCTTGCCCGTGGACCAGTTGGTCGGGTGCGATTCGCCGTCGACGGTGAAGCGTTCGATGGGCCCGCCGCCGAAGTAGGTCACCGAGAGGTCGACCGTGTTGATCGACCGGTACAACTTGGACAGCACGTTGTCGTGGTTGGCGCCCTTGAGTTCTCGCGGCATCCCGGCCGGCGCGCTGTACGAGGCGTTCTGCCAGACATCACGATTCGAGCTGCGCAGGGTGATCGTCTGACGCGCCCAGGTGTCGCCGGGGAACCCGATGGGGCCGTCCGGCGTCAGCAGGTTGGCCGACGTCCTGAAGGTGCACATGGTGCCCGCGCAGTCGGCGTTGATGTGCATCTCGATGGTGCCCTGCGGGCTCGGGATCGACGTGACCGCGGAGTTGGCTGCGGCGGTGGCGGTGGCGGGGAAGGCCAGTGCTGCGGTGAGCACCGCTGCCGCGCCCGCGGCGGCGAGGCTGTTCGTTGTGGCGGTCATCGTCAAGAAAGTATCCCGTCGCTTATTCGTCGTAGGTGACTTCGACTGAATCCGATACCGGTGTGGCCTGGCAGCCCAGGATCAGGCCCTCCTCGAGGTCAGAGGGCTCCAGCACGTCGTTGATCTTCATCTCGACGTCTCCGGACTTCTTGAGCACCGCGCATGCGCCGCAATGGCCTTCGCGGCAGGAGAACGGCGCGTCCAGGCCCTTGTCCAACAGGACGTCGAGCAGGGTGGCCGAACGCGGCCAGCGGACCTCGTGGGTGGTGCCGTCCAGGGTGACGACCGCGGTGGCAGGCCCCTGGTCGCTGTCGTCTTCTTCGATGACCACAGCAGCGAAGGGGTCCGAGTCCAGCGACTTGAACACCTCGATGTGGATCCGGTCCGCGTCGGCACCGGCCTGCTGCAGCGCCTGCTCGGCGGCGGCCATGAACGGCCCGGGCCCGCAGATGAAAGCCTCGCGCGCGGCATACGGCGCGACGAGCCCGGCCAGCGCGGCGGGGCTGGGCAGCCCCTGCACGGTCTCGAGCCAGTGCACGACGGTGAACCGGTCGGGGTACTTGGCGGCCAGCTCGCGCAGGGTTGCGCCGAAGATGACCGAGTTCTCGTCACGGTTGGCGTAGACGAGCACGACGTTGCCGCTGCCCTCGGCGAGCGCGGTCTTGCAGATCGCCATCATCGGCGTGATGCCGCTGCCCGCGGCCAGCAGTAGGAAGTCGGTGTCGAGATTCTTGGGCACGAAGGTGCCGGACGGTGCCAGCACATGCATCTTCATCCCGGCGTGGGCGTTGTCGCACAGCCAGTTCGACGCGTAGCCGTCGGCGGTCCGCTTGACCGTCACGGTCAGCTGATCATCGGTCACCGGTGAGCTCGACAACGAGTAGCAGCGGGCCACCGAACCGGTGCGATCACTGGGTACCCGCAGCGTCAGGAACTGGCCAGGGGAGTAGCGCAGCCGGTCGGCGGGGATGTCTGAACCCTCTGGGACGGAGAACACCAGGGACCGGGCGTCGGCGGTCTCCTCGATGACTGCGCTGACCTGCAGTTCGAGTACATGGCTGCCCAGTGGCTCATCGGTCACGGCTGGACCCTCTCTTCACTCATAACTAGAACAGGTTACAAAAACGTACTTGCCCAGGTCCAGCCCTGCATTGCCAGGCCCTGCTCGACACAAATCGTAACGTGTTCTAATCTCTGTCTAGGCGGTCAGCTCGCGCTCATCGCAGTCCGATTCTTGGGAGGCATTTCCGTGACATCCATTGAACAGCGTGACGTGCAGGCCGTTCTGGCCGGCATCGATGAACTGCTGCCGGCACTGCGCGAGCGCGCGCAGGAGACCGAGGATCTGCGCAAGCTGCCCGACGCGAACGTGAAGGCGTTGGAAGAGGTCGGCTTCTTCAAGCTGCTGCAGCCTGAGCAGTGGGGTGGTCTGCAGTGCGATCCGACGGTCTTCTACGAGGCGGTCCGCCGGCTGGCCAGCGCGTGTGGTTCGACCGGTTGGGTGGCCGGCATCATCGGCGTGCACAACTGGCACCTGGCGCTGTTCGACCAGCGGGCCCAGGAAGAGGTCTGGGGTGAGGACACCTCGGTGCGCATCTCGTCCTCCTACGCCCCGATGGGTGCCGGCGTCGTGACCGAGGCGGCTGACGGCTACATCGTCAACGGTGCCTGGAACTGGTCCTCGGGTTGCGACCACGCCACCTGGGCCTTCCTCGGTGGTCCGGTGATCAAGGACGGCCGCCCGGTCGATTTCGGCAGCTTCCTGATCCCGCGCACCGAGTACCAGATCGACGACGTGTGGAACGTGGTCGGCCTGCGCGGTACCGGCAGCAACACCGTCGTCGTCAAGGACGTGTTCGTGCCCAAGCACCGCTTCCTGTCCTACAAGGCGATGAACGACGGCACTGCGGGCGGCTATGAGACCAACACCGCTCCGGTGTACAAGATGCCGTGGGGCACAATCCATCCCACCACCATCTCGGCACCGATCGTCGGTATGGCCTACGGCGCCTACGACGCCCATGTCGAGCACCAGGGCAAGCGGGTCCGCGCGGCCTTCGCCGGTGAGAAGGCCAAGGACGATCCGTTCGCCAAGATCCGGATCGCCGAGGCTGCCAGCGACATCGACGCCGCCTGGCGTCAGCTGTCCGGCAACGTCGCCGACGAGTACGCCCTCCTGTCGGCCGGCCAGGAGATCCCGTTCGAGCTGCGCGCCCGCGCCCGTCGCGACCAGGTGCGTGCCACCGGCCGCGCCATCGCCTCGATCGATCGTCTCTTCGAGGCCTCGGGTGCCACCGCGCTGTCGAATGACGCTCCGGTGCAGCGCTTCTGGCGTGACGCACACGCCGGTCGGGTGCACGCCGCCAACGATCCCGAGCGCGCCTACCTGATCTTCGGCAACAACGAGTTCGGCCTGCCCCCGGCCGACACGATGGTCTGATACATGACTGCGACACAAGAGATCACGTTCGAATCCACCTCGCGCTACGCCCAGGTCAGAGATGACATGCGGCTGCACTACCACGAGGCGGGTGACCCGAATGCCCAGACCATCGTGCTGTTGCACGGCGGTGGCCCCGGCGCTTCGAGCTGGTCGAACTTCGGCCGCAACATCGCGGTTCTGGCCGAGCACTACCACGTGCTCGCGGTCGACCAGCCCGGTTACGGCCACTCCGACAAGCACACCGAGCACGAGCAGTACAACCGCTACAGCGCCAAGGCGCTGCTGGGGCTGTTCGACCACCTCGGTCTGCAGGGCCGGATTCCGTTGCTGGGCAACTCCCTCGGCGGCGGCACCGCGGTGCGCTTCGCGCTGGACTACCCCGATCGCGCGGGCAAGCTGATCCTGATGGGCCCGGGCGGCCTGTCGGTCAACCTGTTCGCGCCGGATCCGACCGAGGGCGTCAAGGCGCTCGCCAAGTTCAACTTCGAACCGACGCGCGAGAACCTCGAAGCCTTCATCCGGATCATGGTGTTCGACCAGAAGCTGGTCACCCCTGAGCTGGTCGACGAGCGGTTCGAGATCGCCAGCACACCGGAGTCTCTGGCCGCCACCCGCGCGATGGGGAAGTCCTTCGCCGGTGCCGACTTCGAGCTCGGCATGATGTGGCGCGAGGTGTACAAGCTGCGCCAGCCGGTGCTGCTGATCTGGGGCCGCGAGGACCGGGTCAACCCGCTCGACGGCGCGCTGGTCGCGCTCAAGCAGATTCCGCGGGTGCAACTGCACGTGTTCGGGCAGTGTGGGCACTGGGCTCAGGTTGAGAAGTTCGACGAGTTCAACAAGCTCACCATCGATTTCCTTGGGGGTTAGCAGATGAGCATCAAGGCACTCGGCTACATGCGCATCGAGGCCACCGACGTGGCGGCCTGGCGCGAATTCGGGTTGAAGGTCCTGGGCATGGTGGAGGGAGACGGTGCGATTCCGGACGCGCTCTACCTGCGCATGGACGACTTCGCGGCCCGTCTGGTGATCGTGCCCGGCGATCAGGACCGGTTGTTGATCTCCGGCTGGGAGGTCGCCGACGCTCCCGCGCTGCAGAGCCTGCGCGAGAGCCTGTCCAAGGCCGGTGTCGATTTCGTCGAGGGCACCAGGGACGAGATTCGCGAGCGACGCGTCGAGGGCCTGATCCGGTTCTCCGATCCGGCCGGCAACGTGCTCGAGGCGTTCTACGGCGCGCAGTACCTGGGCCGCCGGTTCGTCAGCCCGTACGGCCACAAGTTCGTCACCGCCGAGCAGGGTCTCGGGCACGTGGTGCTCACCTGCAACGACGATGCCGCGGCGCAGGCGTTCTACCAGGATGTGCTGGGCTTCCGGCTGCGCGATTCGATGCAGCTGCCTCCGCCACTCGCGGGCCGTCCGGCCGACGGCGATCCGGTGTGGCTGCGGTTCTATGGCTGTAACCCCCGCCACCACGCGCTGGCCTTCATGCCGATGCCGAACCCGACGGGCATCGTGCACCTGATGGTCGAGGTGGAGAACTCCGACGACGTGGGCCTGTGCCTGGATCGCGCCAACCGCCGCAAGGTCAAGATGTCGGCGACGCTGGGCCGGCACATCAACGACAAGATGCTGTCCTTCTACATGAAGACCCCGGGTGGGTTCGACATGGAATTCGGTTGTGAGGGACTCGAAGTCGAGGATGAGAGCTGGATCGCGCGGGAGAGCGTCGGGATCAGCCTGTGGGGCCACGACTTCTCCGTCGGCTTCAAGTGATCCGGGCTCGTCGATGACACCGGCTCAGCCGATCGACCCGCGTATATTCCGGAATGTGCTCGGCCAGTTCTGCACTGGCGTCACAGTGATCACCACTCTGCACGACGACGTGCCGATCGGCTTTGCCTGCCAGTCGTTCGCCGCGCTCTCGCTCGACCCGCCGCTGGTGTTGTTCTGCCCCACAAAGCAGTCGCGGGCCTGGCAGGCCATCGAGGCCACCGGGAAGTTCTGCGTAAACATGCTGCACGAGAAGCAGCAGCATGTTTCGGCGCAGTTCGGTTCCAAGGCGCCGGACAAGTTCGCTGGGATCGACTGGACCCCATCGGAACTCGGTTCGCCGGTGATCGACGGGATCCTGGCTCACATCGACTGCAACGTGCATTCCGTGCACGACGGCGGAGACCACTTCGTGGTGTTCGGTTCGGTGCACTCGTTGTCTGAAGGTGCCGCCGACGAGCGCTCGCGCGAGGAGCATCGAACACAGCGCAAGCCGCGGCCGTTGCTGTTCTACCGCGGCGAGTACACCGGGATCGAACCGGACAAGAACACCCCGGCGCAGTGGCGCGACGATCTGGAAGCCTTCCTCACCACGACGACGCAGGACACCTGGCTCTGACTTTCCGTCGTTGACGAAACTGGGCCCCTCCTTCCGGAGGGGCCCAGTTCATGTTTGCGGTGCCCTTGCCCCGCGTATTTACGCCGCTGAAAATCAGGATAGGCATACCTATTGATATTTAGGGAAAGCTAAGCTAATTTTTGGTCGTTCCTCAGTCAAATATCAGCTTTCAGGAGATTTCGTGCACCATCCCGACCCCTCGTCCTTCGGCGATACCGCCACGGTGACCCGGAAGGATCGGTTCCTTCTCGCCGGCGTCGCCATGGTCAGCGCCAGCGCCATCGCGGTCACCCCGGTTGCTCAGAACACAACGGTCATGCAGCAGGCGCAGAACTTTGCCTACGACCTGACGGCGGCGACCATGGACGCCACCGCCTCGCCGGTCGATGTCTACGGGACGCTGGTCAGCAACACGCTCGGAAACCTCCAGTCGCTGGGCGCCGCGCTCGCGGCCAATCCGGCACCGTTCCTGAGCCAGATCGTGGAGAACCAGACGGGTTACGCGGAGAAGTTCGGCGCGGCGTTCCAGGCCATCCCCACCAACCTGCAGAACTGGTACAACGGCCCCAACGGCCAGGCCCGGTTGGCGCAGGCGCAGGCCGCACTCGAGGCCGGCGACATCGGCGAGGCGTACCGGTGGTTCAACCACTCCATGCTGTACGCGTTCCAGGGCGCCTTCGGTTCGCTGATCGCCCCCGGGTTCATCCTCTCGGGCATCCCGCGTGGCGGCACCGAATACCTGACCGGTATCCCGGAGCAGATCGCGCAGAACTTCACGAACGTGATCGCCGCGACCTTCACCTCCAGCGTCCTCGTCAGCGCCGTCTTCCAGGGCGCCTTCGCGACCGTCAGCGGCCCGGCGTTCGAGCTCGCCCGCATTGCCGAAGCGATCGGTACGAGCGTGGCTGCGGGAGATGCGCAGGGAGCCTTCAATGCCGTGGTCAACACGCCGGGCATCCTCGTCAACGCGGCACTCAACGGGTTCAAGTACTCCGATCCCGACCCTGAGACAGGCACCGGCGGCTACACCGAGTGGCCGGCGCTGCTCACCTGGGCCGAGCCCGGCGAGCAGGGTGGCGCCAGGATTGTCGCGGGTCTGCTGCAGAACCTGCTGGTGAACATTCCCAAGTCGCTCGCCGATGCCATCGACAACACCCCGGAAACCCCCGCCCCGGCGGATGCCCCGACGTCGGTGCCCGCGAGCATCACGGCTCAGCTGGTGTCCGCGATCGCGCCCACGGCGGCGCAGCCCGAGTCGGTCGTCGAGTCCGTCAAGGAAGAGGCCCCGGCTCTCGAGGCCGCCAAGGTCGAGGCACCGGCTGCCGAGACGCCGAAGGTCGAGACCCCGGCAGTCGAGGCTGTGAAGGCCGTGACCCCGGCTGTCGAGGCTGTGAAGGTCGAGGCACCGGTTGCCGATGCCGTCGCGGAAGCAACGGATGAGGCGGCCACCGGATCTGCCACCACCACCAAGCCTGCGAGCAAGGCCAACATCAAGGACCGGATCAAGGCCAAGGTGAACGAGGCCAAGGAAGCCCGGCAGGCCAAGGCCAAGGAGGCCAAGGAAGCCAAGGCCAGCGAGACCAAGGCCAGCGAGACCAAGGCCAAGGAGACCAAGGCCGGCGAGTCCAAGGACGCCAAGTCCGGCGAGTCCAAGGGCGACTCGGACTCCTCGTCCTCGTAAGTAAGCATCGGGAAAGCGGGCCTCCTCTCGGAGGCCCGCTTTTTTGCTTGCCCAATTGGCCGATCGATCAATGACGACATTGACAACACCTCTGCCAGCTGTCACTGTTTGATCGACCGATCAAACATGATGGAAGGATGTCCATGGCAGGCAGAGTCGAGGGCAAGGTTGCCCTCGTTACCGGGGCGGCACGCGGGCAGGGGCGCAGCCATGCGCTGCGATTGGCGCAAGAGGGTGCCGACATCATTGCCGTCGACGTCTGCGGCCCGGTCACCGATACCAGTGCGATCCCGGCATCGACCCCCGACGATCTCGCCGAGACGGCAGATCTGGTCAAGGGGATCAATCGCCGGATCGTCACGGCCGAAGTCGATGTGCGCGACTTCGACGCGCTCAAGGCTGCGGTCGACAGCGGTGTCGAGCAACTCGGCCGTCTCGACATCGTGGTGGCCAACGCCGGCATCGGCAACGGCGGCGACGTCCTGCACGAGACCAAGCAATCCGACTGGGACGACATGATCGGCGTCAACCTGTCGGGGGTCTGGAAGACCGTGAAATCTGCTGTCCCGCATATTCTCTCCGGCGGGCAAGGCGGTTCGATCGTCCTCACCAGCTCGGTCGGCGGCCTCAAGGCCTACCCGCATACCGGCCATTACATCGCGGCCAAGCACGGTGTGATCGGGTTGATGCGCAGCTTCGCGGTCGAGTTGGGCCAGCACTCGATCCGGGTGAACTCGGTGTGTCCGACCAACGTGAACACCCCGATGTTCATGAACGAGGGCACGATGAAGCTGTTCCGTCCCGACCTGGAGAACCCGGGTCCCGACGACATGGCCGTGGTCGCGCAGCTCATGCATGTGCTCCCGGTCGGCTGGGTGGAGCCCGTCGACATCAGCAACGCGGTGTTGTTCCTGGCCTCTGACGAGGCGCGCTACATCACCGGCCTGCCGGTCACCGTGGACGCCGGCAGCATGCTCAAGTAGCGGCCTGGCCGGTGCCGAACCGGCGCAGGAACCGCTCGACGAAGGCGCGGAACTCGGCGTGGCCCTCGGTCACGCCGACCGCCTCTTCGTTGCAGAGGCTGCGGGCGGACTGGGTGAGCAGCATCGACATCACCACCGGCGGGAACTCCTCCATGTCCACACCGTGGGCGCGCAGCACCCCGGCCATGGCGGTCGCCTCGATGTCGCGGACCCGTTCGGAGTAGGTCTTGAGTTCGGCGCCGATTGCCTTGCGGTGATTGGCCAGCGCCATGAACTCCGTGTTGAGCCCGGTCACCCTCGAATCGGAGTTGATCAGCCACAGGGCCCGGAGTGGATCGTCGGTGGTGATGGCCTCCCGTAACCGGGCCAGCGCCACGTCGGCGCCGCTGCGCAAGACCGCGATGTACAGGTCGTCGAGGGTGTCGAAGTAGTAATAGACCAGCGCCGAGCGCACCCCGGCGACGGCCGCGATGCGGCGGGTGGTGGCCGCGGCGTAACCCTCGTCCCGGATGACCTGGGCGGTCGCCTCGATCAGGCGCTTGCGGGTGCCCGCGTCCTTCTCCTTGGCTGCACGTGCCGCCGCCATCAGCGCTGCCTCCGAAAATCATTGCCCGGCAACAGAAGTTTCGGGCCGGGCGACATCCTTGACCGCCGACGGTCGGGGGTGGTAAGCATGAGCCATCCTAACGGTTTGATCGACTGATCAAATTTGGAACTGAGGAAAAGATGCCTGAAGACATGAGCGCAACCCGGGTCCAGGTGGATGCCGGCCTGTGCGAGGGCCATGCGCTGTGCATCCAACTTGCCCCTGACGTGTTCGACCTGTCCGACGACGAGGTGGCCGGCGCCACCCCGCCGGACGGCCGGTGGGATCAACGTACCTGGGACACCGTCAAATCTGCCGTCGACGCCTGCCCGCGCCAGGCGATCAGCCTGCTCGACACCAGCACGAAAGGCCAGTGAGCCATGACCGATCTCGCCTCCGTCGACTACTTCGCCGACCCCGCCGTCGCCCAGGATCCCTACGACTACTACGAGTACCTGCGCAGCAATGGGCCGGTGTTCGCCGAACCGCACCACGGCGTGGTGGCGGTGACCGGCTACCAGGAAGTGATGGCGGCCTTCAAAGACCATGCGTCGTTCTCGGCGGTCAACGCGATCGGCGGCCTGTTCCCGCCGCTGCCCTTCGAGCCGGAGGGGGACGACATCAGCGAGCAGATCGAGGCGCACCGGCACCTGTTCCCGATCCACGAGCACATGGTGGTGATGGACCCGCCTCAGCACGAGCGGGCGCGCTCACTGTTGAGCAAGCTGCTCACGCCGCGGCGGCTCAAGGAGAACGAGGACTACATGTGGCAGCTGGTCGATCACCAGATCGACCAGTTCATCGACAACGGTAGGTGTGAATTCCTCTCCGAGTACGCCAAACCCTTTGCCACCTCGGCGATCATCGACCTGCTCGGGGTTCCCGAAGCGGACCGGCCCGAATTCCTGGCCGCGCTCGGCGCGGAACGGCCCGAGGGAAACCGGGTCGGTGCGCTCGACGGTGAGCCGGTCGGGCTCGATCCCCTGCAGTACCTCGACGACAAGTTCGCCGGATACCTCGCCGAGCGCAGGCGCGAGCCCCGCGGAGATGTGCTGTCCGGCATGGCCACCGCCACCTACCCCGACGGGTCGACTCCGGAGCTCCTGGAGGTCGTCAAGCCGGCGACGTTCCTGTTCGCCGCCGGGCAGGAGACCGTGACCAAGCTGCTCAGCGCCGCGGTGCAAACTCTCGGCGACCGGCCCGAATATCAGCAGCTGCTGCGCGAGAACCCGGATGGGATCCCGACTTTCATCGAGGAAGCGCTGCGGATGCATGCCCCGACGAAGGTCGACTTCCGGCTGGTCCGCAAGACCACCACGCTGGGTGGTGTGTCCCTGAAGGCCGGCACCATCGTGATGCTGTGCCTCGGTGCGGCCAACCGCGATCCCCGCAAGTTCGAGGATCCCCAGGAGTTCCGTCCGGATCGCAAGAACGTCCGCGAACACATCGCCTTCGGTCGCGGCATCCACACCTGCGCGGGCGCGCCGCTGGCCCGGGTGGAAGGTCAGATCACGGTGCGACGTCTGCTGGATCGTATGCGCGACATCGGGATCGACGAATCCGCGCATGGCCCGGCCGGGCAGCGGAACTACACCTACGAGCCGACGTTCCTGTTGCGTGGCCTGACCGAACTGAACATCACGTTCACCCCAGCGAAAGCGTGACCGCCCCGCCGCGGCGATCGACCGCGTCGAGGATGCTCGACGGTACCCGGAACACCCGACCGGGCGAGGCCGGCCACGGCAGGGTCTTGCGGCCGATAACCTTGCCATCCTGACGCGCAACCACTTTCGGAATGCGCACCAGGGCATCGGTCCACAGCAGCAGCCGGTGGCGTGCGGGTGCCGGATCGCCGGGCCGGAGCAGTCCGGGCGCGACCCAGCGCAGCGGATCCGCGGCTTCGACGCGGACCGCCTGCTCCGGGGTGCGGGTGCCGTCGAGATAGCGACGCACCTGGGCGGCCACATGGCGGCCGTCGAGCGCGGCGATGTCGGCGGTGTCCACCGGGTGCAGCAGGTTGCCGATCGCGAACACGCCTTCCCGGCTGGTCCGCAGCGCGGTGTCGACGACGGGCCCGAGGCTGCGCGGGTCCATGTCGAGCCCGGCGGAACGGGCCAACTCGTGATCGGGAATCCAGTCACCGGTGAAGACCACGGTGTCGCAGGCCACGATGCGGCGCTGCCCGGTGCGGGTGTTCGCGATCTCGACGCCCACGACCACGCCCTTGCCTATGATGCGGGTCACCCGCGTCGTGGTCGCCACTTCGACGCCCATCAGCGGGGTCCGGCCGGCGATGTTGAAGACCGCGTACGACTCGGGCGACGGGTATTCGCTTGTCATCAGCGCGGTTTCGCAGCCGGCGTGCTTGAGGGTGAGCACCGCCGAGTAGCTGACGAGTTCGGCGCCGACGATGACGGCCCGCTTGCCCACGCTGCGGTGCTGCAGGTGCACGGTGTTCTGCAGCTGCCCGGTGGTGTAGACGCCGCCGGGCCGGTCGCCGGGGATCATCCGGGCCGGGCGGGCGCGTTCGCGGGCGCCGGTGGCCAGGATGACCGCGCGGGCGTCGAGCCGTTCGCGCCCGGCGGGCGAGGTGAGCTCAAGGGACCGCTCACCCGCCCAGTCGGTGACCATGGTGGCCGTGCGGATCTCGGCCCCGGCCGCCGTGGCCTCGCGGACCAGGCGACGTGCGTACTCCGGCCCGCTGATGAAGGTCAACATGTCACGGATGCCGTAACCCGGGTGGTCACTGTGGCGCGGAATGCCCCCGGCCTCGGATTCGCGTTCCAACACCACCACATTCAGGCTGGTGCCGCGGGTCAGCTCGGCGGCAGCGGTCAGGCCCGCGGGCCCGCCGCCGATGATCGCGACGTCGTAGGTGCTCACTACTTGCTCTCCTGAGATTCCCGCTCGAAGACCGACTGCACCTCGGCGCCGCAGAAGAAGGCCTGGCAGCGGCCGTTCATCACGCGGGTGCGCCGGCGCAGGCCTTCCACGGCCGCGGGTGGGATGACGGAATGGCAGGCGTCGCGCAGCTCACCCTCGGTGACCCGTTCGCAAAAACACACGATCCGGCCGTATGCGGGGTCGGCCGCGATCTTCTCGGCCTGCTGATAGGGACGGGGGAACGCCTCGCCGAGGTTGGGCATCTGCGGCGGGTCGGGTAGCTCATCGGCCGGGGCGAGCTCAAGGCCGGCCGAGATCAGTTGGTCCCGAGCGTATTCGGCGATGGCCATGCCCGCGGTCAGACCGGTGGACCGGATGCCGCCGACCAGCAGGTAGTGCTGTGCCGGATCGGCCTCGATCAGATAGTCGCCGTGATCGATCGCGGCCCGCAGGCCGGCATAGGTGGCGGTGACCTCCTCGTCCAGCAGCCGGGGCATCAGCGCGCGGCCCTTGTCCAGCAGGAACTCGAATCCGGTTTCCGAGGTGCCGGTCGCGGTGCGGTCGGTGAGGTCCTCCGAGGTGGGGCCGAGCATGACGTTGCCGTAGATGGTGGGGCTGACGAGAACGCCCTTGCCTCGCGACGTCGGCACCGGGAGAACGATCTTGTCGACCAGCGGCCGGGCCAGCTTGTCGTAGACGATGAGCTCGCCGCGGCGTGGGGTCACGGTGAATCGCGAGAAGCCGAACAGGTTGTCGATGACGTCGGCGCCCAACCCGGCGGCGTTGACCACCCACTGGGTACGCACGGGACCCGCGGACGTGTGCAGGGTGGTCCCATCGGCACCGGTCTCGACGCGCTCCACCCGGTGATCGGTCAGCAGGGTGGCGCCCCGGTTGACGGCGTCGGTGGCCAGCGCGAGGTTGACCGTCCAGGTGCAGATGATCGACTCGTCGGGAACGGTGAGCCCGCCGAGAGCACCCGGACCCAGCGCGGGGATCGCGGTGTACACGGCCGCGGAGTCGACGATCTCGCACCGGTGATACCCGTTGGCCTCGGCCTTGTCCTTCAATCCCGGTAGCGCATCGAGTTGTTCGTCGTCCCAGGCCACCAGGATCGCCCCGGTGTGCTCGACCGGGATCCCGGTGCGGGCCGCGTAGTCGGACAGCAGGTGGTAGCCGCGGCTGACCATGCTGGATTCCAGCGTGCCGGGTTTGGCGTCGAATCCGGTGTGCAGGATCGCGGTGTTGGCCTTGCTGGTGCCGTCGCCGACATCGTCGCGGGCCTCGAGCAGGGCCACCGACAGGTGGTACCCGGACAGCTCGCGTGCGATGGCGGAGCCGACGATGCCGGCTCCGATGACCACGACGTCGAAGCCGTCCGAGGTCGGGGTGTTCATGAATTCTCCTGGTGGTACGTGGTCGCGGCGAGTTTGCGCCAGGCGGTGCGGAATTCGGTGGCGTGAGCCGGGCTCCATCGGGGTTCGTAGGTGGCCGACGGGGTCCAGTCGGTGACCACGTCGGCCACCGGCGTCTCGGGGGCCAGGCTGAGCCGGGCCAGTGCGGCGGCGCCCAGCGCGGTCGCGTGCGCCGACGGGTACACGTCGACGGGCACCTGAAGGATGTCGGCGCAGGCCTGCATCAGCACCTCGGACTGGGTGAGCCCGCCGTCGGCCCGCAGCCGGGTCAGCGGTGGCGCATCGGCGTCGATCGCCGAGACCAGTTCGGCGACCTGCGCGGCGATGCCCTGCAGGACGGCGAGCACGATGTGTCCGCGTCCGGTCGACAGGGACATACCCGAGATCGTCGCGGTGGCTTGGGATTTCCACCAGGGCGCGGCCAGGCCCGCCAACGCGGGCACGCACAGGACCCCGGCGTTGTCCGATTCGGCGATGCGGTCCATCTCGGCGGCGTCACCGATCACGCCGAGCGACGCCAGCCATTTGACCGCCGACGCCGCGGTATAGACCTGGCCGTCGATGCAGTACGAGTCGATGTCGCCGATCCGCCAGGCCACCGACGAGGTCAGGCCCGTGGTGGAGCGCACCGGGACGTTCCCGGTGTTCGACAGCAGGAAGGCGCCGGTGCCGAACGTGCATTTCGCCATGCCCGGCTCGAAACAGGCCTCGGCCAGCAGCGCCGCCTGCTGGTCCACCACGATGCCGCCGACCGGCACGTCCGGCCCGAATGCCGATGTGGTGCCGATGATCTCGTCGTTGGCGGCAATGCGGGGCAGGCGTTCGCCATCCAGACCGAACAGCGCCAGCAACTCCGGATTCCAGTCGCGGCCCCCCAGCTCCACGGCGGCCGAGCGGCTGGCGGTGGTGGCGTCGGTGACGAACTCGCCGGTGAGCTGGTGCAGTAGCCAGGTGTCCGACGTTGTGATCACGCCGGCACTCTCGACATTGCGGCGCAGCCACGCCATCTTGGGAGCCGAGAAGTACGGATCGAGCACCAAACCGGTTCTGGCCGCGAGCATGTCGGCGTGTTCGGCGAGTTCGGTGCACAGCGCCTCGGCCCGTCGGTCCTGCCACACGATGGCCTGGGTCAGGGGTCTGCCGGTGCGGGGGTCCCACGCCAGCACGGTTTCGCCCTGATTGGCCAGGGAGACCGCGGCTATCGGGCGGCCGGCCTGCTCGACGGCGGCGCGGCCGGCGCCGAGCACGGATTCCAGCAGTTCCGCCGGATCCTGCTCGACGCCGCCACCGTCGAGGTAACGCGGGTGAACCGGAACCTCGGCCAGACCGACCACGCCCTCTTCGGGGTCGACAACGATCGCCTTGGTCCCCGAGGTGCCTTGGTCGATGGCCAGCACCGTCATTTCAAGGCGTCCTCGGTATCGGTTGCGACCTGGTCGAGTTCGGCGTCGATCGAGGCCATCTCGGGCATCTTGAGCCCGTCGCGGCCACGGGTGACCAGCAGGTAGCCGAGATAGACCGCGCCGATGGCGACCATCGCCAGCACGTACAGCCACGGATCCTTGAACGACGCATCGCGGAACAGCGACAGCTCGAACACCAGCCAGACCACTGCCACCACCAGGACCGGAACCTCCCACCGGCCCAGGCTGAATCCGGTGCTGGGCGGCAGCTTCTTGCGCGTCGCGATGTACAGCGCGATCGTGATGGCGTAGATGGACGCGGGCAGCAGGGTTGCCGCGGAGAACAGCTTGAACAGGGCGTCGGTGCTGGTCGAGAAGATCCCGAGGATCACCGCCGAGGTGCACGCCATGAACACGGTGGCATTGGCCGGCGTGCGGAAACGCGGCGAAACCTTGTGCAGCAATTGCCATCCCGGGAAGCGCTGATCACGCGACATCGCCCAGACCAGCCGGACGCCGCTCATCAGGATCACCAGGCCGCAGGCGAAGATCGCGATCGCCACCAGCACGAGCAGTGCGGTGCCGACGAACGAGCCGAGGATGTCACGGATGATGTCGGCGATCGGGGTGCCCGATTGAGCCAGTGCGGTCGGATCGTTGACGGCGGCGGTCACGACCAACAGGAACAGGAATCCCAGCACGCCCGAGGCGAGGACGGCCTGCCACATCGCGCGGGGCACGACGATTTCGGGCTTCTTGGTTTCCTCGGCCAGATTGGCGGCCGATTCGAAGCCGACGATCGTGAACGCACCGAGCAGGAAGCCGAGCATCCACGGGCCCACCGAGGTGGCGGTCCCGAAGCTCCAGTAACCCTCGGCGGGGATGTCGCCGCGGGAGAACAGGTTGCCGACCGAGAGCTTGTGCGCGATGACGCCGACGATGAACAGCAGGACCACCAGGGCGACCATCCCGATCAGCTCAGCGGTGACGGCGAAGTTGTTGACCCGCTCGGTCCACTTGGTCGACAACCCGACCAACAGCGCTTGCAGCAGCAGCACTCCGGCGGTGATCTCGAATGAGGTCAACGGCGTGCCGGAGAAGTCGAACAGGGCGGGCACCACGGTGGCGGCCACGGTGTAGTCGACGGCGACCACCACGATGGCCAGGAACGTGAACGAGATCCAGCCGGTGATCCAGCCGAGAATCGGGTTGGCCAGGCGCGAGACCCACTGATAGGCGTAGCCGGTCACCGGGATGCGGGCGGCCAGCGAACCGAGCAGGAGGGCCACGGCCACCTGGCCGACGATCACGATCGGCCAGGTCCAGATACCCATCGGGCCGGAGCTGTTCAGGACGCTGCCGTAGGTGGTGAAGATGCCGGTGGCGATCGAGACGAACGCGAAGGCGACCGCGAACGAGGCGAATTTGCCGGTGCCGCGTTCGAGGGTTTCGGTATAGCCGTACGGCGATGTGCCAGAATTTGTCATAGATCGGGCTTTCTGAGGGAAATTGACTGTTTCGCGAAGGATTGGCTCGGTCCGCGGGCGGCGCTGCAACGTCGCCCGCACCCGTTTCAGGCGCTTGCCGGCCGCGCCGGCATGACCACACCTCCCGTCTCCTGCAGGGCCGCTGCAACGGCCGGGTCGGTGTTCTGGTCGGTGATCAGTCCGTCGATCGCGCTCAGGTCGCACACCCGGTAGGGCGCCACCTGCCCGAGCTTGGACGAGTCGGCAAGGATGTAGCTGCGTGCACTGTTGGCGATGATCGTGCGGCGCACGTCGATCTCGTCGAGGTGGAAGTCGGTGAGCCCGGCCGCCGCATCGACGCCGCCGGATCCGAGGAAGGCGATATCGGCGTACACGTCGCTGAAGAAGGCCTTGGTGTGTGCGTTCGAGCAGGCCAGATCGCCGGCTCGCACGCGTCCGCCGGCCAGCAGCACAACGATCCCGGGGCGGTCGGCCAGCTCCACCGCGACCGGCAGTGACGGGGTGATCACCGTCCCGGTGAAGCCTCGCGGGATGGCATGGGCGACGGCGACCGCGGTGGTGCCGATGTCGATGATCACGGTCTGACCGTTTTCGAGCAGCCCCGCGGCGACCCGGGCCAGCTGGGCTTTCGCCTGGTGGCGGATCATCGTGCGCTCGGAGTAGGACGGCTCGATGGGCCGGTGGTCAGCGACCGCGGCGGCGCCGCCGTGAACCCGGCGCAGCGCCCCGCGTTCCTCGAGAAGGGCCAGGTCGCGGCGGACGGTCTCGGCGGATACCCCGAGGCGGCGGACGAGTTCGTCCGTGCTGATCGCCTGGGCGCTGTCTACCGCCTCGACGATCGCCTCATGACGCTCAACCGGCAGCACGGCTGACCGTCATTGTGGATTTCTGACCGTTCATGACGGTCATTGTGGGGTGTTGCCTGGCTCACGTCAACCGGAACCGGACAAATCAGCGCACGGCGATCCGGATGTTCTTCACCTGCTGGAACTCGTGCAAACCCTCGACCCCACCGGTGCGGCCCGAGCCGCTCTGTTTGTAGCCGCCATAGGGGCCCTGCGGCGAGATCTCGCTGAACTGGTTGATCCACACCGATCCGGATTCCAGCCGGCGAGCCACGCGGTGCGCGCGGTTGAGATCCGTCGTCTGCACGAACGCGTTCAGACCGTACGGGGTGTCGTTGGCGATACGCACGGCCTCGTCCTCGTCGCGGAACCTCATCACCGACACCACCGGCCCGAAGGTTTCCAGCTGGGCCAGGGCCGAGGAGTTGTCCACTCCGCCGAACACGGTCGGTTCGATGTAGTAGCCGTCCCGGTCGATCCTGTTGCCGCCCGACAACAATTCACCGGCACCGCTGGAAACCGCGGCGTCGACCGTTGCGAGGATCCGGTCTGCGGCCGCCTGGTTGATCACCGGCCCGAACGTGGTGGCCGGATCCATCGGGTCGCCGATATTGGCCGAACCGATGACACCGAGGAACGTCTCCAGGAACTCGTCGTAGACCGCGTCGTCGACGAGTATCCGGCTTGCGCACGCGCAGCTCTGGCCCGACTGCATGAGCGGACCCTGATGGGCCGACAGCGCCGCGGCCAGGTCGAGATCGGCATCGGCGAAGATGAGGTTGGCCGATTTGCCGCCCAGCTCGGTCACCACCGGGGTCAGATTCGTTGCGGCGGACTGCAACACCTTGCGCGCCGTCCCGCCACCGCCGGTGAAGGCGATCTTGCCGATTCCGGGGTGACGCACCAGCGCGTCGCCACCCTCGGCGTCGGCGGGAACGACGGTGACCAGCCCTTCGGGCAGTCCCGCCTCGACGCACAGCTCACCGAATCGCAGCGCTGCGAACGGGGCCAGCTCGGACGGCTTGAGGACGACGGCATTGCCCGCGGCGAGTGCCGGCGCGACGCACGATCCGGCGACCACCAGCGCGCCGTTCCACGGCGTGATGACGGCGACGACGCCGTAGGGCTCACGTTCGACGAGATTGATGTCGAACGACCCGTTGACCGGTGTGCTCAGCCCGTGCGGTTTGTCGGCATAGCCGGCGAAATGCCGGAGGAACCGTTCGAGCAGTACGGCGTTGCCGGCGAACGCGATCGGCACGGCGTAGTCCGCCACGTTGAGCTTCGCGAGCTCGTCGAGGTGCTCGTGCACCACATCGGCCAGGTCGATCAGCAGGTCCCGGCGCCGGTCGACGGTCAGCGAGACCCATTCGCGCTGTGCCTTCGCGGCCGCCTCGACGGCATTGTCGATCTCGGCGGCACCGGCCAGCGTCACCGTCCCGTTGGGTTGGCCGGTGGCCGGGTAGATGTGCTCGAAGATCACGCCTCGGCTTCCCATTCCTGCGATACCCGTTGTTTCTGCTCGCCGATCACCTGATTGAGGTTCGCCGCCTTGGGCCAGCCGTAGTACGCCGCGAAATGCAGCGCCAGTTCGTCCATTTCCTCGAAGGAGACATCGCGGCTCTTGAGGGCGGCGTAGACGTGGCTGAGGATCGGCAGCGGCGCGTCCTGGAATGCCACGCAGGCCACGGTCACCAGGCGTCGCTCCTTCATGCCCAGCCCGGGACGCAGCCACATCTCCCCGAAGACGAAGTTCAGGATGCCCGCCCCGGAATACGGATTGTCGCGGGTCGGGGCGAACGGGATGCAGTTGATGTCCCGGAACGACTGCTCACCGCAGACCAACCGGTCCTCCGGGTCGCTCGGCGTGGGCAGCGGCAGCAGCGGTTCGGGCGCGGGCGGGGTCAACCCGCGCTCGCGGTGGATTCGGTCCCACTGCTCATCGACCATGATGTTGAACCGCGAGGCCTTGGGCCAGCCGGCGTAGACCGCGAAATGCAGGACGGTTTCCCGCATCTCGACGATGGACACGTCGCCGCTGTTGAGTGCGGCGTAGACGTGGTCGCGCAGTGGTCCTTCGGCGTCCGCCGCCGCCACACACGGCAGGGTGACGAATCGGCGGTCGCGGCGGCTCAATGCGGTGCGCGGCCACACCTCGGCGAACACGAAGTCGATGAGGTTGGCGGTGGACGGGCTCGAATCCTCCGGCGGCGCGAACGTCATCACCTCGGCGAACTCGCGCCTGCCGCGCTCGGTCCGGGTGTCGGAGGTGGTCATCGGATCGTCGCCCCTGCGTCGACCTTGAACTCCAGTCCGGTGACGTGCCGGGCTTCGTCGGAGATCAGGAACAGCACCGCATTGCTGATGTCCAGCGCGTCGGTCATCTGGATCGGTAACGCATTCTGGAAGATCGGGCCGAGGTCTTGACGGGTCTCGTGGATCAGGGTGTGCAGGGTGTCGGGCCGTAGCCCGGTGGCGACTCCGGTGGGATGCACCGTGTTGACCCGGACATTCACCGCGGCAAGCTCATTGGCGAGAGCGCGGCTCATCCCGACCACGCCGTGCTTTGACGCCGTGTAGGGCGTGTGCAGTGGCGAGCCCTTGATCCCCGCCACCGAACTGACGTTGATCAGGCTGCCGCCGCGTTCCACCAGGTGCGGCAGCGCGGCCGCGCAGGTGTTCCAGGTGCCGATCAGGTTCACGTCGACGACGGTGCGCCATTGCTCCGCGGTGGTGGTGTCCCAGGTGCCCGCGGTCAGAACTCCGGCGTTGGCGACCGAAGCGTCCAGGCCGCCGAGCTTCTCGACGGCCTCGGCGACCGCGGCGCTCAGTGCCGCACCGTCACGCACGTCGACCACATAGGTCAGGGCCTGACGGCCGAGTTCGGCGACGAGGCGGGCGGTTTCGTCCAGGTCGTCACGGGTGGCCAGCGGGTATTCCACCTCTGGCAGCGATTCGCAGATGTCGACGAGGATCAGGTCAGCACCCTCCTCGGCGAGGCGTACCGCGTGGCTTCGGCCCATGCCGCGTGCTGCGCCGGTGATCAGCACGCGCTTGCCGGTGACGCGCCCCATCAGAGTTTGTTCGTGAAGCCGGCGTCGACGGGGAGGGTGACCCCGGTGACGTACTTGGCGGCATCGGACACCAGATAACTGATGGCCGCACTGATGTCGTGCGGTTCCAGCAGGGATACCGGCATCGGGTTCTGCAGGTGTGGACCGCCGTCGGGGTAGTTCTCCAGGAACGCCGTCATGGCCGGGTTGACCGCCATCATGGTGTTGACCGCGGTCGGGTGCACGGTGTTGACCCGGATGCTGTGTGGGGCAAGCGCATTGGCCAACGTGCGCATGAGGCCGACGATGCCGTGTTTCGATGCCGCGTAGCCGAGGCCGCCGCCCTGCAGACCGCCGAAGCCGCGCAGCCCGGCCGTCGAGCTGGTGAAGACGATCGACCCGCCGCGCCCGCCCTCGATCAGATGGGGGATGGCGGCCTTGGCGGTGTGGAACGAGCCGACCAGGTTGACGTCGAGCACGTCGGTCCACATCTCGAGGTCTTCTTCGATGGTCAGCTCACGGAAGGCCATCGTGGCGATGCCTGCGTTGGCGAGCACGATGTCGAGGCGCCCGAACTGTTCGACGCCCGCGTCGAGTGCGCCCTTGAGGGCGTGGAAGTCGCGGACATCGGCGACCGCGGCGATCATCTTGCCGCCGGCGGCCTCGACCAGGGCCACGGTCTCGTCGAGCTCCTCACGGGTGGCCATCGGATAGCCGTTGGACGGGATGTCGGCGCAGATGTCCACCCCGATGACGGCCGCGCCTTCACCGGCGAGCGCCACCGCGTGACTACGACCCTGACCTCGGGCGACCCCGGTGATGAAGGCGACTTTTCCGTCCAGATTTCCCATTGATCCTCGCTTCGCCGAATAGCTGTAACCGTGTTACAGCGGTACGGTAACGTGGTTACTCTCCGGCGGCAAGGGTGTTCTGCAAGGTGACTGAAGAGCGTGATCGGATCCTCGACATCGTCGTGGAACTCATCGAGACCGAGGGCTATGACGCCGTGCAACTCCGCGAGGTGGCGCGCCGAGCCAAGACCTCACTGGCCACGATCTACAAGCGCTACTCCACGCGCGACGAGCTGATCCTCGCCGCGCTCGACTTCTGGATGGCGGAGAACCGGTATTCGGGGGTGGCCGGGCAGGTGCGCGAGCCGGGGGAGTCCCTGTACGAGGCCCTGATGCGGATGTTCCGCACCATCTTCGAGCCGTGGGAGAAGCACCCCGACATGCTCAGGGCGTACTCCCGGGTCAGGGCGGCGCCGGGCGGGGACCGTCTGGTGCGTCGTGGCCTCGACGCGGTGGTGCCCGCGGGCCTGTCCATCCTGGCCGGGGTAGATGAGGCCTTCGTGCACGACCTCGACACCATCGTGACGAGTCTGGTGTTCGGGCTCGTCGGCCGGTTCACCGCGGGCGAGATCGAGATCACCGAGATCCTGCCCAGCCTCGACCGGACGGTCTACTGGCTCACCGCGGGATACGACGCGCGGCGCTAGCCGATCTGCGCGTCGATGAACTCCACGATGGTCGCGGCCACCTCGCGGTGCGTGGACTCGTTGAGGATGTCGTGTCTGCCGCCGGGAAACTCCCTGAACTGCAAGGGTTCTATCTGTTCGGCGTAGGCCTTCACCGCGCCGGCCGGGGCGATCACGTCGGCCGAGCCGTGCAGCGCCAGGGTGGGCACCGCCAGCTTGGGCAGCTCGGCGCCGAACCGGTCCCACGCCCGATCCAGTTCCCGGGTCAGGGCGGCGCCGTCGGCGTCGACGAAGGCCAGCGGGTCGTTCTCCAGGCTGTCCAGATAGAACGGATCGGACGACAGCCAGTTCGGATCCAAGTCCAAAGACGTGTCTGCGTCGAGCATTTCGGGGATCGGAACCAGCGGGGCGCCCGAGATGATGCCTGCGCGGTACCGCGCCGGATCACCCAGAAGACGGAACAAGGTCACCACTGAACCGAACGAATGCCCTTGTGCCACCAGCGGTATGCCGGGGGTCGTACGCTCGGCGAGCATGGTCAGCGACTCGGCCAGTGCCGAACTGTCCTCGATCCTGCCGAAGTCGCCGCGCGTGCCCGGGGTGAGGCCGTGCCCGAACTGGTCGACCGCCCACAGATCGATACCCGCGGCGTTGAGCGCGAAACCGTAGCGGTGGTAGACCCCGGTGTGTTCACCGAACCCGTGCAGGAAGAGGACGGCAGCGCGGGGATCCGGTGCGGCCCAGTGCCGGTAGTAGGCCCGCCCGCGATCGTGCTCGATGAAAGGCATACCCGCTACTGTGCATCAGCGAATGCCGAGCAGCACCTCGTATTGGTCAGCCATCTGGTCGTGGATCGCCTCCACCACCTCGGCCACCACCGGGCGGCGCAGCGTCTCGGCCCTGGCCACCAGCCAGTAGCTCAACCGGACCGTCAGCTCTGCGGGCAGGACCCGCACCAGATCATCGTGCCGGTCGGCCATGAAACACGGCAGCAGGCCCAGGCCGGCCGCGGCCCGGGTGGCCTCGACATGGACGAACACGTTGGTCGAGGTCACCGATTCACGCATGGCCGGCGCAAAACTGGTGGCCATGTCGAGGTCGTCGACCTGCAGCATCGAATCGATGAAGTAGACCAGCGGGAAGCGCGCCAGGTCCGCGACGTCGGCCGGGGTGCCGTGCTCGGCGAGGTAGTCCCGCGCGCCATAGAGGCCCAGACAGTAGTCACCCAGCCGGATCGCCTCGGCCCGTCGCACCTGGGGTGTGCCGACGACGATCTCCAGATCCAGGCTCGACCGTTGTTGGGAGGCGCGCCGGGTGGCGGTCACGATCTCCACCGTCAGGCGCGGGTGACGACGCTGCGCCTGGGCGGCTGCCGGCGCGGCGATGTACGCGCTGAAACCGTCGGTCGCCGAGATCCGGACCACGCCCGCGAGTTGCCGGGCGCCGGTGGTGCCCAGGGTCGAGACCGCCGACTCGACGGCCTCGGCGGCCGCAAGTGCCTCGCGCCCGAGATCGGTGAGTTCCCAGCCTCCGCCCGCCCGGGTCAGCACCCGCCCCCCGATGGCCTGCTCGAGCGCGGCGATGCGACGCGAGATCGTGGTGTGGTTGATCCCGAGTTCGTTCGCCGCAGCGGTGTAGCGGCCGGACCGGCCGACGGCCAACAGAACGAGTAGATCGTCCGCGCTGGGCCGACCAGGTCGTTGCACACCGTCCATTTCTGCATTTTTGCAGACTGTTCGTGCGGATTTACCCATTGCGGCCGGTTCAACGTGCATGAATACTCACGGGGGATTGTGGTCCAGGTCATATCGAACCCAGAAGGAGAGCCGCGGATGAGCGCGCCCAATGCGACCGGCCTGCGCCGCGTCGTCGCCGCCTCGATGGCAGGCACGGTGGTCGAGTGGTACGAGTTCTTCCTCTACGGAACCGCCGCCACGCTGGTGTTCAACAAACTGTTCTTCCCGCAGGGCGGTAACGAGCTCGACGCCATCATGGCCGCCTTCGGTACCTACGCCATCGGATTCCTGGCCCGCCCCCTCGGCGGCATCGTGTTCGGCCACTACGGCGACAAGTTCGGCCGCAAGAAGCTGCTTCAGTTCAGCCTGATACTCGTCGGCCTGGCCACGTTCCTGATGGGCTGCCTGCCGACCTACGCGCAGATCGGTTACCTGGCTCCCATCCTCCTGGTGATCCTGCGATTCCTACAGGGCTTCGCCGTCGGCGGGGAGTGGGGCGGCGCGGTGCTGCTGGTGGCCGAGCACAGCCCGAACCGGTCGCGCGGGTTCTGGGCCAGCTGGCCGCAGGCCGGCGTGCCGGTGGGCAACATGCTCGCCACCGTGGTGCTGCTGCTCCTCAACGGGCTGCTGAGTGCCGATGCATTCCTGTCCTGGGGTTGGCGCGTGGCGTTCTGGCTGTCGGCGGTCGTGGTGCTGATCGGTTACTACATCCGCACCAAGGTGACCGATGCCCCGATCTTCGTTGCGGCCCAACAGGAAGCCGAGCAGATCAAGGCCAGCTCGTTCAGCGCGATCGAGGTGCTCAAGCGCTATCCGCGCGGGGTGTTCACCGCGATGGGCCTACGGTTCGGCGAGAACATCATGTACTACCTGGTGGTCACGTTCTCGATCACCTATCTCAAGGAACATGTGCACTCCGACACCAGCGACATCCTGTGGTGGCTGCTCGTCGCGCACACCGTGCATCTGGTGGCCATCCCGATTGTCGGGGCGCTGTCGGACCGTTACGGCCGTCGCCCGGTGTACTTCGTCGGCGCCGTCGGCGCGGCCTGCTGGGGCTTCTTCGCCTATCCGATGATGGACAGCGGTCGGTACCTGCCGGTGATCGCGGCGATCACGCTGGGCCTGGTGATCCATGCCCTGATGTACGCGCCGCAGCCCGCGCTGATGTCGGAGATGTTCCCCACCCGGATGCGCTATTCCGGTGTCTCCCTTGGCTATCAGGTCACGTCGATCGCCGCCGGATCGATGGCCCCGATCATCGCGGTGTGGTTGCTGAAAACCTACGCATCGTCGGTGCCGATCGCGGTGTACCTCGCGTTGGCCGCGCTGGTGACGCTGATCGCGCTGGCCTTCACCCGGGAGACCAAGGGTGTGGACCTGGCCGAGATCGACGCCGCCGACCTCCAGCGGGCCACGGCATGACGGACTTGACCGGCCGCACCGCACTGGTCACCGGTGCTGCCAGCGGCATCGGTGCGGCGTGCGCCCGCGAGCTCGCTTCCCGTGGGGCGGTGGTCACGGTCGCCGACATCAACGGACCCGCCGCGGCCTCCGTGGCCGCCGAGATCGGGGGAAAGCCTTGGGAGGTGGACCTTCTCGACGTGGCCGCGCTGGAGACGCTGAAGCTGGAGTGCGACATCCTGGTGAACAACGCCGGGGTGCAGAGCATCCACCCGATCGAGGAGTTTCCGCCCGAACGGTTCCGGATGCTCATGGCGTTGATGGTCGAGGCGCCGTTCCTGTTGATCCGCGCGGCCCTGCCACACATGTATGCCCAGGGGTTCGGCCGCGTCGTCAACATCTCATCGGTCCACGGGCTGCGCGCCTCGGAGTTCAAATCCGGTTACGTCACCGCCAAGCATGCGCTGGAAGGCTTGTCGAAGGTGACCGCACTGGAGGGCGGCCCGCACGGGGTGACCAGCAACTGCGTCAACCCCGGGTACGTACGCACCCCGCTGGTGACCGAGCAGATCGCCGATCAGGCCCGCATCCACGGCATTCCGGAGGCCGACGTACTGGCCGAGGTGCTACTCAAGGAAAGTGCGGTCAAGCACCTGGTCGAACCCGAAGAGGTTGGTGCGTTGGTAGCTTGGCTGGCATCACCGAACGCCCGGATGGTGACCGGGGCGTCGTACACGATGGATGGTGGATGGAGCGCACGATGAGCACGCAATGGGAACCGACGCCCGAGGGTGTCGAGGCGGCCCGGGTCACCGATTTCGCGCGGTTCGTCGAGTCGCGCACCGGTATCAGCGCACCGGACTATCAGAGTCTGTGGCAGTGGTCCGTCGATGATCCGGCGGCCTTCTGGGGCGCGCTGTGGGATTACTTCGAGCTCGGCGAGCGGCCGGACGAAGTATTGTCCGGCGACGTGATGCCAGGCGCCCGGTGGTTCGCCGGAGCCCGGCTGAACTACGTCGACCAGATCGCCCGTCAAGCTCGTACCGACCGGCCCGCCATCCTCACCGTGGCCGAGGGCGGCGCGGTCACCGAGCTGTCCTGGGCCGAATTGCTGCGCCGTACCGCGGCTTTCGCACACACCCTGAAATCGCTCGGCGTGCAGCCCGGAGATCGGGTAGTCGGTTATCTGCCCAACATCGCCGAGGCCATCATCGCGTTCCTGGCCACCGCGAGCATCGGGGCGATCTGGAGCGCCTGCGGGCAGGACTACACCGCCAAGGCGGCCCTGGACCGGCTGGGCCAGTTGGAGCCGACGGTGCTGGTGACCGCCGACGGCTACTGGTTCGGAGGCAAGTCCCACGACAAGAGCACCGACATCGCCGCGGTGC
Source organism: Mycolicibacterium sp. HK-90 (assembly GCF_030486405.1). The sequence continues at coordinate 5,718,103 of NZ_CP129613.1, read as the reverse complement.
GCGACGGCCTGCCCACGCTGAAGGCCTCGGTGCTGGTGTCACGGCTGGGTGCGGCCCGAGAGGACTGGCTGGACTGGGACTCCGCGACCGCCGGCAGGGCCGAATTGACCACGACCGCGGTCGATTTCGATCATCCGCTGTGGGTTCTGTATTCATCGGGCACCACGGGTCTACCCAAGGGCATCATGCACGGCCACGGTGGTGTGCTACTCGAACATCTCAAAGCGGTTGCCCTGCAGTCCGATATCGGCAAGGACGACACGTTCTTCTGGTACACCAGCCCGAGCTGGATGATGTGGAACTTCCAGGTCGCCGGGTTGCTGGTGGGCGCCACCATCGTCTGCTACGAGGGCAGCCCGACCTATCCGAGGGCCGACGCGCTCTGGCACATCGCCGCCACCGTTGGGGCGACGGTGCTCGGTACCAGCCCCGGCTACGTGCTGGCCTGCGCCAAGGCCGGCGCGGTTCCCCGCGAAGACCACGACCTGTCGGCGCTGAAAACCGTGGGCATCACCGGTTCGTCACTGCCGCCGTCGTCGGCGCTGTGGTTGCGCGACAACGTCGGCGAACGGGTTCAGGTCTCCTCCCTCAGCGGTGGCACCGATGTGGTGTCGGCGTTCATCGGCGGTGCGCCGACCGTCCCGGTATGGCCGGGCGAGCTGTCGACCCGCTACCTCGGGGCGGCCGTGGACGCCTGGGACGAGTCGGGCAACCCCGTGCGGGGAGAGGTGGGCGAGCTGGTGATCACCAAGCCGCTGCCCTCGATGCCGATCGGGTTCTGGAACGACGCCGACGGCTCCCGCTATCGCGACGCGTATTTCGAGATGTTCCCCGGCGTGTGGCGTCACGGCGACTGGATCACCATCACCGACCACGACAGCATCGTCGTGCACGGGCGGTCGGATTCCACGTTGAACCGCAACGGCATCCGGATGGGCAGCGCCGACATCTATCAGGCCGTCGAGCGGTTGCCCGAGATCGCCGAAGCGCTGGTGATCGGGGCCGAACAGCCCGACGGTGGGTATTGGATGCCATTGTTCGTGGTGCCGGCCGAGGGGGTCGAGCTCACCGACGCGGTGCGGGACAAGATCATTCAGACCATCCGCACCGAGGTATCCCCGCGGCACGTGCCCGACGACATCGTCGTCGCCCCGGGCATTCCCCACACCCGCACCGGCAAGAAGCTCGAAGTCCCGATCAAGAAGCTGTTCCAGGGGGCCGATGCGGCCAAGGTGGTCGAGCGCAGCGCCGTCGACAACCCGGACCTGCTGGATTGGTACGCCTCACAGCGTCCGAGCCGCTGACTCTGCGCGCAGGGCCTAAAAGTTCGAGTGGGCAACGCCGTGGCCGCAGAGCCGATCTACTCCAGCCAGTTACCGATGCGGCGCAACGCCTCTTCGATGTCACTGGTCGGCCCGGCGAAGGACAGCCGGACATAGGAGCCGCCGCGCACGGTGTCGAAGTCGATGCCGGGAGCAATGGCGACGCCGGTGTCGGCCAACAATTTTGAGCACCAGGCCAGGGAGTCGGCGGTGTGATCGCTGACGTCGGCGTACACGTAGAAGGCGCCGTCGGTCGGAGCCAGCCGGTCGATGCCGATACCGCGCAGGCCGTCGAGCAGCAGCGCGCGGTTGTCGGCGTAGTGCGACAGCAGCCCGTCGGCCTCGGCCAGTGCCTCCGGGGTGAACGCGGCGACCGCGGCATGTTGGGCCAGGGCCGGCGGGCAGATGGTGAAGTTGCCGGTGAGCCGGTCGATCGCCCGCTGCAACCCGGTGGGCACCAGCAGCCAGCCCAGCCGCCAGCCGGTCATCGCGAAATACTTCGAGAAGCTGTTGACCACCACGGCATTTCGTGAGGTCTCCCACGCGCAGCTGGTCTCGGGCGCGCCGGGGTAGACCAGGCCGTGATAGACCTCGTCGCTGATCAACCGGACGCCCGTCCTGTCGCACCAGCGAGCGATCGCGGCCAATTCCTCGGGCGGAATGACGGTGCCGGTCGGGTTGGCCGGACTGGCGACGATCACGCCGGCCACCGGGGGATCGAGCGCGTCGAGCATCGCCACCGTCGGCTGAAACCGGGTCTCGGGGCCACACGGGATCTCGACCACTTCGCAGCCCAGCGCGGTGAGGATGTTGCGGTAACAGGGATAGCCCGGGCTGGCGATCGCGACGCGGTCGCCGGCGTCGAAGCAGGCCAGGAAGGTCAGCAGGAATCCGCCCGAGGATCCGGTGGTGAGGACCACTTCGTCGACGCCCACCTCCACGCCGTATTTGCGGTACGACGCGGCGATCTCGGCGCGTAGCTCGGGAAGGCCGAGCGCGACGGTATAGCCGAGGGAGCCTTCGTTCAGCGCAGCGACGGCGGCCTCGCGCACCGCCGTCGGCGCCCCGGCGCTGGGTTGCCCGGCCGAGAGGTTGACCAGGTCGCCGTGCGAGCGTTGGCGTTCGGCCGCCGTCAGCCACACGTCCATGACATGGAACGGCGGAATACCGGCTCGGAGTGCGACGTCCATCAAAGCCACGTTAGAACACCCGGCGGCCGAGCCGCCTAGAAGACCTGAGCTTCGAGCCGGCGCAGGTGCTCCCGCGGGGGCCCGAGCAGCTGGGCACTGCCGTGCGCCCGCTTGAAGTACAGCTGGATGTCGCTCTCCCAGGTGATGGCGATGCCACCGTGCAGCTGGATGGCCTCAGCGGTCACCGCGGACAACGCCTCGCTGGCAAAGTAGCGGGCCAGGGATGCATTCGTGGGTGACGGGGCGGTGATGGCATCGTTGACGACAGCGCGAGCGGAGGACACCTTGACGTACAGGTCGGCCATCCGGTGCTTGAGCGCTTGGAAGCTGCCGATCGCGCGGCCGAACTGCACCCGGTCCTTGGTGTAGGCAACGGTCAGGTCGAGGCAGCGTGAGGCGGCACCGATCTGCTCGGCGGCCATCAGCAGGGCCGCGGTGTCGGCCAGGCCGGGATCGGCGCCGAGGGCGACGGTGTCGCCGGGGATCACCGCGGACAGCCGACGGGTGAGATCCATCGTGGTCTTGGGGGTGGCGGTGAACGTGGTCCAGCGGGTCAGGTTCTCCCCGTCGGCGGCGATGACGACATCGGCCACGTCCCCGTTGATGACGTAGTCGGAGTCGAAGACGACGGTACCGATGGACGTGCCCTCGGCAAGTCCCTCGAGCGGTTCGTGAGCGTCGACGGCCAGCAGCGCGAGCTCGGCGAGCGTGGTGCCCAGCAGCGGGGTCGGCACCAGGGCCTTGCCGAGCTCTTCGAGAACCACTGCGGCGTCGGCGAGTTCGCCCCCGGCGCCACCGAGCTCCTCGGGGACCACGAGGGCAGCCGCACCGACCTGCTCGCACAGCAGGCCCCACAGCTTTTCGTCGTAGCCGCGCTCGGATTCCATCGCCGCGCGGACGGCCTCGGGGGAGGCGTGTTTGTCCACGAGGGCGGCGACGGTCTCGCGCAGTAGTTGCCGTTCTTCACTCATCAGAGGGCCTCCAGCAGTCGACGACGGTGTGCGGTGGGATCGCCCCAGGCACTGCGCAACGCCTGCACGCGCAGCAGTGACAAGGACAGGTCGTGTTCCTGGGTGAACCCGATGGCGCCATGGGTCTGCAGCGCGGAGCGGGCGGCCAGCAGCGCGGCATCGGCGGCGGCCACCTTGGCGGCGCTGATGTCGCGGGCCGTCTCGGGTGCGCCCTCGGCCAATGACAGTGCCGCGCCGTAGACCAAGGGGCGGGCCAACTCGACGGCAATGTGCACGTCGGCCAGCTTGTGCTTGATGGCCTGGTACGAGCCGATGATCCGGCCGAACTGGGTGCGCTGCTTGGCGTATTCGACGGACTGGTCGAGCATGGCCTGACCGGCGCCGACCAGCTGGGCGGCGGTGGCCAGGACGCCGAACTCGTAGGCACGTGCGGTGTCTGCAGCCTGGGTGTCCCCGGACGCGCTGACGTCGAACAGCTTTCGGGTGGGGTCCACGGAATCGTGCGCGGCGCCCACGGTCGCTTCACCGACCTGGCCGTCGGCGGCCAGCAGGGTCAGTCCCGCAACATCGGCGTTGACGACGCGCGGCACTTGCGGGGGCATTGCGACGGTGGCGATCAGTTCACCGGAGGCGAGTGCTCCCGAACGCTCGTCGTTCGCAAGCAGAATCGGTGCGACGGCGATCGATTCGGTCACCGGACCGGGCACTGCCCAGTAACCCAACCGTTCCAGGGCCACCACCAGGTCGACCGGATGGGCGTCGATGCCGTCGAACTTCTCCGGCACCAGCAGCGCGGTCACGCCGAGATCGGTCAGTTGAGCCCACACCTTGCGGCCCGGCCCGGTGTCACCCTCGCCCCAGGCGCGCACCGCGGCCGGGACATCGGCGGCGCCCAGCGCGGCGTCGATGCTGGCCGCGAAGTCCCGCTGCTGTTCGTCGATCTCGAAATTCATCTCGGCTTCCCTCCAGATTCGCGCGGTAGGCCAAGCAGTCTTTCCGCAATGATGTTGCGTTGGATCTCGTTGGTGCCGGCGTAGATCGGGCCGCCCAACGCGAACAGCAGGCCTTCGGTCCAGTGGTCCACCAGCTCGGCGTCCGGGCCCTGCATGTCCAGAGCGGTCTGGTGCAGGGCGACGTCGAGGTCGGACCAGAACACCTTGGTCACCGAAGACTCGGCACCCAGTTCGCCGCCGTTGGCCAGTCGGGTGACGGTGCCGAAGGTGTGCAGACGGTAGGCCTGGGCCTTGATCCAGGCGTCGGCGACGCGGTCGGTGAAGATTGCAGCGGAATTCGCATCCAGTGTTTTCCACTGCGCGACCAACCGTTCGGCCGGCGCCACGAAGCGGGCCGGGCTGCGCAGCGACATGCCGCGCTCGTTGCTCGACGTGCTCATCGCCGCGCGCCAGCCTTCGTGGACGGCGCCGATCACGTCGTTGTCGGGCACGAACACGTCGTCGAGGAAGATTTCGCCGAAGCCGGTATCGCCACCGAGCTGGGCGATCGGCCGCACGGTGATCCCGGGAGCCTTGAGGTCGAACATGAAGTAGGTCAGGCCCTTGTGGCGCTGCGCCTCCGGGTCGGAGCGGAACAGGCCGAAGCCGCGCTCACCGAACGGTGCGCGCGAGCTCCAGATCTTCTGCCCGTTGAGCTTCCAGCCGCCGTCGACCTTGGTGGCTGTCGAGCGCAGCGAGGCCAGGTCGCTACCCGACTCGGGCTCGGACCAGGCCTGCGCCCAGATCTCCTCGCCGCTGGCCATCTTCGGCAGCACGCGCTGGAGCTGCTCTTCGGTGCCGTGCGCGAACAGCGTCGGCGCCAGCATCGCGGTGCCGTTGGCGCTGGCCCGGCCGGGAGCGCCGGCCTGGAAGTACTCCTCCTCGAACACCACCCACTGCAGCAGGGTGGCGTCGCGGCCGCCGTATTCCTTGGGCCAGGCGATCACCGACAGCCCGGCATCGAAAAGCACCTTGTCCCAACGGCGGTGCTGCTCGAAGCCCTCAAGGGTGTCGTACGACTTCGTCGGGAACGAATCCCGATTCGCCGCCAGGAAGTCGCGGACCTCGGCCCGAAAGGCCTCGGTCTCGTCGTCGAATGTCAGGTCCATTGCACCCCTTCTCGGGTCCCTCTGCTGCGCAGCACCGGTTTGATCACCTTGCCGCCCGGATTTCGCGGCAGCACGTCAAGAAACTCCACCGACCGCGGCACCTTGAAGTTCGCCAGATGCTCGCGCGTGTGGGCGATTACGGTCGCCTCATCCAGGGTCGCCCCCGGCTTGAGCACCACGAATGCCTTACCGACCTCACCGAGGCGTTCGTCGGGCACCCCGATCACCGCCGATTCGACGACCCCGTCCAACCGGGCCAGCACCTGCTCGATCTCGGCCGGGTACACGTTGAACCCGCCGCAGATGAACATGTCCTTCAGGCGATCGGTGATGGTCAGGTTTCCGCGATCGTCGAGCGTGCCGATGTCACCGGTGTGTAGCCAACCATCGGCGTCGATGGCATCGGCCGTCGCGGCCGGATCGTCGAGGTAGCCGAGCATGACGTTCGGTCCGCGCAGCAGCACCTCGCCCGAATCATCCAGGCGCAGCTCGAAATCGGCGATCGGCCGGCCGCAAGTGGTGGCCACGGTGACGGCGTCGTCGTCGGCACTGCACATGGTGCCGAACCCCGCTGCCTCGGTCAGTCCGTATGCGGTCAGCACGATGTCGATGTCGAGTTCGGACTGCATCCGCTCGATCAGCACCACCGGGACCACGGCGGCTCCGGTGACCGAGAAGCGCAGCGAGGACAGGTCGTAGTCGGCTCGCTTGGGATGGTCCAGCAGGGTCTGGAAGATGGTCGGCGGACCGGGCAGCACGGTGATGCGCTGTTCGGCAATGGTTTTCAGCGCCTGTTCGGGGTTGAACGTGAGCACCGGGTAGAGCGTGGCGCCGGTCTGCAGGCAGGCCAGGATGCCGGCCTTGTAGCCGAAGTTGTGGAAGAACGGGTTGATGCACAGGTATCGGTCGGTGCTCGTGACCTGGCCGCACTCGGCCCAGGCAGCCGATCCGTCGAGCGACTGGCGGTGCGCGCAGAGCACACCCTTGCTGCGTCCGGTGGTGCCGGAGGTGAACAGGATGTCGGAGACGTCGTCGGGCTGTACCGCCGCGGCGCGTGCGTCGACCGCATCCAGGTCGGTCCCGCGCGCGACGAATGATTCCCATGAACCGTCGCCTGTTTCTTCGCGGTCGATGGGCACCCGCACGATGTGTCGCAAAGCGGGCAGCGCGTCGCGGTCCAGTTCGGCGGTCCGGTCCGAGCCCAGGAACTCGCCGGCGGCGATCAGCAGCGGAGCCTCGGTGCGGGCCAGGATGTCAGTGGCCTCGCTGGCGGTGTAGCGCGTGTTCAGCGGAACCATCTGCGCGCCGGCGTAGTGGGTGGCCAGGCAGGCCACCACCCAGTGCCAGGTGTTCGGGGACCAGATCGCCACCCGGTCGCCGGGTTGGACGCCGAGGTCGATCATCGCCGCGGCGGCTTGGCGTACGTGCGCGCGCAGTTCCGAATAGGTCAGTCTCTGGACTCCGGCTGAATTGCCGGCTTCGCCGGCGGTCACCAGGGCCTCATGGTCCGAAAACTGCACGGCAACCCGGTCCAGCACCGCTGGCACGGTGCGGCGATCGCTCGTCATCGATGCTCCCTTAACAAAGCAAGTGCTTGGTAGGTTAGCCTACAGGGGTGATAGAGGTCCAGGAGTTCCGGGCCGAGGTCCGGCAGTGGCTCGCAGACAATCTCGTAGGCGAATTCGCGGCGCTCAAGGGCCTGGGTGGACCGGGGCGTGAACACGAAGCCTTCGAAGAGCGGCGGGCGTGGAATCAGCATCTCGCGGCCGCGGGATTGACCTGCCTCGGCTGGCCGGTGGAGCACGGCGGCCGTGGGTTGTCGGTCGCGCACCGCGTCGCCTTCTACGAGGAGTACGCGCGCGCGAACGCGCCGGACAAGGTCAACCACCTGGGCGAGGAGCTGCTCGGGCCGACGCTCATCGAGTACGGCACCCCCGAACAACAGGCGCGGTTCCTGCCCAAGATCCTCGACGTCACCGAGCTGTGGAGCCAGGGCTACTCCGAGCCCAACGCCGGTAGCGACCTGGCCAACGTGGCGACGACCGCCGAGCTGGTCGGCGACGAGTGGGTGATAAACGGCCAGAAGGTGTGGACGTCGCTGGCCCACTGGGCGCAGTGGTGCTTCGTCGTGGCGCGCACCGAGAAGGGCTCCAAGCGGCATGCCGGCTTGTCCTATCTGCTGGTGCCGCTGGATCAGCCGGGCGTCGAGATCCGCCCGATCATCCAGCTGACCGGGGACTCCGAGTTCAACGAGGTGTTCTTCGACGACGCCCGTACCGAGGCGTCGCTCGTGGTCGGTCAGCCCGGTGACGGCTGGCGGGTGGCCATGGGCACGTTGACCTTCGAGCGTGGTGTGTCGACGCTGGGGCAGCAGATCCGCTATGCGCGTGAGCATTCCAACCTGGTTGAGCTGGCCAAGCGCACCGGCGCCGCCGACGACCCGCTGATCCGCCAAAAGCTGACCGAGTCGTGGACCGGCCTGCAGGCCATGCGCTCCTATGCGCTGGCCACCATGGACGTGGAGCAACCGGGTCAGGACAACGTGAGCAAGCTGCTGTGGGCCAACTGGCATCGCGAGCTCGGCGAGATCGCCATGGACGTGCAGGGCATGACCGGGCTCACCCTGCCCGAGGGCGAGTTCGACGAGTGGCAGCGGCTGTACCTGTTCTCGCGGTCGGACACCATCTACGGCGGGTCCAACGAAATCCAGCGCAACATCATCGCCGAGCGGGTGCTCGGTCTACCCCGAGAGGCAAAGGGATGACAGATCTTTCGGTAGCCCCCGACGAGGTCGAGGGCCACGGCCTGCTCAAGGGCAAGGTCGTCCTGGTGACCGCCGCCGCCGGTACCGGTATCGGTTCGTCGACCGCGCGCCGGGCCCTGCTGGAAGGGGCCGACGTCGTGGTCTCCGACTACCACGAGCGGCGCCTGAACGAGACCCGTGACCAGCTGGCCGAGCTCGGCCTGGGCCGGGTCGAGGCCGTGGTGTGTGACGTCACCTCCACCGAGGCGGTCGACGCGCTGATCACCTCGACGGTCGAAAAGATGGGCCGCCTGGACGTTCTGGTGAACAACGCCGGCCTCGGCGGGGAGACCCCGCTGATCGACATGACCGACGACGAGTGGGACCGCGTCCTCAACGTCACGCTGAACTCGGTGATGAGGGCCACCCGTGCCGCGCTGCGGTACTTCCGCGGGGTGGAGCATGGCGGCGTCATCGTCAACAATGCCAGCGTCCTCGGCTGGCGCGCGCAGCACTCCCAGTCGCACTACGCCGCGGCCAAGGCCGGCGTGATGGCGCTGACCCGGTGCAGCGCAATCGAAGCCGTCGAGTTCGGGGTGCGGATCAACGCGGTGTCGCCGAGCATCGCGCGGCACAAGTTCCTGGAGCGCTCGGCCGACGCCGCGCTGCTGGACCGGCTGTCGTCGGACGAGGCGTTCGGCCGCGCGGCCGAGCCGTGGGAGATCGCCACCACCATCGCCTACCTGGCCAGCGACTACTCGAGCTACCTGACCGGCGAGGTCATCTCGGTCTCCAGCCAGCGGGCCTAGGTCACACGAGTCACAGTTTCAAGTGGCATGTCTGACATGCCCGCCTACGAGCGACAATTCAGCGACAATCGCCTCACTGGCAACACTCGCCGCGCCTGACACATTGTCGCTGGTCACTTTCGGCTGTCCAGCATCATTGGGCACGTCGGCCTCAGTGGCCCCGTGCCCACCTATCAGCGACACTGTCGCTGATAGGTGGACAACCTGAAGTCTGTTGCCTGCGTGACTGATCGGACCTGAGTGACGCGTGTACTGATGGCACGTGCGACAGGACGTGCCAGCGCTTCGTATGTGGCGATTGTCGCTCGATTGTCGCTAACAGGCGGGCACTTCGGCACCTGGCTGGAAGCCGGTGCGGTTGAGGCTCATGTGACTAGCTCGACTCCATTCCGCGCTGGGCGAGGCCGGTCCGGTCGGCCCAGCCGCGGATGTCGCCCTTGGTGATGGCCAGCGCCAGCAGCTCGGGAAAGGCGTCGGGGGTGCAGGCGAACGCCGGGACTTCCATCGCGGCCAGGTCGGCGGCGATCTCCCGGTCGAATGACGGTGCGCCGGAGTCGGACAGCGCCAGCAGCACCACCACCTGGACCCCGGCGTCGACGAGTTGTTTGACTCGCGCCAGCATCTCGTCGCGGACGCCACCCTCGTACAGGTCCGAGATCAGGACGAAAATGCTGTCGGTCGGTCGCGTGATCAGGGTCTGGCAGTAGGCGATGGCCCGGTTGATGTCGGTACCGCCGCCGAGCTGGGTGCCGAACAGCACGTCGACGGGGTCGTCGAGCAGATCGGTGAGGTCGACGACTTCGGTGTCGAACACCACGAGCGACGTGCGCAGCGAGCGCATCGACGCGATGACGGCGCCGAAAACCGCCGAGTACACGATGGATTCGGCCATCGAACCGGACTGGTCGATGGCCAGCACGATGTCCTTGGTCACCGACCGGCCGGCGCGCCGGAACCCGACCAGCCGTTCGGGGATGATGGTCTTCAGGTCCGGCTGGAACGTTTTCAGGTTGCGGGCGATGGTCCGGTTCCAGTCGATGTCGGAGGCCAGCGGCCGGTTGGTCCGCGCGCTGCGGGACAGCGCGCCGCGCAGGGTCGCGCGGGTGCCGTCGGCGATGCGGCGCTCGATGTCCTCGACCACCTTGCGCACCAGGGCCCGCGCCGAGGCCTTCGATTCGTCGGGGATGGCCTCGCCGAGCGTGATCAGCGTGGTGGCCAACGACAGGTCCGGGACGATGCTGTCCATCATCTCCGGTTCGAGCAGCAGCATGCGCAGGTTGAGCCGTTCGATGGCATCCTGCTGCATCACCTGAACCACGGTGCTGGGGAAGTACTTTCGGATGTCTCCCAACCAGCGCGCCACCTTCGGCGCCGATCCGCCCAGGCCGCCCTTGCGGTCGTACAACGCCGACAGGGCCTTGTCCATCTCGACGTCACCGCCCTGCAGGCTCGGCAGCGACTCGGCATCCGACCCGAGTACCAGCCGCCAGCGGCGGTCGCGTTCGTCGGGGGTGTTCTCGTCAGGCATGGTTGACACCTCGTGCGAAGATGGCGGCCGCCGCGATCACCGCGGGGCGGGCGCGGTCGGCGTCGATGTCGAATTCGGTGTGTGCAGCCGAACCGGCGGTGGCCACCGCGTGCCCGATGTTGCGTTTGATCCCGGCGTCGAAGGTGCTGAAGGTACGACGCACCAGCGGCAGGACATCGGTGAATTCGGTTGCCGTCAAACCGGTCAGCCATTCGTCGATCACCGAGAGCAGTTCGGTGTCGTGCACCAGCAGCAGACCGTTGCCCGACAGGAAACCCTCGATCCAGGCGGATTTCTCGTCGGCCGGCGCGCCGATGCTCAGGGCGCGGCGCATGCGTCGCGCCGCTTCGGTGGTGGTGAACACCGCTCCGTCGACACCGATCCGGACGAACCGGCCGACCAGGCTGCCGTGCAGATCATCGCGATCGGCCAGCCGCGCGATGGTGGCCAGCCATTCGGCGCGGACGTCGGCCCCCAAAAGGTCGACGGTGCCGGTGACGGCGTTGATGTGTGCGAGCATCTCGGCGGCCGCCTCCGGACCCAGCCCGGTCAGCGTCGCGGGCAGCCCGACGTTGACCCGGCGCAGGAGCGACGTGGTGACCGCGCCGAGTGCGCCGGCGTCGGTGCGACGCACATCGCCGTAGCGCAGGGAGCGGGCCAGCGCGGGCAGGGCTGCCATGAGCTCGGTCAGGTCGCGGTCGACCGCGGCTTTGTTCTCCAGGATGACCAGTAGCTGCGGGACGGCCTCGTCGACACCGCCGAGCAGGGCGGCCTCGATGGCCGCGGTGACCTCGCCCAGATGGGTCGCGTTCTGCGCGGTATCGGCCAGTTTGGCCTTGCAGGCGCGGTACACGGTGTTGCCCCACACCGACGACACCACGACCTTCACCGCGAATTCGGGTTGCCACTGCAGGATCCAGGGCTCCTTGAATGTGCCCTGCCCGGAGGCCGTCTCGGACTCGCCCCACGGGATGTCGAGCACGGCGAGCCGGTGCAGCAGGTGGGATTTGGCCAGGTCGTTGGGTTTGCGCAGGTCGAGGGTGACCTGCTTCGCGGTGGCGTCGGGTTTGAGCCGCAGCGATTTCTGCTGCTTGGTGATGTCGGCGAGCAACGGCACCATCGGCAGGTGTTCGGGGATGTTGCCGAGCCGTTCACCGACGACCAGCTCCCGCACGATCAGCCCGAACCGGGTATCGGAGCCCTCGCACAGCACGGCCTCGGTGGCCTCGTTGACCTCGCTCAAACCCGGGTGGGCCCGGCCCCGCATCGCCGCGAGCGCGTTGGCCAGCCGGACCCCTTCGATGACGTGCGCCGAGGACACGAAGATGTCGTGGCCGCGCAATGCCCTGGCCGCCAACGTGAGCCAGGTTTCCACCGGGCGCTCGCGTTCGAGGAACGCGTGCTGATACCAGCCCGGGGAGCGGATGCCCGCGCCGTAGCCCGAGGCCGCGGCCAGCCGCGAGTGCGTCCACGGCACCCACACCGTCGCCGACTTGACCTTCGGCAGGCCGCGGAGCAGAGCCGAATCCCCGCTGGCGGCGGGGAGTTTCCCGGCCAGGGCCGGTGCGTGCCAGGCGCCGCACACCACGACGACCGTCGAGAATTCCTTGGCCGCCTTGCGGATCACCTGGCGCATGTTTGCTTCGCGCTGATGCTCGATCGGATCGTCCTCGTCGGGCTCGAGTTCCCGGACCGTCCGCATGGCCTCGGTGATCGCCTCGAATCCGGTGCCGTCCGTGCGAGATTCCACGACATCGTCCCACCAGCGTTCGGGGTCGTCGTAGCCTGCGGCTTCGGCGAGTGCCCCGATCGGGTCGACCCGCACGAACGATGAGCTCTCGTGCCGCTGGTCGCGCTGGGCCAGCACGGTGGCCGCCGGCAGATCGCAGAACCTCACCGGCACCTGGTGCCGCACTGCCCACAGCAGCGCCTGCCACTCGGGCGAGAAGGCGCCGAACGGCCAGAACACCGACACCGCGGGATCGTCGACGGCATACGCCATGATCGCCACGGGCGGCACCATGTCGGTGTGGTCGACGTCGGTGGTGAGCGCGTTCGCATCGGCCGGGCCTTCGATCACCACGATGTCCGGCTGGATCCGGTCCAGCTCGGACACCACGGCGCGCGCGGAACCGGGACCGTGGTGCCGAACACCCAGGACGTGGGTGGTCACGGGTTCAGCACGTCCCGCGATGCCCGGTAGAAGTCGGCCCAGCCGTCACGTTCCCGCACCACTGCCTCGAGGTATTCCAGCCACACCACCGCGTCGTTGACCGGATCCTTCACGACCGCGCCGACGATGCCCGCCGCGGTGTCGGCCGGCCGCAGCACACCGTCGCCGAAGTGTGCCGACATCGCTATGCCCTGTGTGACGACGGAGATCGCCTCGGCGGTGGACAAGGTGCCGGACGGCTGCTTGAGCTTGTTGCGGCCGTCGGCGGTCAGGCCGGAGCGCAGTTCGCGGAACACCGTGACGACGCGGCGGATCTCGTCGGCCGAGGTCGGTACCTCGGGCAGTTGTAGCGATCCGCTGATGTCGGCAACCCGGCGCGTCACGATCTCCACCTCGTCATCGAGGCTCGCAGGCAGGGGAAGCACCACGGTGTTGAACCGCCGGCGCAGCGCCGAGGACAGGTCGTTGACGCCGCGGTCGCGGTCGTTGGCCGTCGCGATCACGTTGAAGCCCTGTGTGGCCTGTACCTCGGCACCGAGTTCGGGGATGGGCAGGGTCTTTTCGGACAACACCGTGATCAGCGCATCCTGGACCTCCGACGGGATACGGGTCAGCTCTTCGAGGCGGGCGATCTTGCCGTCCCGCATCGCGGTCATGATCGGTGACGGGACGAGGGCCTGCTCGGACGGCCCTTCGGCGATCAGCCGGGCATAGTTCCAGCCGTACCGCACGGCCTCCTCCACGGTGCCCGCCGTGCCCTGGACCAACAGCGTCGAATCCCCGGTCACGGCCGCGGCCAGATGCTCCGACACCCAGGTCTTGGCGGTGCCGGGCACGCCGAGCAGCAGCAGTGCCCGGTCAGTGGCCAGCGTCGCCACGGCCACCTCGATGATCCGTCGCGGGCCGATGTACTTCGGGGTGATCTCGACTCCGTCAACGGTTTCCCCGCCCAGCAGGTAGCGCACCACTGCATGCGGCGACATCGACCAGTTCGGCGGCACGGGCTTCTCGTCGGCGGACCGCAGGGCGGCGAGTTCGGCGGCGAACAGCTGCTCGGCGTGCGGACGCAGGAGCGTTGCTTCAGTCATCGGAGTTCCTTTGCAAGGTCGGATCGCAGCGTGAGCAGCTCGAAGACGGTGGCGTAGAACGTGTGCAGTTCTTGGTCGGCGGTGAGGTCGGCGAGGCGCGCGAAGCGCGGCAGCCAGTCCAGCGGGTAGCCGGCGGCGAGGTGTGCCGCGGCCTCGCGGCGTTGGCGTGCGGTGCCCCACCCGGCCCCGGCCAGCGATCCGAACAACGCCGCGGCGATATCGGGTGCGAACGGTCGCGGCAGGCTCGCGGCGATACGCACCAAGGGTGTGGCCTGCGCGGTGTGGGTGAGCGCGCGGATCATCTCGGCCGAGATCGCCGGATGTGCGGTGGCCGGGTCGAAGTACGTGGCGTAGTCGCCGGGCGGGCAACGCTGCAACAGCGGCACCGCCCAGGTGGGATCGTTGCCACGTAGCGCACTGCCGGTGAGCGCCGCCAGCACGGGTTGGTGTTCGGTTTCCGAAAGTGTGCGGGCGACCTTCTCCGGTGTGATCGCGCCGAACACCTCCGCCCAGAAACCGATCGGCGTGCGGGCGACGACGGCCTCCGGCTTGGTAGTGCTCAGCCCGTCACGAACCGCAGCGGCGTCGGGCCCGGGTAGCGGATGGACCGCGATCTTCACGCCCAGCAACGACTTCTTGACCGAGAAGATGTGGGCGGCACGGGCTTTCATGCGATCCAGATAGCGGCTGCGGGACCGCGCGCCGAGCACGGCGATGGCGGCGTTGCGGACGGTGACCGCCCGGTCGTCGAGGGCGGCCTCCAGGAACGGCTCGTCGGCGTCATGTTCGGGTGAGGCGAACGCCGCCAACAGGGTCGCCCGGGATTCGGCGTCCTCGCTGGTCCAGTGCTGGGCCACCAGATCACGGGCGCGATCCGGGTCGAGCGTCCGGGCGGTGGCGAGCCAGTTCAGGCGCTTGGCGGTGTCGCCGTGGGTGAAGTCGGACTCCTTGGGCCACTCTGTGGGCCGTCCGTGGAGAACGTGGCGCAGTGCGCGGTGGTTGCGACCGTAGTGCTCGATGGCGTACCACTGCCCTCCGGTGCCGATCGCGTCCCAGAGTGCCTGCGTCACAACGCCACTCTGCTGTAGCCGCAACAGAGCGGGTATCAGACGTGGGGGCAGGCGGAGGCCGGCCGCGGCGATGTCGGAGAGTGCACCGTCGAGGATCGGGCGCACGGTCAGAGCGCGTTCGATCAGAAAACCGTGCGTGTCGGTGATCAGCGGCCGGGTTTCCGGAGGCGCGGGATCGCTGCCCACCTCGACATGTTCGGGACGCTGCCCGGCCCGTCGTGCCAGCGCGTAGAGACCGGCCACTCTCAACACCGACCCGACCGGATCGGCCGCATCGGACACCTGACCCACGCTGTCGTCGACCGGGGCGTCGAATGTGCCGTCGGGGAACGGTTTCGCACCGAATCCGACCGTGGCCGCGGAGATCATCCGCTGATAGTCGCTCACAGCGCCGTCACCGCCGGACCGGTCAGGCGCGACGGTGGCACGTCGCTCAACATCGACAACGGATCCACACCGTCAGTGGTGATCTCGACCAGCACGGGTTGCAAGCGCCCGCCGCTTGCGGCCTGCAGCCGCGCCCAGCGGTCGTCGTCACAGATCGCCGGTACGGCATTGCCGTCCGCGTCGACAAGATGGCGGCGTTTGGGGCGGTCATGTTGCACGGCGCGGGCGGTGACGATCGCCGGGAACCGCAGCAGCCACGGGTCGACGGCGAGTGCTCGGGCGCGCGACGCGAGTGCATCGTCGATACCGGTACCGGTCACGTTGAGACGTTGGATCGGGATGGTCGGCACATCCCCGTCGGGGATGGCGACGCGAAAGCTCGACGCCCCGCCGGGGTACAGGTGGACACCGCCGGTGAACTCGCGCCCCGGAACGAGCCGGTTGTCGAAGCTGGCACCGCTCGGCGCGGTGGACTGCACGTTGACCAGATATCCGGTGTCGGTGCCGCTCAACCACATCCGCCGGGTGGTGTACCGATCCTCCAGTGTCTCCGCGTATCCGAGAACTTGCCAGGTGTCGTTCACCGCATCGGTGGCCAGCACCTCGGCCCGTGACACGGTGAACCCGATGTGGCGCCGGACGGCGGCGGCGGTCTCGTCGGGCAGCGCGTCGATGGTGCGGTACGCGTCGGTCAGCAGGCGCATCAACCCGAGATCCTCGATGATCTTCCGTGGCCACTCGTCGTGCGTGAGGTGGCCGGGCAGGCTGCGCAACCAGCGCGCCAGGCCGGGTGCCTTGGCGTCGACCATGCGTTTGGCGATCGGCTCGCTCCACCCGCCGTACGGATCGGCGCTGATCCCGGCGATGCCGTTGCGGATCTGATCGTCGATCCACCGCCGGAGTTGCTCCAGGCCCTCGTTGACGCTGCGCTCCCGCGCCGCGATGGCCTTCTCGCTGACCTCACGCGGCGCCTGGGGGGACGACGGCGCGACGACGGCGCTCGGCGGGGCTTCTGCCGCGCTGTCGACATCGCCGCCGCACCAGCGCAGCACCAGGCCGACGACGTGCTTGCAGGGAAACTGTCGTGACGGGCACGAGCATTTGTACGTCGGGCCTACCAGATTGACCTGCACCCGGTACGGGGTGCGCCCGCTGCCCTGGAAGTCGCCCCACAGCAAGGTCTGGGTGGCACCGGTGTTGGACCAACCCGCCGTGCTCGCCAGCTTCTGGCCTGCGGCGAAGGCCTTCCCGGCAAACTGA
Source organism: Mycolicibacterium sp. HK-90 (assembly GCF_030486405.1). Next base: position 5,701,461 of record NZ_CP129613.1, on the reverse strand, counting down.
CGCACTTCGTCGGTGGACCATGCTGTGTTCTGGTCCACCCCGTTGTTCACCGCCGCCCCTCCAGATGCCTGCTGACCCCGGCCAGCGTAGCCAGATCGGCCGACACTCGACTACAGCAAATCCGCGGCGGTCTCCACCGGATCTTCACAATCACTGCCCGTGGCCACCACAACCTGGACTTACGCTCAGATCTGTGAAGCGAATCCTGGTGGTCGACGACGAGCCGACCATCCTGTCCGCGGTGGCCACGCGGCTCCGTGCCGAGGCGTTCGAGGTCGACACCGCCATCGACGGACCGTCGGCGGTGGCAACCGCCGCGGCGACCCAGCCGGATCTCGTGGTGCTCGACGTGATGCTGCCGGGCTTCGACGGGCTGGAGGTGTGCCGGCGCATCCAGGCCGAGCGTGCCGTGCCGGTGCTGATGCTGACCGCCCGCAGCGACGAGACCGACATGCTGATCGGTTTGGGCATCGGTGCCGACGACTACCTGACCAAACCGTTCAGCATGCGCGAACTGGTGGCTCGGGTTCGTGTCCTGTTGCGCCGGGTCGATCGGGCCGTCGGTGACCAGCCACTGTCGGTGGGTGACTACCGCATCGACCTGGCGGAGCGTCGAGTCCACCACGGTGATCGCGAGATCCACCTCACCCGAACCGAATTCGACCTGCTGACCTTCCTGGCCGGCCGGCCCAGGGCCGCGGTGGCCCGCGAGACACTGCTGGAGCAGGTCTGGGGTTGGGCGTCGGAGGTGGAGAGCCGCACGGTCGACAGCCACGTCAAGGCGTTGCGCCGCAAGCTCGGTTCCGAGCTGATCCGGACGGTGCACGGGGTCGGCTACGCGCTCGAGGTCCCTCGGTGAGCGTGGCTGGCCGCCTGACCGCGGTGTGGGACCGGCTGCCCCGGCCGTTGGATCCGTTCGCGTCCTTCAAGGTCAAGACGGGCCTGTTGGTGGGCGGGGCGATCCTGCTGGCGTCGTTCACGTTCTGGATCGGTGCCAGCTGGCAGTTCCGCTATGCGCTGCTGGCCGCGCTCGCCACGTCGTTGGTCCTGACGCAGTTCCTGGCGCACGGCATGACCTCACCGCTGCGGCAGATGACGGCGGCAGCACGGACGATGGCCCGCGGTGACTACAGCCTCCGGGTACGTGCCACTTCCCGCGATGAGATCGGCCAACTGGCAACGGCATTCAACCAGATGGCGACTGATCTCGAAGCCGCCGACGAATATCGGCGCGGGCTGATCGGCAATGTGTCCCACGAGCTGCGGACTCCCATCACCGCACTGCAAGCGGTGCTGGAAAACGTGGTCGACGGTGTGGTCGAGCCTGACGCCGAGACCATGAGGATGGCGCTGTCGCAGACCGAACGCCTCGGCGAGCTGGTGACCAACCTGCTCGATTTGTCCCGAATCGAGGGCGGAGCTATTCCGCTGCAGATCAGCCGGTTCGACGTCGACGAGTTCTTGCACGAGGCCGTCGCGCACGTCTCCGTGTCGGCGGGTGACGTGGCAGTGGACATCAGAGTGTCCCCGCCGGGTCTGAAAGCCGTCGCCGATCCGGCGCGGCTGCGCCAGGTCGTGGTCAACCTGGTGGACAACGCGATTCGGCACAGTCGGGCGGCCGGTCGGGTGATGGTGCTGGCGGCGGGTGAGCCTTCGGGCCTGCGAATCGAGGTCGCGGACGAGGGGCCGGGCATCGCTGCCGCCGAGCGGGAACGCGTTTTCGAGCGGTTCACCCGCGGGGCGACCTCTGACGGCGGAACGGGTCTGGGCTTGGCCATCGCCCGGTGGGCGGTCGAATTACACAGCGGTTCAATCGAAGTGATGGATGTCGGGATGGGCTGCCGGATCAGGGTCCGTATTCCGGCGCAAGGGGAGGAGCAGGCATGACGACGATGGTCCCGGGGTTACCGCCCTATCCGGGGCAGCAGGGGATGCTACCGCCGATGATCGGACCGGCCTTGCCGACCTCTGGCGAGCCTGGATGGACGGTGTGGTCGCGGCGGGTCTGGCCGATCGCGCCACTGGCTTCGGCGCCCCGCCGGCTTCTGATGATCGCGATGGTCGCCGGTCTGATCGGCACGGCGGTGTGGCGGCCGTCGGTGCTCAGCATCGGGTACCTGGTCGTCGGGACGATGGTGTTCGCCGCGGTGTACGGCACCGCCGAGCGTCGGCCCACGCGCACGGAGTGCGCCGGCATCGGGCTCACCCTCGCGCTGCTCGCCGTTCCCGCCGTGCTGGCCGCCGAATGGCTGGGCGTGCTGTGCATCGTGGCGGCCTGGATTGTCGGCTGGTGCACGTTGTTCGGCGGACGGACCTGGACCGCGGTGTTCGCCGGGCCGTTTCTGCCGTGGGGCTTGCCGGCTCGGGTGGGCGGCTGGGTGCGGCGCGGAGTGCCGAACCGGGCGGGCGTCGCGAACCCCGGCCGCATCGCCGTCGTCATCGGTCTCACCGTGGTGCTGGTGGTCGTGTTCGGCGCGTTGTTCGCCTCGGCGGACGCGGCTTTCGCGCATTTCGTCGGCAACCTGGTACCGGCCTTCGACGGCGGCGAGGCCATCGCACGTGTCGTGGTGTTCGGGATCGTGGCGTCGTTCGTTCTCGGCGGTGCCTACCTGACGCGGTTTCCACCACGCCTGGATGCCATGGCCCCGTCGCCGATGAAGCCGGTCCCGCGGTGGGAGTGGGCGCTGCCGCTCGGGGTGCTCGACGCATTGTTCATCGCGTTTGTGGTGGTGCAAGCGGCGGTGCTGTTCGGCGGTCACACCCACGTGCTGGAAACCGAAGGGTTGACGTACGCCGAGTACGCCAGGCAGGGATTCTGGCAGCTGCTGTGGGTGTCGACGCTGACTCTGCTGGTGCTCGCGGTGGTGATCCGGGTCGCCGGCCGGGCGGACGCCGGCGATCGCCGGGTGCTGCGGGCGCTGGTCGGAGTCCTGTGCGCCACATCCGTTGTCGTGGTGATCTCGGCGATTCACCGGATGTGGCTGTACCAGCAGGCATACGGCTTCAGCACCGATCGGGTCATGGTGGTGACCATCGAACTGTGGCTGGGCGCGGTGTTCCTGCTCGTGGCCGCGACCGGGATCCGAATGTCGGGGCGGTGGCTGCCGCACGCGGTGCTGGTGGCCGGGGTGGTGGCGCTGCTCGGTCTGGCGGCACTCAATCCCGAGCGGCTCGTCGCCGATCGCAACATCGACCGCTTCGAGCAGACCGGCGCGCTCGACGCCGAGTATCTGTCCGGGTTGTCCTCTGACATCGATCCCGCGCTGCACCGCCTGCCCGCGCACATCCGGGCCTGCGTGCGATCTGATGGTCCGGATTCGGACCCGTGGTATGAGTTCAATCTGTCGCGGTCGCGGGCTGACCGACCGGTGGTGACCGATCTACCGGAGTATTGCTCGGAGTACTGGTCATACGACTACCGGTAGCCCGCCCAGAATCGCGCCGATTCAAAGGCTGTCGTGCCGGCGGCCATCGGCCGAAGGTATGCCGTGTGACCGCACTCCCCGTCGAGAGCTCCTCTCGAACCACTCCGCTGGATCCGATTGCGCTCGACCCTCGGGAGCTCGGCTACCCGGCCGACAACCGCGCTGCCATCCCGCCGCTGGCCAAGCAGTGGGAGGGGCTGGACTTCCGCGAGATCCTGTCCCGGCCCGCTGCATTCCTGTCGATCAGCCAGTCCAACTCGCTGTACGAACCGGGCGGGGTCCAATACGCCGAAGGGCATGCGTTCCGCGGCAGTCTTGAGGCAACCGTGAAGGTGGCGAAGGCGGCGCGTTCAGCGCCGAACTTCGTGTCGTTCAACTGGATCGGGTTCTCGGTGTTCCGCGACGACTACCCGAAGACCGATTTCGACCGGGTGCAGTACGACGGCTGGACCGGCCACATCGACGCCACCCCCGAGCAGATCGCCTGGGACAACGAACTCGTGGGCGAATTGCGTGAGCTGGTTGAGCCCGGCGACAACGAGTTGTATGAAAAGGCGCTGCAGACGGCGTTCGTCGGCACCGATCTGCCAGGAGCGTTGAGCCGGCAGCGGGTGGAGGTAGTGGTGCTCACCGGGATCCACCTCGATTGGTGCGTGGAAGGCAATGCGCGCGCGGCCCGCGATCACGGCCCTTTGCCGATCGTGATCGGCGATGCGACCGGTGCGGCCCAGCCCGACCAGGAGCGGGCAGCGTTCGAGCGGATCAACAATTTCTTCGCGCCGGTGATCACCTCGGACCAGTTCGTGGAGTGGGTCGCCCGCTGATGGGCAACGTCGGTCTGCTTCTCGTCGGGGTGGTGCCGCAGCCCGCGTGATACGAATCGAGAATGAACGGGTCCCCGGCCGTGGGGCCCGTTTTTCGTCCCGATGGTGAAACGATTCGCCCGCACGTGACCTAGCAAGCGCTTGGTTGCTATGCTGTGGCGATGGGGGACACACCCGCCCAGCCGGCGAGCAGACGCGACGAGCTTCTCGATCTTGCCGCAACGATGTTTGCCGAACGCGGCCTGAAGGCGACGACGGTCCGCGATATCGCCGACTCCGCAGGAATTCTGTCCGGCAGCCTCTACCACCACTTCAAGTCCAAAGAGCAGATGGTCGAAGAGGTGCTCAAGGACTTCCTGGACTGGCTTTTCGCCCGCTACCAGCAGATTCTCGACACCGAGACCACGCCGCTGGGCCGGCTCACCGGCCTGTTCATGGCCTCGTTCGAGGCGATCGAACACCGGCATGCCCAGGTGGTCATCTACCAGGACGAGGCCAAGCGACTGTCGGCCATCCCGCAGTTCGGCTTCGTCGACGAGCGCAACCGCGAACAGCGCAAGATGTGGATCGACATCCTGCAGCAGGGCATTACCGACGGCTCATTCCGTCAGGACATCGACGTCGACCTGGTCTACCGGTTCATCCGCGACACCACCTGGGTTTCGGTCCGCTGGTATCAACCGGGCGGCCCGCTCTCGGCCGAAGAGGTCGGCCGGCAATACCTCGCCATCGTCCTCGGCGGAATCACCGCCGCCCGTTAGGTCAAAGGAGACAAACAATGCCTGAGGCATACATCGTCGACGCGGTGCGCACGCCGGTCGGAAAGAAGAACGGCTCGCTGGCGCAGGTGCATCCGATCGACCTCGGTGTCCATGCGTTCCGCGCCATCTTCGACCGCAACGACGTCGACCCGGGTGCGGTGGACGACGTCATCGTCGGCTGTGTCGACGCCATCGGTGGCCAGGCCGGCAATATCGGCCGGCTGACGTGGCTGGCCGCCGGATACCCCGAGGCCGTCCCGGGCGTGACCGTCGACCGACAGTGCGGTTCGAGCCAGCAGGCCATTTCCTTTGGCGCCCAGGCCATCATGTCCGGCACGGCCGACCTGATCCTGGCCGGCGGCATGCAGAACATGAGCTGGATCCCGATCTCCTCGGCCATGGTGGTCGGTAAGGAATTCGGATTCACCTCGCCCACAAACGAATCCAAGAGCTGGCTGCACCGCTACGGCGATCAGGAGATCTCCCAGTTTCGCGGTTCGGAACTGATCGCCGAGAAGTGGGACATCTCCCGCGAGGAGATGGAGGAGTTCGCCTACAACAGCCATCAGCGCGCGTTCGCCGCGATCCGCAACGGGCACTTCGACAACGAGATCGTCCCGGTCGGGGACTTCGGTGTCGACGAGGGCCCGCGTGAGTCGACGCTGGAGAAGCTCGCCTCGCTGAAGCCGCTCGTCGAGGGCGGTCGCTTGACGGCCGCGTTGGCCAGCCAAATCTCCGATGGTGCGGCGGCCGTGCTGCTGGCTTCCGAGGAAGCGGTCAACAAATACAACCTGAAGCCCCGGGCCCGGATCCACCACATCAGCGCCCGTGGCGATGATCCGGTGATGATGCTGACCGGCCCGATCCCGGCCACGCAGTACGCGCTGGAGAAGACCGGACTGACGATCGATGACATCGACACCGTCGAGATCAACGAGGCCTTCGCGCCGGTCGTGCTGGCCTGGCTCAAGGAGACCAAGGCCGATCCGGCGAAGGTCAACCCGAGCGGCGGCGCCATCGCCCTGGGCCACCCGCTCGGCGCCACCGGCGCCAAGCTGTTCGCCACCATGCTGAACACCCTGGAGCGCACCGGCGGCCGCTACGGTCTGCAGACCATGTGCGAGGGCGGCGGCACCGCGAACGTCACCATCATCGAGCGCCTCTGAGTCGCTGCGTAGCTTCACCACAAAGTGCCCCAAATCAATGGATTTGGGGCACTTTGTGTTTCAGCTGATGTGGCTCACACCCAACGGTTGCGGGGCGGTGGGGCCTGGGGTGTCACCCACGCCTTGGCGTAACGGTTCTTGCCGGCACGCTGCGGGTCGCGACTGCGGTAGATCACGAAGGGACGCACCAGATACCCGATCGGCGCGCTGAACATGTGCACCAACCGCGTGTACGGCCAGAAGCCGAGCAGGGCGACCACCACCAGCACATGCGCCTGGAAGCTCCATGGGGTTTCGGCCATCAACTCCGGCGACGGGTGCAACGTGAACAGGCTGCGGAACCACGGCGACACGGTCTCGCGGTAGTTGTAGGTGGAGAACACGTTGGTCAGGGTGTTCAGCATCCCCGTCGCCAACGCAGCGACCAGCAGCAGATACATCAGTTTGTCGTTGAGTGTGGTGGCGGTGCGGACTTCCGGAACAGTGATCCGGCGGTAGAGCAGGATGGCCACGCCGGCGACGACGGCCAGCCCGGCGATCGATCCCATGCCCACCGACATCAGGTGGTAGACGTGCTCGGAGATTCCGACCGCTGCGGTCCACGACTGCGGGATGAGCAATCCGACGACGTGCCCGGCCAGCACACCGAGGATGCCGAAGTGGAACAGCGGGCTGCCCAGCCGCAGCAGCCTGCTCTCGTAGATCTGCGAAGACCTTGTGGTCCAACCGAACTGATCCGCCTTGTAGCGCCAGACGTGTCCGAGCAGGAACGAGGTGAAGGCGATGTACGGCAGGGTCATCCACAGGGTGGTACTCAACGGCAGCGTGCTCATTGGGTACCTCCGGAAGCCATCGGGTCCATCGCGAACGGGTCGAGGCCGACGTCCTCGTCGGGTGGGCCCTCCGCGGCGAGCTGTGCGATGCGGCGACGGTCGGCGCTGTTCACCGGGGGCAGGGTGGTCAGGATCGCGGCGAGCAGCCCGGCGTAGTAGGACTCGTTGTCCTGCAGGGAAAGCCGTAGGAGTTCGAGCACCGGGACGTGCTCGGCCAGCAGCCGTTCGCCTTGGACTTGATCGACCGTCGCGGCGAACTCGAGCACCATGGGCAGGTAGTCGGGCAGCTCGGAATTCTCCAAGTCGCCTACCTCCAGGCCTGCCTGGCGGTAGGCGTGCTTGAACCGCAGCAGCGCCATACCGCGCTTGCGGGTGTCGCCGTAGGCGTAGTAGGTCAGGTGCAGGCTGCTGCGTCGTTGCATGTCGAACGTCTCGACATAGTTCGACGCCCGCCGCATCGGATCGGTGTCGCCGAACTGCCGCAGGAACTCCGTCAGCGGCCCACGTGCCGCCTCGGGAAGATCCGCTGCGGCTGCATCCAGTTGACTGATGAGCGCGGCGGTTTCGGCTGTCGGGTAGTCGAGCAACAGCGCGGCGATGCGCCACACCAGACGCTGCTGGCGCTCGGACAGGGCGGAACCCGTGCCTGTTCTGCGACCGAGGGTGAGTAGCTTCATGTGGTCGGCAACAACCCGTCTGTGCTCCGGCCGTCCCAGTTGAGCAGATTGACCCGGGTCGGATCACCCTGCGGAACAGCGTCATTGGTGTGGGTCAGGTGGAACTTGTCCACCATGGTGTCGAACGCGGTCATTCCCGGTCCGCCGTCACCGTCCAGGCTGCAGCCGGTGGCCAGCGCGTCGAGGCGGTGGGCATCGGACCCGGCCCCGGTCGGGATGACGTACCGGTCCTGATATTTGGCGATGGCCAGCAGCCGGTACATCGACTCGATCTCGTCGCCGCTCAGGCGCACCGATTCGGGGATGGTCTCGTCGAACTCCTCGCCGAGATTGGCCGCGCGCATGTAGGCGCGCATCGCCGCCAGCCGCTGTAGTGAGGCCCGGACCGGCCCGACATCGCCCGCGGTGAACAACTCGGCCAGGTACTCCACCGGGATGCGCAGCGTGTCGATGGCGCCGAACAGGTTGTTCTTGTTCTCTCCGTCGTGGCCGGTCTCCTTGAGGATGTCCACCACCGGCGACAGCGGCGGCACGTACCAGACCATCGGCATGGTCCGGTATTCCGGATGCAGGGGCAGTGCCACCTGGTAGTCGACGATCAGTCGGTACACCGGTGAGTTCTGGGCGGCCTCGATCCATTCGGGTGAGATGCCGGCGCGCTCGGCTTCGGCGACGACGCGCGGATCGTGCGGATTGAGGAACACGCCGAGCTGTGACGGGTAGAGGTCCTGGTCCTCGGTGACCGACGCCGCCTCCAGTACCGCATCCGCGTCGTAGAGCATCACGCCGATGTAGCGGAGCCGCCCGACGCAGGTCTCCGAGCACACCGTGGGGATGCCGACCTCGACGCGCGGATAGCAGAACGTGCACTTCTCGGCCTTGCCGGTCTTGTGGTTGAAGTAGATCTTCTTGTACGGGCATCCGGTCACGCACTGTCGCCAGCCCCGGCACTTGTCCTGGTCCACCAGCACGATGCCGTCTTCCGAGCGCTTGTAGATCGCGCCGGACGGGCACGATGCCGCACAGGACGGGTTCAGGCAGTGCTCGCAGATCCGCGGCAGGTAGAACATGAAGGTCTGTTCGAACTCGAGCTTGACCTTGTCCGATATTTCAGCGACCTTGGCCAGCAACGGATCCCGGCTCACCTGCTCTGGCCCACCGCCCAGGTCATCGTCCCAGTTGGCGCCCCAGGTGACCTTGGTGTCGCGTCCGGTGATCAGCGACTTCGGACGGGCGACGGGTGTGGTGTCCATGGCCGGCGCCGACAGCAGGTTCTCGTAGTCGTACGTCCAGGGGTCGTAGTAGTCCGAAACCGTGGGCAGGTCAGGGTTGGCGAAGATGTTCAGCAGCCGTTTGAACCGCGAGCCGGACTTGAGGGTCAGCTTGCCGCGCTTGGTCAGCGTCCAGCCGCCCTTCCACTTCTCCTGGTCCTGGTACTGGCGTGGATATCCTTGCCCGGGGCGGGTTTCCACGTTGTTGAACCACACGTACTCCACACCGCTGCGGTTCGTCCACGCCTGCTTGCAGGTGACGCTGCAGGTGTGGCAGCCGATGCACTTGTCGAGGTTCATCACCATCGCGAGCTGCGCCATGACTCTCATGTCAGTACTCCACATCCTGCGAGCGGCGACGAATCGTGGTGACCTCGTCGCGTTGGTTTCCGGTGGGTCCGTGGTAATTCAGGGCGAAGGACTGCTGTGCGTAGCCGCCGATCAGGTGCGTCGGCTTGATCATGATCCGGGTCAGCGCGTTGTGGATGCCGCCGCGTTTGCCGTTCTTCTCGGTGCGCGGCACGTCTACGGCCTTGTCCTGGGCGTGGTACATGAACACCAGACCCTCGGGCATGCGGTGGCTGACGATGGCTCGGGCATTCACCACGCCGTTGCGGTTGGTGCACTCGATCCAGTCGTTGTCCTTGACCCCGATCTTGGCGGCGTCCACGTCCGACATCCAGATGCACTGACCGCCGCGGGACAGCGTCAGCATGTACAGGTTGTCCTGGTAGGCAGAGTGAATCGACCACTTCGAGTGCGGCGTCAGGTACCGCACGGTGATTCCTCCGGTGGTGTCTCCGACGGCAGGTTCGTTGAAGAGTGCCGTCATGTCCAGCGGCGGACGGAACGTCGGCAGTTGCTCGCCGAGCTCACTCATCCAGTCGTGATCCAGATAGAAATGCTGGCGGCCGGTCAGGGTGTGCCACGGCTTGAGCCGCTCGGTGTTGATGGTGAAGGGGGAGTAGCGTCGGCCGCCGGTCTCCGAGCCGGACCATTCCGGCGAGGTGTTGACGGGCACCGGCCGGGCCTGGGTGTCAGCGAAGGTAATTCGCTTGCCCTCGCTCTCCTTGGCCAGATCGACCAGTTCGGTTCCGGTGCGGCGCTCCAGTGCCTCGAAACCCTCGACCGCCAGGCGTCCGTTGGTGGTGCCCGACAGCGCAAGGATGGCCTCGGCCGCATGCGTGTCCTTGGCCAGCGACGGACGTCCCACCGCGACACCGCTGACCACCGTGCCGTTGACCCCGCCCAGATACTCGACCTCGGCCTCGGGATGGGTGGTCACGCCCTTGGTGGTCAGACCGACGGTTTCCACCATCGGCCCCAGCGCCGCCATTTTCTCGGCGATCGCCGGATAATCGCGGTCCACCATGACCAGCCGGGGCATGGTCTTGCCCGGAATCGGTTCGCACTCACCGGCTTTCCAGTCCAGCACGCGGCCGCCGGGCTGAGCGGTGGCGTCGACGCTGTCGTGCTGCAGGGGCATGGCCACGATGTCCTTGCGCTTGCCGAGGTGCTTTTCGGCCAGCCAGGAGAACCCGCGGGCGATGCGGTGGAAGGCATCGAAGTCGGTCTTGGTCTCCCACGGCGGTGAGATGGCCGGCGAGAACGCATGCACGAACGGGTGCATGTCGGTGCTCGACAGGTCGTGCTTCTCGTACCAGGTGGCCGCGGGCAACACGATGTCGGAGAACAGCGTCGTGCTGGTGTTGCGGAAATCCAGGGACAGCAGCAGATCCAGCTTGCCGACCGGGGCCTCGTCGCGCCAGCGCACCTCTTGTGGCCGGATACCGTCCTCGTCGCGCGCGGCCACCGCGGAATCGGTGCCGAGCAGGTGCTTGAGGAAGTACTCGTTGCCCTTCGCCGACGAGCCGAGCAGATTCGACCGCCAGACGGTCAGACAGCGCGGGAAGTTCTCCGGGGCATCGGGGTCCTCACAGGCGAACTGCAGGTGCCCCGACTTCAGACCGTCCACCACGTATTCCGAAGCGTCTTTGTCCATCCGGGCGGCCTCGTCGGCGAGATCCAGCGGATTGCGGTTGAAGGTCGGGTAGCTCGGCATCCAGCCCAGCCGGCTGGCCAGCGCGATGTTGTCGGCCGCGGTGCGCCCGGCGAACCGGCCCTCGGCCAGCGGCGAGGCCATCACCTCCGAGGTGAACGGGTCGTAGCGCCACTGATCGGTCGCCAGATACCAGAACACCGTGCCCTGCATCTGGCGCGGCGGCCGCTGCCAGTCCAGGCCGAAAGCCAATGTGGCCCAACCGGTGACCGGCCGGCACTTCTCCTGCCCGACGTAGTGCGCCCAGCCACCGCCGTTGACGCCCTGGCAGCCGGTGAGCATCACCAAGGTGAGGAAGGAACGGTAGATCTGATCGGAATGGAACCAGTGGTTGGTCCCCGCGCCCATCAGGATCATCGACCGGCCCTTGGACCGTTCGGCGTTGTCGGCGAATTCCCGGGCGATCCGTTCGGCGGCCGCCGCGGGCACGCCGGTGATCTCTTCCTGCCAAGCGGGTGTGTACGGCTCGGCGGCGTCGTCATATCCGGACGGCCACTGCCCGGGAAGCCCGTCGCGCGCCACGCCGTACTGCGCCAGCATCAGGTCGAACACCGTCGTCACGCGTTGTCCGGCAACGATTCTGGTGGGCACCCCGCGCTCCAGCACGCCCGGCTGGTCGCTGTCGAACCGGGGGAGGGCGACGGTGGCCGGCTCGGCGTCCGCATCGTGCAGGGTCAGCAGCGGGTGGACGCCCTGTAGGTCCAGGTTCCAATGTCCCTCGCCGGATGCGGTGAAGCGGTGTCCCAGTGAGCCGTTGGGCACCACGGGCCGCCCGGCCTGATCCAGCAGGACCGTCTTCGAATCAGCGCCTTCACCGGTGTCGCCGAGATCGGCGGCGGTGAGGAACTTCCCGGGCAGCACCCGACCGTCGCGCTCGACGAGGGTGACCAGGAACGGCAGGTCGGTGTACTTCTTGACGTAGTCGGTGAAATACGGCGTCTGCCGCTCGACGAAGAACTCCTTGAGGATGACGTGACCCATCGCCATGGCGAGGGCGGCGTCGGTGCCGGGGCGGGCCGGCAGCCATTCGTCGGCGAACTTGGTGTTGTCGGCGTAATCGGGGGACACCACGACGACCTTCTGGCCGCGGTAGCGCGCCTCGGTCATGTAGTGCGCATCGGGGGTCCGGGTGACCGGGACATTGGAGCCCCACATGATCAGGTAGCCCGCATCGAACCAGTCCGCCGATTCGGGCACGTCGGTCTGGTCCCCGAACACCTGCGGCGAGGCCACCGGCAGGTCGGCGTACCAGTCGTAGAACGACAGCATCGACCCGCCGAGCAGCGAGATGAACCGGGCGCCGACGGCATGGCTGACCATCGACATCGCCGGGATCGGGGAGAAGCCGGCGACCCGGTCCGGCCCGTATTTCTTGATCGTGTGCACGTGGGCAGCGGCGGCGATCTCGGCGGCCTCCCACCATTCGGCTCGCACGAATCCGCCCTTACCGCGGGCCGCCTTGTACCGCGTGGACTTCTCGGGGTCTTCGACGATGTCGGCCCACGCGAGGACCGGATCCTTGAGCCGTTCCTTGGCCTCCCGGTAGTACTCCAGCAGCACGCCGCGGATGTACGGATAGCGCACGCGGGCAGGGGAATACGTGTACCACGAGAACGACGCGCCCCGTGGGCACCCGCGCGGTTCGTACTCGGGCTTGTCGGCGCCGACCGACGGGTAGTCGGTTTGTTGCGACTCCCAGGTGATCACACCGTCCTTGACGTAGATCTTCCATGAGCAGGAGCCGGTGCAGTTGACACCGTGGGTCGACCGGACCACCTTGTCGTGCGCCCAGCGGTCCCGGTAGAAATCGTCGGCCGAGCGGCCGCCGATCTTGTGCAGGGTCCGCTGGTCCGCTGAGATCTCACCGCGGTGGAAGTACTTGCCCAGTCGCAGCAAAGCATCGGCAGGTGTCGTGCTGCCCGCGTGTGAATCGACCACGATCCGTCCCTCCAAGTGAGTTGATTTACGAGCGTAGGAGGGTTGCGAGGACCGTCAAAAGAACGCACTCGCGGGTGGGTGCGGCTGTGAAATCACGTTAACGCCCAAGTCATTTCACAGGAACACGCTGGTCATGAGGCAGGCCGATCGTGCCGCCGGAGCAACCTCGTCTACCTGCGGAGATGGCCTGGTCGGCGCAGAAATCGGCGCAGAAATCGGCGGTGTCGGAGGCGGGGGTCACGGGCCCGCCCGGCGGCGCCGGGCAGCTCAGGATTTATCACCGCGGTAACACTCGGGCCGGAGGATGTCGCCGAGCAACGATGTCTACCGCGCGGGGCCGTAGCGTCGGCGTCACTTCGTCCAGCGGATCGTGTGCCGGAAGGCGAGCCGGCGGCGCATCTCGGCGCCCGGCATGACGCTGTGGACCATCGCCTGGAGTTCGTCGAAGCTGAACTGCGGGTCGCGGACCGGGAACGGTGGCGGCACCGGACCCCCTGGAACCGGACGCGGATGCTTGATCAGCCCGATGAGCGGATTGGTCACCGCGGATGCCACATCCCATGCGGTATCGCGGATCGAGGCCGGAGCGGCCAGGCCGACCACCAGGAACCGTCCGCCGGGGGCCAGGAGCCGTTTGACGTCCACCAGCGCTTGCTCGACGTCGAGGTGGTGCAGCACGGCGACCATGGTGATCAGGTCGGCCGGTCCGTCGAGGTCGGCGAGTTGGCTGCCGTCAATGGTCGCGTTGGGCAGGTGGGCGCATCGCCGGGTCGCCTCGGCGCGCATGCCCGCGTCGAGGTCCGTGCCGCGGGCCCGGTCAAACCGGGTGGCCAGCTGAGCCACCAAGTCGCCCTGACCGCACCCGATGTCGATCGCGGTTCCGCGGCGGGCCGGTAGGTTGGCCAGGATCCAGCGGTGGAAATGATCGTTGTGACTCCACGGATGCCGACTGTTGAAGGTGTGCAGTCCTTCGACGGCCCGCTTGACCAGTGGGTGCTCGACGAGACGGATGTCCATACGTCCACTGTGCCGTGGGCCGCAATGGTGGCTATCGAGTTGTGGCCAGGCGGCGACGACGCCAGCCCGCGATCGCCCGCGCGGTGGAGGTGGTGGCGGGGATCAGGATCGGGAACAGGCCGATGAAGAACAGGGAGAAGAAGCCGAGAACAGACATGCGGAGTCACTTTCGTGGGGGAATTTTGGCTGTCGCAACTGGTAGAAGACCTGGTGTCGCGTTCGTGACGTACGTTACGAAGCCGGTGTGACTCTGACGATGTCTCGAGCGGCTGAAAATTCGGCCGCGATATGTCTCGGGGGTACAAAAGGGGTGGTTCGGTAGATGCGGCGACGCTCACCCCAGCCACCAAAACCCAGTCAAGCCGCCACAATCAGTGGCGGCTTGACATAGGAGTTACTGCTCGGCAGGAAGTTACTGGATGTAACCCGACGCGGACTGCAGGTGTGCGACAGCGTCGTCGACGATCTTCTCGACCAGTTCGGCACACGAAGGCAGGTCGCTGATGATGCCCGCGACCTGGCCCGAGGCCAGCACACCGGCGTCGGTGTTGCCCTCCACCAGGCCGGCCTTGAGCAGCATCGGGGTGTTGGCCGCCATCACGACCTGCGACCAGGTGAGCTCCTTGCCGTGCCTCATGGCCATACCGTCTTTGACCATCGACAGCCAGGTCATCCCGGAGAGCTTCTTGAACTTCTGGGCGTTGCCGACGGCCGCGGCGAAACCACGAGCCCGCGAACCGCTCTCGAGCTTCTCGACCAGGCCGGTGCGCAGCACCCGGTGCGGCATGCCGTCCACGCGGGTGGACACCACGGTGCCATCCAGCGCGGCCTGCAGGTAACGCTCCTTGACGGCGTCGGGCACGGTGGAATCCGAGGTCAGCAGGAACCGCGTACCCATCGCCACACCGGCGGCGCCGTACGACAAGGCGGCGGCCAGGCCGCGGCCGTCGAAGAAACCGCCCGCGGCGATCACCGGCATACCGGTGTCCTTGACGGCGTCGAGCACCGAGGGCAGCAGCAGCGTGGTGGCGACGGGACCGGTGTGGCCACCGCCCTCCCCGCCCTGCACGATCACCGCGTCGGCACCCCAGCCGGCCACCTTCTTGGCGTGCTTCGCCGCACCGACCGACGGGATCACCACGACGCCCGCGTCTTTCAGCTTGGCGATCAGCTCGGGCTTGGGAGCTAGAGCGAAGGAGGCGACTTTGACTCCTTCGCGGATCAGGAGGTCGACGCGATCACCGGCATCGCCCGCATCGGCACGCATGTTGATGCCGAAGGGTTTGTCGGTGGCGGCCTTGACCTTGGTGACGGCGGTCTGCAGTTCCTCGAGCGTCATGGTCGCCGACGCCAGGATGCCGAGCCCGCCGGCATTGGAGGTGGCGGCGACCAGTCGGGCACCGGCCACCCAGCCCATTCCGGTCTGCACGACGGGATGCTCGATGCCGACCAGTTCGGTCAGCGGAGTCTTGAGCTTGCCCATTCGTTAAACCTTGACCTCTTTGTCGCGCAGCGACTTCGGATCGATGACCTCACGCAGCAGCTTGAGTTCCTCGTCGGTGGCCAGCCGGGTGGTCTCGGCGTCCTGCAGGCCGTGCACCTCGAACGAGGTGTTGTCGGCGACCTGGTCGGCCTCGACGCCGGGGTGCAGCGACACCGCGCGCATCTGGTGGTCGGGGCCGTTGAAGTCGAACACGCCCAGGTTGGACACCACGCGGTAGATGTTGGCGAAGCGGTAGGCGGGGTTTTCCGGATCGACCTTGTCCCAACCGATTCCGGACACGATGTCCACCGACTCGCAGAACACCCGCTTGGTGTGGTTGCCCACGAAGTAGCTCGTGGTGTGGTTGATGCTGTTACCGGGTGCGCCGCGGACACCGAACATCTGCCGGGTCGGGTGCTGGATCGGGCCGAACGCCGACAGGTTCTGGTTGCCGTAGCGGTCGATCTGGTTGGCGCCCATCACCACATGGCGCTTGCCCCAGGCCAGGGTCTCGAAGACCCGGTTGAACGGCATCCAGCCCTCGACGGTGAACGGGGCGCCGATGGCCGGGGTGTCGGCCAGGATCCGGGCCTCACCGTCGGTCAGCACGATGTCGGGGGAGAAGGTCAGCCGGGCCAGGCGGGCCCCGATCTGGACGACGGTGGTCATCGGGCTGGCCATGATCTCGCCGGCATCGCGGAACAGTTCGGCGCAGGCGACGGCGCACACCTCAGCGCGGGTCACGGCAATCACTTGGCGCCCTCCTGGTCTTCCTTGAATTTCCGAACAGCGGCTTGGTAATCGGCCTCGCTACCGGACAGATACGTCTTGACGAACTCGGCCCAGGTCTCGTCGGAACCGGCGGCCTCGGCGTAGTGGCGCTGGAACTTCTCGTCACGCCGGTAGTCGGGCTCGTTGGTGGTGAAGTGCGCACCGTTGGGCGCCTCGACCACGGAATCGACCATCATCCGGTTGATCAGCAGGGCCTGCGTCGGAACGGCCTTGACCAGTTCCTCGGTGGACACCACACGCTCGACGGTAAGGATGCGCCGCGCAGCTGCCATTAGGAACAGGTCATCAAAGTACGGGTCGATGCCGGTGTAGGCCGCATTGCCCTGGGCGTCACCGAGATTCATGTGCACGAAGGCCGCGTCGAGGTTCAGCGCGGGCATCGCGATCAGTTCCTCGTAGGCGCCGTCGGTCTCATACGGCGACTTCACGGTCTTGAGCTCGTCACCCCAGAACGTGCGGACGTCGCTGCCGAGACCGGCGCGGATCGGCAGGAACGGCAGCCGCTGGGCGGCAGCCTGCAGGCCGCAGCGCAGCATGCCCTCGTCCATCTCACGGGCCTCGATCGCACCGGTCGTGCGGGCCTTGGCGAACCACGGGTCGTAGAACGGCGGCGAGTCCAGCGAGACGAAGCCGTAGTAGACGCGCTTGACCTTGCCGGCCGAGCACAGCAGACCGAGGTCCGGACCGCCGTAGGTGACCACGGTCAGATCCTTGACGTCGGTGCGCAGCAGGGCGCGCACGAAGGCCATCGGCTTGCGCCGCGAGCCCCAGCCGCCGATGCCGATGGTCATGCCGCTTTCGATCGAGGCGACTGCCTCGTCGAGAGTTGTTCGCTTATCTGTCATTTGGACCCCTTGTCAGTTCCGGCGAAGGCGTCGCGGTGCTCGTCGGACACACCGGACAGGTTGAGCTCGAAGGTGAAGCCCTGTTCCATGCGGTACCGCGCGTTGACGGGCTGGACGTCGATGAAGTTCAGCGCCTCCTTGGCCGCCCGGATCACCCGGGTGTCCTTGCTGGCGATGTCGCGGGCGACGCGCAGCGCGGCCTCGTCGAGCTCCTCGCGGGGCACGACCTCGTGCACCGAACCGAAGTGGTGCAGGGTTTCGGCGGGAACGGTCGCGGCGGTGAAGAACAGCCGGCGCATCAGGTGCTGGGGGACCAGGCGGGACAAGTGGGTGGCCGCGCCGAGCGCGCCGCGCTCCACCTCGGGGAGGCCGAACTTGGCATCGTCGGAGGCGACGATCACGTCGGCGTTGCCGACGAGGCCGATGCCGCCGCCCACGCAGAAGCCGTTCACGGCGGCGACGACGGGGACCTCGCACTCGTAGACGGATTTGAACGCGTGGTAGCAGCCACGGTTGGCGTCGATCAGTGCGGTGAAGCCCTCGGTGTTCTGCATTTCCTTGATGTCCACACCGGCGTTGAAGCCGCGGCCCTCGGCTCGCAGGATCACCACGTGGGTGCTGCGGTCGCGGCCCGCTGCCGTGATCGCATCGCCGAGTTCGAACCAGCCGGCCGATGGGATGGCGTTGACGGGCGGGTAGTTGACGGTGACCGAGACGATGCCCGGTTCGACTGTCTTGGTGGTGATCGTCATCAATCCACTTCCTGAAGGGGTCGCTACCTAAGCAAGCACTTGCTTGGTACGCTAGCACAGTGACAGTTACGCCAGAAGTCGGCGCCATCAGTTTGGGTTTGACCGGCAAGGTGGTCCTGGTGACCGGTGGAGTGCGAGGGGTTGGCGCTGGAATCAGCGCGGTTTTTGCCGGTCAGGGCGCCACTGTGGTGACTTGCGCTCGCCGCCCGGTCGAGGGACTGCCCTACGAATTCCACAGCTGCGACATCCGGGATGACGACTCGGTGAAGTCCCTCATCGAAAGCATCGTCGAGAAGCACGGTCGTTTGGATGCCGTCGTCAACAACGCCGGTGGCTCGCCCTATGTGCTGGCCGCCGATGCCTCGGCGAAGTTCAGCACCAAGATCATCGAGCTCAACCTGATCGGCGCACTCTCGGTTTCCACCCATGCGAACGCTGTGATGCAGAAGCAGGATTCCGGCGGCACCATCGTCAACATCTCCAGCGTCAGCGGGCATCGGCCCACCCCCGGGACGGCCGCGTACGGCGCGGCAAAAGCCGGCATCGACAACCTCACCTCGACGCTCGCCGTCGAGTGGGCGCCCAAAGTGCGGGTGAACTCCGTGGTGGTCGGCATGGTCGAGACCGAGCAGTCCGAACTGTTCTACGGCGACGCCGAGTCGATCGCTGCCATCTCGCGCAATGTGCCGCTGGGCCGGCTGGCCAAGCCCGCCGACATCGGTTGGGCCACAGCATTTCTGGCCTCAGATGCCGCCTCGTACATCAGTGGCGCGTCGTTGGAGGTGCACGGTGGCGGGGAGCCGCCGCACTACCTGTCCACCACGACCGCCGACATCAAGTAATTCGGAAAAGGAGACACAGCTATGGGATTGCTCGACGGCCGCGTGGTCATCGTGACGGGCGCCGGTGGCGGCATCGGACGTGAGCACGCGCTCGCGTTCGCCGCGGAGGGTGCCCGCGTCGTGGTCAACGACATCGGGGTCGGCCTCGACGGCTCGCCCGCCGGTGGTGGCAGCGCCGCGCAGAACGTGGTCGACGAGATCGTCGCCGCCGGAGGTGAAGCCGTTGCCAATGGCTCCAACGTCGCCGACTGGGCGCAGGCCGAGGCGCTGATCCAGAATGCCGTCGACGCCTTCGGAACGTTGGACGTGCTGGTCAACAACGCCGGCATCGTGCGCGACCGGATGTTCGCCAACGCCACCGAAGAGGAATTCGACGCCGTCACCGCCGTTCACCTCAAGGGGCACTTCGCCACCATGAAGCACGCCGCCGCGTACTGGCGGGCGAAGTCCAAGGCGGGCGAGACTGTTGACGCGCGCATCATCAACACCAGTTCGGGCGCCGGTCTGCAGGGCAGCGTCGGCCAGGCCACCTACAGCGCCTCCAAGGCCGGCATCGCCGCGCTGACCCTGGTGGCCGCCGCCGAGATGGGTCGCTACGGCGTCACCGTCAACGGCATTGCCCCCTCGGCCCGGACCCGGATGACCGAGACCGTTTTCGCCGACATGATGGCCACCCAGGACCAGGCCTTCGATGCCATGGCCGCGGAGAACATCTCGCCACTGGTGGTGTGGCTCGGCAGCGTCGAGTCGCGCGACGTCACCGGCAAGATGTTCGAGATCGAGGGCGGCAAGATCCGCATCGCCGAGGGCTGGGCGCACGGTCCGCAGATCGACAAGGGTGCAAAGTGGGATCCCGCCGAGCTGGGCCCCGTCGTCAAAGACCTGCTGAACCAGGCGCGTCCCGCGGTTCCGGTGTACGGCGCGTAGTTCCGCCCGCGAACAGACACAGAACTGCCCCAAATCGGCTGATTTGGGGCAGTTCTGCGTCCGCTCGGCAGGTTAGGCGGCGTCCTTCTCGCCGCTCGACTCGTTGTCCGCTGCGGTCGGCTTCGCCTGGCCGGTGGCCTTCTTGACCGCATCTCTGAGGTTGCGCACCGAAGAGGCGACCTGGTCGCGGGTGTTCTCGACGACGGCGCGCACTCGCTCACCTGACTCGGTCACGGCCTTCTTGACGCCGGGTACCGCCTTGTTGCCGTCGGTGAGATCCGTTGCCACAGAGCGGGTCCTGACCGTAGGCCGCAAGCCGGTGGTGGCTGGCTCGACGGCCGACTCGACCTGTTCGGTTGTCGCGTCAGCCACGGTCTCGATGTCGTCGGCGGCGGCGTTGACGCTCTCGATGCCCGTCGCGGCTTCCTCGCGCAGATCTTCTTCGTTCTTCGGGATGGCCTTGTTCACCCGTTCGATGACCTCGGCATTGATCGCCCGGCTGAACTTTGTCACGGAGAAGCTGGCGTCGGCAATGCTGCGATTGATCGCGGTGGCGATGGCCGCCGGATCGCGGGTGGCGAAGGAATCCGTCACCTGCTGAACCGCCGCGTCGAGCTGCCGCGACAGCGTCCGGACCTGACGCAGGACCTCGACGTGGAACGCGGTTTCGGGTCCGACCTCGGTGCCGTTCCAGTTGACGACGCGCCAACCATCCTCAGGGTTGCCCTCGACCACGACGTAGCCCGTGTTGCGCAGCGGATTGGTCATCAGCCACATCGGGTCCGCGTTCTCGGCATTCAGGAACACCCAGAACATGATCGCGCCGCCGTGCGAGAACGCGGCCACATTCCGGTCCCCGTTGTCGTACATCGTCTGAATCGCACCGCCCATGCGTGCATCGAATTCCCGGCCGTTGATCGACCCGGGATCCGGGCGTCCAGATCACCCTGCAGCCACTTCAGCGGTGCTTGCAGGTAGCCCTTGACGGCATCGGATTCCGGAGTCCCCTCGTAGATTCCGGCCTCGATCTCCTGAAGGCCGGGTACCACCTGGATGGGCAGCCCCAGATACTCGGCCATCGGTGCGGCGGTCAGCTGGGTCCGGACCATCGTCGAGGCGTAGATGGCGTCGTAGTTGTTGTCACCGAGCACCTTGACGATGTCCCGCGCCTGTTGCTGCCCCTTCTCGGTGAGGACGGGGCCCGGCACCGACGAGTCGGCAATGTTCGCCGCATTCGCGGTTGATTCCCCGTGGCGAATGAACGTGATGCGCATGACTTCCGCTGCGTGGGCGACCGGGATGGCGAGAAGAAATGCCAGGAGCATCATTCCCAAGCTCGCGATCGCCGCCCGGAATCCCGAGCGTCTGAAATAACTCATCGTGCTGCTTTCCTCCAATCGACATGAACAGGTGGAGCGGACACAACGTATGAGGGTTCGACTGAAATTGGTGTCACTGTCTCGTTGTCCGAGACGGCGAGCATGCTATTAGACTGGGCCACAACATATTTCAGACGCCAAGGAGCCGGCCTCCAGGCAGTAGGAGGCCAGCTGGCGAGATTGTCACCGGCAACTATGGCCTGGAACGGAATTGGCTCCTTTCCGAATGAAAGGAGCCAATCCCATTGCCATGATTACCTTCTCGGATCGGAAGTGCTAGGCAGCGTCCTTGGAGTCGGTGGCACCGCCATCTTCGGAAGCATCCTCGGATGGAGTACCGGTCGCCTTCTTGACGGCATCGCCGAACTTTTTGATCGACGACGACACCTGGTTGCGGGCCTCCTCGGCGGCCGCCCGGACCTGCTCGCCGGTGCGGCTGAGCGACTTCGCGGCGCCCGGCACGACCTTGTTCCCGTCGGACAGATCTGTCGCGCGACGCGGTGTCGCGATGCTGTCCAGGGTCTCCTGGACCTTCGACTTGACGGCCGAGCCGGTCGAGGTCTCGTTGTCCGGCCCGGTTGCGGCAGTGACGGTTTCGTCGGCTGCCTCTGGAGCCGACGCGAGACTGCGGGTCACCACGTTGGTCTCCACGGCCGCCTTGGCGTTGTCCAGGCTGGTGGAGACGCGCTCCTGCAGGTCCTCGGTGCTGGTCGGGATCGCACCGGTCGCCCGCTTGATGATCTCGGCGTTGATCGCGCGGCCGAACTTGAGCATCGAGAAGCCGGCCGTGGCCACACCACGGTTGATCGCGGTCGCGATGGTCCCGATGTCACCCGAGGCGAACGATGCCGTGACGTCGTTCATGACCTGCTGCAGCTGCCGGCTCAGGGTGCGGAACTGCAGCCCCACCTCGTGCTCGAAACTCGGCTCCGGGGTGAACTTCTGCCCATTCCAATCCACCAGAGTCCAGCCGTCTTCCGGATTGCCCTCGACGACAACGTAATCGGTGTTGCCCAACGTGTACTGGCTCAGCAGCATGCCCTTCTGCGCCATGCTGAGGTTCTTCGCGTTCATGATCGTCCAGAACATGATGGTGGCGCCGTGCGAGAACACGATGGCATTCCGATCGCCCTTGTCGTACATGCCCTTCAGGGCGTTGTTCACACCGGCATTGAAATCGTTGCCGTCGAAGTCGGTGCCCGGCTGGGTCGCGGTGAGGTCAGCGGGGGCACCGGGCAGCAGGCCCGCCCACTTGAGTGGTGCGAGGATGTAGGCCGTTCCGTACTGGTCCTGGGACTTGCCCTCCAAATCGCCTGCCGGGATCTCTGAAATGCCGTCGACCACCTGGATCGGCAGGCCGAGGTACTGCGACATCGGGGTTGCGGTCTGCTGGGTCCGCAGCATGGTCGAGGCATAGATCGCGTCGTAGTTGTTGTCGCCCAGTCGGTCGACCACGTCTTTCGCCTGCTGCTGGCCCGTGGGAGTGAGGCCGGGACCCGGAATGGTGGTGTCGATGATGTGGTTCGCATTGGCCGTCGACTCGGCGTGGCGGACGAAGGTCACCCGCATGACCTCGGCGGCGTGGGCGACGGGTATCGCCAGGAACAGCGCGAGGAATGCCAGGGCTACACCCCCTAGTATGCTTCTGTATCGCGACGCCGAGGCGTCACCGTGAGAGCGGATCATGTGTTACCTCCATTGCGGCAGTGCGGATTTCACGTGACCTGCCGGTGGCATCTAGTTGGCCGGCCAGATGCATTGTCTGACGAATTCCGACCGTGGCAACAAGTTATCCCGTTGTGCGAGACGGTAATTGACAAATATAGTCGTTCTGCTAGGGCCGCTGCGGACGCGACTCGGTCCCCCTCTCCGGGAGGGAGAGGGGGACCATGCCGGGCGTATTATCTTGTGGAGCCCGCTATCTCACGCGGCGTCTTTGGAAGCCTTCTTGTCGGCAGTGCTGTTGCCATCGGAGTCGCCCTCGGCGCGGGTGAGCTTCTTGACCGTTTCGCCGGCCTGTTTGACCGAGGATTCGATTCCGCTACGTACCTCATCTGCGGCGCGGTTGACCCGGTCGCGCGCCGAGGAGACGACCTTGCCCGGCTCCACCTTGTTGCCCGCAGTGAGCTTGGTGGCTCCGTTGGCGGTCCGGGCGGCGGAGATCTTGGTTCGCACCGGCTCGGTGGCGTTCTGGACCGCGGTCTTGGCGCCCTCGGTGACATCGACCACGGCAGCGGTGCCGGTGTCGGCGGTGGTCACCGTGCCCAGCTTCGACACCTGCGTCGGGGACTCGTTCAGCGAGTTCGGGATGTTGGTGATGGCGTTGACGGTGTCCGTCACCGAATCCCTGACGAACTTGACGCCGGCCTCGGCCACATCCTGCACACCCTGGACACCCGTGGTCACGATCCCCTGGGCATCGAGCGACAGAACCGGAATGCGCATGTTGTAGATCGCCTTCTGCGGGGCCACGATCAGGTCGCGCACGTTGACGAACATCTGGGTCGGGTAGTTGGCCGGGCCCACCGCTTCGCCGGCCCATTCCTTGAGGGTCCAGCTGCCGTCCGCATTCTTCTCCACAACCACCGTCTCGGTGTTGTTCAGCGGATGCTGCGCGAACAACAGCAAGTTCGGGTTGTCGACGTTCATCATCGTCCACATCATGATCGTGGCGCCGTGCGAGAACACCGCGGCGTCGATCTCGCCGTCGCCGTTGGTGTCTTCGGTGTCCGACTCGACCTGTGCGAGGGCATTTGTCACGCGCTCGTTGAACTCCAGGCCCGTCTCACCGCCGGGGATCGGGACGAATTGCAGTCCCATGGTCCAGGCCAGGGGGGCGAGGATGTAGCCGATGCGGCCGATGCCTTCGCCTTCGGGCAGGCCTTCGAAGATGCCTGCACTGATCTCCTGCACGCCGGAGTTCTGCTGCGGATTGTCCGGGTCGAACGCGCCAAGGATCGTCACGCCCAGCCCGCTCTTCTCGGAGAACGGTGCCGCGGTCTCCTGAGTGCGGATCATCGTCGAGGCATAGAGCGCGTCGAAGGCGGTGGCGGACTGGCCATCGGCCCACGCCTGCGCCTGTTCCTCGCCGGTCGCACCGCCGTTCTGGTTCACCTGATCGTTGGTCAGGTGCGGCCCCGGGGTGCTGGTGTCGATGTATCCGGAGGCGTTGCCCTGCGACTCGGCGTGCCGGATGAATGTCACGGTCAGCGCGGAGGCGGGCAGGGTGGCCGCTGCGAACAGCGCACACGCGGTCAGGGTGGTCGCTGCGGCACCGGCAGCCCGGCGGCGGGTGGGTCGTTGCATAAGGTCTCCATCGGTTCATGCAGATGTGGGCTGCCGCTCACTTGGCGTTCACTGTGGGCGGGCTCACAGAACATAATCAGAATTCTGTTCACCCGTCAATTCTGCTACCGAGAGTTGCGTAATTGGCTAGCTGCAGGACACCTGAACAAGAAAGCGCCCCCGACCGGTGGGGTCGGGGGCGCTCTCGGCAAACGTCAGGTCAGGCCGGGTCGCAGATCACGATCGGGATCTTGCGGTCGGTGTAGGACCGGTAGTTCGCGAAGTCGGCGTACATGGCATCGAGCTTGGGCCAGTACCCGTCGCGCTCGGCGTCGGTGGCGTCGCGCGCGATCAGCTCCAAGGTCTCGCGCTTCGTCTGGAACTTCACCCGGGGGTTGGCGACCAGGTTCAGGTACCACATCGGGTTCGTGGCCCGACCGCCCTGCGAAGCGACCAGCACGATGCGCTTGCCTTCCTGCAGGAAGAGCAGCGGGCTGTCCCGCTCCTCGCCCGACTTGCGCCCGATGGTGGTCAGGATGCCGACCTCGGCGCCGCGCAGGAACTTGTCGCCGAAGCGTCCGCCCGTCTTCTTGAAGATCCAGGTCTGCGCGCGCGACATCCACTTGATGGCGGTGCCGGTCGATTTTGCGTTGAGTCGCTCGACCTGTTTGGGGCTCAGCGGGCGAGGGGTGTTGGCCATGCGTGGACCTTAGCGGCTGATGAAGGGGGTGAGGGAGGCGCGGATGTGGTGAATCTTTCCGTCCGACGCCGGGATCAGGAACGTCTCGTCGACGTGTGAGCACACCCGCCGCCCGAACAGTCGCGGCTTGGTGAGCACGTCGAATCGAGCGCGAACCTCGTCGCCGCTGACGGAGAATTCCGGTGTCGTCGTCTTCTCGATCAGCTTGAACTGCGGGCCGTTGTTCAGACTGCGCCGCAGGTGATCGCCGGAGCGTCCCGTCTTCAGTCCCATCTCGATGCGGATGCAGTCCGGTGCGAACGGCACCTCATCGGCCTGATGGGTGACGAGCGCGTCGATGTAGGCCTGCGCGGCCGCGATGCGCTCGGTTTCGGAGTGAGACACAGGAACGTCTCACATTCTTTCGATGATGGTGCCGGTGGACAGCGCGCCGCCGGCGCACATGGTGATCAGTGCCGTGCTCCGGTCGGTGCGCTCCAACTCGTGCAGCGCGGTGGTGATCAGCCGGGAGCCGGTCGACCCGACCGGGTGACCCAGGGCGATGGCACCGCCGTTGACGTTGACCTTGTCCATGTCGGCGCCGTGCACCTGTGCCCAGGACAGCACGACCGACGCGAACGCCTCGTTGATCTCGACCAGGTCGATGTCGCCGAGCTTCATGCCGGCCTTTTCCAGCACCTTGGCGGTGGACTGCACCGGGCCGTCGAGGTGGTAGTAGGTCTCGGCGCCCACGTTGGCCTGGGCGATGATCCGGGCGCGCGGCTTGAGGCCCAGCGCCTTTGCCTTGTCCTCGTCTATCCACAGCACCGCTGCGGCGCCGTCGGAGATCTGCGACGACGTACCGGCGGTGTGGATACCGCCTTCCATCACCGGCTTCAGCGCGGCCAGCCCCTCGAGGGTGGTGTCGCGAAGACCCTGGTCGCGGCTGACGGTGTTCCACTCGGAGGTCGGCTGCTTGTTCTCGTCGATGACCGGTGCCTCGATCGGGGAGATCTCCCGGTCGAACCGGCCCTCGGCCCAGGCCTGCTTGGCCCTGGCCTGCGACGCGAAGCCCAGCGCGTCGATGTCTGCTCGGGTGATGCCGCGGCGCTTGGCGATCCGCTCGGCGGCTTCGAACTGGTTGGGCAGGTCGATGTCCCACGATGCGGCGCGGGCGCCACCGCCGTTCTGGCCCAGCCCCACCCGGCTCATGGCCTCGATACCGCAGGCGATGCCGATGTCGATCGCGCCGGTGGCGATCAGGCCGGCGACCAGGTGGTTGGCCTGCTGGGCACTGCCGCACTGGCAGTCGATGCTGGTGGCGCCGACGTGCTCGGGGAGGCCGGCGATGAGCCACGACTGCCGGGTGACATTGTTGGCCTGTTCGCCGTACTGCGTGACGCAGCCGCCGATGACCTGCTCGACGCTGCCGGGGTCGATCCCGGCCTTCTCGATGACGGCCTTCTGGACGGCGCCGAGAAGCTCGGTGGCGTGGAGGCCCGACAACCAGCCGTTGCGCTTACCGATGGGGCTGCGGGTGGCTTCGACGATGACAGGGTTACCCATGGAGCCAGGCTAGAACACGTTTCATTACTCTGACAAGCGCGGATGCATCACTACCTTTGATCTGCGGTCAAGCCGTGTTTCAATGGTCTCAATTGGTACTAGACCACGTTGTTTCAAGCATTGCTGGCTACGCGCACGGCTTGCTACAGACACTAGGAGTTAGACACATGGGCTGCCCGAACATCCCCAAGGATTTCGACTTCCTCGATTCCGAGCGCAACCTCCAGGGCCTGCCGGTCGAGGAGCTCGCGGAACTCCGGAAGGCCGAGCCGGTTCGCTGGGTCGACGTTCCCGGTGGCACCGGTGGCTTCGGCGACAAGGGCTACTGGTTGGTCACCCGGCACGAGGACGTGAAGGACGTGTCGCTGCGCAGCGACGTGTTCTCCAGTGCGATGAACGGCGCGATCCCGGTCTGGCCACAGGAGATGACCCGCGAAGCCGTCGACCTGCAGCGTGCCGTCCTGCTCAACATGGACGCCCCGCACCACACCCGCCTGCGCAAGATCATCTCGCGCGGCTTCACCCCGCGCGCGCTCTCGCGCCTCGAGGACGAGCTGAACAACCGCGCGCAGGCGATCGCCAAGAACGCCGCGGCGTCCAACTCCGGCGACTTCGTGGAGCAGGTGTCCTGCGAGTTGCCGCTGCAGGCCATTGCCGAACTGCTCGGTGTGCCCCAGGACGACCGCGACAAGCTGTTCCGCTGGTCCAACGAGATGACCGCCGGTGACGACCCCGAGTACGCCGACGTCGACCCGGCGATGTCCTCGTTCGAGGTGATCACCTACGCCATGAAGATGGCCGAGGAGCGCGGCAAGAACCCCACCGACGACATCGTCACCAAGCTGATCCAGGCCGACATCGACGGCGAGAAGCTCAGCGACGACGAGTTCGGCTTCTTCGTCATCATGCTGGCCGTGGCGGGCAACGAGACCAGCCGGAACTCGATCACCCACGGCATGATCGCGTTCTCGCAGCACCCCGAGCAGTGGGAGCTGTTCAAGAAGGAGCGCCCGAAGACCGCCGTGGACGAGATCATCCGCTGGGCCACCCCGGTGTCGGCCTTCCAGCGGACCGCCAGCGAGGACACCGAGATCGCCGGCGTCAAGATCAAGGCCGGCGAGCGTGTGGTGATGTCCTACCGCTCGGCCAACTTCGACGAGACGGTGTTCGAAGACCCCTTCACCTTCAACATCCTGCGTGACCCCAACCCGCACGTCGGTTTCGGCGGCACCGGGGCGCACTACTGCATCGGGGCGAACCTGGCCCGTCTGACGATCAACCTGATCTTCAACGCGGTGGCCGACCACATGCCCGACCTCAAGCCCATGGGTGATCCCGAGCGGCTAAAGTCCGGTTGGCTCAACGGCATCAAGCATTGGCCGGTGGACTACACGGGCGCCTGCCCGGTGGCTCACTGAGCTCATTGACCGCCTAACGGATCAAGGAGGATTCGGGTGGATTTCACACCGAACCCGGAACAGCAGGCTGTTGCCGATGTGGTGACCTCTGTTCTGGAACGCGACAACACCTGGGACGCACTGGTTTCCGGTGGAGTCGCGGCGCTGGGAGTGCCGGAGCGGCTCGGTGGTGACGGGCTGGGCCTGCCCGAGCTGTCCACCGCGCTCACCGAGATCGGCCGGCACGGCACCACGGGCCCGGCGCTGGGCACCATCGGCCTCGGTCTGGTGTCGCTCCTCGACCTGGCCACCGATGCCCAGCAGGACCGCTTCCTGTCGGGCGTCGCCACCGGTGCGGTGCTCTCGGCCGCGCTGAACGAGCCGGGGCAGTCACTGCCCGAGCGGCCCGCGACCAACTACGCCGAAGGCAAGCTGAACGGCACCAAAGTCGGTGTGCCCTATGCCGAGACGGCGAAGTGGCTGGTGGTCACCGCCGACAACGCCGTGGTGGTGGTTTCACCCGCAGCCGACGGTGTGACGGTCACCAAGACCCCGACCTCCAACGGTTCGGATGAATACGTGGTCACGTTCGCCGACGTCACCGTCGACGCCGCGGACGTGCTCGACGGCGCGACCACGCACCGGGTCAACCAGCTGGCACTGGCGGTCACCGGGGCGTTCGCGGCCGGGTTGGTGGCCGGGGCATTGCGGTTGACCGCCGACTACGTGGCCACACGTGAGCAGTTCGGGCGTCCGCTCTCGACGTTCCAGACGGTGGCAGCACAGCTTTCCGAGGTCTACATCGCCTCGCGGACCATCTCGCTGCTGTCGACCTCGACGATCTGGCGGTTGTCCGAGGGGCTCGACGCCGACGACGATCTGGCCATCCTGGGCTACTGGTTCGCGTCGCAGGCCGCGCCGGCCATGCGGCTCTGCCATCACCTGCACGGCGGTATGGGTATGGACATCACGTACCCGATGGACCGCTACTACTCCTCGATCAAGGATCTGACCCGGCTGCTGGGCGGTCCGTCGCATCGCCTCGATTTGGTGGGAGCGTAATGTTCATCGACCTGACGCCCGAGCAGCGCGCGCTGCAAGCCGAACTGCGCGAATACTTCTCGACTCTCATCACGCCCGAAGAAGCCGCGGCGATGGAGTCCGACCGGCACAACGAGGCCTACCGCGCAGTGATCAAGCGCATGGGCAGCGACGGCAAGCTCGGCGTGGGCTGGCCCAAGGAGTACGGCGGCCTCGGCTTCGGTCCGGTCGAGCAGCAGATCTTCATCAACGAGGCGAACCGCGCCGACATTCCGTTGCCGATGGTCACGCTGCAGACCGTGGGCCCCACCCTGCAGGCGCTGGGCACCGAGGAACAGAAGAAGAAGTTCCTGCCCGGAATCCTTGCCGGTGAAGTGCATTTCGCCATCGGTTACTCCGAACCCGACGCCGGCACCGACCTGGCCTCGCTGCGGACCACGGCGGTCCGTCACGGTGACGAATACATCGTCAACGGGCAGAAGATGTGGACCACCGGCGCCCACGACGCCGACTACATCTGGCTGGCCTGCCGTACCGACCCGACTGCTGCCAAGCACAAGGGCATCTCGATCCTGATCGTCGACACCAAGGATCCCGGCTACTCCTGGACGCCGATCATCCTGTCCGATGGGGCACACCACACCAACGCGTCGTACTACAACGACGTGCACGTGCCCGCCGACATGCTCGTCGGCGAGGAGAACGGCGGCTGGAAGCTCATCACCACCCAGCTCAACCACGAGCGCGTCGGCCTGGGTCCGGCCGGTCGCGTCGCCGGCATCTACGACCAGGTGCACACCTGGGCCTCCAAGCCCGGTTCGGACGGCGTCACGCCGATCGAGCAGGACGACGTGAAACGCCTTCTGGGGCAGATCAAATCGATCTGGCGGATCAACGAGCTGCTCAACTGGCAGGTCGCCGCATCGGGCGAGACCATCGCCGTGGCCGACGCCGCCGCCACCAAGGTGTTCTCCACCGAGCGCATCCAGGAAGTCAGCCGTCTGGCCGAGGAGATCGTCGGCAAGTACGGCAACCCGGCCGACCCGGAGACCGCCGAGCTGCTGATCTGGCTGGACAAGATGGCCAAGCGCAACCTGGTCATCACCTTCGGTGGTGGCGTCAACGAGGTGATGCGCGAGATGATCGCCGCGTCGGGCCTGCGGGTGCCGAGGGTTCCGCGGTAGAGCGAGGGATTGAGATGAGCGCGAATCTTCAGGCAGGGATCGACCAGATCCTCGCGTCCGGGACCAGCAAACCGACGGTGGCTCGGGACCTGGTGAACCAACCCATGATTCACCACTGGGTCGACGCGATCGGTGACAAGAACCCGATCTATGTCGACGAGGCCGCTGCCAAGGCCGCTGGGCATCCCGGCATCGTGGCGCCGCCGGCGATGATTCAGGTGTGGACCATGATGGGGCTGGGGCGTACCCGGTCTGACGATGATCCGCTGGGTAGGGCGATGAAGTTGTTCGACGATGCCGGGTATGTCGGCGTCGTCGCGACCAACTGCGACCAGACCTATCACCGCTACATCCAGCCCGGCGAACAGGTGGTGATGAGCGCCGAGATCGTCGGCATCGTCGGCCCCAAGCAGACCGCGCTGGGTGAGGGCTACTTCATTAATCAGAAAATCCGCTGGCATGTCGGCGACGAGGAAGTCGCCGACATGGACTGGCGCATCATGAAGTTCCTCCCCGCCGCCAAGCAGGCGGCCGCGGAAGCTCCTGAAACCCAGGAGATCCCGGAAGATCTCGACCCGGACAAGCTGATGCGGCCGTCCTCGTCGCGGGACACGAAGTTCTTCTGGGACGGCATCAACGCCCACGAACTCCGGATCCAGCGCCGTCCCGACGGCACCCTGCAGCACCCGCCGGTGCCGGCCGTGTGGGCCGACAAAGATGCCCCTGCTGACTATGTGGTGGCCTCCGGCAAGGGCACGGTGTTCAGCTACGTCGTGCACCACGCACCCAAGGTGCCCGGCCGCAGCCTGCCGTTCGTGATCGCCCTCGTCGAACTCGAGGAGGGGGTTCGGATGCTGGGCGAGTTGCGTGGGATCGCCGCCGATCAGGTGAAGATCGGAATGCCGGTCACCGCAACCTATATCGACTTCCCGGACAGTGAGATCAGTCCGGCTTGGACGTTGTACGCATGGGAGCCGCAAGCATGAGCCTGACCGTCTCCGACGTTCGAGTCGGCACCACACTCCCCGAACTCAAGATCTACGGTGACCCGACGTTCATCGTCTCCACCGCCATCGCGACCCGCGACTACCAGGACGTGCACCACGACCGGGACAAGGCGCAGGCCAAGGGTTCCAAGGACATCTTCGTCAACATCCTGACCGACACCGGGCTGGTCGGTCGGTACGTGACCGACTGGGCGGGTTCCAACGCGTTCATCAAGTCGATCAAGTTGCGCCTCGGGGTGCCCTGGTACGCCTACGACACCATCACCTTCACCGGTGAGGTCACCGAAATCGAGGGTGACCTGGTGACGCTGAAAGTGGTGGGCAGCAACAGCCTTGGCAACCACGTCATCGCCACGTCCACACTTACTTTGGGGGACAACTGATGCTC
The DNA here is from genome assembly GCF_030486405.1 of Mycolicibacterium sp. HK-90. Next base: position 5,669,923 of record NZ_CP129613.1, on the reverse strand, counting down.
TCCGGCAAGGCCGCCATCGCGGGTATCGGCGCCACCGACTTCTCCAAGAACTCCGGCCGCAGTGAGCTGCGGCTGGCCGCCGAGGCCGTGCTCGACGCTCTCGACGATGCCGGCCTCAAGCCGTCCGATGTCGACGGCCTGGTGACGTTCACGATGGACTCCAACCTGGAGACCGCGGTGGCGCGGTCGACCGGGATCGGGGACCTGAAGTTCTTCAGCCAGATCGGTTACGGCGGCGGTGCCGCGGCCGCGACTGTGCAGCAGGCCGCCCTCGCGGTCGCCACCGGTGTCGCCGAAGTCGTTGTGGCATACCGGGCATTCAACGAGCGCTCGGAGTTCCGGTTCGGCCAGGTGATGACCGGCCTCACCGTCAACGCCGATTCGCGCGGCGTCGAGTACAGCTGGTCCTACCCGCACGGGCTGAGCACCCCGGCCGCGTCGGTGGCCATGATCGCCCAGCGGTACATGCACGAATACGGCGCCACGAGTGCCGATTTCGGCGCCGTGTCGGTGGCCGACCGCAAGCACGCCGCCACCAACCCGAAGGCGTTCTTCTACGGCAAGCCGATCACCATCGAGGACCACCAGAACTCGCGGTGGATCGCTGAACCGCTGCGCCTGCTGGACTGCTGTCAGGAGAGCGACGGCGGCGTCGCCATCGTCGTCACCACCCCCGAGCGGGCCAAGGATCTCAAGCACCGGCCGGCCATCATCGAGGCCGCCGCTCAGGGCGCGGGCACCGACCAGTTCACCATGTACTCGTACTACCGCGATGAGCTCGGGCTGCCCGAGATGGGGCTGGTCGGCCGTCAACTCTGGCAGCAGAGTGGCCTGTCTCCCGACGACATCCAGACCGCGATCCTGTATGACCACTTCACCCCGTACACGCTCATCCAGCTCGAGGAGCTCGGCTTCTGCGGTAAGGGTGAGGCCAAGGACTTCATTGCTGGCGGCGCCATCGAGATCGGCGGCCGGCTGCCGATCAACACACACGGCGGTCAGCTCGGCGAGGCCTACATCCACGGCATGAACGGCATTGCCGAGGGCGTGCGGCAATTGCGGGGGACCTCGGTCAATCAGGTCGACAGTGTCGAGCACGTACTCGTCACCGCCGGAACCGGCGTGCCGACGTCGGGACTGATCCTCGGATAAAGGTGCATCGGGGCCCCTGCCCGGCACGGTAATGTTTGCTCCGGATGTGCATCACGCGTAGAAGGGGGCCGTGGCATGGGGATGCCGCGCGACAGCAGCCCGTACGGGTCGCAAACCTTGCAGGGGCCGGCTTGGCCGAATGTCGATGAGGACCAGCTGACCGCGGCCGCGGCGTCGTATACCAAGGTCGCAACCCAGATCAGCGGCTCCGTCGTTCCCGAGCAAACCAGCCAGCTCGCCAAGCTCGGCGAGGGCTGGAAGGGCGGCGCATCGCTGGCCGCCTCGGGTGAGGCCACCACGATGATCGCCGGTCACGAGGCGAACGCCGCGCAGGCGCAGGCCATCGCCACTGCATTGACCAAGATGGCGGCGTCGGTGGTGGCAACCAAGACGGCTGTGAATGCCGCCGCGCAAGAGGTGCAGCACGAGGTCGAGGCACTCCAGGCGGCCGCGGCCGTGATGCCCAACGTGCAGCAGCTGATCGAGAGCCGCATCAAGATGGGGCTCTCCCAGAACATCGCGACGGTCTCGGCCGCGTCCTCCGAGATGGCCAGCAGCCTGGGCACGGTGGCCAACCTCCCGCAGGTCGGAACCCCACCGACGGCCCAGGCAACGCAGGCGGCCTCAAAGGGCGGCGAGCAGATGCTGCAGATGATCAGCCAGCTCCCGCAGATGCTGGGCCAGATCCCGCAGATGCTCGGTCAGATTCCCCAGCAGCTTTCCCAACCGCTGCAGCAGCTGTCGCAGCCTCTGCAGCAGTTGACGTCGATGCTGGGTTCGGGCGGCAAAGGCTCCGGCGCCGGGCCCAGTCCGTTCTCGTCGTTCTCGAACCACCCGCTGGCCGGTGGGTCCGGCCCGGGTGGTGGTTCGGGCATGGTCAAGGCGGCGGGCCTGCCGGGCGGCCCGGGCGGTGGCAGCCCGCAGACGCCGCTGATGTCGAACCTCGTCGGCGGTACCGCACCGGTCTCCGTTGATCCCGGCGCCAATGGCGCGGTGATGGCCGGTGTCGCGCCGGTCGCCGCCGCCAATGCGGCGGGTATGGGTGGTGGTGCTCCGATGGGCATGATGGGGCAGCGCGGTGGCAGCGGCGGGGGAACCACGTCCGGGCTGGCCGTTCCCGCGCCGTTGGAACACGAGCTGGGCGATGGTGATGATGACTATGACGATTGGTGAGCCGATTCAAGGGGGAATCCGTGGCTGATCCGCTCTCAACTCCTGAAGCACCGCTCAGCTGGAACGCCGCGCCGGTCCAGCTGCCGGAGATGCCTCCGATTCAGCCCGGCGAGGATGCCATGAGCATGACCATCGCCGGCATCTTGCCGACCCTGGCTGCGTCGTTGACGACGAATGTGACGGCGTTGTCGGCCAAGGAAAACATGTTCAACGCCAAGCTTTCTGACGCCCAGGGCGCCTACGACAAGGCGGACGAGAGCGGCGGGGAAGGCGTTGGCCAGCTCGGCCAGATGTTGGGCCAACTCGGCCAGATGGGTCAGATGGCCGGCGCCCCCGCGCAGGCCGCGGGCCAGATGGGCGGCCAGTTCGGTTCGCTGATGGAACCGTTGATGAAGGCCATGGAGGGCGCCAAGGGCGGCGGACCGGAGAACGGTGCTCCCGGTGCCGGGCAGCCCGGCGGCCCGGGAACCCCCGGCGGTCCCGGTGCCCCGAATCCGCAACAGCAGCAAGAGGAGCGCGAGGCCAAGCTCAACGAGCGCGACAAGCAGCAGAACGATCGCGAGAACCAGCAGAACGACCGCGACGTTGCTCAGGACCGGCGCGAGGCCGGTTTGGATGCGCGCGAGGATCAGCTGAACGACCGTTCCGCTCCGGCTGCGTCACCGGGGGCCGGTTCGAGCCAAAGCCACTCCGCCGCGGGCCCCGCTCCGGTCGCGCCGCCGCAGCAGGCGCCGGCGGCACCGCCACAGGCTCCTGCCGCTCCGCCTCAGGCTCCCGTGGCACCGCACCAGCCGCCTTCGCGATACGACGACGGGGATCTGGCGCGTCGCATGTAGGTCTGCGTTCGGCGGGCGTCGGTGTATGCCGGCGCCCGTTGCTTTTCCTGCTGTTGCGCCTGCTCGCGATTGCCTACCCACGCGATTGACCCCAGAAAGCAACGCTGGAGTGGCCGTCGAGGTCGACAGCCACTCCAGCGTGACGAAGTGGGGAACGCGCGAAAGCTAGGCGGGGACCAGCTCCACGCCGGACAGCACGACGGCGTTGTCCCGCGACGGTGCGGTCAGCACGCCGATGAACTTGCCGTCTTCCTTCCAGATGTTGGCCTGCAGGGTCTCGCCGGGGATCACGACGCCGGCGAACCGGGCACCGTAGGACGCCACCTGGGAGACGTCACCGTCGAGCAGGTTGTCGACGATGGCCTTGCAGCCGATGCCGTAGGTGCACAACCCGTGCAGGATCGGCCGCTCGAAGCCCGCAGCTGCGGCGAAAGCCGGATCCGAGTGCAGGGGATTGCGGTCACCGCAGAGCCGGTACAGCAGGGCCTGCTGCGGCAGCGTCGGCAACGAGATCTCGACATCCGGTGCACGATCGGGCAATTCGGCCGAGGTGGCCGGTCCACGTTCGCCGCCGAAACCACCTTCGCCGCGGGCGAAGATCGACCGCTTGGTGGTCCAGAGCACCTTGCCGGATTCATCGGTCACCGTGGATTCGCTGACGATGACGGCGGCCTTGCCCTTGTCCCAGATCTCGGTGAACCGCTGCACCGACTTCGCGGTGCCGCTGGTCGGGATCGGGCCGGGCACGCTGACGGCCTCGCTGGCGTGCAGCACCTTGGACAGCTCGATGTCGATGCCGGGGAACTGCACCTTGGGTGGCTCGGTCATGTGGAAGCTGGCGGCCACATTGCCGAACGTCGGCAGCACCTGCGGGTCGCCGTCGATGAGGTAGCGCAGTTCGCGCGAGTCCATCGGATCCGCGCCGGCACCGAGGCCGAGGTGGTACAGCTGGATGTCGCTGCTGGTCCAGGAGAACTCGATGGGTTCCAGCTCGGCGCCCAGCGCCTTGTCGAGATCGATTGGCATCTACTTCTTCCCTGCAATGTCGAGTGCTGCGAGGTAACCCCAGGTCATGGCGGGACCAATGGTGCCGCCGGGGCCGGGATAGGTGTGACCCATCACCGGTGAGCTGACGTTACCTGCGGCGTAGAGGCCCTCGATCACGGAGTCGTCGTCCCGCAGGACCCGGCCGTTCAGGTCGGTGCGGACACCGCCCTTGGTGCCCAGGTCGCCCGGCACCATCTTGGCCGCGTAGTACGGGCCGTGCTTGATCTCGCCGAGGTTCGGGTTGGGCTTGTTGGTGGGATCGCCGTAGTAGCGGTCGTAGGCGCTGTCGCCGCGGTGGAAGTCCTCGTCCACCCCGGAGCGCGCGAAGCCGTTGAACCGGTCGATGGTGGCGGCGAACGCATCGGCGGGAAGACCGGTCTTGGCGGCCAGCTCCTCGAGGGTGTCGGCCTTGACGATGACGCCGGACTCCAGCCACTTCTTCGGAATGCGCTGTCCGGGCTGCAGACCCGCGAAGATGAAGCGGTCGCGGTACTGCTGGTCGAAGATCAGCCAGGCCGGGATGTTCTCGCCGGGACCGGCGCCCTGGCCGTACTCGCCGCCGTACATGTGGTGGCAGGCCTCGACGTAGGGCATCGACTCGTTCATGAACCGCTTGCCGGCCATGTTGACGATGATCGAGCCGGGCGAGTTGCGCTCGGACAGGGCGAACCACGGTGAGTCGACCAGTGGGACCGTCGGGCCCCACCACGAATCCTCCATGAATTCGAGTGCCGCACCCAGCTTTTCGGCGGCCAGGATGCCGTCGCCGGTGTTGGCGACCGCGCCAACGGTCCAGTCGGTGGTGATCGGTGCGCGCTGGTACTTCACCCGCATCTGCTCGTTGTGCTCGAACCCGCCCGAACCCAGGATCACGCCGCGGCGAGCCCGGATCAGTTGCGGCTCGGCGGTTTCCCCGGCAGTGGTGTCGCGAACGTAGATGCCGCGGACGACGCCGTCCTCGATGTAGAGGTCGGTCAGCGCGGTGTTCAGCAGCACCGGGACGCCGGCCTTCTGCAGGCCGATGCGCAGCGGGGCGATCAGGGCGCGGCCCATGCCGACGAGGTTCTTGCCGGTCGCGTTAGCCCAGACGGAACGGACGCCGACCTTGATGCTGCGCAGCACGCCGCGGGGATGACGCTTGAGCTGGTTGAGCCGGACGTAGTCCTGCTGCATCACCACCATGTTCATCGGAACCTTGCCGTACGGCGGCTCCAGGCCCTTCTCGTCCGCGCCGAGCTTCTTGGCGTTGAACGGCTTGGGCTCCACCGAGCGGCCCGTCGGCTTGCCGCCGGGCGTCTCGGGGTAGTAGTCGGAGTATCCCGGCACCCAGCACAGCTTGAGCGGGGAGTTCTTCAGGACGAAGGACAGCATCTCCGGAGAGCGATCGAGATAGGTGTCGATCTTCTCGGCCGGCACCACGTCACCGATGATTTTGTGCAGGTAGGTACGGGCGGCCTCGGGGGTGTCCTTGACGCCGTCCCGCTTCAAAATCTCGTTGTTCGGGATCCACACCCCACCGCCGGACCGCGCAGTGGAACCTCCATAGTGCGGCGCCTTCTCTACGACTACTGTCGAGAGGCCCTGGTGGGCTGCGGTGAGGGCGGCGACCATGCCGGCAGCGCCGCTGCCGACCACGACAACGTCGTACTCCTGTCCAGTCATGTAGAACACGTTATAGAATTGCCGGGCCTGTGGACAACTGCGCCGGTCAAAGAAGCGAGGGGAATTCACCAAAATGCTTAGTGTCGAGGTGCGCGACGAGCTCGCGGCCGATCTCGCTCAGGCCGAGCGGAGTCGGGTTCCGATGACGCCGCTGACGGATCGGTACGCCGACATCGACGTGGTGGATGCCTACGAGATCCAGCTGATCAACATCCGGCAGCGGGTAGCCGAGGGCGCCCGGGTGATCGGCCACAAGGTCGGGCTGTCCAGCAAGGCCATGCAGGACATGATGGGTGTCGACGAGCCGGACTACGGCCATCTCCTTGATGAGATGGAGGTGTTCGAGAACGTCCCGGTGAAGTCATCGAACTTCCTGTACCCGCGCGTGGAGGTCGAGGTCGGGTTCATCCTGGCCGACGATCTGCCCGGCGCCGGCTGCACCGAGGAGGACGTGCTCGCCGCGACGGCCGCGTTCGCGCCGGCGATCGAGCTGATCGACACCCGCATCACCAACTGGCAGATCAAGTTGTGCGACACGATCGCCGACAACGCCAGCAGCGCGGGCTGGGTCCTCGGTGAGGCGCGGGTGTCGCCCAAGGACATCGACATCCGAAACATCGACGCAGTGCTGACCAACCACGGCGAGGTGGTGGCCGAGGGACGCAGCGATGCGGTGCTGGGAAATCCGGTGACCGCGGTGGCCTGGTTGGCCCGCAAGGTGGAGAGCTTCGGGGTGCGTCTGAAGGCCGGTGACATCGTGTTGCCGGGCTCGTGCACGCGTGCGATAGATGCACCTCCGGGCAGCGATTTCGTCGCTGACTTCGCCGGGTTAGGTTCAGTAAGACTGAGTTTCGAATAAGGGAGCCGAATATGGCTGACAAAGCATCTGTTGCCATCGTCGGGTCGGGCAATATCAGTACCGACCTGCTGTACAAGTTGTTGCGGTCGGAGTGGCTTGAGCCGCGTTGGATGATCGGCATCGACCCGGAGTCCGAAGGCTTGGCGCGGGCTCGCAAGCTCGGTCTGGAGACCTCCCATGAGGGTGTGGACTGGCTGCTGGCCCAGGCCGAGAAGCCGGATCTGGTGTTCGAGGCGACCAGTGCCTATGTGCACCGGGATGCCGCCCCGCGCTATGAAGAGGCCGGCATCCGCGCGATCGACCTGACTCCTGCGGCCGTCGGCCCCGGCGTGATCCCGCCGGCCAACCTGCGCGCACATCTCGATGCGCCGAACGTCAACATGGTCACCTGCGGTGGCCAGGCCACCATCCCGATGGTCTACGCCGTCAGCCGCGTGGTGGACGTGCCCTACGCCGAGATCGTGGCGTCGGTGTCGTCGGCCTCGGCCGGTCCGGGCACCCGCGCCAACATCGACGAGTTCACCAAGACCACCAGCGCCGGCGTGCGCGACATCGGCGGGGCCCGCAACGGCAAGGCGATCATCATCCTGAACCCGGCCGAGCCGCCGATGATCATGCGCGACACCATCTTCTGCGCGATCCCCGAGGATGCCGACCACGCCGCGATCACGGCCTCGATCAAGGACGTGGTGGCCGAGGTGCAGACCTACGTGCCGGGCTACCGCCTGCTCAACGAACCGCAGTTCGACGAACCGTCGGTGGTCAACGGTGGTCAGCATCTGGTCACCGTGTTCGTGGAAGTGGAGGGTGCGGGTGACTACCTGCCGCCCTACGCTGGAAATCTGGACATCATGACCGCGGCGGCGACCAAGGTCGGCGAGGAAATCGCGAAGGAACGCCTGGCCGCCCCGGCCGGAGGAGGCCAAGCATGAGCGACATTTTCTTCAACCCCGTGTGGGACGTCCGGATGACCGACACGTCGCTGCGCGACGGGTCCCACCACAAGCGGCACCAGTTCACCAAGGATGAGGTCGGCTCGATCGTGGCCGCCCTGGACGCCGCCGGTGTGCCGGTCATCGAGGTGACCCATGGTGACGGCCTCGGTGGGTCGAGCTTCAACTACGGGTTCTCCAAGACCCCGGAGCAGGAGCTGATCAAGCTGGCCGCCGAGACGGCGAAGGAAGCCAAGATCGCGTTCCTGATGCTGCCCGGCGTGGGCACCAAGGAAGACATCAAGGAAGCCCAGAACAACGGTGGCTCGATCTGCCGCATCGCGACCCACTGCACCGAGGCCGACGTCTCGATCCAGCACTTCGGGCTGGCCCGCGAACTCGGGCTGGAGACCGTCGGGTTCCTGATGATGAGCCACACCATCAGCCCGGAGAAGCTGGCCAAGCAGGCCCGCATCATGGCCGACGCCGGCTGCCAGTGTGTGTACGTCGTCGACTCTGCCGGTGCCCTGGTGCTCGACGGCGTCGCCGACCGGGTGTCCGCGCTGGTCGCCGAGCTGGGTGACGACGCCCAGGTTGGTTTCCACGGCCACGAGAACCTCGGTCTGGGCGTGGCCAACAGCATCGAGGCCGTGCGCGCCGGTGCCAAGCAGATCGACGGCTCCTGCCGCCGATTCGGGGCGGGTGCGGGCAACGCTCCCGTCGAGGCGCTCATCGGGGTGTTCGACAAGATCGGCGTCAAGACCGGCATCGACTTCTTCGACATCGCCGATGCCGCTGAAGAGGTCGTCGCCCCGGCCATGCCGGCCGAGTGCCTGCTCGACCGCAACGCGCTGATCATGGGCTACTCGGGCGTGTACTCCAGCTTCCTCAAGCACGCCATCCGCCAGTCCGAGCGCTACGGGGTGCCCGCGCACCAGCTGCTGCATCGCGCAGGCCAGCGCAAGTTGATCGGTGGCCAGGAAGACCAGCTGATCGACATCGCGCTCGAGATCAAGCGTGAGCAGGAAGCCGAGGCCGCCAAGGCCTAGGCGCTGACTGCCGCGTCGTCGTCCTCAGAGACGATTCCGAGCTGTCGGTAGACGTCGTCGCGGTAGTTCGCCGACTGTGAGTTGATCGGGATGGGGCCGCCTTGGGCCCGGTCGTGAATCTGGCCCATCCCGATCACCGCGGTGACGTCGGCTGTCGGTTGCGCCCGGCATCATGGGGATCATGACCACCCGCGAGCAGGCCCAGTCGATCCTCGAACAACTGGCCGGGCCCGCGGCGGTGCTCCGGGATGACCAGTGGGCGGCCATCGAGGCCCTGGTGGTTCAGCGGCGCCGCGCCCTCGTCGTGCAGCGCACGGGGTGGGGCAAATCGGCGGTCTACTTCATCGCAGCCAAGCTCTTGCGCGCGTCCGGCCGGGGGCCGACGGTCATCGTCTCCCCGCTACTGGCGTTGATGCGCAACCAGGTGGCCGCCGCCGACCGGGCCGGGGTGCGGGCGGCCACGATCAACTCCGGCAATGTCACGGAGTGGGACGGGATCCACCGGCAGGTCGCCGAGGGCGACCTCGACGTCCTCCTGGTCAGCCCCGAGCGTCTGAACAATCCCGACTTCCGCGACAACGTGCTGCCCGCCCTGGCCGCCGATGCCGGTCTGGTGGTGGTCGACGAGGCGCACTGCGTGTCCGACTGGGGTCACGACTTTCGGCCCGACTACCGCCGTATCCGTACCTTGATCGGCGAATTGGGTTCGGAGATACCGGTTCTCGCTACCACCGCGACGGCCAATGATCGGGTGGTCGGTGACGTGGCCGCCCAATTGGGTGTCGGCGGGTCGGACACTCTGGTGTTGCGTGGCGGCCTGGACCGGGAGTCGTTGCGGCTGTCGGTGGTGCAGGTGGGCACACCCGCGCAGCGGGCCGCCTGGATCGCGGCACACCTGGATTCCCTGCCCGGCTCCGGCATCATCTACACCCTCACGGTGGCCCAAGCCCACGACGTGGCAGCCCTGTTGGCCGAACGCGGCCACAAGGTGGCCGCCTACACCGGTTCCACGGACAACACCGAACGTGAGCAACTGGAAGCCGACCTGCTCGACAACCGGGTTAAGGCCCTGGTGGCGACGTCGGCGCTGGGGATGGGCTTCGACAAACCTGACCTGGGCTTCGTCGTACACCTGGGCGCGCCTTCCTCCCCGATCGCCTACTACCAGCAGGTGGGTCGTGCGGGGCGCGCGACCGAGAGTGCCGAGGTGATCCTGCTGCCCGGCACGGAGGACCAGGATGTGTGGCGGTACTTCGCGTCGGTGGCATTCCCCTCGGAAGCCATGGTGCGCAATGTGATCGGTGCGCTGGAGGCCGGCCGGGCCCAATCCACCCAGGCGCTGGAGCCACTGGTTGATCTCAACCGGTCCCGCCTGGAGATGGTGCTCAAGGTGCTCGACGTCGACGGTGCGGTCCGCCGCGTCAAGGGCGGCTGGATCGGTACCGGTGTGCCGTGGAGTTATGACGAGGCCCGCTACCGGGCGTTGGACGAGGCGCGGCGCCGGGAGCAGCAGGCCATGCTGGACTATCAGGCCACGGACAGCTGCCGGATGGCGTTCTTGCGGGGTCAACTCGACGATCCCGAGCTGGAACCGGGCGCGCAGTGCGGCCGGTGTGACAACTGCACCGGCAGGCGGTATCCGGCCGTGGTGGCGCAGGACATCATGGCCGATACCGCGCAACGATTGTCGCGGCCCGGGGTGCTGGTGGCCCCACGTAAGCAGTGGCCGTCCGGACTGGCTGCCCTCGGGGTGGAACTGTCCGGCCGGATCGCCGACGGCGCGTCGCCGGGCCGGGCGATCGGCAGACTCACCGACCTGGGTTGGGGAGCGCGGCTGCGGCGACTGCTGGCCGAGCCGGACGGCGAGGTGCCCGACGACGTGGTGGTCGCGGCTGTCGAGGTGCTCAAGGCGTGGGACTGGGATCGCCGGCCGGTAGCGGTGGTGGGGCTGGATTCCCTGACCCACCCGCTGTTGATCTCTTCGATGGTGCAACAGCTCGCGCGGATCGGCCGTTTGACGAATCTCGGCACCGTGGCCTACACCCCGCAGCATCGCCCTGTCACAGCGGCGAATTCGGCGTATCGGGTGGCTGCCCTGGACGGCGCGTGGGAGCCTCCGCGCATCGACGTCGACGGGCCGGTGCTGCTCATCGACGACATGACCGACACCGGTTGGACGCTGACCATGGCCGCCCGCCTGCTTCGCGGCGCCGGCGTGCCCGAGGTGTTGCCGCTGGTGTTGGCCAGCGTCAGCTGAGATTTTCCGCTCCGGCCCTATTTCACTACTCAAATGCCCGCTTTTGTGCACCCGGTGCATTTGATGTTGATTCCTGCATTGCTGAAACTCGCCTGATCTTGAAAGTTCGCCGGTGTTTTCAATCGCAAATTTTGATACAGTACGTCTTGGCCGGCACAACTCCGCACCATTCTGTGCAGGTCTGGCTAACACAATGCTTGTGGGCGGAACTGCGTGCCGCATTGCCCAGAAAGTTGCATTCAACACCTTCGGCGTTTGCTGAGTATTTGAAGTGTTCCATGTTGGCTGCGCTCTCCCCGGTTGTGGCGTGTTCTCCCACTTCAGGGGCACTCGAGTCGACTTCGCTGGATTGAACTACACCGATGTCACATACACCGGAACGGGCGCGGGGCCGACCTCTGATCCCCCACTCCACGAGTTTCTCGGCGGGCCGACGGGCGCGGATGTGTGCTGAATTTGCATCCTGATGACGACGCATTTCGGCTGGTGGGCGATCGGAGTGAGGTGAAGCGGAGCGATCGCTGAGGTCACGAACGGCAAATCGTCTGCGGCCGGCGGGCCTGGCGGCGCCCCCGATGACGGCACATGTGCCCCGTGTGCCCCGTGGGTCTCGATGGTGACTGTGCGCCTCTTCTTGGTGCCCAATGACCGTCTCACCTGGCCTTCTCGGTGCGACCAGGCTTGCCTGGGGGCGCCGCTCGGTGATTGGGCCTGGCCGTCATCCCGTCGTCGGATCGGCCCCGAGGTCACCGCTGCACCCGCCGGGCCAGCCGCTCCCGCGGCCACCGGATTCGCCCTCCGATCGCGGTCGCACTCGCTCGTGACGCGAGCTGATTACCGCTTTCAACGAATGCCGCCGGATTTGCCAAAAGTGCACCAATGTGTGGAATAAGAAGTCGAATGTCAGACGCACAGCAACCGAAAATTTTGAGATCGCTGATTTCTGCACGCGCGTTAAACGGAAGTGGATATGCTGGCGCTCTGCAACTAGACACGGCATAGCTGGAGTAGGCCAAAGATAGATACAACGCAACGCACGATGCGAGGCAGGACTGCCCCGCATCCTCGTCGTTGAGCGGTTTCGCTGGTCGACTCGATGCTGGGGGAGGACCAGATGAGTATCAACCCGTTCGACGATGACAATGGCCGATTCCTCGTCCTGATCAACGACGAGGAACAGCACAGCTTGTGGCCGACCTTCGCCGACATTCCCGCCGGCTGGAAGGTCGTCTTCGGCGAAGCGGACCGCGCGGCGTGCCTGGACTACATCGAACAGAACTGGCCGGATATCCGACCGAAGAGCCTGCGCGACAGATTGGCCCAAGCCCAAGGGGCCGACAGCTAACCGGCCCCCTGGGGCGTGCAGCACATCTCGCAGTGGGAGAGTTCGATGCAGCTTGATGAACAGTCGCTGCCGGTAACACGCGCGCAGCTCGATATTTGGCTTGCGCACGACGTGGCTGAATCCGGCACCGAGTGGTTACTCGGTCTATTCGTGAGGATCGCGGGCGCGCTCGACCGCGACGCACTTGAGTGGGCGATCCGCCGGGTGGTGCGCGAGGCCGAACCGCTCAGGGCCACCTTCTTCGAGGTGGACGGGCAGGTCTACCAGAAGGCGGTCGACGACCCCGAAGTGGAGCTTGCCTTCCACGACCTGCGCGGTGCGATCGACCCGGTGCAGGAAGCGCGCGACATGGCGTCGTCGATCCAACGCATGCCGATGTCGTTCACGGGGCCGCTGTTCAGGTTCGCACTGTTCCAGACACAGGACGATGAACATTTCTTGATCGCGGGCTGTCACCACATCGTGCTCGACGGGACCGGCATCGCACTGGTCGGCTCACGCCTGGCATCGGTGTATTCGGCGGTATCGTCAGGCGAGCCCGTACCCCCGTCGATTTTCGGCTCCCTGGCTGATCTGATCGACAACGAGTCGAAGTACGAAGCGTCGGCCGAGTATCTCGATGACGAGGCCTACTGGAACGAGAACCTTCCACCGGAAGTCGGCCCGGATTCTGGTCCGACCGAATCTGTCGACAACCAGGAGGTGCATTGGCCTTCTGCCCCAGTTCAATTGGACTCGGAGGTACTACGCCAGGTCGACATACTCGCCAGGTCGAAGAATGTTCCTCGTTCATCGATAATCACCGCGGCGTGTGCCTTGCTCGTGCACGGGTGGTGCGCTGACGGCGAAGATGTTGTGCTCGACTTCCCGGTCAGCCGTCGCGTAAGCCCCGAATCGCGGACGCTGCCCGGCATGGTGGCCGGGGTGGTGCCGCTCGTGTTGACGGCTTCACCCGCAACGTCGATCTCCGAGTTCATCGACGATGTCGAGCGCCGGATGCAGGAAGCCTTGAAGCATCAGCGGTTTCCGGTCCTCTCGCTAGAGCGCAAGGTCAACCCGCGAGCGGCGGGCCAGATGGCGAATCGGGTGAGCGTCAATTTCCTGCCGTCCACCTTCACGTTGGATTTCGGCGGTGCGCAGGCCTCGGCGTCGTTGACCAATGCCGGCGTCGTGGGTGGCTTCGGCCTCGTCTTCTCCAGCGCCGGGGACGACCTGTTTCTCAGCACGATGGGCACGGCCCAACCGTTCTCCCGTTTCGACGTCGAGGATCTGGCGTCGCGGTTGCAGCGGGTGTTGGGGGCGTTTGTTTCTGATCCGGCTCGGCGGTTGTCCTCGGTGGATGTGCTCGATGCGGTTGATCGGGAGCGGCTGGACGAGGTGGGTCATCGGGCGGTCTTGGCGGGGCCGGTGGTGGAGTCTTCGGTTCCGGGGTTGTTCGCGGTTCAGGTGGAGTGTGTTCCTGATGCGGTGGCGGTGACTTTTGAGGGTCGGTCGTTGTCGTATCGGGAGTTGGATGAGGCGTCGAATCGGTTGGCGCAGTTGTTGGTTTCCGAGGGTGCTGGGCCGGGTGCGTGTGTCGGTTTGTTGATGGGTCGTTCGGCTGATGCGGTTGTCGCGATCCTGGGTGTGTTGAAGTCGGGTGCGGCGTATCTGCCGATTGATCCGGCAGTTCCGGATGCTCGGGTCGAGTTCATTCTCGGTGATGCTGGGCCGGTGGCGGTGGTGACCACGGCTGCGTTGGCTGAGCGCGTGCGCGGTTGTGGTGTGCCGGTGATCGATGTTGATGATCCGCGGATTGATGCGCAGTCGTGTGGTGCGTTGCCGGGTCCATCGCCTGATGATGTGGCGCACATTATTTACACGTCGGGGACGACAGGGGTGCCGAAAGGTGTTGCCGTCACGCATCAGAACGTGACGCGGTTGTTCGACGGTATGGATGTGGGTTTCGAGTTGGGTCCGGCGCAGGTGTGGGCTCAATGTTCGTCGTTGGCGTTCGATTATTCGGTGTGGGAGATCTGGGGCGCCCTGTTGTTTGGTGGGCGCCTGGTGGTCGTGCCCGAGCAGACGACGCGTTCGCCGCGGGATTTGGAAGCGTTGGTTGTTGGCGAGGGTGTGACGGTGTTGAGTCAGACGCCGTCGGCGGTGGGGGTGTTGGATCCCGAACGGTTGGGTTCGGTGTCGGCGTTGATGGTGGCGGCTGAGGCGTGTCCGGCGGATGTGGTGGATCGGTGGGCGCCGGGCCGGGTGATGATCAATGGCTACGGTCCGACCGAGACCACGGTGTACGCGACGATCAGCAAGCCCATGCAGGCGGGTTCGGGTGTGGTGCCGATTGGTGTGCCGGTGCCGGGTGCAGCATTGTTTGTGCTGGATCGGGCGTTGCGTCCGGTGCCTGCGGGCGTGGTGGGTGAGTTGTATGTGGCCGGCCGCGGTGTCGGAGTCGGCTATGTGAACCGGTCGGGTTTGACCGGGTCGCGGTTTGTGGCGTGCCCGTTCGGGAGTGCGGGTGCACCCGGAATACGCATGTATCGGACCGGGGATTTGGTGTCGTGGGGTCCGGATGGGCAGTTGCGGTATGCCGGGCGTGCTGATGATCAGGTCAAGGTCCGTGGTTACCGCATCGAGTTGGGGGAAATCCAAACAGCTCTGGCGTCTTTGGATGGTGTGCTGCAGGCGGTGGTGATCGTCCGTGAGGACCATCCCGGCGACAAGCGGCTGGTCGGCTACATCACCGGCAATGTGGAACCCGCTGACGTCCGGGCGGCACTGGCCGAGCGGTTGCCCGCCTACATGGTGCCCGCAGCGGTGGTGGTCATCGAGGCGCTGCCGTTGACGGTGAACGGCAAGCTGGACAAGCGCGCGTTGCCGGCGCCGGAATACGTCGACACCGATCATTACCGTGCGCCGAGCACGGCGACCGAGGAGATCTTGGCCGGCATCTACGCCCAGGTGTTGGGCATGGAACGCGTCGGGGTCGACGATTCTTTCTTCGACCTCGGCGGCGAC
Organism: Mycolicibacterium sp. HK-90; assembly: GCF_030486405.1. The sequence continues at coordinate 5,654,605 of NZ_CP129613.1, read as the reverse complement.
AGCATTCTCGCGATGCGGGTCGTCGCCGCAGTCAACACGGGTTTGGATGCCGGACTGGCGGTACGTACGTTGTTCGACGCGCCGACGGTGGCGCAGTTGGCACCGCATGTCGGCGAGGATTCGGACCGGCGTGCGCCCTTGGTGGCCGGCGAACGCCCTCGCCTGATTCCGTTGTCCTACGCGCAACAACGGATGTGGTTCCTCAATCGATTCGAGGACGGTGCGGCGACGTACAACATGCCGATCGCGTTCCGGATCAACGGCGCACTGGACCTGGGCGCACTCGATGCGGCGCTCGACGATGTGATCGATCGCCACGAATCGCTGCGTACGGTGTTCCGCGACGTCGACGGTGTGCCCTCGCAGAAGGTGCTTCCCGCGCGGCGGGGGCTGTGGCGGCGCGGCGGCCCGGCCCTGGTGCAGGTCGCAGAAGACGATCTGGTTGGCGAGTTGGTCGCGCTGGCTGGATACCGGTTCGACCTGGCCGGCGAGATCCCGATCCGGGCTCAGATCTATTCGGTGGGTCCCGAGCGGTACGTCCTCGGAATCGTGTTGCACCACATCGCCTTCGACGGCTGGTCCATGGCGCCCATGGCCCGGGACGTGAGCGAGGCGTACCGGTCGCGCACCCTCGGCCAGGCCCCCGACTGGTCGCCGCTGCCGGTGCAGTACGCCGATTACACGTTGTGGCAACAGGATTGGCTGGGATCCGAGTCCGATCCCGACAGCGTGCTCGCGAGCCAGTTGGCCTACTGGCGACGGGAATTGGCCGACCTTCCCGAGGTGGTATCGCTGCCCACCGACCGGCCACGTCCGCCGGTGCCCAGTTACCGTGGCGATGCGGTTGATCTGCGCATCGAGTCCGACACCTGGGCGGGGATCAGGGCCGTGGCCACGGCCCACAACGCAACGGTGTCGATGGTGTTGCAGGCAGCGATGGCGGTGGCCCTGCACCGAGCCGGAGTCGGCGAGGACATCGCACTGGGAACTCCGATCGCCGGGCGTACGGACCAAGCGCTCGATGAACTGGTCGGCTTCTTCGTCAACACCTGGGTGCTACGGGTGGGCGTGGATCCGGCGCTGCGGTTCAGCGAAGTGTTGGCACAGGTGCGGCAGAAGGCACTGGACGCCTATGCCAATCAGGACGTGCCCTTCGAGCTCTTGGTGGAGCGGCTCAATCCGACCCGGTCCACGTCTCACCATCCGATGTTCCAGGTGGCGTTGGCATTCCAGAACAATGTGCGCCCCGAAATCCAGCTGGATGGGCTCGACGTCGAGCCGGACACCGCCGACATCCGTACCGCTCGGTTCGATCTCGAATTCGACCTGCGGGAGATCCCCAGCGGAGACGCGAGTGCGTTGTTCGATCTGAAGGCAGGTACGGCCGAAGACCGCGGGGCGCTGATGGCGGCAGGCACGGTGGCCTACTCCACTGACCTCTACGACCGATCCAGCGTCGAGCGGTTGGTGGGTTGGTTCGGCCGCGTGGTCGAGACCGTGGTGGCCGATTCGTCGGTCGTCGTAGGTGATCTTGGCCTACTGGCTCACGATGAGCAGGATCTGGTGCTGCACAAGTGGTCTGGCGCAGAGGCGGGCGCCCCGGTGGGACTGGCACCGGAGTTGCTGGCCGCGGCGGTTGCCGCTGACCCGGACGCCGTTGCAGTGGTGGATGGGCCGCGCGAGCTGTCGTACCGGGAACTGGATGAGATCTCCAATCGGTTGGCCCGGGCCTTGATCGAGGCAGGGGTGGGCCCGGAGCGTGCCGTCGGGGTGGCGATGGGTCGCTGCGCGGAGCTCGTGGTCGCCTGGTGGGCGGTGCTCAAGGCAGGTGGGGTGTACGTGCCCGTCGATCCGGGCTACCCGGCCGAGCGCGTCGCTACGGTGTTGGACACTGCCGATGCGGTTTGTGTGCTCACGCGCGGCATGGGCGGGCTCGAGGGGACCGGCAGCCACCTCGTCATTCCGCTCGATGTGGTCGATCTGTCCGAGCACAGCGCGGATCCCGTGACGGATACGGACCGACTGACATCCTTGAGTGTCGACAATGCGGCGTACGTGATCTTCACGTCGGGTTCCACGGGGACGCCGAAGGGTGTGGCGATCAGCCACGCCGGTGTGCTGGGGGTGGCGGCCGCGCACCGCGATCTGCTCGGTGTGGCTCCGCGCTCCCGAGTGCTGATGGTCGCTGCACCGACATTCGATGCCTCGATATTCGAGTGGTTGTGGGCAGTCGCGGCGAGGGCGGCGCTGGTTGTGGCACCGCCGGATTCTTATGCCGGCGCGGCATTGGCCGAGGTGCTCGCGGGTCACCGCGTGGACGCGGCGCTGATCACCCCAACCGTGCTGGCCACGCTGGACCCGGCTCAGATCGACGGGTTGGACACATTGGTCACCGGTGGTGAGGCGTGTCCGGCGGAGTTGGTTGCCGCGTGGGCTGGATCCGCACGCGAGGCGGGAAACAAGGCACCGCGTCGGATGTTCAATGCCTACGGACCGACCGAGGTGACCATCTGGGCGACCTGGAGTGCACTGACCGCCGGGGAGCCGGTGCGGATCGGCGCACCGGTTCCGGGCACCCACGCGTTCGTGCTCGATGCGCGGCTCCATCCCGCTCCGGTCGGAGTCGTGGCTGAGCTGTACCTCGCCGGCCCTGCAGTGGGCCGGGGCTACGTGGGTCGACCCGACCTGACCGCGGATCGGTTTGTGGCCAATCCTTTTGGCGCTCCGGGAACGCGTATGTATCGCACCGGCGACCTGGTGCGCTGGACCGAGACGGGCCAGCTGGAATACCTGGGTCGCGCCGACGCCCAGATCAAACTTCGCGGGCAGCGTCTGGAACTGGGCGAGATCGAGAACACCCTGCTGACCTGCCCGCAGGTCATGCGTGCGGCCGCGGCTGTGCGTCGCGGGAGCACCGGTGTCGATCATCTGGTCGGCTACATCGCCCTCGAACAGAACAGCACCGCCGACTACGACGCCGACGTCGTCGACCAGTGGCAGGGCATCTACGACGAGCTCTACGACGCCGACCTTGACTCCGTCGAATTCGGCAACGATTTCCGGGGTTGGAACAGCAGCTACACCGACGATCCGATCCCCCTGCAGGAGATGGAGGAATGGCGTTCGGCCACCGTGGAGCGGATCCTCGCACTGCGGCCGCAGCGGGTACTCGAACTCGGTGTTGGATCGGGTTTGTTGCTGTCGCAGCTCGCGCCGAGGTGTGTGCAGTACTGGGGCACAGACTTTTCCGCACCGACCATCCAGAAGCTTCAGGCGGCCGTGGCCGGCCAACCGTGGGGAGATCGGGTCCATCTGCTGACCCGGCCGGCGCACGTCACCGAGGACCTGCCGCAAAGCCTGTTCGACATGGTGGTGATCAACTCGGTGGTCCAGTACTTCCCGAGCGCTGGGTACCTGGCGGAGGTCATCGACAAGGCAATGGATCTGCTGGCGCCAGGTGGGACGCTGTTCGTCGGCGACGTCCGCAACCACAGCCTGCAGGGTGCGTTCCAGACCGGTATCGCACTGGCGCGCAGCCGGAACGGGACCGATACCGACGAGATCCGCCAGCGGGTACACCGGGCGATGCTGGGCGAGCCCGAGTTACTGCTTGCCCCAGAGTTCTTCACCACCTGGGCGGCCGACCATCCATCGGTGGGAGGTATCGACATCCAGGTCAAACGTGGTGAAGCCGACAACGAACTCAGCCGGTACCGCTACGACGTGATCGTCCACAGGGCGCCCACTCAGGTGTGCTCGTTGGCGAGCGCCCCGGTCTGGGCGTGGACTGAATGTGCCGGCCTGAGCGGACTGCATGCCGAGTTGACGACTCGGCACCCCTCCACGGTGCGGGTCAGTGGCATTCCCCGCGCCGGGGTGATCGCCGACGTGGTGACCGAAGAAGCCTTGAGCGCCGGACTTCCCATCGTCGAGGCCCTCGTCCACGCCGACGCCGCCGCAGCCGAGGATGTCGTCACCCCCGAAATGGTGTACCGCCTGGGAGAGGCCGCCGGATACCACGTCGCGGTCACCTGGGGCGCACACCCCGGCACATTGGACGCCGTCTTCATCGCCGCCTCCGATGGGTCGGGCGTGCCCGCGCTCACCGATCTCTACCAGCCCGCCACCGACTCCCGCCAGCGCGGCGGGTACGCCAACGATCCACACACCAACTCGAAGGTCACCGCGGTCCGTCAATGGCTGGCCGAGCGGCTGCCCGAATACATGGTGCCGTCGCAGATCGTGGTGCTCGACGAATTCCCTCTGACTTCCTCGGGCAAGATCGATCGCAAGGCCCTGCCTGAACCCACCTTTGTCGCCACCTCGTTCCGCGCACCTCAGACCGATATGGAAAAGATCGTCGCGGAGGTGTTCACCGAGGTCCTGGGACTCGGCAGGGCGGGGCTCGAGGACGATTTCTTCGTCCTTGGCGGCGATTCGCTGATCGCCATCCGGGTCTGCGCGCGGCTACAGTCCGCGCTTGGCAGGGATGTACCCGTTCGCTACCTGTTCGACGCACCCACGGTCGGTGGCATGGCCGATTATCTTGACCGGCATCAGGACGGCGTGGCACGACCGCCTCTCACCACGCGGCATCGCCCGGCGATGATCCCGTTGTCCTATGCCCAGCAACGGCTGTGGTTCTTGGAGCAACTGCAGGGGCCGTCACCGATCTACAACATGGCGGTGGCGTTACGGCTCAGTGGTCACCTGGATGAAGAAGCCTTGGGTGCCGCGCTGGCAGACGTCGTGGGCCGGCAGGAGAGCCTCCGCACCGTCTTCAGGTCGATCGCCGGTGTACCTCAGCAGGTGGTCCTCGACCCCGAGCACGCTGACCTGGGATGGCGAATCGTCGACGCCGGCGGATGGCCCGCAGGCCGCCTCGACGAGGCAATCAGTGAGACCGCGCGTCACAGTTTTGACCTCACGACTGAGATCCCGATCAAGGCAACGCTTTTCCGGATCGATGAACACGAACATGTGCTGGCCGCCGTCGTCCACCACATCGCCGCCGACGGCTGGTCGGTCACACCGCTGGTGATCGATCTGGCGACTGCGTACGCCAGTCGGTGTGCGGGGCAGGCGCCGGACTGGGCGCCCCTGCCCGTGCAGTACGCGGATTACACGTTGTGGCAACAGGAGTGGTTGGGATCCGTATCTGACCCCAACAGCGTGATCACCGGTCAGCTGGATTATTGGGAGGGCGAGCTGGCCGATCTGCCCGATCGGTTGGAGCTGCCGACGGATCGGCCGTACCCGCCAGTGGCCGACTACCGGGGCTCCAGTGTGACGGTGGATTGGCCTGCCGAGTTGCAGCAACAGATCGCGCGGGTGGCGCGCGAGCACGGCGCGACGAGCTTCATGGTGGTCCAGGCCGCACTGGCCGCATTGATGGCCCAGCTGAGCGCAAGCACTGATGTCGCTGTGGGCATCGCGTCGGCCGGCCGCGGTGAGCCCGCGCTGGACGATCTGGTGGGCTTCTTCGTCAACACGTTGGTGCTCCGGGTTGACCTGGCCGGAGATCCCACGGTTGCCGACCTGTTGGGTCAGGTGCGGCGGCGTAGTCTGGCGGCGTTCGAGCATCAGGATGTGCCGTTCGAGGTTCTGGTCGATCGGCTGAATCCAACCCGCAGCCTGACCCATCACCCGCTCGTCCAGGTCATGCTGACGTGGCAGAACCTGCCCTGGCAGCACAGCGATCCCGCCGCCGCGCTGACGTTGGGCGACGTGGGCGTCACCCGGTTGGAGGCCGAAACCCAGACCGCCCGTATGGATCTGGTGTTCTCACTGGCCGAACGTTTCAACGATGCGGGCACGCCGACCGGCATCGAGGGGTCAGTCGAATTTCGTACCGACGTGTTCGACCCGACCACTATCGAGACTTTGATCGAGCGGTTGCAGCGGATGCTGGCCGAGATGACGGCCGATCCGGCTCGGCGGTTGTCGTCGGTGGAGCTGCTTGATGCCGCCGACTGTGCGCGGCTGGACGAGGTGGGTCATCGGGCCGTGTTGACGCGGCCGGTGGCGGAATCGTCGATTCCGGCGTTGTTCGCAGCGCAGGTACAGCGTGCGCCCGGTGCGACGGCACTGACTTTCGATGGCCGTTCGTGGTCGTATCGGGAGTTGGACGAGGCGTCGAATCGGTTGGCGCAACTGCTGGTTTCCGAGGGGGCGGGCCCGGGTGGGTGTGTTGGCCTCATGATGGGCCGTTCGGCCGATGCGATTGTCGCGATCCTGGGTGTGTTGAAGTCGGGTGCGGCGTATCTGCCGATCGATCCGGCGCATCCGGATGCTCGGGTTGAGTTCATGCTCGGCGATGCCGGGCCGATGGCGGTGATCACGACGGCTGAGCTGGGCGAGCGGCTCGGCGGCTGGGGTGTCTCGGTGATCGACATCGAGGATGCCCGGATTGGATCTCAGTCCAGTTCGGCGCCGGCCGCGGGTCCGGCTCCGGATGATGTGGCGCACATCATCTATACGTCGGGGACGACAGGGGAGCCGAAAGGTGTTGCCGTCACGCATCAGAACGTGACGCGGTTGTTCGACGGTATGGATGTGGGTATCGAGTTGGGCCCGCGGCAGGTGTGGTCGCAATGCTCGTCGTTGGCGTTCGATTATTCGGTGTGGGAGATCTGGGGCGCCTTGTTGTTTGGTGGGCGCCTGGTCGTGGTGCCAGAGCAGACCACTCGTTCATCCCAAGACCTGCATACCCTGTTGGTCAATGAGCACGTCACGGTTCTGAGCCAAACTCCTTCGGCGATAGGGATGCTCGCCTCAGAGGGCCTGGAATCGGCCGCGCTGATGGTGGCCGCTGAGCCGTGCCCGGCGGATGTGGTGGATCGGTGGGCGCCGGGCCGGGTGATGATCAATGGCTACGGTCCGACCGAGACCACGGTGTACGCGACGATCAGCGCACCCATGCAGCCCGGGGTGGGGCCAGTGCCTATCGGTCTACCCGTACCAGGTGCGGCGCTGTTCGTCCTGGACCGCTGGTTGCACCCGGTGCCTCCGGGTGTGGTGGGTGAGTTGTACGTGGCCGGCCGCGGCGTGGGTGTGGGGTATGTGCGCCGCGCGGGCCTGAGCGCGTCGCGGTTCGTTGCCTGTCCGTTCGGGAGTGCGGGTGCACCCGGAATACGCATGTATCGGACCGGGGATTTGGTGTCGTGGGGTCCGGATGGGCAGTTGCGGTATGCCGGGCGTGCTGATGATCAGGTCAAGGTCCGTGGTTACCGCATCGAGTTGGGGGAAATCCAAACAGCTCTGGCGTCTTTGGATGGTGTGCTGCAGGCGGTGGTGATCGTCCGTGAGGACCATCCCGGCGACAAGCGGCTGGTCGGCTACATCACCGGCAATGTGGAACCCGCTGACGTCCGGGCGGCACTGGCCGAGCGGTTGCCCGCCTACATGGTGCCCGCAGCGGTGGTGGTCATCGAGGCGCTGCCGTTGACGGTGAACGGCAAGCTGGACAAGCGCGCGTTGCCGGCGCCGGAATACGTCGACACCGATCATTACCGTGCGCCGAGCACGGCGACCGAGGAGATCTTGGCCGGCATCTACGCCCAGGTGTTGGGCATGGAACGCGTCGGGGTCGACGATTCTTTCTTCGACCTCGGCGGCGATTCACTGTCGGCCATGCGACTGATCGCCGCAGTCAACACGGCCCTGGATGCCGATCTCGGCGTCCGTACCTTGTTCGACTCACCCACGATTGCGCTTCTGGCACCGCATATCAGGGCCGGCTCGGGTGGACGTCAGCGCTTGACGCCGCAGCCGCGTTCTCCGGTCATCCCACTGTCCTACGCGCAACAGCGATTGTGGTTCCTGGAGCAGCTGCAGGGACCGTCGTCGATCTACAACATGGCGGTCGCGCTGCGGTTGGACGGCAGCTTGGACGCCGACGCGCTCGGACAGTCCTTGGCCGATGTCGTGAGTCGGCACGAGACTCTGCGCACCATGTTCGGGGCCGTCGACGGCGTTCCCCGGCAATTGGTGGTGCCGGCCGCGCAAGCAGAACTGGGTTGGCGAGTTGTCGACGCCACCGGATGGTCGACCGAGCAGTTGGAGGAAGCAGCCGGAGCTGTCGGGCGGCGCCCCTTTGACCTCACTCAGGAAATCCCCTTGCGGGCAACCCTGTTCCGGGTCGCCCCGGATCACCATGTGCTGGTGGCGGTGGTTCACCATATCGCTGCCGATGGTTGGTCGATAACCCCGTTCGTGGCTGATCTGGGTTCGGCGTACGCGAGTCGCTGCGCAGGCCACGTTCCCGATTGGTCGCCACTTCCGGTGCAGTACGCCGATTACACGTTGTGGCAACAGGGTTGGTTGGGATCCGAGTCCGATCCCGACAGTGTGCTCGCCACGCAGCTGGCCTACTGGGAGCAGGCGTTGGCGGGTCTGCCCGAAGTTCTGGAGCTGCCCACAGATCGGCCGTATCCGGTGGTGGCCGACTACCAGGGTTCCAGCGTGGTGGTGGACTGGCCGGCCGAGTTGCAGCAGCAGGTGGCCCGCATCGCCCGGGAGTACAACACAACCAGTTTCATGGTCGTCCAGGCCGCGCTGGCGGCGCTGCTCGCCCAGCTGAGCGCGAGTTCCGACGTGGCAGTGGGAATCGCGACCGCCGGACGGAGTGACCCCGGCCTTGATGAGCTGGTGGGTTTCTTTGTCAACACCCTGGTTCTGCGGCTCGACCTGGCCGGAGACCCGACAGTTGCCGATCTGCTGGGCCAGGTACGGCAGCGTGGTCTGGCGGCGCTCGAGCATCAGGATGTCCCCTTCGAGCTGTTGGTGGAACGGCTCAACCCGGCCCGGAGCCTCACCCATCACCCCCTGGTGCAGGTCATGGTTTCCTGGCAGAACTTCGCCGCGGAACAGGCGTCCAGTTTGGATCTGGGCGATATCCAGGCCACGCCGCTCGATGCGGAGACCCGAACCGCTCGTATGGATTTGGTGTTCTCCCTCGCTGAACGTTTCAGCGAGGCCGGCGCCCCGGCCGGCATCGGCGGCGTGGTCGAGTTCCGCACGGACGTCTTCGATGCGACAAGCATTCGAACCCTGGTCGAGCGGTTGCAGCGGGTGTTGACGGCGTTTGTTTCCGAGCCGGGTCAGCGGTTGTCGTCGGTGGATGTTCTTGATGCTGCTGATCGTGCGCGGCTGGATGAGGTTGGTCATCGGGCGGTGTTGACGGGGTCGGTGGTGGAGTCGTCGATTCCGGCGTTGTTCGCGGCTCAGGTGCAGCGCGCTGCGGATGCGGTGGCGGTGTCGTTTGAAGGTCGGTCGTTGTCGTATCGGGAATTGGATGAGGCGTCGAATCGGTTGGCGCGCTTGTTGTCCGAATATGGCGCTGGACCCGGCGAATACGTTGCGCTGATGCTCGAGCGCTCAATGCAGGCTGTGGTGGCGATCTTGGGTGTGCTGAAGTCCGGTGCGGCGTATCTGCCGATTGATCCGGCGCATCCGGACGCTCGGGTGCAGTTCATGCTGGCAGATGCGCAACCGGTGGCGGCGGTCACCATGGCTGGGCTGGCCGAGCGGTTGGACGGATCCGGTGTCCCAGTGGTCGAGGTCGACGACGCGCGTATCGATGCGCAGTCCTCGAGCGCATTGCCGGTTCCGGCTCCGGATGACATTGCGCACGTCATCTACACGTCGGGGACCACGGGTGTGCCCAAAGGTGTTGCGGTCACGCATCAGAACGTGACGCGGCTGTTCGACGCCATGGATGTCGGGATCGAGTTGGGCCCGCAGCAGGTGTGGGCGGCGTGTTCGTCGTTGGCGTTCGACTATTCGGTGTGGGAGATCTGGGGTGCTCTGCTGCACGGTGGACGCCTGGTGGTCGTGCCCGAGGCCGTGACGCGTTCGCCGCAGGAATTGCAGGCGTTGGTGGTCGCTGAGGGTGTGACGGTGTTGAGCCAGACACCTTCTGCGGTCGGAATGCTGTCGCCTGACAAGCTGAAGTCGGTGCCGGCCTTGATGGTGGCTGCCGAGGCGTGCCCAGCCGATGTGGTGGACCGCTGGGCGCCGGGACGGGTGATGATCAACGGGTACGGTCCCACCGAGACGACGGTGTACGCCACGATCAGCGCTCCGTTGCAGCCCGGTTCGGGGGTCGTCCCGGTAGGTGTGCCGGTGCCCGGAGCGGCACTGTTTGTGTTGGATCGGGCCTTGCGTCCGGTGCCTTCGGGCGTGGTGGGTGAGTTGTATGTCGCCGGTCGCGGTGTGGGTGTCGGCTATGTGCGGCGTGCGGGCCTGAGCGCTTCCCGGTTCGTGGCGTGCCCGTTCGGCGCGCCGGGTGCCCGGATGTATCGGACCGGGGATTTGGTCTCTTGGGGTCCAGATGGGCAGTTGCGGTATGCCGGGCGTGCCGATGAGCAGGTCAAGATCCGCGGCTACCGTATCGAACTCGGCGAAATCCAAACGGCGCTGGCCGATCTCGATGACGTGCAGCAAGCCGTGGTGATCGCCCGTGAGGACCGTCCCGGTGACAAGCGGCTGGTCGGCTACATCACCGGGTCAGCCGATCCCGCGGTGGTGCGCGCACAGCTCTCGCAGCGGTTACCGGCCTACATGGTGCCGACCGCTGTCGTGGTCCTGGACTCCTTGCCGTTGACGGTGAACGGCAAGCTGGACAAACGGGCGTTGCCGGAACCGGAATACGTCGACACCGATCATTACCGGGCCCCGAGCACGGCGACCGAGGAGATCCTGGCCGGCATCTATGCCCAAGTCCTGAACCTGCCCCGGGTCGGGGTCGACGATTCCTTCTTCGACCTCGGCGGCGACTCCCTGTCGGCGATGCGGTTGCTCGCCGCGGTCAACAGCCACCTCGACGTCGACATGGGCGTGCGTACCTTGTTCGACGCGCCGGCCGTCGCCCAACTCGCCTCACGCATCGTCTCAGGCTCGAGCGAACGCCGGCCGCTGGTCCCGCAGCAGCGACCCGCCGTGATCCCACTGTCGTATGCGCAACAGCGGCTGTGGTTCCTCAACCGATTCGAGGGCGGGGTCGCGACGTACAACATGCCGATCGCGTTCCGGATCAACGGCGTACTCGATGTCGAAGCGCTCGAGTCGGCCCTCGACGACGTCATCGACCGGCACGAATCGCTGCGCACGGTGTTCCCTGACGTCGACGGTGTGCCCTCGCAGAAGGTGCTTCCGGCAGAGCCGGGGCTGTGGCGGCGCGGCGGCCCGGCGGTAGTGCAGGTGGCAGCGGACCAAGAAGACGCGGTCATCAGCGAGTTGGTCGGGTTGGTGGGATACCGGTTTGACCTGGCTACCGAGATCCCGATCCGGGCGCAGATCTATGCGGTGGGTCCCGAACGGTATGTCCTCGGAATCGTCTTGCACCACATCGCCTTCGACGGCTGGTCCATGGCACCCATGGTCAAGGACGTCGGGATCGCCTACGCAGCCCGCTGCGCCGGTCAGGTTCCAGCGTGGTCACCGTTGCCCGTCCAGTACGCCGATTACACGGTGTGGCAGCGTGAGCATCTGGGAGACCTTGACGATCCGGGCAGCCGAATCGCCGAGCAGCTGTCCTATTGGCGCAAAGAGCTGGCGGGTCTGCCCGAGGTGGTGTCGTTGCCTACCGACCGGCCGCGCCCGCCGGTGCCCAGTTACCGGGGCGACGGGGTCGACCTGCGCATCGATTCACAAGCCTGGGCCGGAATCAAAGCCGTTGCCGCAGAACACAACGTCACCACGTCGATGGTGCTGCAGGCTGTCATGTCCGTCGTGCTGCACCGGGCCGGCGTCGGTGAGGACATCGCGCTGGGAACACCGATCGCGGGACGCAACGACCAGGCCCTGCAGGAGCTGGTCGGCTTCTTCGTCAACACGTGGGTCCTGCGGGTCGGGTTGAACTCCCAGCAGAGGTTCAGCGATGTGCTCGATCAGGTGCGTCAGAAAGCGCTGGATGGCTACACCAACCAGGACGTGCCCTTCGAGTTGCTGGTGGAGCAACTGAACCCGACGCGGTCCACATCGCATCATCCGCTGTTCCAGGTCGCCCTGGTCTTCCAGAACAACGTGCGTCCTGAGGTGGCGTTGGAGGGCGCCGGCATCGAGCCGATGTCGATGGTCACCCGGACCGCAAAGTTCGATCTCGACGTGGACATCAGGGAGGTCCCCGACGAACGTTCGGGCGCCCCGATGGCCGCCGGCGTGCTGACATACGCCACGGACCTGTTCGACCGATCCACCATCGAGCGACTGGTGGGATGGTTCGGCCGCGTGGTCGATGCCGTGGTGGCGGATTCGTCGGTGGTGGTGGGCGAGGTCGGCCTGCTCGGCGGCGACGAACGCAATCTGGTGTTGCACAAGTGGTCTGGTGCCAACATCGATGCACGGGTGGGGCTGGCTCCGGAGCTGTTGGCAGCCGCGGTGGCCGCGGATCCAGACGCCTTGGCGGTGGTGGATGACCTGCGGGAGTTCACCTATCGGGAGCTCGATGAGGCCTCCAACCAGCTGGCACGGGTGTTGATCGGCGCGGGTGTGGGTCCCGAGCGTGCCGTCGGGGTGGCGATCAGCCGGTCTGTCGAGTTGGTGACCGCGTGGTGGGCGGTGCTCAAGGCCGGCGGGGTGTACGTGCCGGTGGATCGGACTCACCCGGCTGAGCGGATCTCCACGGTGCTGGACACCGTCGAAGCGGTGTGTGTACTGACTCGTGGTGATGACCCGGTGGACGGAGCCGGGGCTCGCCCGGTCATCGATATCGCGGCACTGGATCTTTCGAGAAGTTCCGCCGAGCCGATCACCGACGCGGATCGATTGGCGCCGATGACCACTGACGATGCGGCGTATGCGATCTTCACTTCGGGGTCCACGGGCACGCCGAAGGGCGTAGCGGTCAGCCATGCCGGCGTGCTCGGAATAGCCGAGGCTGCCCGCCGGCTGTTAGGGGTGGGCGCGGGCGCGCGGATGCTGATGGTGGCCGCACCGACGTTTGATGCCTCGGTCTTCGAGTGGTTGTGGGGGACAGCCTCACGTGCGGCACTGGTGGTGGCGTCGCCGGATTCATACGCGGGTGACGCACTGACGGCGGTGATCGAGAAACAGCACATCGAAGCTGCGTTGATCACCCCGACCGTGCTGGCGACACTCGACCGAAACCGCTTGGGCGGGTTGACTATGTTGGCCACCGGAGGTGAGGCGTGTCCCGCGGAGCTGGTCGCCTCGTGGGCACCTGGCCGCCGCATGTTCAATCTGTATGGACCGACCGAGATCACCATCTGGGCGACCTGGAGCGCGGTGTCGGCCGGGGAACCGGTGCGGATCGGCGCGCCGGTTCCGGGCACGTGTGCGTTGGTATTGGATGCGCGGTTGAACCCGGTTCCGGTCGGAGTGGTGGGCGAGTTGTATGTGGCGGGTCCGGTGTTGGCCCGTGGCTACGTTGGTCGGTCCGACCTGACGGCGGATCGCTTCGTGGCCAACCCCTTTGGGGCACCGGGCACGCGGCTCTATCGCACCGGTGATCTGGTGCGTTGGTCCGAAAGCGGCAGTCTGGAGTACCTCGGGCGGGCGGATGCCCAGGTGAAGCTGCGTGGGCAACGCCTGGAACTCGGCGAGATCGAGAACACCCTGCTGGCCTGCCCGCAGGTCAATCGCGCCGCTGCCGCGGTCTACCACGACGATGCCGCTGACCACCTGATCGCGTATGTCGCACTCGAGCGCGCCAGCAGTGCCGACCACGATGCCGAAGTCGTCGACCAGTGGCAAACCGTGTACGACGAGCTTTATGACGCCGACCTCGACGTGGCGGAGTTCGGGAGCGATTTCCGCGGCTGGAACAGCAGCTACACCTCAGATCCGATTCCGCTCGATCAGATGGAGGAATGGCGCTCCGGTGCCGTGAACCGGATTCTGGCGCTTCGTCCGCAGCGGGTACTCGAACTCGGCGTCGGTTCCGGGCTTGTGCTCTCCCAGATTGCCCCGACATGCGTGGAGTACTGGGGCACAGACTTTTCCGCGCCGACCATCCGGACACTGGAAGCAGCGGTGTCCGGGCAACCGTGGGGCGATCGGGTGCGATTGCGGGTGCAGCCGGCGGATGTGGTCGACGGCCTGCCGGACGGTCACTTCGACACGATCATCATCAACTCGGTCATCCAGTACTTCCCCAACGCCGAGTACCTCACCGAGGTCATCGACCACGCCGTCGAGCTGTTGGCTCCGGGCGGAACGTTGTTCGTCGGCGATGTGCGCAACCACAGCCTGCAGGGCGCCTTCCAGACCGGTATCGCGCTGGCGCGCAGCGGCTCCGACGCAGATACCGACGAGATCCGCCAGCGTGTGCAACGCGCGATCATCGGCGAGCCTGAGCTGCTGCTGGCCCCTGAGTTCTTCACGACGTGGGCAGCCGCCCACCCGTCGGTCGGCGGGATCGGCATCCAGGTCAAGCGCGGCGAAGCCGACAACGAGCTGACCCGGTACCGCTACGACGTCGCTGTTCACAAAACAGCGGCCGGGATCCGTTCGCTCGCCGGTGCACCCATCTGGGATTGGTCTGATTGCGCGGGCCTGACCGGACTGCACGCCGACTTGACAGCTCAGCGGCCGCAGACCGTGCGAGTCAGTGCGATTCCACGGGCGGGCGTGATCGCCGACGTGATCATCGAACAGGCCCTCGCCGAGGGGCATTCGGTAGCTGACGCGTTGGCCGAGGCTGCGGCCCCGCCCGCCGATGCCGTGACGCCCGAGCTCCTGTACCGGCTCGGAGAGAAGGCCGGCTATCACGTTGCGGTCACCTGGGGCCCCCAACCCGGCACGGTCGACGCGGTATTCATCGACGACGCCGACGAAGGCGAAATCCCGGTGTTCACCGATCTCTACCTGCCGCCGGCGGGGTCGCAGGAGCGTAGCGCCTACGCCAATGACCCCGACACCAACAGCAAGGTCAGCGAAGTGCGCCAGTGGCTGGCCGGGCGCTTGCCGGAATACATGGTGCCGAGCCAGATCGTGGTGCTCGAGGAGTTCCCGTTGACCTCCTCCGGCAAGATCGACCGGAAAGCCCTGCCGGAACCGGTGTTCACCGCCGCCACCTTCCGGCCACCTCAGACGCCGACGGAAAAGACCGTCGCCGAGGTGTTCGCCGAGGTACTGGGCCTCGATCGCGTCGGGCTCGACGACGACTTCTTCGCCCTGGGCGGCGATTCATTGATCGCCATCCGGGTCAGTGCTCGACTCCAGTCCGCCCTGGGCAAGGACGTTCCGGTCCGCTATCTGTTCGATGCGCCCACCGTCGGACGACTGGCGGTCTGTCTGGACCGCCAACAGGCCGACGCGTTACGCCCGCCACTGCAGGTGATGCCGCGCCCACAGACCATCCCGTTGTCGTATGCGCAGCAGCGGTTGTGGTTCTTCGATCAACTGAACGGCCCCTCACCGGTTTACAACCTGGCCGTCGGGTTGCGCCTCACCGGTGACCTCGATCCCGTTGCCCTCGGGCAGGCGTTGGCTGATGTGGTGGGCCGCCACGAGAGCCTGCGCACCATGTTCACTCTGGCCGGTGAGGTGCCCCAGCAACTGGTGGTGCCGGCCGAGTGCGCCCGGATGCAATGGCAGGTGGTCGACGCGGTCGGCTGGCCGGCGGATCGGTTGGTCGAGGAGGCCGGCTCCGTCGCGCGGCATCCGTTTGACCTCTCCGCCGAATTGCCGTTGAAGGCAACACTGTTCCGGGTTGCAGAAAACGATCATGTGCTGGTGGCGGTGGTACACCACATCGCTGCCGACGGCTGGTCGGTCACCCCGTTGGTGGCGGACCTGGGCGCGGCCTATGCCAGGCGGTGTGCCGGCCAGGCCCCTGCTTGGTCACCGCTGCCGGTGCAGTATGCGGATTACACGTTGTGGCAACGCTCGTATCTGGGTGACCTGGCCGATCCGGACAGCCGCATATCTGGGCAGCTGGCCTATTGGGAGCAGGCGCTGGCCGGGCTGCCGGAGCGGCTGGAGTTGCCGACGGATCGGCCGTACCCGCCGGTGGCCGACTACGAGGGTGGCAGTTTGGCGGTGGAGTGGCCCGTCGAGCTCCAGCAGCGGATCGCCCGGGTGGCTCGTGAGCAGAATGCCACCAGTTTCATGGTGGTACAGGCCGGGTTGGCGCTGCTGCTGTCGAAGCTCAGTGCGAGTTCTGATGTGGCGATGGGGATATCGATTGCCGGGCGCAATGATCCGGCACTCGACAATTTGGTCGGATTCTTCGTCAACACGCTGGTGCTGCGCGTCGACTTCGCCGGCGATCCGACGATCGGCGAACTGCTGGATCAGGTGCGTCAGCGCGGCTTGGCGGCCTTCGAACACCAGGACGTGCCGTTCGAGGTCGTGGTGGATCGACTCAACCCGACCCGCAGCTTGACCCATCATCCGCTGGTCCAGGTGATGTTGTCTTGGCAGA
Organism: Mycolicibacterium sp. HK-90; assembly: GCF_030486405.1. Next base: position 5,638,215 of record NZ_CP129613.1, on the reverse strand, counting down.
ACCTGGAATGGCAGCACAGTGCTGATGCCGCCGGTGGCCTCAGGTTGGGAGATGTGCAGGTGACCCCACTACCTGCTCAAACTCACACCGCCCGTACTGATCTCACCTTTGCGCTGGGTGAACGTTGGACTGAGACCGGCGAACCCGCCGGGATTGGAGGGACTGTGGAGTTTCGCACCGACGTTTATGACGAGGCCACCGTCGTGCGGTTGATCGATCGGTTGCGAAAAGTCTTGATGGCGATGACAGCTGAGGCGGAGGCCTCGTGACTGCCGACCTGAGTCGGCGGTTGTCGTCGATGGATTTCCTGGACGAGGACGAGCACGCAGAGCTGTTCGGGTGGGGCAACCGCGCGGTGTTGACCGATCCGGCCTCGGTGTCGGCGTCGATTCCGGACTTGTTGGCAGCGCAGGTGGCCCGCGCGCCGGAGCTGCCGGCGGTGACGTTCAACGGTCACTCGATGTCCTACGCGGAGTTGGATGAGGCATCGAATCGTTTGGCGCACTGGCTGTTCGGTCTCGGCGTAGGTCCAGGAAAGCGGGTGGCACTACTCTTCCCCCGCTCGCTTGAGGCGATTGTTTCGATTGTCGCGGTGCTGAAGTGCGGTGCGGCATATCTGCCGATCGATCCGATGCATCCTGATGCACGGATCCAGTTCATGCTTGCTGATGCCGAACCGGCCGTGGCAGTCACCACAACGGAGCTGATTGGCCGGTTCGATGGGTGCGATCTGGAGGTCGTTGATTTCAACGAGGTGCGCCGGCACACCGGGCCGGGCCCGGAATTGCCGGCGCCGACGGCTGACGATGTCGCGTATTTGATCTATACGTCGGGGACGACGGGTCGTCCGAAGGGTGTGGCGATCACGCATCGGAATGTGGTGCGGTTGTTGGGCACGTTGGATGCGGAGTTGGGTCTGGCGGGGCAGGTGTGGACGCAGTGTCATTCGTTGGCGTTCGACTATTCGGTGTGGGAGATCTGGGGTGCGTTGCTGTATGGCGGTCGGTTGGTGGTGGTGCCGGAGTCGGTGACGCAGGCGCCGGAGGACTTGTATGCCGTGCTGGTTGCCGAGCAGGTCACGATGTTCAGTCAGACGCCGTCGGCGTTTTATGCGTTGCAGGCTGTGGATGCGTTGCAGCCTGGGCCGGGTGGTTTGTTGAAGTTGGAGACGGTGGTTTTTGGTGGGGAAGCTCTTGAGCCGCAGCGTCTTCGGGGGTGGTTGGATCGTCATCCGGGTTCGCCGCGGTTGATCAATATGTATGGGATCACCGAGACGACGGTGCATGCGTCGTTTCGGGAGATTGTGGCCGGTGATGTTGAGGGCAGTGTCAGTCCGATTGGGGTGCCGTTGGGGCATCTTGGGTTTTTCGTGTTGGATGCGTCGTTGCAGCCGGTGCCGGTTGGTGTGGTGGGTGAGTTGTATGTGGTCGGTGCGGGGTTGGGGTGCGGGTATTGGCGTCGTGGGGGGTTGAGCGCGTCCCGGTTTGTGGCGTGTCCGTTCGGTGGGGATGGCGCGCGGATGTATCGGACCGGGGATCTGGCGTCGTGGGGTAGTGATGGGCAGTTGCGGTATGGCGGGCGTGCGGATGAGCAGGTCAAGATTCGTGGGTATCGCATTGAGTTGGGTGAGATTCAAACCGCTTTGGCTGAGGTCGAGGGGGTGGGGCAGGCGGCGGTGATCGTGCGGGAGGACCGCCCGGGTGACAAGCGGTTGGTCGGCTACATCACCGGCACCGCGGACCCGTCGAAGGTTCGTGCGCAGCTTTCACAGCGGTTACCGGGTTATATGGTGCCTTCCGCGGTCGTGGTGCTGGACAAGTTGCCGTTGACGGTGAACGGAAAACTTGACCGGCGAGCTCTGCCTGCGCCCGACTACGTCAACGGTCAGCAGTACCGCGCTCCCGCCACTCCGGTCGAGGAGTTGCTGGCCGGTATCTATGCGCAGGTACTCGGTCTGCAGCGGGTCGGGGTCGACGACTCGTTCTTCGACCTGGGTGGGGATTCACTCTCGGCGACACGGTTGATCAATGCCGTCAATGCCAGTCTGGAAACGGACTTCGCGGTTCGGGCCGTATTCGAGACACCCACGGTCGCGCAACTGGCTGCGCGTACCGGGGAGAGTTCGGGTGGACATGAACCGTTGGTGGCCCAGCCACGCCCAGCGGCCATTCCATTGTCGTATGCCCAGCAGCGGTTGTGGTTCCTCGACCAGCTTGAGGGCCCGTCCCCGGTCTACAACATGGCGGTGGCACTACGGATCACCGGGCAGCTGAATACGGACGCACTCGGCGCGGCACTGGCCGATGTGGTGGAGCGCCACGAGTCTTTGCGCACGGTGTTCCGGTCGGTCCACGGTGTCCCAGAACAGGTGGTGCTGCCCGCCGAGCAGGCCGATTGTGGTTGGCGCGTTGTTGATGCCGGCGGTTGGTCAGTTGCTGAACTGCGCGATGGCATTGAAGCGGTAGCGCGTGCCACCTTCGACCTGAGCAACGAGATCCCCCTGCGAGCAACCCTTTTCCAGATCGACGAGGATGAGCATGTTCTGGCCGCGGTGGTGCACCACATCGCCGCCGACGGCTGGTCGGTCGCCCCGTTGATTGCCGACCTGCAGGCGGCGTATGCCGGCCGGTCTACGGGACGAGCGCCGGACTGGACGCCGCTGCCAGTGCAGTACGCGGATTACACCCTGTGGCAGCGGGCGAATCTGGGTGAGCTGACCGACCCGAACAGTCGGATCTCCGGGCAGGTGGCGTATTGGGAGCAGGCGTTGGCCGGGTTGCCCGAGCGGTTGGAGTTGCCGACCGACCGGCCGTATCCGGTTGAGGCGGATCACCGGGGCGCGACTGTGGCGGTGTCGTTGCCGGCTGAACTGCACAAGCGGATACGTCAAGTTGCGCGCGAGTACAACGCTACGGCGTACATGGTGATGCAGGCCGCGCTGACCATGTTGTTGTCGAAGCTCAGTGCGAGTTCTGATGTGGCGGTGGGGGTTCCGATCGCGGGCCGTGGCGATGCCGCGCTGGACCGTCTTGTCGGGTTTTTCGTCAACACGCTGGTGTTGCGAGTGGATCTGGGCGGTGATCCGACTGTTGCCGAGGTGGTGGCCCAGGTGCGCCAGCGCAGCCTGGCCACTCTCGAGCATCAGGATGTGCCGTTCGAGGTGTTGGTGGATCGGCTCAAGCCGACCCGTTCACTGGCGCATCACCCGTTGGTCCAGGTGGCCTTGGCCTGGCAGAACTTCACCGCCGACACCGCCATCGAATCGACTCTTGGTGAGGCACAGGTCAGTCCGCTGTCGGTCGATACCCAGGTCGCCCGGATGGATCTGACGTTCTCCCTGTCCGAACGGTGGGACGACGCCGGTGAGCCCGCGGGGATAGGCGGAACCGTCGAGTTCCGGACTGACGTGTTCGACGCGGCAAGCATCGAATCGATGATCGAGCGGCTGGCGCGGGTCGCAGAGGCGCTCATTGCTGATCCGACACGGCGGTTGTCGTCGATCGATGTGCTGGATGTCAGCGAGCATGCTCTCCTCGACGATGCCGGCAACCGGCCGGAGTTGATCCGCCCTGCACCTCCTGCGGTGTCGATGCCGGTGTTGTTTGCAGCGCAGGTGGCCCGTGCGCCGGATGCGGTGGCGGTGTCGTTCGAGGGCCACGCGATGTCCTACGCGGAGATCGATGAGGCGTCGAATCGGTTGGCGCACTGTTTGGTTGGGCTTGGTGCGGGTCCGGGTGGGTGTGTGGCGGTGTTGTTGCCTCGGTCGGTTGAGGCGATTGTCGCGATTCTGGGGGTGTTGAAGTCGGGGGCGGCGTATCTGCCGATTGATGCGATGCATCCTGATTCGCGGATTCAGTTCATGCTCAGTGATGCCGCGCCGGTCGTGGCAGTGACCACGTCGGCACTGGCCGGGAGGCTGGAGGGATCCGGCGTTGCGGTCGTCGATATCGACGCTGCCGCTGCCGGTGTCGCCACACGCACGGGGCCGTTGCCCACGACACTCGCCGACGATGTCGCGTACCTGATTTATACGTCGGGGACGACGGGTCGTCCGAAGGGTGTGGCGATCACGCATCGGAATGTGGTGCGGTTGTTGGGCACGTTGGATGCGGAGTTGGGTCTGGCGGGGCAGGTGTGGACGCAGTGTCATTCGTTGGCGTTCGACTATTCGGTGTGGGAGATCTGGGGTGCGTTGCTGTTCGGCGGTCGGTTGGTGGTGGTTCCGGAGTCGGTGACGCGGTCTCCGGAAGAGTTGCTCGGTTTGTTGGTGTCCGAGCAGGTGACGGTGTTGAGTCAGACGCCGTCGGCGTTCTATGCGTTGCAGTCGGCGGATGCGTTGCAACCGGAGCTGGGCCGGCAGTTGAAGTTGGAGACGGTGGTCTTCGGCGGTGAGGCCCTTGAGCCGCAGCGTCTTCGGCCATGGTTCGAGGGCCATTCAGGTTCCACTCGGCTGATCAACATGTATGGCATCACCGAGACGACGGTGCATGCGTCGTTCCGGGAGATCGTGGCCGGCGATGTTGAGGGCAGCGTCAGTCCGATCGGGGTGCCGTTGGGACACCTGGGCTTTTTCGTCCTGGACCAGGCTCTGCGGCAAACGCCCGTGGGTGTGGTGGGTGAGTTGTACGTCGCGGGTGCCGGTGTCGGGATGGGGTACTGGCTTCGCGGTGGTCTGACTGCATTGCGATTTGTGGCGTGCCCGTTCAGTGGGAACGGCTCGCGGATGTACCGAACCGGGGATCTCGCATCCTGGGGTGCCGATGGGCAGTTGCGGTATCTGGGGCGCGCCGATGAGCAGGTCAAGATCCGCGGGTACCGCATAGAACTGGGAGAGATCCAGTCTGTCCTCGCGGATCTGGACGGGGTCGATCAGGCGGCAGTGATCGCCCGGGAGGACCGCCCGGGCGACAAACGCCTGGTCGGCTACATCACCGAATCATCCCCTGGAAGCGTTGATTCGGCGTCGGTCCGGGCTGCGATGGGTGAGCGGTTGCCGTCGTACATGGTGCCGGCTGCAGTGGTGGTGGTCGACGCGTTGTCATTGACCGTCAACGGCAAGCTTGACCGACGGGCCCTGCCCGCACCGGAGTACGCCGACGTCGATCGCTACCGGGCTCCGGGGACGCCCACGGAGGAGATCCTGGCCGGCATCTATGCCCAGGTGCTGGGGTTGGAGCGGGTCGGGGCTGATGATTCCTTCTTTGACCTGGGTGGGGATTCGCTGTCGGCGATGCGGTTGATCAATGCGGTCAATGCCAGCCTGGATACGGACCTGGCGGTGCGGGCGGTGTTCGAGGCGCCGACGGTGGCGCAATTGTCGGCCCGCTCCGGCGAGAGTGCGGGCCGGCGGGAACCGTTGGTGGCCCGACAGCGTCCTGATGTCCTGCCGTTGTCCTATGCTCAGCAGCGGCTGTGGTTCCTCGACCAGCTCGAGGGCCCGTCCCCGATCTACAACATGCCGACCGCGTACCGTATCACCGGCGAGCTGGATGTCGATGCCCTCGGGGCGGCACTGGCTGACGTGGTGGAGCGCCACGAGTCTCTGCGCACGGTGTTCCCCGCGGTCGACGGTGTGCCCCGACAGGTCGTGCTGCCGGCGGCGCAGGCCGATCTCGGCTGGCGGGTCGTCGACGCCACCGGCTGGTCGATGGAACGGCTGTCGGACGCGATCCACGCGGCCGTCGGGTACAACTTTGATCTGTCGACCGAATCTCCCTTGCAAGCAACCCTTTTCCGCGTGGATGAGGCTGAACACATCTTGGTTGCGGTGGTCCATCACATAGCCGGGGACGGCTTGTCGATCGGTCCGCTGGTACGTGACCTTGGGGTGGCGTATGCCGCGCGTTGCCTGGGACAAGTACCGGGTTGGGCGCCGTTGCCGGTGCAGTACGCCGACTACACGTTATGGCAGCGCGCACATCTGGGGGATCCGGCCGATCCCGACAGCCGGATCGCCGGGCAGTTGGCCTACTGGGAGCAAGCGCTGGCCGGGTTGCCCGAGCGGCTCGAACTTCCCACGGACCGGCCGTATCCGGCGGAGGCGGACTACCGCGGGGCCAGCCTCGCGGTGGAGTGGCCGGTCGATTTGCAACAGCAGATCGCGCGGGCAGCTACTGAGCACAATGCGACCAGCTTCATGGTGGTACAGGCCGCCCTGGCCGTGTTGTTGTCGACTCTGACCGGGAATTCCGATGTGGCGGTGGGCTTCCCGATCGCCGGGCGTAGTGATCCCGCGTTGGACGAGTTGGTCGGGGTTTTCATCAACACACTGGTGTTGCGGGTCGAGCTCGACGGGGACCCCACGTTTGCCGACCTGCTGACGCAGGTACGTCAGCGCAGTCTGGCGGCCTACGAGCACCAGGACGTGCCTTTCGAGATGGTGGTCGACCGGCTCAACCCGGCCCGCAGCCTGACCCACCATCCGTTGATCCAGGTGTTGGTGGCGTGGCAGAACTTGACCAGGCAGGACGACGACCAGGCGGTCGTACCGACATTGGGCGGTATGCAGGCCACCCCGCTGGAAGCCGACACTCAGACCGCCCGCATGGATCTGACCATCTCGTTGGCAGAACGCTGGAATACCGGTGAGCCGGCCGGCATCACCGGTTCGGTGGAATACCGCACCGATGTGTTTGATGCCGCCACCATCCAGACGTTCATCCAGCGACTGACCCGCGTGGTGAAAGCTCTGATCACCGATCCCGCGGCGAAGCTGTCGTCGATCAATCTGTTGGAGGCCGCTGACCACGCCAGCCTCGACCGATGGGGAAACCGCGCGGTGTTGACCGAACCCGTGGCCGCGGTGTCGATCCCGGTGGTGTTCGCCGAGCAGGTGGCACGGGACCCGGACGCGGTCGCGGTGGTGTGCGGGAATGGTTCATGGACCTACCGCGAGCTCGATGAGACGTCGAATCGCTTGGCGCATCTGCTTGTTGGCCATGGGTCCGGGCCCGGTGAGAGCGTGGCGTTGCTGCTCAACCATTCGGCCGAGGCGATCGTCGCGATCCTGGCGGTGCTCAAGTCCGGGGCGGCTTACCTTCCGATCGACCCGATGGTGCCGGATGCGCGGGTCGAGTTCATGCTCGGCGATGCCCGCCCGGTCGCAGCGATCACCACCCCCGAGTTGCGGGCGCGGCTGGATGGCGCCGACCTGGCTGTCATCGACGTCGCCGACGCCAGGATCGACACGCAGCCCGGCGGCGCTTTGCGGATGCCGGCCGCCGACGATGTCGCCTACCTGATCTACACCTCGGGGACCACCGGTGTGCCGAAGGGTGTGGCGATCACCCATCAGAATGTGACCCAGTTCCTCGGGGCGGTGGACCCGGCCTTGGTGGGCCCCGGAACCGTGTGGTCGCAGTGGCATTCGCTGGTGTTCGACGTATCGGTGTGGGACATCTTCGGCGCACTGTTGCACGGTGGCCGCTTGGTGGTGGTGCCCGAGGACGTGGCCCGGTCGCCGCAGGATCTGCACGCATTGTTGGTCGCCGAAAACGTCAGCGTCTTGAGCCAGACGCCGTCGGCCGCGGGGATGCTCTCACCGCAAGGATTGGAGTCTGCCGCCTTGGTGGTGGCCGGTGAAGCCTGTCCCGCCGAGCTGGTGCAACGCTGGGCGCCGGGGCGGGTGCTGATCAACGCCTACGGACCGACCGAAGCCACGGTGTACGCGACGATCAGTGCGCCCTTGAAAGCTGAAGAGGCCGGTTCGAATGTTGTTCCGATCGGTGCTCCGGTACCGGGTGCGGCACTGTTCGTCCTGGATCGCTGGCTGCGGGAAGTGCCCCCTGGGGTAATAGGGGAGCTCTATGTGGCGGGCCGCGGCGTCGGGATCGGGTATGTCGGTCGACCCGGTCTGACTGCATCGCGCTTCGTCCCCTGCCCGTTCGGCGGAGCAGGAGCCCGCATGTACCGGACCGGCGACTTGGTGCGCTGGGGCAGCGATGGGCAGATGCAGTACCTCGGCCGTGCCGACGAGCAGGTCAAGATCCGGGGCTATCGGATCGAACTCGGCGAAATTCAGGTCGCTCTGGCGGATCTGGATGGCGTGGAACAAGCCGTCGTCATCGCCCGCGAGGACGGCCCGGGCGAGAAGCGCCTCGTCGGCTACGTCACCGAATCTGTGACGGGAATGGTCGACGCCGGTAAGGCCCGCGCCCAGCTTGCCGAACACCTCCCGACCTACATGGTGCCTGCCGCGGTGGTGGTGGTCGACGCCATACCGTTGACGGTCAACGGCAAGTTGGACAGGCGCGCGCTACCGGCACCGGAATACACCGACGCCGACAACTATCGTGCCCCGGCCACCCCGGTCGAGGAGATTCTGGTCGGCATCTTCACCCAGGTGTTGGGGCTGGACCGGGTCGGGGTCGGCGACTCGTTCTTCGATCTCGGCGGTGACTCGCTGTCAGCGATTCGGCTGATCAATGCCGTCAACACCGCGTTCGACGCTGATCTGGCAGTTCGCGCGGTCTTCGACGCACCGACCGTGGCGCAGCTGGAGGCGCGCATCGCCACGGGGACGGGCGCACGGACGCCGCTGGTGCCGATGCGTCGGCCAACCGTGGTGCCGTTGTCGTATGCCCAGCAGCGGTTGTGGTTCCTGGACCAATTGCACGGTCCTTCGCCGATCTACAACATGCCGATGATGTACCGGGTCACCGGATTGGACGCCGACGCACTCGGTCTGGCTCTGGTCGATGTGGTGGTCCGGCATGAGAGTCTGCGCACAGTGTTCCCGGCGGTCGACGGCGTTCCCCGGCAGCTGGTGATCCCAGCCGAGCAGGTTGATCTCGGATGGCAGGAGATCGACGCGACAGGTTGGCCGGCGGATCGGCTGGCGGGCGCCATCGACACAGCGGTACGGCATCCATTCGACCTGAATACCGAGATTCCGATCTGGACAAAGCTTTTCCGCGTTTCTGAGAATGAGCATCTGCTGGTGGCAGTGGTTCACCACATCGCTGGTGACGCTTGGTCTTTCGCCCCACTGGCCCGTGATGTGGCTGCCGCCTACGCAGCTCGGTGCGGCGGACAGGCGCCGGAGTGGTCACCGCTGCCGGTGCAGTACGCGGATTACACACTGTGGCAGCGCGAGCAGTTGGGGGAGCTGTCAGATCCCGGGAGCCGGATCGCCGGTCAGCTGGACTACTGGCAGGACGCGTTGGCCGGTCTGCCTGATCGCCTCGAGTTGCCGACGGATCGGCCGTATCCGGCGGTCGCCGATTACCAGGGCGCTGTCGTGGAGGTGGAGTGGCCGGCGGAGTTGCAGCAGCAGGTGGCTCGGGTGGCGCGGGAGCACAATGCCACCAGCTTCATGGTGCTGCAGGCTGCACTCGCGGTCCTCTTGTCGAATCTGAGCGCCAGTTCCGATGTGGCGGTGGGTTTCCCGATCGCGGGGCGGAGCGATCCCGCCCTGGACGAGTTGGTCGGGTTCTTCGTCAACACGTTGGTGTTGCGGATGGACCTGGCAGAGAATCCCACCGTCGGCGAGTTGGTTGGGCAGGTGCGGCAGCGCAGCCTGGCCGCCTACGAGCATCAGGATGTGCCGTTCGAGATGCTGGTGGAAAGGCTCAACCCGACGCGCAGTCTTACCCATCATCCGCTGATCCAGGTGATGTTGGCGTGGCAGAACCCCACCAGTGCCCCCGATGCCGAGTCGGCATTGGGCGATGTGTATGCCGCTCCGCTGATGGCCGAAACCCACACCGCGCGGATGGATTTGGTCTTCGCTCTGGGCGAGCGGTTCGATGCGGAGGGTGCTTCGGCCGGGATCGGTGGATCGGTGGAGTTCCGGACCGATGTGTTCGACCCGGCCACGATTGAGGTCATGGTCGAGCGATTGGAGCGGGTGTTGGCGGCGATGACCGCTGATCCGGCCAGGCTGCTCTCGTCGATCGATGTGTTGGACGAGGTTGAGCATGCTCGTCTCGATACGGTCGGCAACCGGGCGGTGCTCTCCGAGTCGGCGAGTGTTGCGGGCTCGATCCCCGAGGTTTTTGAGCAGCAGGTGGCCCGGGTGCCTGATGCGGTGGCGGTGTCCTTCGACGGTATGTCGATGACCTATCGAGAGCTGGATGAGGCGTCGAATCGGCTGGCGCATTTGCTTGTTGGTCTTGGTGTCGGACCGGGCGAGTGCGTCGCGGTGTTGCTGAATCGTTCTGTTGACGCGATCGTGGCGATTCTGGCGGTGTTGAAGACGGGGGCGGCGTATCTGCCGTTGGATCCGGCTCACCCAGACGCACGGATCGCGGTGGTGGTGGGTGATGCCCGACCGGTGGCCGCGGTTACTGCCGGTCGGTTGGTGGGGCGATTGGATCGTCTCGGTGTGGCTGCTGTTGACGTGGCGGATCGGCGGATCGCCACGCAGCCGAGTAGCGCATTGCCAGCGCCGGCTGGGGATGATGTTGCGTACGTGATCTACACGTCGGGCACGACGGGTGTTCCGAAGGGAGTGGCGGTCCCGCACGGCAACGTCACCGGCTTGCTGACGTCGTTGGACGCGGGGTTGCCGCACGCGGGGGTGTGGTCGCAGTGGCATTCGTATGCGTTCGATGTGTCGGTGTGGGAGATCTTCGGTGCGCTGCTGAGCGGTGGCCGGTTGGTGGTGGTGCCGGATGCGTTGGTGGGTTCGCCGGATGAGTTGCATGACCTGCTGGTTGCCGAGCATGTGACGGTGCTGAACCAGACCCCATCTGCTGCTGCGGCACTGTCCTCGGTCGGCTTGGAGTCGACGGCGTTGGTGGTGGCCGGTGAAGCGTGTCCGGCCGAGTTGGTGGATCGGTGGGCACCGGGCCGGTTGATGCTCAACGGTTACGGCCCGACGGAGACGTGGTACACGTCGTTCAGTGCACCGCTGGTGGCAGGGTCAAAGGTGGTGCCGATCGGTAGGCCGGTGCCGGGGGCGGCGTTCTTCGTGCTGGATCGGTGGTTGCGTCCGGTGCCGCCTGGGGTGGTCGGTGAGCTGTATGTGGCCGGGTCCGGCCTGGCGAGCGGGTATCAGCGTCGGGGCGGGTTGACCGGGTCGCGGTTTGTGGCGTGCCCGTTCGCTGCGGGGCAACGGATGTATCGCACCGGGGATCTGGTGCGTTGGGGTGTCGATGGACAGTTGCACTATCTGGGTCGGGCCGACGAGCAGGTCAAGATCCGCGGGTATCGCATCGAGTTGGGTGACATCCGAGCGGTGCTGGCTGGTCTGGAGGGGGTGAATCAGGCGGCGGTGATCGCTCGGGAAGATCGCCCCGGTGACAAGCGTCTGTTCGGCTACGTCACCGGTACCGCAGACCCGGCCGAAATCCGCTCGGCCCTGGCGCAGCGGCTGCCGAGCTATATGGTGCCGGCCGCGGTGATGGTGGTCGACAGTCTGCCGTTGACGGTCAACGGGAAATTGGATCGTCGTGCATTCCCGGTGCCGGACTATGTCGATGCTCGGCAGTATCGTGCCCCGGAAACGCTTACCGAGGAGATTTTGGCCGGCATCTACGCCGAAGTCCTCGGTCTGGAGCGCGTCGGGGTGGACGATTCGTTTTTCAACCTGGGTGGGGATTCGTTGTCGGCGATGCGGGTGATCGCCGCGGCCAACGCCAGTTTGGATACCGAGTTGGCGGTGCGCGTCATGTTCGATGCACCCACTGTGCGTGGTCTGGCCCAGCAGGTGGGCCGCGTCGAGAGCTCACAGGAAGTGGTTCCGGTTGAAATACTCAAACCGGGTAATGGGGTGCCGTTGTGTTGTATCCATGACGGTTTCGGTTTGAGTTGGTCGTATCGGGCGTTGGGTCAGTACGTGGACGGCCCGATCATCGGGATCAATCAAGTTCCCGCCGACGGTGAACCCGAAGCACCATCGATCCAGGACATGGCGGTCAGCTATGCGGATCGGTTGCAGGTGCTCTATCCGGTTGGGCCTTACCGGATCTTGGGTTGGTCGTTCGGTGGTGTGGTTGCTCATGCGTTGGCTGTTGAGTTGCAGCGGCGTGGGTGTGAAGTGCAGCGTCTGGTTCTGTTGGATGGGCTGTTGAACCCGAACAGGTTCTGGAAGCGCATCACCAGGAAGCTCGCCAGCAATCACGCAGTTGCCGAAGGGTGGGTCCTGGACTACATACTGCGCACCAATAAGGTTCGGGTCCCGGTGCATTGGGGCCTGCTGACGTACTCGCGGGTGGCCGACATCGTTGCCCGCCATGGGTCCAGTCCTCCGTCGCGGAAGTTGGTGGAATTCATGGCGCGAAGTGTCAGTGCGGGTCAGTTGATGCTTCTCGACCATGCACCCGGTGTGTTCGACGGTGATGCCGTGATGTTTTCGGCTGCCCGACCACGGTGCGAAAACACCAGCGGGAAAGGGATCACATCGCGCTTGGCGCGTCTGAGGAACTGCAGGGCCGCCCGATCGCTTCTGCACAGTTGGCGGCCTTACGTTTCCGGCGAAATCACGGTGATACCGGTGGGCTGCACACACTTTGAGATGTTCACCGCCGAAGCGCTGAGTGGATACACCGAACAGCTCAAGGCTCAATTGGAAAGTACCGCGGAATAGTTTCGTAACGATGCTCGGACGCGAGAGCGTCGAGCGGCCGATGTTGGGACGGTGATCGCCGATGCGGACCCCTTACAAAGACGAGGCGCGCGAATCCAACGCGGGCGCAGTTCCGAAGGTGAGCAACGTTCTCGATGTGCTCGATCAGCGGGTGTTCGACCTCGGGCGGGCGATCGGGGTCACCAGCCTGCTGCAGTCTGTCTGGGTGTACGACCGTCCGGTCGATCTCGATGGTCTGCGGCAGTTCCATGACCATCTTCAGCGGGGACGGTTGTCCCGCGGCATCGAACAATCGCCCTTGCCTTTCGGCCGTCACCGCTGGGTGGCATCTGAGGGTCCGTCCGACATTGAGTTCGTCGCGCCGGCCCGGCCGCGGGAGGAATTCGACTCCTGGCTCGACGAACAGGTCAACACCCCGCTGGATTGCGAACATGGTCCCGGATGGCACCTGGCGGTCCTCCCGTTCACCGACGGCGGCACGGGAGTCAGCTTGGTCGTGTCGCATTGCCTCATCGATGGAGTCGGGTTGTGCGAGGCGCTCGCGGATGCGGCACTCGGGCGGGACGTCCAGATCGGCTGGCCGGCCGCCGGATCGCGCGGTCGTTGGAAAGCCTTGTGGCAGGACACCTGGCAAACCGTGCGGGACATCCCCGTCATGGGCCGGGGTGTCGTCGCGGCGATTCGGTTGGCCCGGCGTAGTGGCAGTGGTGCCGGAGCGGCCGGCGCTCCAGGGTCGCCGACGACCAGTGTCACTGCACCTGCACCCGTGGCTGCGTCTGTCGCCGGGTCCGGCGAGTCGATGGCGGTCCCGATGGCGACGGTCTTGGTGGATGCCGACGAGTGGGACGCCCGCGCCCAGGCGCTCGGCGGGACCAGCAACTCGCTGCTGGTGGGATTGGCGGCCCGCCTCGCCAAACGAGGAGGACGGGTCGGTCCCGACGGCTGCGTGGTCGTGGGAATGCCGGTCAATGAGCGCGCCGACGGCGATACTCGCGCCAACGCGAGAAGCAGTGTGGCCGTCAGGGTCGACCCTGAGCTTGCGACGGCGGACCTGCGGGAGATCCGCGCTGCGGTCAAACAAGCGCTGATCCGTCACGGAGAGGTGCCGGACGAGGAGTACGCGGTGAATGCCATCATTCCGCTGTTACCCAAGCGGTTACTCGGGGCCACCTCCCGAGCCAGTTCACCCAACGGGGTCGGCTCGTCCAACCTCGGTGTGGTCAATCCGGCGGCCGGTCGGCCCGACGGCACCGACGCCGACTACTTCGCCATCAAGGTTCTTCCTCATCTGGGGCTGACCGAGGCGATGCTCAACCGGTTCGGCGGAACGCAGTCGTTTCTGTCCGGACGAGCCAATGGACGGGTGTTTATCTCGGCTCATTCTTATCTGCCAGGTCGCGTCAACACGAATGACCGTCTACGACAAGACCTTTTGAGCGCTTTGAATGATTTTTCGCTGACCGGCGCGCCTCTGTGAGCGTCCCCGAATCACACATGTAGGAGGATGAGATGAGCACCAATCTTCGGGTGGCTGTCCAGTCCGTCTTGGGCCTGGCAGTGATTTGTGCGCTGCTGTTCGTGCCGGCCGGGACGTTCGACTACTGGCAGGCATGGGTTTTCCTGACCGTGTACGCGGTCATGGCGAGTCTCTCGACCGTTTACCTGTTGAGGAAGGACCAGGCGGTCGTAGAGCGGCGCATGCGGGTCGGGCGGAAGTCGGAGTCGAGGCCGGTGCAGAAGGCGGTCCTCGGAGTCATCGGAGTCTTGTCCGTTGCGCTGCCGGTGTTCTGTGGCCTCGACCATCGCTTCGGTTGGTCCCCGGTGCCCCCCGTCGTGTCGTGGATCGGCAACGCGATGTTCGCCATCGGCCTCGTGATCACGATATTCACGATCGTCCAGAACAGTTATGCGTCAGCCAACATCACGGTGGAGTCGGAGCAGACGCTGGTGTCCACCGGCCTGTACGGGCTTGTGCGGCATCCGATGTACATGGGGGCGCTGCTCATGGTGGCGGGAATGCCTCTCGCGCTTGGTTCATGGTGGGGGCTGGCCGTTCTCATTCCTGTCCTGACTCTGTACGCCTTCCGTATCCAGGACGAGGAGAAGCTGCTTCGACTGCAGCTCGCCGGATACCGGGAGTACATGCAGAAGGTGCACTACCGGCTCGTGCCACTCGTCTGGTGATGACGCACCAGATCGTCCGGGAGCAGCATTTACGTAACCATCAGCGTTGAGCGGCCGGCCTTTTGAGAACGGTAATGGCCCGCCGTTCGGTTCTCCGCCAAGCAAACATGGGAACGGCTGCAACTCAGGACGTCACCGGTTTTGGTCGATGCTGACCACCTACAAACACGAGACAGGCGAATTCAGGGCAGATACAGTTTCGAAAATGAGCAATGTGCTGGATTTGCTCGACCAGACCATTTTTGACGTATCGCGAGCGACGGGACGCCCCAGCCTGCTGCAGTGTGTCTGGGTGTACGACCGTCCGGTCGATCTCGATGGTCTACGGCGATTCCATGAACATCTTCAGCGGGGACGGTTGTCGCGTCGCATCGCACGGTCGCCCTTGCCGTTCGGTCGGCACCGCTGGGTAGCCCCGGATCACCTACCTGAGCTCGAGATCGTCGAGTCGGCCCGCCCGCGCAAAGAGTTTGAAGCCTGGCTCACCGAGCAGGGTAAAACCCCACTGGATTGCGAGCACGGTCCCGGATGGCATCTTGCGGTGCTCCCATTCACCGACGGCGGCGCCGGGGTGAGCTTTGTCATCTCACACTGCCTCACCGACGGCGTGGGGCTGTGTGAGGCGCTGGCGGATGCGGCGCGTGGCCGCGACGACCCGATCAGCTGGCCTGCTGCCGCAGCGCGCCGGCGGTGGCAGGCGCTGCGCGAGGATGCCGGCCAAACCGCACGGGACATCCCGGCGATGGGACGCGCGGTCGTCGCCGCGGTCCGGTTGGCCCGGCGTAGCCGCGGTGGTACCGGAGCGGCAACACCCAGGCCTGCCACGCCTGCGCCTGCCACGCCGCCTGCGCTGCCCGCCGGGGCAGACGAACGCATCGTGCTCCCGATGGCGACTGTCTTCGTCGATGCCGACGAGTGGGAGGCCCGCGCACAGGCGCTCGGCGGCAGTAGCACCGCGCTGCTCGCGGGATTTGCCGCCCGACTCGCCCAGCGAGTGGGACGGGTGGCCGCAGACGGCTCGGTCGTCGTGATGATGCCGGTCAACGAGCGCGCCGCGGACGATACTCGCGCCAACGCGATCAGCAATGTCGGCGTCACGGTCGACCCTGCACGTGCGACGATCGACCTGCGCGAGATCCGGACCGCAATCAAACAAGCGTGGATTCGCCACCGGAAGGTGCCCGACGAAGAGCGGGCAGTGAATGCCATCGTTCCCCTGTTACCCAAGCGGCTCCTCGGGGGCGCCAGCGTTGCGATGGTTGGCTTCGCATCCAACGTCGTCGGCTCATCGAACCTCGGTGTGGTCAACCCGGCCGCCGGCCGGCCAGATGGCACGGACGCCAACTACTTCGCCATGCGGAATATCCCCGTGGGCGTGACCACGGCGACGATGTACCGGCGCGGCGGAGCCCAGTTGGTGGTCTTGGGAAGATCGCACGGGCATGTCTTTGTCTCGGCCCTTGCCTATCAGCCGGGCCGTCACAACTCGAATGACGGCTTGCGACAAGACCTTTCGAGCACCTTGAACGACTTTTCGCTCACCGGCACGCATCTTTGAGCACCCTGGGAGCCGCGTTACCGGCCGGCTGGTCGACCATCCGCCGACACCGGCCTGTCGCGCCGGGATCTGGGACAAGGGACGAATTGATCCCGATTCTGATATGGCCTTGATACGTCGGGCAGGTTTGCCCCTGGTCTCATTCAATTGAATGTCAAAACCGACAATTCAGTGTATTTGGCCATTTCGCTCGTTACCATGACGGTCGACCATGCCCTTCAGCACGGATGGGGTCGCCTCGTGTCAATCGAAACATGCGGGTGGGCAGAAATCCCGCGGCGCGTCGTTGATTGCGCCGCCGGCCGCATCACCGGCTGCCATCAAATTTGTCACCTGGCCGCACAAGCAGGGTGATTCGGGTGTCTTCTGCGATGGAACGCGACGTGCGTATCGCGGGCATCGGCGTCCATATCCCGCCGTCGCGTCAACCGAATCTGCCGCTTTTGCCGGGCTTCGGTGTAGACGAAGAGTTCATGCAACGACGGATTGGAGTCGTGACTCGGGCGATCAAAGCACCAGATCAAAAGACCAGCGATCTGTGCATCCAGGCCTTCAACGACCTCGCCCGAAAAGTACCTGGTCTTGATACCGATTCGATAGATCTGATCTGCCTGGTTACGCAGAATCCAGATTCTCGGATACCCCACACTTCGGCCGTCATTCACCAGCTGCTGGACCTACCCGCCTCGTGTATGACATTCGACATCTCGCAAGGATGTGCAGGGTTTCCTCACGCACTGGCGGTCGCGACGTCCCTTGCTGGGCGGTTTGCCTTCGACAACGCTCTGATCTTTACGTGTGACCCGTACTCCATGATTGTTGACCCTTCGGACCGCGACACAGCACTGCTGTTTGGCGACGCCGCCACTGTGACCTACCTCGACAGGTCCGGGCCGGGTTTTCGACTCGTCGATGCCGCGTTTGGCACCAGGCCCGGTTCGGCTGCGGTCCTCCGCTATGAGGGTCGACTTGTAATGGAGGGCCGGGAGGTATTCTTAAACGCCGCACGTGAGGTACCCAGGGCGATCCGTCGCTTACTGGAAAGCCATCATCTGAGCGAAGATGACGTCGATCTGTTTCTGTTGCATCCCGGCTCTAAGTATCTGCTCGACGTTCTGCGTGGCGACCTGGGTGTCGGTGAGGACCGATTGCCTTTCGAGGCAGGCGAATACGGGAACACGGTATCGTCCTCGATCCCGCTGATGCTGGCATCGCGTCTGGATGCTGAGCAATCCGCATTGCGAATTCTTCTGAGCGGGTTCGGCGTAGGCTTCTCCTGGGGTACATGCCTGCTTGAGCGAATCTGAGGATGAAAGGAACCTGGCAACGATGATCACTAGTCAAGATATTATCGACCTAATTGCTGGATCCGGGATCGAGGTGGATACGGCGACATTGTGTGACGATTTGGACCTATTCGGTCAGGGATTGGATTCGCTCGACGTGGTGAACCTGGAGTTGCGAATCGAACGGCGCTATGGAATCGAATTCGGTCCCGATCGATCACTCAAATTATTGACCATCAGAGCCTTGGTTGACCACCTCAACGCCGAACTGGGCAACGTAGACGCTGATGGCGCAGCTGCCGTGCGCGGCGGTACGAGCTGATTTCGCCTGGCCGGAAAAGAGTCGCGAGCCTGTGACCATGCCGGCATTCGGGTATGCGTTGGCCGGGCGGTGAGTTAGCCGCTAAATGGTCCGGGGTGAATAGTTCCAACACCTAAATCGTCGAATGGCGTCAACCGGATAGGTTGTTGAATCCGAACCAGTTCTGGAAGCGCATCACCCGGATGCACGCGAGGAAACAGGCGGTAACCGAGGACGGGTGGGGTTACATCTTGCGGACCAATAAGGCTCGGGTTCCGGTGCATTGGGGTCAGCTGACGTATCCAAGGGTGGTTGACACCATTGCGCGACACGGGCCACTCCTCCGTCATGACAGTTGGTGCAGTTGATGGCGCGCAGTGTCAGTGCGGGTCAGTTGTTGCTTCTCGATCATCAGCCTGATCCGTTTGATGGTGATGTCGTCATGTTCTCGGCTGCGCGGTGTCGATCTGGTGGCGGTGGTGGGTTCGGGCATCACGTCGTGGTGGGGGCGCCTGCGGAACCGAAAGGTTGCCGGATCGCTTCTGCGCAGCTGGCGGCTCTATGCCTTCGATGAGATCGCAGCGATACCGGTCGACTGCACACGCTTTGAGATGTTCACCCCCGGACCGCTGAGTTGAATACGCAGACCAGCTCAAGGCTGTATTGGAAAGTACCGGGAACAGTCGTGGATGGAACGCGTCAAGCGCTTCCGCGGTGGATTCGGCATCGGTGTTTGATTCTGGGGCGCTCAAAGATGCGTGCCGGTGAGCGAAAAGTCGTTCAAGGTGCTCGAAAGGTCCTGTCGTAAGCTGTCATTCGAGTTGGGGCGGTCCAGCAGATAAGAAGCGACGGAGACGAAGAACTGACCGTTTGCCGTTCCGGAGAGCAATAACTGCAATCCGCCGCCCCGGTACGTCTTCGCTTTGGTCACGCCTGAAGGGATATTCAGCACGGCAAACTGGTCGGCGTCCGAGCCGTCTGGCCGGCTGGCCGCCGGGTTGACCACACCAAGGTTGGACCCGCCGACGACGTTGGATGTGAAGCCAGCCATCGCACCGCTGGCGCCCCCGAGGAGCCGCCTGGGCAATAGGGGAACGAGGGCATTCACTGCCCGCTCTTCGTCGGGTACCCGCCGGTGGCGAATCAGCGCTTGTTTGATGGCGGTCCGGATCTCGCGCAGGTCCGAGGCCGCACGTGCAGGGTCGACCGTGACACGGACACTGCTGACCGCGTTGGCACGAGTATCGCCGGCGCCGCGCTCATTTACCGGCAGTACCACGAGGACCGAGCCGTCTTCGCCGATCCGTTCGGCTCGTTGGGCCAGCCGAGCTGCCAGTCCCACAAGCAGCGAGTTGCTGGTCCCACCGAGTGCCTGTGCGCGGGCCTCCCACTCGTCGGTATCGACGAAGATCGTTGCCCACGGGAGCGTGATGGACTCGTCGGCACTGGCAGACAGCGCAGGTGGCGGGGTGGTCGGCGGGGTGCCGGCCCCGGTACCACCGCGGCTACGCCGGGCTAGCCGTGCCGCGGCGACAACGCCCCGGCCCACAGCAGGGATATCGCGCACGGTCTGCCAGGTGTCCTCCCACAGGGCTTTCCAACGACCGCGCGACCCCGCGGCAGGCCAGCTGATCGGGTCGTCGCGACCGAGCGCCGCATCCGCCAGCGCCTCGCACAGCCCGACGCCGTCGGTGAGGCAGTGTGAGATGACCAAGCTGACACCCGCGCCGCCGTCGGTGAACGGGAGCACCGCAAGGTGCCATCCGGGACCGCCCTCGCAATCCAGTGGTGTCTTGCACTGCTCGGTGAGCCAGGCATCGAATTCTTCACGCGGGCGGGCCGACTCGACGATCTCAATGTCGGATGAACCGGCGGGTGCTACCCAGCGGTGGCGGCCGAACGGCAATGGTGATTGTTCGATGCGGCGGGACAACCGTCCCCGCCGAAGATGGTCATGGAACCGCCGCAGCCCGTCGACGTCGACCGGGCGGTTGTACACCCAGATGCACTGCAGCTGGCTCGCGCCTCCTACCGCTCGTGCGACGTCAAACATGGCCTGGTCGATCACATCGAGTACGTTGCTAGTTTTCATGATCTGGGTGCCCGCCCTCGGCCTCAACTTTGAGTGAACGCTTGAGTCCTTGCCATGTACAGTTAGCGATCTGACAGTCAGCATCGCATAATGCGTGCAGTCGATTGGGAATTCCGCAATGTTGGCAGCAATGTAAGGTCGCCATATCTATCGATGCGTGACCTTGCGGACGCAACATTAGCGATCAGTTTGGCTATCAATGCAGCGGCTAGCAGCAACAGGTGCTGGACTATACATCCGCGTCGGCGAAGCTCAACGGCAAGCTGATGGGCTATGACCCAAAAAAGATGAGCCCGAGAAGCTCGTAGGGCCGTTGGCTCTGATGGTAAGAGTTCGCTGCGTGCTGGTTCCGCACTGGCTGTTTTCGCCGGCGCGGGGGCGCATCTGCGTGCTGGCGGCGAGGATGACTAACTCCGGGATGCGGGTGATGGCAGAAGGAGTCATTGCGGCCAACATCAAACAACGTTTGGCGAATGACGCCAGGTAGCACATTGCGGCGAAGATGCCTTGAAGCGGCGGGCATGGGTTTCCTCGCCGTGTACGGGGTTCTGGTGACTTTGTCGACCGTCTATCTGTTGAGGACGGACAAGGCAATCGTCGAGCGGCGCATGCGTGTCGGGCGCAAGTCCGAAACGAGGCCGGTGCAGAAGTCGATGCTAGGTGTCATCGTCGTTGTGTCGATCGCGTTACCGGTGTTCTATGCCCTCGACTATCGCTTCGGCTGGTCTCCGGTGCCGCCAGTCGTGTCCCTGATCGGTGACGCGCTGTTCGCCATCGGCCTAGGAATCACGGTCTTCACGATGATCCAGAACACCTATGCGGCAGCCAACATCACCGTGGAGTCGGATCGGAAGGTGGTCTCCACCGGCTCGTACGGTCTTATGCGGCACCCGATGTACATGGGGGCGCTGCTCATGGTGGCGGGAATGCCTCTCGCACTTGGTTCATGGTGGGGGCTGGCGTTCTCATCCCTGTCCTGACCCTGTACGCCTTTCGCATCCAGGACGAGGAGAAGCTACTTCGACAGCAGCTCGCCGGATATCGGGCCTGCCGGACTGCAGATCCGCGATCGTTGACAGGATCTGCTTCTCCAGCGGGCGACGGCCGCAGGGACCTGCCGACCCTGCATCAGCATCCCGCGCCCCTTGTGGCTGCGGCGAAATTGCGCCTGTGATGTGCCGGATTCCGGCGGCCACGCAAGATCTTGAAAGTTCGCTAGTCATTGCAATCGCAAATTATTCCGAGCCGCATTTGGGGCAGTTTTAGAGACTATTCAAGGTGCATGCCGCGAAGTGATTCTTCGTCACCGTGACCCCATGCTGTCGCGCAAGACGCTCGGTGCATAGAATTTGCTGCAATTGCAAACAACTCAAGTTTTCCGGCGCCTGAGATCCTGTCCTGGTGGTGCGGCGCAGGCGCAGGCCTCTGGCATCGACCGGGTCGACTTCGCTGGATTGAACTACACGGGTGTCATGCGCCTGATGCAGAGGCAAGACATGCTGTTCAAGCCGGTCTTCTGACTATTGACGCAGGCCGCGATGGTGATCGTGGTGGTGGTCTCAGCGCCCAGCGCTTCTGTCCGCCGGGGCGGGAGGGTCGGGCCCGCCGTGTCGGCCGGTTCGCGCCGACCCAAGGTCTCTCGGACTATTTGCTCAAATTGTTGCCAGCGTCAACCCTGACGCCAGGCCGTCGGGTGTTTCGAGGATATTTTTCCCGGATGTGCGATTTTTGTGCCCGCTCGGCGGGAAGTGATTATGCTGACAATTTGCAACTGGCAAACCCATAGCTGGAGTACACCGCAGGAAACAGATTCAGAGGACAGGTTGGGGGCCTGGATGACTGATTCTGGATTCTTGAACGATTGTCACTGGTCGACTTGACGGGGGGCAGGTGAACGTTGACGAGCAACACGGCCTGTCGGTGACCTACGCCGGGGTTCCTGCAGGCTGGGCAGTGACGTCCGGCGGAGGAGCCGGTACTGCCTTTCTGGACTACATCGAACTGAATTTGGCCGGCGACCGGTCGAGGATCCTGTCCGCCAGTCGGCACGGGGTCAGCGCACGGCGGGTAGCAGGCCGGGGAGCCCGCAGTACACCTCGCGGTGGGAGATTCCAATGACGATTGACGACCAGTCGCTGCCGGTAATACGTGCGCAGGCCGGTGAGTGTTTCTCGGTTCTGAGCTGCCACCGCATCGCCTTCTCGGCATCCGTTGAGGCGGACCAGGGTGAGGCGTTGTCGTGACTGCCGATTTGACTCGACGGTTGTCGTCGATCGACTTCTTGGATGAGGATGAGCACGACGAACTGTTCGGGTGGGGTAATCGGGCGGTACTGACGGTGCCGGCTCACGGTTCGGCTTCTATTCCGGAGTTGTTCGCAGCTCAGGTGATCCGTGCGCCGGATGCGCTGGCGGTGTCGTTCGAGGGCCGCTCGATGTCTTATCGGGAGTTGGATGAGGCGTCGAATCGGTTGGCGCACTGTCTGGTTGGTCTTGGTGCGGGTCCGGGTGGGTGTGTGGCGGTGTTGTTGCCTCGGTCGGTTGAGGCGATTGTCGCGATTCTGGGGGTGTTGAAGTCGGGGGCGGCGTATCTGCCGATTGATGCGATGCATCCTGATTCGCGGATTCAGTTCATGCTCAGTGATGCCATGCCGGTCGTGGCCGTGAGCACTGCGGATCTTGCCGGGCGATTGGACGGATCTGGTGTGCCGGTCGTCGACATCGAGGCTGCCGATGTCGTAACTCAATCCGGCACGTGCTTGCTGCCGCCGCCCGCGGGCGGTGACATCGCGTACTTCATCTACACCTCGGGGACGACGGGTCGACCGAAGGGGGTGGCGGTCACTCACTCCAATGTGGTCCGGTTGTTGGGCACGTTGGATGCGGAGTTGGGTCTGGCTGGGCAGGTGTGGACGCAGTGTCATTCGTTGGCTTTTGACTATTCGGTGTGGGAGATTTGGGGTGCGCTGCTGTTCGGCGGCCGGCTGGTGGTGGTACCCGAGTCGGTCACGCAGGCACCGGAAGACTTGCATGCCCTGCTGGTTGCCGAGCAGGTCACCATGTTCAGTCAGACACCGTCGGCGTTCTACGCACTGCAGGCTGTTGATGCGCTGCAGCCTGGGCCGACTGGTCAGTTGAAGTTGCAGACGGTGGTTTTCGGTGGGGAAGCCCTTGAGCCACAGCGTCTTCGGGGTTGGCTGGATCGTCATCCTGGTTCGCCGCGACTGATCAACATGTATGGGATCACCGAGACGACGGTGCATGCGTCGTTCCGGGAGATTCTGGTGGACGATGCCGAGGGCAGCGTCAGCCCGATCGGTGTGCCCCTGGCCCATCTCGGTTTGTTCGTGCTGGATGCGTCTCTGCAGCCGGCGCCGGTTGGTGTGGTGGGTGAGTTGTACGTGGTCGGCGCGGGGTTGGCGTGCGGGTACTGGCGTCGTGGGGGGTTGAGCGCCGCCCGGTTTGTGGCGTGCCCGTTCGGTGGGGATGGCGCGCGGATGTACCGGACCGGGGATCTGGCGTCCTGGGACAGCGACGGCCAGTTGCGTTATTTGGGACGGGCCGACGAGCAGGTCAAGATTCGTGGGTACCGCATCGAGTTGGGTGAGATTCAAACCGCTCTGGCCGAGGTCGAGGGGGTAGGTCAGGCGGCGGTGATCGCCCGGGAGGACCGCCCCGGTGACAAGCGTCTGGTCGGCTACATCACCGGCACCGCGGACCCGTCGAAGGTTCGTGCGCAGCTTTCGCAGCGGTTACCGGGCTATATGGTGCCCTCCGCGGTCGTGGTGCTGGACAACTTGCCGTTGACGGTGAACGGAAAACTCGACCGGCGGGCGTTGCCGGCACCGGAGTACGTCGTCGACGTCGATCGGTACCGGGCGCCGAGCACGCCGACCGAGGAGATCCTGGTCGGGATCTATGCGCAGGTGCTGGGGTTGGAGCGGGTCGGGATTGACGACTCGTTCTTCGATTTGGGTGGTGACTCGCTGTCGGCGGCCCGGTTGATCAATGCGATCAATGCGACTTTGGACAGTGATCTTGCGGTTCGGGCGGTGTTCGAGACCCCGACGGTGGCGGAGCTGGTAGCGCGTGCGGGCGAGGGTTCAGGTCGCCGGCAGCCGTTGGTGGCGCAACAGCGGCCCGATGTCCTTCCGTTGTCGTATGCCCAGCAGCGCTTGTGGTTCCTCGATCAGCTTGAGGGCCCGTCCCCGGTCTACAACATGGCGGTGGCACTACGGATCACCGGGCGTCTGAATACGGACGCGCTCGGCGCTGCGCTGATTGATGTGGTGGAGCGCCATGAGTCTTTGCGCACGGTGTTCCGGTCGGTCGAGGGTGTACCAGAACAGGTGGTGCTGCCCGCCGAGAAGGCCGACTGCGGTTGGCGGGTGATTGACTCCGCCGATTGGTCGACGACTGAGTTGCACGAGGCCATCGAAGCGATGGCCGGCCACGCCTTCGATCTATCGAGCGAAATACCCTTGCGGGCTGCGCTTTTACGGCTCACCGAAGATGAGCACGTTCTGGTGGCCGTGGTCCACCACATCGCGGCGGATGGCTGGTCGGTGGCCCCTTTGATCGCGGACTTGCAGATGGCGTATGCCGGCCGGTCCGCAGGACGTGCGCCGGAGTGGACGCCTCTGCCGGTGCAATATGTGGATTACACGCTGTGGCAGCGCGCACAGCTGGGCGACCTGGGAGATATTGACAGTCGGATTTCGGGGCAGGTGGCGTATTGGGAGCAGGCGTTGGCCGGGCTGCCCGAGCGGTTGGAGTTGCCGACGGACCGGCCGTATCCGGTTGAGGCGGATCACCGGGGTGCGACTGTGGCGGTGTCGTTGCCGGCTGAACTGCACAAGCGGATCCGTGAGGTTGCGCGGGAGTGCAACGCTACGGCCTACATGGTGGTGCAGGCCGCGCTGACCATGTTGTTGTCGAAACTCAGTGCGAGTTCTGATGTGGCGGTGGGGGTTCCGATCGCGGGTCGTGGCGATGCCGCGCTGGACCGTCTGGTGGGGTTCTTCGTCAACACGTTGGTGTTGCGAGTGGATCTGGCCGGTGATCCGACAGTTGCGGAGTTGGTGGCCCAGGTGCGCCAGCGCAGCCTGGCCACTCTCGAGCATCAGGATGTGCCGTTTGAGGTGTTGGTGGATCGGCTCAAGCCGACCCGTTCTCTGGCGCATCACCCGTTGGTTCAGGTGGCGTTGGCTTGGCAGAACTTCACCGCCGACACCGCGATCGAATCGACTCTTGGTGAGGCGCAGGTCTGTCCGCTGTCGGTCGATACTCAGGTCGCCCGGATGGATCTCACGTTTTCTCTGTCCGAGCGGTGGAGTGAGGCCGGTGAGCCCGCGGGGATCGGCGGAACCGTCGAGTTCCGGACTGATGTGTTCGACGCGGCAAGCATCGAATCGATGGTCGAGCGGCTGGTGCGGGTCGCAGAGGCGCTCATCGATGATCCGACACGGCGGTTGTCGTCCATCGATGTGCTGGATGTCAGCGAGCATGCTTACCTCGACGATGCCGGTAATCGGGCGGTATTGAGCGAATCCCCGGTCCCCGTGATGTCGATTCCGAGGCTGTTCGCTGCGCAGGTGGCTCGTACGCCTGAGACCGTCGCGGTGAGTTTCGACGGGCGATCGGTTACCTATCGCGAGCTCGATGAGGCGTCGAACCGCCTGGCGCACTGTCTGATTGGTCTTGGTGCGGGTCCGGGCGAATGTGTGGCGGTGTTGTTGCCTCGGGCGGTCGAGGCGATTGTCGCGATTCTGGGGGTGTTGAAGTCGGGGGCGGCGTATCTGCCGATCGACCCGATACATCCGGATACGCGGATCCGGTTCATGGTCGGCGATGCGGCTCCGATTGTCGCGGTGACTGCCGCTGGATTGCGGGCGCGGCTGGAGGGGACCGACCTGACTGTCGTGGACGTCGCCGATGCTGCGATCGACGCCCAACCCAGTACCGCACTGCGGGAGCCGGTTTCAGACGATGTCGCGTATCTGATCTACACCTCGGGCACGACAGGTGTGCCGAAAGGTGTGGCGATCAGCCACCGGAATGTGGTGCGGTTGTTGGGCACGTTGGATGCGGAGTTGGGTCTGGCGGGTCAGGTGTGGACGCAGTGTCATTCGTTGGCGTTCGACTATTCGGTGTGGGAGATCTGGGGCGCGTTGCTGTTCGGCGGCCGGTTGGTGGTGGTGCCGGAGTCGGTGACGCGGTCTCCGGAAGAGCTGTTGGCATTGTTGGTGTCCGAGCAGGTGACGGTGTTGAGTCAGACGCCGTCGGCGTTCTACGCCTTGCAGTCGGCGGACACGTTGCAACCGGAGCTGGGCCGGCAGTTGAAGTTGGAGACGGTGGTCTTCGGTGGGGAAGCTCTTGAGCCGCAGCGTCTTCGGCCATGGTTCGAGGGCCATTCAGGCTCCACTCGGCTGATCAACATGTATGGCATCACCGAGACGACGGTGCACGCGTCGTTCCGGGAGATCGTGACCGGTGATGTTGAGGGCAGCGCAAGCCCGATCGGGGTGCCCCTGGCCCATCTCGGTTTCTTCGTGCTGGATTCGTCGCTGCAGCCGGTGCCGGTCGGCGTGGCGGGTGAGCTGTACGTGGTCGGCGCCGGCTTGGGATATGGGTACTGGCGCCGGGGTGGACTGAGTGCGACGAGGTTCATGGCGTGTCCGTTCGGCGGGGCAGGCGCCCGGATGTACCGGACCGGCGATCTCGCGTCCTGGGGTGCCGACGGCGAGTTGCGGTATCTGGGGCGTGCCGATGAGCAGGTCAAGATCCGCGGATACCGCATCGAACTGGGCGAAATCCAATCTGCCCTGGAAGATCTGGACGGAGTGCAACAAGCCGAGGTCATAGCGCGAGAGGATCGCCCCGGCGACAAACGCCTGGTCGGCTACATCACCGGCAGCGCGGACCCGGTCGCGGTTCGTGCCGCATTGTCGGACCGGTTGCCCGGCTACATGGTGCCCGCGGCGGTGGTGGTGCTCGATGCGTTGCCCTTGACGGTCAACGGCAAGCTCGACAAACGCGCTCTGCCGGCCCCCGACTACGCCGACGGTCAGCAGTACCGCGCTCCCGCAACTCCTGTCGAAGAACTGCTGGCCGGCATCTATGCGCAGGTGCTCGGTCTGGAACGCGTCGGGGCGGATGATTCCTTCTTCGATTTGGGCGGTGACTCGCTCTCGGCGATGCGGTTGATCAATGCGGTCAATGCCGGCCTGGATGCCGATCTGGCGGTGCGGGCGGTGTTCGAGACGCCGACCGTGGCAGAGCTCGCCAGACGTGCGGGCGAGAGTTCGGGTGGGCGTGAACCACTGGTGGCCCAACCGCGACCCGATGTCCTTCCGCTGTCGTATGCCCAGCAACGGTTGTGGTTCCTCGACCAGCTCGAGGGCCCGTCCCCGATCTACAACATGCCTACCGCGTACCGGATCACCGGCGAGCTGGATGTCGATGCCCTCGGGGCGGCACTGGCTGACGTGGTGGAGCGCCACGAGTCTCTGCGCACGGTGTTCCCGGCGGTCGACGGCGTGCCCCGGCAGGTCGTGCTGCCTGCGGGACAGGCCGATCCGGGGTGGCAGGTCATCGATGCGGTGGACTGGTCTGTGGATCGACTACAGGACGCGATTGGCGCGGCCGTCGGATACAACTTTGATCTGTCGGCTGAGATCCCGTTGAGAGCAACCCTTTTCCGGGTGGCCGAAGGTGAGCATGTCCTGGTTGCGGTGGTCCATCACATCGCCGGCGACGGCTGGTCGATCGCTCCGCTGGTACGGGATATCGGGGTCGCCTACGCGAGCCGATGCGCGGGACAGGTTCCACCCTGGACCTCGTTGCCGGTGCAGTACGCCGACTACACGTTGTGGCAACGTGCGCATCTGGGAGATCCGGCCGATCCCGACAGTCGGATCGCCGGGCAGTTGGCCTACTGGGAGCAGGAGCTGGCCGGGTTGCCCGAGCGCCTGGAGTTGCCCACGGACCGGCCGTATCCGCCGGTGGCCGACTACCGCGGGGCCAGCCTCGCGGTGGAGTGGCCGGTCGAGTTGCAGCAGCAGATCGCACGGGTGGCGCGTGAGCACAATGCGACCAGCTTCATGGTGGTGCAGGCCGCCCTGGCGGTGTTGTTGTCGACTCTCAGCCGGAATTCGGACGTGGCGGTGGGCTTCCCGATCGCCGGACGCAGTGATCCCGCGTTGGACGAGTTGGTCGGGGTTTTCATCAACACCCTTGTTCTGCGCGTCGCGCTCGACGGTGACCCCACCGCTGCTGACCTGCTGGCCCAGGTGCGGAGACGCAGCCTGGCAGCCTACGAGCACCAGGATGTGCCCTTCGAGATGGTGGTCGACCGGCTCAACCCGGCCCGCAGTCTGACCCACCACCCGCTGGTACAGGTGATGATGGCGTGGCAGAACCTGGCCGCGCAGGACGACGACCACACGGCCTCAACGAGTTTGGGCGGCATGCAGGCCACCCCGCTGGACGCCGACACTCAGACCGCTCGCATGGATCTGACGATCTCGCTGGCAGAACGCTGGAATGCGGGCGAACCCGCCGGCATCACCGGTGCGGTGGAATACCGCACCGATGTGTTCGACGCGGCCACCATCCAGACCTTCATCGATCGACTGGCGCGCGTGGTCAAGGCTCTGACCGCCGATCCATCGGCAACGTTGTCGTCGGTCAATCTGCTGGAGACCGCCGACCACGCCCGCCTCGACCGGTGGGGCAATCGGGCGGTGCTGACCGAGTCGGTGGCCGTGTGCACGTCGATTCCGGAGTTGTTCGCGGCGCAGGTGGCTCAGGCGCCTGAGGCTGTGGCGGTGAGTTTCGACGGGCGTTCGATGACCTATCGGGAACTCGATGACGCGTCGAATCTCTTGGCATACAATTTGGTCGAGTATGGTGCGCGGCCGGGTACCTGCGTGGCGGTGCTGCTGGCCCGGTCGGTGGATCCTGTGGTCGCGATTCTGGCGGTGTTGAAGTCGGGGGCGGCGTATCTGCCGATTGATGCGATGCATCCCGATGCGCGGATCGCGTTCATGCTGGCCGATGCCATGCCGGTCGCGGCAGTCACCACCGCCGAGTTGCGGACGCGGCTGGCTGGAAGCGATTTGCCGGTCATCGAAGTCGACGATCCGGGAATCGGTGCGCGATCAGGCATTTCATTACCCGCATCTACCCCTGACGACACTGCGTACCTGATCTACACCTCGGGGACGACGGGTCGTCCGAAGGGTGTGGCGATCACGCATCGGAATGTGGTGCGGTTGTTGGGGACGCTGGACGTGGAGTTGGGCCTGGCGGGTCAGGTGTGGACGCAGTGTCATTCGTTGGCGTTTGACTATTCGGTGTGGGAGATCTGGGGCGCTCTGCTGTTCGGCGGCCGGCTCGTGGTGGTACCCGAGCCGGTGACGCGCGCTCCCGAGGAGCTGTTGGCGTTGTTGGTGGCCGAGGAAGTGACGGTGTTGAGTCAGACGCCGTCGGCGTTCTACGCCTTGCAGTCGGCGGACACGCTGCAACCTGAGCTGGGCCGGCAGTTGAAGTTGGAGACGGTGGTCTTCGGCGGGGAAGCCCTTGAACCGCAGCGCCTTCGAACATGGTTTGAAGGTCATCCGGGTTCGCCGCGGCTGATCAACATGTATGGCATCACCGAGACGACGGTGCATGCGTCGTTCCGGGAGATCGTGGCCAGTGACGTTGAGGGCAGCGTCAGCCCAATCGGTCAGCCATTGGGGCACCTGGGCTTTTTCGTTCTGGATCGCTGGTTGCGGCCGGCGCCGGTTGGTGTGGTGGGTGAGCTGTATGTGGTCGGTGCCGGGTTGGCGAACGGGTACTTGGGTCGAGGCGGATTGACCGCGTTGCGATTTGTGGCGTGCCCGTTCGGTGGCAATGGTTCGCGGATGTACCGGACCGGCGACCTTGCGTCGTGGGGTGCCGATGGGCAGTTGCGGTATCTGGGGCGTGCCGATGAGCAGGTCAAGATCCGCGGATACCGCATCGAACTGGGCGAAATACAGTCTGCTCTGGCAGATTTGACTGGAGTTGGTCAGGCCGCGGTAATCGCGCGGGAGGACCGTCCAGGTGACAGGCGGTTGGTCGGCTACATCACCGGGACCGCCGATCCGGTAGAGATCCGCGCGCGATTGGCCGACCGGTTGCCGGGGTACATGGTGCCGGCTGCAGTGGTGGTGCTGGACAGCTTGCCTTTGACGGTCAACGGGAAACTCGACAAGCGTGCCCTGCCGGTACCCGAGTACTCCGACGCCGATCGTTATCGTGACCCGGCCACTCCGGCCGAGGAGATCCTGGCCGGGATCTATGCCCAGGTGCTGGATCTGCCGCGGGTTGGGGTCGACGACTCGTTCTTCGATCTGGGTGGGGATTCGTTGTCGGCGACTCGGTTGATCAACGCGGTCAACACCATTCTGGACGCGGACCTGGCGGTGCGGGCGGTGTTCGAGGCACCCACGGTGGCGCAACTCGCGGCACGTGTCGCCGAAAGTTCGGGTGGACGCGAGCCGCTGGTGGCCCAACCGCGACCGGATGTCATACCGCTGTCGTATGCCCAGCAGCGGTTGTGGTTCCTGGACCAATTGCACGGTCCGTCACCGATTTACAACATGCCGATGATCTATCGGGTCAGCGGATTGGACGTCGACGCGCTGCGCCGGGCATTGGCCGATGTGGCGGCCCGGCACGAGAGTCTGCGCACGGTCTTCCCAGCGGTCGACGGTGTCCCCCGGCAGATCATCGTTCCTGCCGAACAAGCTGATATCGGCTGGCAGGTGGTCGATGCCGCCGGCTGGCCGGAAGACCGGCTGGCGGATGCCATCGACACAGCGGTAAGGCATCCCTTCGATCTGAGTACCGAGATTCCGATCTGGGCACGGCTCTTCCGCGTTTCTGAGAACGAGCATGTGCTGGTGGCAGTGGTCCACCACATCGCCGGCGACGGATGGTCCTTCACGCCACTCGCCCGTGATGTGGCCGCCGCCTACACGGCCCGGTGTGGCGGGCAGGCGCCGCAGTGGTCACCCTTGCCGGTGCAGTACGCGGATTACACACTCTGGCAGCGTGAGCAACTGGGTGAGCTGGCCGATCCCGAGAGCCGCATCGCCGGTCAACTGGCCTACTGGCAGGACGCCTTGGCAGGACTACCCGACCGCCTCGAGTTGCCGACGGATCGTCCCTACCCGACGGTCGCCGATCACCGCGGCGCCGTCGTCGAGGTGAAGTGGCCGGCGGAGTTGCAGCAGCGGGTGGCACAGGTGGCGCGGGACCATCACGCGACCAGCTTCATGGTGGTTCAAGCCGCGTTGTCAATTCTGTTGTCGAACCTGAGCGCCAGTTCCGATGTGGCGGTGGGCTTCCCGATCGCCGGGCGTAGCGATCCGGCTCTGGATGAGTTGGTCGGGTTCTTCGTCAACACTCTGGTGCTACGGGTGGATCTGGCCGCCGACCCCACCGTGGCCGAGCTGGTCGAGCAGGTACGTCAGCGTAGCTTGGCCGCCTACGAGCACCAGGACGTGCCGTTCGAGATGCTGGTGGAGCGGCTCAACCCGACCCGTAGCCTGAGCCACCATCCGCTGATCCAGGTGATGTTGGCCTGGCAGAACTCCACTGTTTCTTCCACTGCCGAGTCAGCTACCGGCGATGTTTACGCCGCGGCACAGCTGGCCGAAACTCACACCGCACGGATGGATCTGGTGTTCTCCCTCAGGGAGAGGTTCGATGCGGAGGGCGGTTCGGCCGGGATCGGTGGTTCGGTGGAGTTCCGGACCGACGTGTTCGATGCCGAGACCGTCGAGGCGATGATCAGGCGGCTGGAGCGGGTTCTCGCGGCGTTGACCGTCGACCCGACACTGCGCTTGTCGTCGATCGATGTGTTGGACGCTGTCGAACATGCTCATCTCGACGAGGTCGGCAACCGGGCCACGTTGACCCGTCCTGTGTCTCCTCAAGTATCGATACCGATGCTGTTCGCCGAGCAGGTGGCCCGTGTGCCCGATGCGATCGCGGTGACCTTCGACGGCAGGTCCATGTCGTACCGGGAACTCGACCAGGCCTCGAATCGGTTGGCGCACCGGCTTGTTGGCGTTGGTGCCGGCCCGGGTGAGTGCGTGGCGGTGCTGCTCAACCGGTCGGCCGAGGCGATCGTCGCGATCCTTGCGGTACTCAAGTCGGGGGCGGCGTACCTCCCGATCGATCCGGCGCATCCCGACGCCCGGATCGCGGTCGTTGTCGGTGCCGCCAAGCCGGTCGCGGCGCTGAGTGCCGGCGGCCTGGCTGAGCGGCTGCGCGTGTGCGGGGTCGAGGTCGTCGATGTGGCCGATCCGCGGATCGATTGCGCGTCGAGGACTGTATTGCCGGTGCCGGCTCCCGACGACATCGCGTATGTGATCCACACGTCGGGAACCACCGGCATTCCGAAGGGGGTGGCCGTCCCGCACGGCAATGTCACCGGATTGCTCAGGTCGTTGGATATCGGCTTGCCGCACGCCGGGGTGTGGTCGCAGTGGCATTCGTATGCGTTCGACGTGTCGGTGTGGGAGATCTTCGGTGCGTTGCTCAGTGGTGGGCGGTTGGTGGTGGTGCCGGATGTGGTGGCGGGTTCGCCGGATGATCTGCACGCGTTGCTGATTGCCGAGGGTGTGACGGTGCTGAATCAGACGCCGTCGGCTCTGGCGGCACTCTCGTCGGAGGGCTTGGAGTCGACGGCGCTGTTGGTGGCCGGTGAGGCCTGTCCGACCGATTTGGTGGATCGGTGGGCACCCGATCGAGTGATGCTCAACGCCTACGGCCCGACCGAGACGTGGTATGCGTCGTTCAGCGCGCCATTGAAGAAGTCTGAGGCGGCCGGTCCGAGCGCTGTCCCGATCGGTACGCCGGTGCCGGGGGCGGCGTTCTTCGTGCTGGATCGGTGGTTGCGTCGGGTTCCGGCTGGGGTGGTCGGGGAGTTGTATGTGGCCGGGTCCGGCCTGGCGAGTGGGTATTTGCGTCGGGGCGGGTTGACCGGGTCGAGGTTTGTGGCGTGCCCGTTCGGCGCGGCGGGGCAGCGCATGTATCGCACAGGTGATCTGGCGTCCTGGGCGTCTGACGGACAGCTGCTTTATCTGGGCCGGGCTGACGAGCAGGTCAAGATCCGTGGGTATCGCATCGAGTTGGGTGACATCCAAGCCGCTCTGGCTGACGTGGAGGGTGTGGATCAGGCGGCGGTGATCGCGCGGGAGGATCGTCCCGGTGACAAGCGTCTGGTCGGTTACGTGACCGGTGGCGCAGACCCGGCCGAAATCCGCGCGACCCTGGCGCAGCGGTTGCCGAGCTATATGGTGCCGGCGGCCGTGGTGGTGCTGGACAGTCTGCCGTTGACGGTCAACGGCAAGTTGGACCGGCGGGCGCTGCCGGTGCCGGATTACACCGGCGGTCACGAATACCGTCCCCCGGCAACGCTTACCGAGGAGATTCTGGCCGGAATCTATGCGCAGGTTTTGGGTCTGGAGCGGGTTGGGGTCGACGATTCGTTCTTCGACCTCGGTGGGGATTCGCTGTCTGCGATGCGGGTGATCGCCGCGGCCAACGCCAGTTTGGAAACCGAGTTGGCGGTGCGGGTGATGTTCGATGCGCCGACGGTGCGCGGGTTGGCCGGGCTTGTGGGCCGGGCCGAGAGCTCACAGGAAGTGGTTCCGGTCGAGGTGCTCAAGCCGGGCAACGGTGTGCCGCTGTGCTGTGTCCATGACGGTTTCGGTCTGAGTTGGTCGTACCGGGCGTTGGGTCAGTATGTGGACGGCCCGATCATCGGGATCAATCACGTTCCCGCCGATGGTGAGACCGAAGCAATGTCGATACAGAGTATGGCGGCAAGCTATGCAGACCGGATTCAGGAGCTGTATCCGGTGGGGCCGTATCGGATTCTCGGATGGTCGTTCGGTGGCGTAGCGGCCCACGCGCTCGCGGTTGAGCTTCAGCGGCGTGGATGTGAAGTGCAGCGCCTGGTGTTACTGGACGGCTTGTTGAACCCGAACAGATTCTGGAGTGGTATCACCAGGGCGATCGCAACAAACCGAGAAGTTGTCGACGGCTGGGTTATGGACTACGTCCTGCGGACCAATGGCATTGGTGTTCCGATGCATTGGAGACCGCTGACATATTCGCGGGTGGCCGACATCCTCACGCGGCACGGGGCCAGCCCTCCCTCCAAACGGCTGGCGGAATTCATGGCGCGCAGCGTCAGCTCGGGCCAATTGCTACTCCTCGACCACGCGCCCGATGTGTTCGACGGTGATGTCGTGATGTTCTCGGCGGCCCGTCCGCGGTGCGAGAACACCAGCGGGACAGGGATTACGTCGCGGTGGGCGCGACTGCGTAACCGCAGGGCGGCCCGATCGCTTCTGCACAGTTGGCGGCCGTACGTTTCCGGTGAGATCACCGTGATACCGGTGGGCTGCACACACTTCGAGATGTTCACCCCCGGATCGCTGAGCGGATACACCGAACAGCTCAAGTCCGTTCTGGAAAGCACCGTTCAAAGATGAGCAACGTACTCGATGTACTCGACCAGCGCGCATTCGATCTCGGGCGCGCAATCGGGGTCACCAGCGTTCTGCAGAGTGTCTGGGTGTACGACCGTCCGATCGACGTCGATGGTCTGCGGCGGTTCCATCACCATCTTCAGCGGGGACGGTTGTCCCGCGGCATCGAGCGGTCGCCCTTGCCGTTCGGTCGTCACCGCTGGGTGGCATCCGAGGGTTCTTCCGACATCGAGTTCGTCGAGTTGGCTCGCCCGCGTGAAGAATTCGACGACTGGCTCGACGAACAGGTCAACACCCCACTGGATTGCGAACGCGGTCCCGGATGGCACCTGGCGGTGTTGCCGTTCACCGACGGCGGCTCGGGAGTCAGCTTGGTCGTGTTGCACTGCCTCACCGACGGCGTCGGACTGTGCGAGGCGATGGCGGACGCGGCACTCGGTCGTGACGACCCGACCCGCTGGCCCGCCGCCGCATCGCGGGGGCGGTTCCGGGCCCTGCGCGAAGACGCAGGCCAAACGCTGCGCGACATCCCTGCGGTCGGCCGTGCTGTCGTCGCCGCCATCCGGTTGGCCCGACGCAGCCGCGCCGGTGCCGCCGCAGCTGCCCAACCGACCATCACGCCACCCGCGCTTCCCGGCGCCGACCAACCCACCGCAGTTCCGATGGCAACGGTCTTCGTCGACGCCGATGAATGGGACGCCCGCGCACAGGCACTCGGGGGGACCAGCAACTCCCTGTTGGTGGGATTGGCGGCCCGACTCGCTCAACGAGGGGGACGGGTCGGCCCCGACGGCTCGGTCGTCGTGGGCATGCCGGTCAACGAGCGTGCCGACGGCGATACCCGCGCCAATGCGATCGGCAATGCTGCCGTCACGGTCGACCCTGAACGTGCCACCACGGATCTGCGCGAGATCCGGGCTGCGGTCAAACAAGCGCTGGTCCACTACGGGGAGGAGCCCGACGAGGCGTATGCGGTGAACGCCATCATTCCGCTGTTGCCCAAGCGGTTGCTCGGGGCGACGTCCCGGGTCGGTGCGCCCAACGGGGTCGGCTCCTCGAACCTCGGTGTGGTCAACCCGGCCGCCGGTCGGCCCGACGGCACCGACGCCGATTACTTGGCCATCAAGGTTCTTCCCCATCTGGGCCTGACGGAGGCGATGCTCAACCGGTTCGGCGGAACGCAGTCTTTCCTCTCCGGACGAGCGAACGGACAGGTCTTCATCTCTGCGCATTCCTACCTGCTGGACAGGCCTAACACGAATGACCGCTTACGCCAAGACCTCTTGAGCGCTTTGAACGATTTTTCGCTCACCGGAATGCATCTTTGAGAGGCCGATGCGGATGAAAGTTCACATGGACACCCAGACTGAGGCATCGAGCATGCAAAAGGGGGATGAACGTTGGACGCATTAATGCTCTCGTATAGCGATACGAGGCGCCTGGTGGACATGGTGGGAATGGACGCGATAATGCGGACCTGTATCGACAGGTTGAGAAGTGGGCTTTCGCAGGTGGCCCGGGAACATTGGCGTGGCTGCCCGCCCCGAAATGGGTTTGTGCACGACCATCGTGTTGGCGGTGGGGTGATCGAGAACATGCCGTATCTCGAAGTCAACCGCGGAATGACATTGAAAACAATCAGCTACAAGCCGAATAACAACGCCGATCATCGGTTGCCGACTGTCGTAGGAGCAATATGTAGATACAGCGATTCCAGCGGTGAATTGCTCGCGATCTGTGACGCCACCGTCCCCACCGCAATTCGTACTGGTGCTGCCACCGCTGTGGCCAGCTCGATCCTCGCTCGACCTGATTCGCGCACTGCGGCGATAGTGGGAGCTGGGTTGCAGGCCGTCACCCAGATCCATGCGCTGAGTGTTGCGTTCGCTCTGGATCGGATTCAGGTGTACGACATCGACAGAAGGTGCGCTGAATCCCTGGAGGGTCGTTGCAACTTCACGTCCGCTCAGTTTGAGGTATTCGATGATCCGTATGCGGTTGTGAAGGGTGCGGACATTCTGGTTACCGCAACATCGGTACGTCCAGGGGCGGGCCCGGTGGTGAGGGATGAGAGGCTTGCCTCCCATCTTCATATCAATTCAATTGGATCGGATGAGCCCGGCAAGACCGAGTTGCCGCTGTCGGTGCTGAACAGGGCATACATCTGTGTCGACCATATGGAACAGGCATTGAACGAAGGGGAATGCCAAGTTCTTGACCGGGCTGAAATCGACGTCACCCTGCAGGATCTGGTCGGAATTGCAAGTTCGACTGGCGAACCACTGCCCCAAGTGCACGATCTGACCGTGTTCGACAGCACCGGATTCGCATTTGAAGATCACGTGGCCCTGGACGTATTCCTAGATTACGCGGCCGAGGCCGGTATTGGCGATAAGTTCTCCATCCTCGACGGTCCGGTGGGGTTGCATTCGCCTTACTCGACATCGGCAATCAAATAGAAACAGTTCACCACGTGGAAAGTGCGGTTGGAAAATGAGCAACGTACTAGATGTGCTCGACCAGACCATGTTCGACGTCGGGCAGGCGGTAGGGGGCGCCAGCCAACTGCAGTGCATCTGGGTGTACGACCGCCCGATCGACATCGATGGTCTGCGGCGGTTCCACGAGCATCTTCAGCGGGGACGGTTGTCCCGCTGCATCGAGCGGTCACCCTTGCCGTTCGGCCGCCACCGCTGGATAGCGCCCGACACGTTGCCCGACCTCGAGATAGTCGAGTCAGCCCGCCCGCGTGAAGAATTCGACGACTGGCTCGACGAGCAGATCAACACCCCACTGGACTGCGAACACGGTCCTGGATGGCGACTTGCGGTGCTCCCGTTCACCGACGGCGGTACCGGGATCAGTTTTGTCCTTTCCCGTTTCCTCACCGACGGCGTCGGGCTGAGCACGGCGCTGACGGATGCGTCCCTCGGCCGCGACGACCCGATCAGCTGGCCGGCCGCCGGATCGCGCGGGCGATGGCAGGCCCTGCGCGAGGACGTCGGCCGAACCCTGCGCGACGTCCCTGCCATGGGCCGCGCCGTCGCCGCCGCTGTCCGATTGTCCCGACGCAGCCGCGCCGCTGCCGGAGCCGCCACCGCACCGATCGCCCCGCCACCTGCGCTGCCCGCGGGCTCCGACAAATACATCACGCACGCGATGGCAACGGTCGTGCTGGATGCGGACGACTGGGACGCCCGCGCCCGCGCGCTCGGCGGGACCGGCAACTCGCTACTTGTGGGATTGGCGGCCCGGCTCGCCCATCGCGCCGGCCGGGTTGACGGAGACGGTTCGGTCGAGGTGATCATGCCGGTCGATCAGCGTGGTCAGGGCGACACTCGCGCCAACGCGATCGGCAATGCCACGGTCACGGTCGACCCTGAGCTTGCGACGACAGACCTGCGGGAGATCCGGGCGGCAGTCAAACACGCGCTGATTCGCCACCGGGAGGGAGGCGACAACGAGATGGCAGTGAACGCCATCGTTCCTCTGCTGTCGCCGCGCCTTCTCAAGGCTGCCCGTGAGGCGACCACTGTTGTCACTCCCAACCAAGTCGGCTCATCCAACCTTCGTGTGGTCAACCCGGCCGTTGGTCGACCCGATGGCAGCGACGCCGATTACTTCGCCCTGAGGGTTATCCACCTGGGGGTGACCGAGGCAAGAATGCGCCGGCTCGGCGGAATCCAGTCTGTGCTCTCCGGAACTGTGAACGGAAAGGTCTTCATCTCGGCCATCGCCTATCTGCCAGGCCGCGACAACTCGAATGACAGCTTGAAACAGGAACTCCTGAGTGCCTT
Source organism: Mycolicibacterium sp. HK-90 (assembly GCF_030486405.1). The sequence continues at coordinate 5,599,932 of NZ_CP129613.1, read as the reverse complement.
GAACGACTTCTCCCTCGCCGACATCTATCGGTCGGTGAGCTAGAAGTCATCCAACGCTGACGAAAGCTGCAGTCTTAGTTCATCATTCGAATTTTCGTGGCCTGGAAGGTATGAGCTCAACGAGACAAAGATCCGTCCGTCCATCGTTCCGGAAAGCATGGTTTGCACACCGCCGTACCGGTGCAATGTCGCGGTGGAAACGCCGGTGTGGTGCAGCCTCATGGCGAAGGAACTGGCATCTGTCCCATCTGGTCGACCGGCGGCAGCATCGATCTCTCCGACGTTGGATGCGCCGACGAGATTGAACGGGTTGCCCCTCATCGCACTGCGGGCGGCATTGAGGACCCGGTCAGACATGAGGGGCACCAGCGCATTCAGCACCTTCTGAGGATCGGGCTCCTCCGAGTGTCGAATCAGCGCTTGTTTGACTGCCGCCCGGATCTCACTGAGATCTGTCGTCGCAGACGCGGGGTCGACGGTGGCGCGGACTCCTCCGATCGCGTTGGCCCGGGTGTCGTCTGCGGTGCGCTCGTTCACCGGTAGCGTCACGACCACAGAACCGTCCCCCGCAACCCGTCCGGCGCGTTGGGCGAGGCGGGCGGCCAGGCCGACCAACAGCGTGTTGCGGGTCCCGCCGAGTGCGCTTGCGCGGGCATCCCACTTATCGGCGTCGACGAAGATCGTTGCCGTTGGGAGCAGGTGGGTCTCGTCGGTTTCAGGCGGCGGCGTTGCGGTTTCCGGGGTGGGCGGTCTGACGGCCTCGGCACCGTTGCTCCCGTGTTGTCCCATTCGTATTGCCGCGACGACGGCGCGGCCGATGGCCGGGATGTCGCTGACGGCCTGGCCGGCGTCTTCGCGCAGGGCCCGGAACCGGCCGCGCGATGCCGCGGCCGGCCAGCTGATCGGGTCGTCGCGACCACACGCCGCATTCGCCAGTGCCTCCCATAGTCCGACGCCGTCGGTGAGGCAGTGCGACACGACCAAGCTGACGCCGGCTCCGCCGTCGGTGAACGGGAGCACCGCCAGGTGCCATCCGGGACCGCGTTCGCAATCCAGTGGGGTGTTGACCTGTTCGTCGAGCCAGTCGTCGAATTCTTCACGCGGGCGCGCCGACTCGACGATCTCGAGCTCAGGTAGATTCTCGGGCGCCACCCAGCGGCTGCGGCCGAATGGCAAGGGTGACCGTGCGATACAGCGAGACAGCCGACCTCGCTCAAGGTGTTCGTGGAACTGCCGTACACCGTCGATGTCGATCGGACGGTCATACTCCCAGACACCTTGCAGTAGTGTCTCCGACCCTGTGGCCCGCCCGATGTCGTACATGGTCTGATCGAGCAGATCGAGAACGGTGCTCATTCTCGTACGGTACGAGCCCGAGCGTCACTTCACTTGGAAATCTTGATGATTATGACGAAATCGGTTGCAATGAAGCGTCTTACACGGTGCGAGCCAAATGGTCGGCGAGTAGTCCGGCGAATTGGGCTGGGTCCTCGGGCATTTCGCCTTCAGCAAGAAGTGCGGTTCCGTAGAGAAGTTCGCTGGTTTCCGACAGTCGATGCAAGTAAGCGGCGTCACCGCCCGTCTTGTAGGCCCTTTGCAGGCCGGTGACCAGCGGATGAGTCGGGTTGAGCTCGAGTATCGGTTTCCCGGCTGAGATTGTTTGCCCGGATGCCCGGTACATGCGCGCCAGCGACGGTGTGATGCCAAATGTAGGGGTGACCAAGCAGGCCGGCGATTCGGTCAGTCGACCGGACAATCGCACGTCCGAGACTCGTTCTGCCAATGTTTCCTTCAACCAGGACAGCAGGTCGGCGAACTCCTGCTCTTGTGCGGTGCGCTGAGCCTCATGTTCGGCCTTGTCCTCGTCGGAGTCGAGGTCGACCTCACCTTTGGCGACCGACTGCAGTGCTTTGCCGTCGAACTCCCGCACCGAACCCACCCAGATCTCGTCGACCGGGTCCGTCAGCAACAGCACTTCGTATCCTTTGGCCCTGAACGCCTCCAGGTGCGGTGACTTCCGAAGCTGCTCTGCGGACGGTCCCGTGGCGTAGAAAATCTGTTCCTGACCATCCTTCATGCGTCCGACGTACTCATCCAGCGTGGTGAGTCCGTCACCGCCCGCAACGTCGGAGAACGTGGAAAAGAACGAGGAAACCCGCAGCAGCGTGGCCTGGTTGTCCACATCCGACATCAGGCCCTCTTTGAGGACAGCGCCGAACTGCGTCCAGAGGGTGCGGTAGTCCTCGGGCTTGCCGGACTGCAGATCAGCGATCGTCGAGAGGACCTTCTTCGTCAGCCGGCGCCGGATCGCGCCGACCTGCCGATCCTGCTGCAGGATCTCGCGGGAGACATTCAGTGACATGCCCTGTGCATCCACCACGCCCTTGACGAAGCGCAGATAGTGAGGCATGAGTTCTTCGCAATCTCCCATCACGAAGACACGCTTGATGTAGAGCTGCACGCCGGTCTTGGCGTCCCTGGTGAACATGTCGAACGGGGCGTGCGACGGGATGAACAGCAGGGCCTGGTACTCGAAGCTGCCTTCGCCCTTCATCGAGATGACGGCGAGCGGGTCATCCCAGGCGTGGGCGATGTGCTTGTAGAACTCGTGATACTCCTCTTCGGACACTTCGTCTTTGGGTTTGGCCCACAACGCCTTCATCGAGTTGAGCGTCTGGGTTTCGACTGTGACGGTGTCCGGACCGCCTTCGTCGGAAGACGGCACGCGTCGTTCGATCTGCATCCGTACCGGCCAGGCGATGAAGTCGGAGTACTGCTTGACGAGCTCCCTGATCTTCCACTCGGCGGTGTAGTCGTGAAGTTGGTCCTCGACATCCTCCGGCTTCAGGTGCAGCGTGACCGACGTACCTTGCGGTGCGTCGTCGACGGATTCGATGGTGTAGGTGCCGTCGCCGCTCGACACCCACCGCGTGGCCTCGCTCTCGCCGGCCTTGCGGGTGAGCAGTTCGACCTGGTCCGCGACCATGAACGTGGAGTAGAAACCGACGCCGAACTGCCCGATCAATTCCTCGGACGCGGCCGCTTTCTTGGCCTCCTGCAGTTGACGGCGCAACTCCGCGGTACCTGACTTCGCGAGAGTGCCGATCAGGTCCACGACCTCCTCGCGCGTCATACCGATGCCGTTGTCGCGCACGGTGAGTGTCCGCGGCTGCCGCTCCACCTCGATGTCGATGTGGAGGTCGGAGGTGTCGACGGTCAGGTCCTTGTTCCGCAGTGTTTCGATGCGCAACTTGTCCAAGGCGTCCGACGCGTTCGAGATCAGCTCTCGGAGAAAGGAGTCCTTGTTGGAGTACACCGAGTGGACCAGCAGATCCAGGAGTTGGCGGGCCTCCGCCTGAAACTCCAACTGCTCGACGCGTGAAGACATGCGATTCCGTCCCTACAGATCGACCTCGTCGGACAGTCCCGGATCATACCGACCCGCCGATCAGAGGCCGCCCATGCCTCGGAGTACCAGGGAGGCGCCGACCACCGCGCAGATGGCAGCGGCGAAAGTCTGGCGGTGCGCACTTGCCCATTCGTGCAATTTGCGCAGTGCCGCTTGAGTTCTCGCCGGCGCAACGAGGTTGCTGACGAGGATGAACTCCTCCACCAGAAGTACACCGAAGACAAATACGATCAGGGCGACCAACTGCACCTCGAACGAGGCGCCCGAGGCGACGACGATGGCGAGGGCGAACAGAATGCCGTCGAGTGGCGGGACCACGATGATCCCGATGACGAACGGGATCCACGGGGACCCGTTCTGCCAGGCGTCGCGGATGCGACCGGTCAACCGCCGAGATTTGGGATCGGCATCGTCATCGGCCGGGGATGAGTACAACAGCCTGGTGATGGCGGGCGGCGCACCCGAATCGTCCACGAGTGTCGAGGTGGTACCGCTGCCGTCTCCCGCCGTCCTCTGACGGCTACCTACGGCGACGGGTTTCCGTAGCACGTTGCGAACCACCATGTACGCGGCGATCGCCAGGAGCGCTACGCCGAGTCCGATCGTGATGCGCTGTGTCATCGGGTCTGCGGTGGGGTGCGCGAACTTCTTCGCGAAAGCGGACGACGCCGGGGTGGAGTGGAGCACGATCAGCGGAATGACGAGGCTGGCCAGCCCGATCAGGACCGCGCCTGCCCAGTAAGCGAGCAGGTTCTGTACGGGCCGCGGTCGTGACAGCACCAGGAGGATGATTCCGAGGCGCACAGGATTGATCGTCGTCAAGAGTGCCAGTACTACCAACGAGCCCCACATGACCGGAATACTACCTTGTGTGTTATTTGCTGCAGGGATTCTCGAAACTTGAATACGAGTAATTTGGGCTGATTTGGACGTGCGGGTTCGTGGGGCTGAGCGAGTCATGGTGGGCGGAACCCGGCCTGCGTGTGCCCCAACGCGCATCGGCTCCGTGGACTCGGCGTTACTCTGCTGTTGTTCCCCGCTGTGTCGGCATCAGATCGTTCAGATTATTTGTGAAATAACTTGTTTCGTGGCGACAGCATTCGTGGCTGTGGAATCGGATGAAGCCGGTTCGATCGCCTCGCGCTCCGTCGGAAGCTGCGGGTGTCAGATTGGCCGAGGTGACCGCCGGCCTTCCGCGAGGGGCGGGTGCGGGCCCGGCCGGTCCGCGGGCATGGCCGAGCCGCTGCCCGTTCTTGAGTTTGCTGTGGGCAACCCGGTGCACCTGCCTGCCGACGGGCATCTCAGGAAGCCCCTGCGGGCTGGAGCTTCTCGCACAGGAGGTCTGCCAACCCGTGCACGGTCGTGATACCGGTGGCCGAGATCCGGATGCCGGTTTCGTTCTCGATGCGGGTGCGCAATTCGAGTGCTCCCAGCGAATCCATGCCGTACTCGGAGAGGGGACGGTCCGGATCGACACTGCGGCGCAGGATCACGCTCACCTGATCGGAGATCACATGTCGCAACTTGGCAGCCCACTCCTCGGGTGGCAGCTCGCCGAGTTCGGCGCGCAACTTGCTGGTGCCCGTTGCGCGTTGGTTTGTCGATCGGAATGCCTCGGCGAAGGGACTGCGTTCGGCGAACACGGACAGCCACGGTGCGCCCGTGATCGGTGCGTACCCGGTGTACGCCCGGTCGTGACGCAGCAGCGCTTCGAACGCATACGCACCCTCGTCTGGTGCGATGGCGGCTCCGGCACTCTCGGCCAGATCGGTGCCGCGGCCGATCTGCCCCCAGGCGCCCCATGCGATGGCGGTGCCCGGCAACCCCTGGGATCGACGCCACAGGCTGAAGGCGTCCAGCCAGCTGTTGGCCGCGGCGTAGGCGCCCTGACCCGGTGAGCCGACCAGTGCTGCCGCCGACGAGAACGAGCAGAACCAGTCCAACGGCTGGTCGGCCGTCGCGGTGTGCAGGTTCCACGCGCCATAAACCTTTGGCGCCCAGTCTCTCTCGATGAGCTCGTCGGTGATGTTGGTCAGCGCGGCGTCCTCGATCACCCCGGCCGCGTGCAAGACGCCGCGTACCGGAAGTCCACCGGCGGTCGCTACCGCCACCAACCTTTCCGCGGTGTCGGGTTCGGCGATGTCTCCGCACTCGACCACTACGTCGACACCGGTCGCGCGGATGCGGTCGAGGACCTTCGACACGTGTGCGCTCGGCTGCGAGCGTGAGGACAGCACCACGCGCCCACATCCGTTGGCCGCCATCTTCTCGGCAATGAACAATCCGAGGCCACCGAGACCACCGGTGACGATGTACGCCCCGTCTGAACGGAACACGCGCACCTGTGACGGCGGAACCACAAGACGGCTGGAGCCGGTATGCGGGATGTCGAGCACGAGCTTGCCCGTGTGTTGGGCGCCGCTCATCATCCGAATGGCAGTGGCCGCGTCGGCAAGTGGATATCGGGTGAACTCGGGCATCGGAAGGTCGCCCTCGGCGCTCAACAGGTACACCGTGGACAGCAACTCCCGAAGCCGGTCCGGATGGCTGACGGACATCAGCGCCAGATCGACGGCATAGAACGACAGGTTGCGCCGGAAGGGAAAGAGGCCCAACCGCGAGTCGCCGTAGATGTCCCGCTTGCCGATCTCCACGAATCGCCCGCCGAATGCCAGCAATTCCAGGCCCGCCCGCTGGGCGGCACCGGTCACCGAGTTCAACACGATGTCAACACCGCCGCCGTCGGTATCTTCGCGTATCTGGTCGGCGAACTCCAGGGTCCGGGAGTCGTAGACGTGCTCAACCCCCATGTCCCGCAACAACTGCCGCCGCTGCTCGCTGCCGGCCGTAGCGAAGATCTCCGCGCCGGCGGCGCGGGCGATCGCCATCGCGGCCTGGCCGACCCCGCCGGTCGCCGAGTGGATCAGCACCTTGTCGCCCGATTTGATGCGCGCCATGTCGTTGAGGCCGTAATAGGCCGTGGCGGTCGCGATGGTCAGCGCTGCCGCCTCGGCGTCGGACAATCCGGCCGGCAAGGTGGCGGCCAGGCGCGCGTCGCAGGTGACGAACGTTCCCCAACAGCCCTCGGCACACAGACCACCGACATGATCGCCGACCTGGTGGTCGGTGACGCCGGGGCCGACCGCGGTCACCACGCCCGCGAAGTCGATGCCGAGCTGAGGAAGTCGGCCGTCGAAGGCGGGGTAGCGGCCGAACGCGACCAGCACATCGGCGAAGTTGACGCTCGACGCGGTGACTGCGACCTCGATCTGGCCCGGTCCCGGCGGAACGTGTTCGCAGGCTACGAGTTCCATCGACTCCAGGTCACCGGGTGTGCGGATCTGCAGCCGCATTCTGTCGCGTTCGTGATGGGCGATGGTGGTCTGGCGCTCCTCGGGGCGCAGTGGGGCGAGGCACAACCGCGCGGTGTACCACCGTCCGTTGCGCCACGCGGTCTCGTCCTCCTCGGATCCCGAGAGCAGCTGAGCGGCCAACTGCTCCACGTCGACGGTCTGGTCCACGTCGATCTGGGTCGCGGCCAGATGCGGATGTTCGGTGCCGATGACCCGGATCAGACCACGGAGCTCGGCTTGCTCCAGATTGACCACGTCGCCGGCCAGTACCGTCTGCGCGTTGCGGGTCACGACATACAGGCGGGGCAGTTCACCGCGTATCTCCGGCAATTCGCGCGTGATGTGGACCAGATGGCGAACGTAGTCACGTCCCAGCAACGGTGACTGTTCGGCGTGGTCACCGTCATTCGGCGCGGTCACGATGATCACACCGGTGAATCGGCCGGCCCGCAGATGGGTGCCGAGCTGCTCGCAGGTCAGTGAGTCGTCGGCTTGGTTGGGCCAACTCATGCTGGTGCACAGTGCGCCACGATCTTTCAGGATCTCGCACAGTTTGTCGGCAACCACATCCGGGCCGGCGGCGGCGCTGATCACCAGCCAGGATCCGGCATCGGCGTACTCCACTTCCGGCAGTTCCCGCTGACGCCATTCGACGGCGAGCAACCTCTCGCTGAGAACCTGATCGTCGTGCGCGGCTGCGGAGGCGCCGGTGCCCAGGCGTAGGCCCTGCACGCTCAGCAGTACCGCACCGTCCGCGTCGAGAACGTCGATGTCGACCTCGATGCCCGTGGTGTCAGCGAGGGTCAACCGCGTATAGCAGTAGCGCGCGTTGCGGGCCGGACCGTACATGCGTAGCCGTCGCACCCCCAGAGGTAACCCCAGCACGTCGCCGCCGAGAGCCTGGACATCGGGATGAGCCTCGACCGATTGGAAACACGCGTCCAGGAGCGCCGGGTGGACCCCGTACGCGTCCTGTTGGGAGCGGATCGAACGGGGGAGTGCCACCTCGGCAAGCACTGTGCGCGCCTCTGCCTCACCGGTGTTCACGGTGACCAGGCCGGTGAACGCCGGACCGTACTGAATACCGTGCTGTCCGACCCGATTGCGCACCTCGGCGCCATCGTCGGCGCAGGGATGGGCGGCCAGGATCGCGGATATGTCGTAACTGGGCGGAATCTCGTCGGCCGCGGCCCGCAGGACAGCCGTCGCGTGCCGCGCCTGCTGGCCGTCTTCCTCGGTGTCGACGGTGAAGTTGGCGGCCCCGGGAGACGACATCGATGCGGAGGCTCCGACCACCGTCTGCTCGTCCAGCAGCAGTGCCTGCTCGAACCGGATGTCGCGGACTTCGGAGACCTCACCCAGTACGGTCCGGGCTGCCGCCAGCGCCATCTCGCAGTAGGCGGCGCCGGGAAGAACGGCAACCGAGCGAACTTGGTGATCCGCGAGCCACGGCTGGGCGGCGGTGCCGACATCGGCCTGCCACACGTAGCGTTCCGGTTCCTCGTGCAACCGGACATTGGCCCCCAGCAGCGGGTGAACCGAGATGGTGCAACCGCCGTGCGTCGGGGCTTCCTGGCTACCGCCGCTGAGCCACAGCCGGCGGTGCGTCCAGGTCGGCAGCGGCGCGTCCACCAACTGTCCGCTCGGGGACAGCACCGAGAAGTCAACTGCGGCACCGGCACTGTGCAGGTCGATCAACAGGCCGCGCAGACCGTCCGGCATCGATTGCTGACGGCGCATCGCGGCCAGCGCGGCCATCGGTGTCTCGCGACCGGCGGCGGTCTGTTCCAGGGCCCGGGTGAGCAGCGGATGGGGTGAGAGTTCGGCGAAGACCCGGTGGCCGTCCTCCAGTGCGGCTTGTACCGCGGTGGCGAAACGCACCATGCGGCGCATGTTGGTCACCCAGTAACCGGCATCGCACACCGGCTGCTCCCGTGGGTCGAACAGGGTCGCCGAGTAGAACGGAATCTCCGGTGTCATGGGTTTGAGATCTGCGAGCGCCTCGGTCAGATCGCCGACGATCGGCTCCATCTGAGGTGAATGGAAGGCCACGTCGACCGGGACCTCGCGAGCCAATACTCCGCGCTGCTCCCAGTCCGCGACGAGCTCCCGCACCTTCTCGGTGGTGCCGGCGATGACGGTGGACTGTGGCGAAGCCACCACCGCGACCACGACATCGTTGATGCCGCGACCGGTCAACTCCGAAAGTACCTTCTTGGCAGGCATTTCGACGGCGGCGGTCGCGCCCTTGCCGGCAACTCGGGACATCAGCCGGGACCGGCGGCAGATCAGACGCAGCCCGTCCTCCAACGAAAGTGCCCCCGCGACAACGGCTGCGGCGCCCTCCCCGAGAGAGTGGCCGATGACCGCCCCCGGGACCACCCCGTGTGCCTTCAACGTGGCGGCCATGGCGACCTGCATGGTGAACAATGTCGGTTGCAACCGGTCCTGCCCGGTCACGACCTCTGGCGCCGACATCGCCTCGGTCACCGAGAATCCGGACTCGGACGCGATGACGGGTTCAGCCCGCGCCACGGTGGCGGCGAACACCGGCTCGGTCGCCAACAGTTCGGCGCCCATGCCCGGCCACTGCGAACCCTGTCCGGAAAACACCCACACCGGGCCTCGGTCGTCGCGACCGACGGCGGCTTGGTACGGGGTATCGCCGTCCGCGACCTCGCGCAAGGCGGCGACGAGTTCCGGGCGGCTGCCTGCGCTCACGGCGGTGCGAACCGGCCGGTGTACGCGGCGGTGTGCCAAGGTATATGCCAGATCGCGCAGGGCGATATCGTCGTGTTCCTGCACCCAGTCGGCCAGCCGGCCCGCGGTGCGCCGGAGTTCCTCGGCCGAGGTGGACGACAGCGGGAACAGCAGGGGCGCCGCCGAGGGAGCCGCGACGGGTTCCGGGGCCGATACCGGTGCCTGCTCCACGATCGCGTGGACATTGGTGCCCGACAGTCCGTACGAGGACACCGCTGCCCGCCGAGGGTGGTGACCATTGGTGCACCACGGAGTTGTCTCCTGCGGCACAAAGAGATTGGTTCGAATCTCGGCGAGCTTGTCGGGCAGACGGGTGAAATGCAGGTTCGGCGGAACCTCGCCGTGGTGTACGGCGAGGACCGCCTTCATCAGCCCGAGGGCTCCAGAGGCCGCCTGGGCATGGCCGAGGTTGGTCTTGACCGACGCCAGTGCGCAGGGGCCGTCGATGCCGTAAACCTTCGCCAGACTGGCATATTCGATGGGATCTCCCACCGGCGTACCGGTGCCGTGCGCCTCGACCATGCCGACGGTGCCGGGATCGACGCCGGCCGCCTTCAACGCCGCCCGATACACCGCGGTCTGCGCGGCATCCGACGGTGTCGCGATATTGACGGTATGGCCGTCCTGGTTCGCGGCCGTGCCACGCACCACGGCGAGGATCCGGTCACCGTCGCGCAAGGCGTCGGACAGTCGCTTGAGCAGGACCACGACGCAGCCCTCACCGCTCACGAATCCATCCGCGGCGATGTCGAAGGCGTGGCAGCGTCCGGTAGCCGACAGCATGCCCTCGGCCGAACCCGAAGCGAACTTGCGCGGGTCCAATGCCAGTGTGGCGCCACCCGCCAGGGCGAAATCGCTCTCGCCCTCGTGCAGGCTGCGGCACGCCAGATGAACCGCCGTAAGGCCGGACGAACAGGCCGTGTCGACCGTGAGCGCGGGGCCGTGCACCCCGAGGGCATAGGCGATCCGCCCGGAGGCCAGGCTGAAGTTGTTGCCGCTGAAACCATATGCCGCTTCCAGCATCTGAGCATCGGCCGCCAGCATCTGGTAGTCGGCGTGCGTCAATCCGACGAACACGCCGGTCGACGAGTCGGCCAGCGCGTCTCGTGTGAGGCCCGCGTGTTCCATCGCCTCCCAGGCCGTTTCGAGCAACAACCGCTGCTGCGGGTCGAGTGCGGCACTTTCGCGTTCGTTGATGCCGAAGAATTCGGCGTCGAAACCGGCAACGTCGTCGAGGAACGCGCCCCACTTCGACACCGACCGGCCGGGGACTCCCGGCTCCGGGTCGTAGTATTCGTCGGCGTCCCAACGGTCGGGCGGAACCTCGGTGACCAGGTCATCGCCACGGAGCAGTGCCTCCCACAGGCGCTCGGGGGAGTCGATGCCGCCGGGAAGCCGGCAGGACATGCCGATGACGGCAACCGGAGTCACCGGCGAGGCGGGCATGCGGGGCGCGGCCGTTTCGGCATCCGCCCCTGAAATTTGCCCGCGCACGTTTTCGGACGCGCTCAATTGCCCCTCCTCCTGGCAAGCCTTTCCGCGGTTCATCCGCGATGAGGCCCCATGCCTGCATTCGTACACCGGGCCGCAGAATTCGGCCGGTGGTGTGGCTCGACCAATAGCAGCTCAGCGTCCGTCGCGGGCGCTCACAATCACCAACAGTATGTTCGCTGCGGGATTGTTGTCCCAGGATCGAAACAATCGGCGGCTGAGATGTCGACGATTTCAACTACTTGGCGGCCCTTCTGCGGGTGCCGTCGTAACAGTCAAGATCAGAGGCGTTTCGCTGCGTTTGCAAAGGTGTTTCGCTCACTTTGGCGTGTTCGAGCGGAACGACGTGGTTGTGATTCATAAGACGTTTCAAATAGAGTTTGCTGGCTGTTCCGGATATGTCCGCGCACTTGCCGCGATACCCTGACGTCCGTGGGCGAGGCATCCATTTTGACGTTGCTGCGGGAACGTGCTGGTCTGCAGGGCGACGACACAGCGGTCACGTTTGTTGACTACGAACACAATTGGGACGGCTCCGCCGAGAGCCTGACGTACTCGCAGCTGTACCGGCGGGCGTGCAATGTGGCACGAGCGCTCGGCAGTTTCGGCTCACCCGGTGACCGCGCCCTCATCCTGGCGCCCCAGGGTCTGGACTACATCGTCGCCTTCTACGGTGCGCTGCAGGCGGGGCGGATCGCGGTTCCGCTGGCGGTTCCCATGGGGGGTGTCAGCGACGAGCGGGTCGGCTCGGTACTGCAGGATGCCGAGCCGACGGTCATCCTCACCACGTCTGCGGTCGCCGGTGCGGTCACCGACTACCTCCGAACGAACTCCCTGGCCGCCCCGGCGATCGTCGAGGTCGACGCACTCGATCTCGACGCTCCCGCCGGGTCCGGCTCGCAGAGCGAGAATCCCACGGACACCGCTTATCTGCAGTACACATCCGGGTCGACTCGCCGGCCGGCCGGGGTCATGATGTCGCACCGGAACCTGTTGGCTAACTTCGAACAGCTGATGTCCGGCTATTTCGCCGAGTTCGGGAACGTCGTCCCAGAAGGCTCCGCCATCGTCTCGTGGCTGCCCTTCTATCACGACATGGGTCTGTATCTGGGTGTCTGCGGGCCGATATTGGCCGGAGTCCCGGCGGTGCTGATGAGTCCCGTGGCGTTTCTGCAACGTCCCGCCCGGTGGATCCAGATGCTGGCGACCAACGGCCGTACCTACACGGCCGCACCGAACTTCGCGTTCGAGCTGGCGGTGCGTAAGACGTCGGACGAGGACTTGGCGGGGCTCGACCTCGCGAATGTGCTCGTCATCATCACCGGCAGTGAGCGCGTGCACCCGGCAACGCTCGAGCGTTTCATCCAGCGGTTTGCCAGGTTCAACCTGGACCCGGCCGTGATCCGGCCGTCCTACGGTATGGCCGAAGCCACGGTGTACATCGCAACCCGAGAATCGGGCGCGCCGCCGGCGATCGTGCGTTTCGAGTCGGAACCGCTGACCGCCGGCGCCGCGCAGCGTTGCGGGAACGGCACCGGCACACCTCTGGTCAGCTACGGCATTCCCGTTGCCCCGACAATCCGGATCGTGGACTCCGAGGCTCACACCGAGTGCCCGCCCGGAGCCATAGGGGAGATCTGGGTGCACGGTGACAACGTGGCCAGCGGCTACTGGAACCGGCCCGACGAGACGGAATCGACCTTCGGCGCGAGGCTTGTCGCTGCGTCGGCCGGCACACCCGAAGGACCCTGGTTGCGCACCGGGGACTCGGGGTTCATATTCGACGGGGAGTTGTACGTCATCGGGCGCATCAAGGATTTGCTGATCGTGTACGGGCGTAACCATTCTCCCGACGACATCGAGGCAACGATCCAGGAGATCAGCCGGAGCCGATGTGCGGCCATCGCGGTACCCGACGGCCATACCGAAAAGTTGGTCGTCATCATCGAATTCAGGAAGCGGCCCGAGTCGTCCGATCAGTCCGCGGACCAGTTCTCGGCGGTCAAACGCGAGGTGACCTCGGCGATCTTCAACACGCACAGTCTCGGCGTGGCGGATCTGGTTCTGGTGCCGCCGGGTTCGATCCCGATCACCACGAGCGGAAAGGTACGGCGTGCAGCCTGTGTCGACCAGTACCGGCAGGGCGAATTCGCCCGCCTGGACGCATGAGTGCATGTTCGGGGAACGGGAAGTGAACCTGGCGTACGACGACCGCGGTGACGGCGAACCGGTGCTGTTCATCGCTGGTCAGGGTGGTGTCGGGCGCACCTGGGATCTCTATCAGGTGCCCGCATTTCGCGCCGCCGGGTACCGGGTCGTCACCTTCGACAACCGGGGTGTCGGCGCGACGTCGAGCGCCACCGGATTCACCTTGGCGACGATGGTGGCCGACACGGCCGAACTGATCGAGCGACTCGACATCGCTCCGGTCCGGGTGGTCGCGGTATCGATGGGCTCGTACATCGCCCAGGAGCTGATGTTGTCGCGCCCCGAACTGGTCAGTCAGGCCGCCTTGATGGCCACCCGGGCACGCCACGACCGCGCCCGGGAGTTCTTCGGTATCGCCGAACGGGAACTCGCCGATGCGGGTTTGCAACTGCCCGCGACCTATGACGCGAAACTTCGTCTGCTTGAGAACTTTTCGCCGAAGACGTTGAACGACGAGAGCTCTGTTCGCGATTGGATCGACACGTTCACCAGGTGGCCGGCGAAGGTGACACCGGGTATTCGTGCCCAGTATGGCGTCGCGCCGCAGAGTGACCGGAGGCCCGCATACCGGGCGATCACGACACCCGCGCTCGTCATCGGCTTCGCCGACGACCTCGTGATGCCCCCGCATCTCGGAGCGGAGGTGGCAGATGCCTTGCCCAACGGGCGATATCTGGAGATCGCCGACGCCGGTCACCTCGGTTTTCTGGAACGGCCGGACGTGGTGAATTCCGCGATTCTGGACTTCTTTGTCAATGTCTGCAGCCGTGCGTAGCCGGCACGGAATTGTCTCGGCCCACAGCAGTTCGGCAGCGGTCGTCAGCAACGTGCTGTCAGTTAGCTGAATTAAATTCCGTTCCTGAGTCGGAGGTGTCCAAAATGCATTACGATCGCGTATCACCTTGGGAGTGGACCGATATGGAGGTGGGCTGAATGATCTACTTGTCAGGTTCGAACTGTCCTGCCCGAGCTGTTGTGTGTCTGCCGTGACCATTCAGCGCGGCCGGCTTCGAATGCCAGCCGCATCCGAGTTGCCGGTGTCTCGCCGAGGATCGCGGCCGATACACTTCGCCGGTGCTCGCGGCACGGATAGTCCGGAATAGGCCGCGAATTCAGGGGGTTCGTGAAACGTGGGGGTTCTGAAGCGGGTATGGATTCCGCTGTTGATCTTGGTGGTCCTCGGTGCCGGAGGATTCACCGTCATGCGGCTGCATGGCGTATTCGGTTCTGAGACCCGTCCTACGTACGCCGACACCGAACTCGAGGAACGCAAACCCTACGACCCCAAACAATTGGTGTACGAGGTGTTCGGCCCGCCCGGGACGGTCGCCAACATCAGCTATTTCGACGTCGACGCGGAACCGCAGTTCGTCGAGGGAGCAAGCTTGCCATGGACATTGAAATTTCCGATGACCGAGGCCACGTCCATGGTCAATGTCATCGCGCAAGGCGACAGCAACCGAATCGGCTGCCGGATCACCGTTGATGACGAGGTGAAGGCCGAGAAGGTCGAAAATGGCGAAAGCGCCTTCACCTACTGCCTTCTGAAGGCCGCATGAGCAGCAGCCAGGAGAACAGCACCAAACCGCCATTCATAGCGCGGGCGATCCGGCTGCTCGCGCTGCCGATCATCCTCGGGTGGTTGGTGATCGCGTATGTCCTGAGTGCGGTCGTCCCCCCGCTGGAGCAGGTGGAGAAGGAGAATTCCGTATCCCTGATCCCCACCGATGCGCCGTCGTTCGAGGCGGTCCTGAGGATGGGCAGGAACTTCGAAGAAGCCACGTCGAACAGCGCGGCGATCATCGTCCTGGAGGGCGAACAGCCGCTCGGAGATGACGCGCACCGCTATTACGACGATCTGGTTCGCCAGCTCAAAGCCGACCCGGCCCATGTGCAGCACGTACAGGATTTCTGGGGCGATCCGCTGATGGCCGGCGCGGCGCAAAGCGCCGACGGCAAGGCCGCTTTCGTCCAGATGGGACTCGCCGGCGACCTCGGCCAGGCGTTGTCGAACGAGTCGCTGGAAGCGGTCCGAGGCATCGTCGATCGCAGTACACCGCCTCCCGGAGTCAAGGCGTACGTCACCGGCCCGGCGGCGATGGTTGCCGATCTGAGCGCGAGCGGCAACAAGACCGTCCTACTGGTCACCGGCCTGAGCCTGGCCGTGATCCTGACGATGCTGCTGTTCTTCTTCCGGTCGATCTTCACGGCCGTGATCCTGCTGTTTCTGGTCGGCATTCAATTGCAGGTGGCGCGAGGGGTGGTCGCCCTTCTAGGCGATCAGGGCCTCATCGGGCTTTCCACGTATGCGGTCAATCTCCTCGTGACGCTCGGCATCGCGGCGGGAACCGACTACGGCATCTTCTTCGTCGGGCGCTACCAGGAGGCGCGTCAGGCCGGCGAGGACAAGGAACAGGCGTTCTACACCACGTACCGCAGTGTCGGCAAGGTGGTGCTGGCGTCCGGATTGACCATCGCCGGTGCCGTTTTCTGCCTCAGCTTCACCCGGTTGCCGTACTTCCGGACCCTCGGCATTCCATGTGCCCTCGGCATGGTCGTGGCCGTCGCGGTGGCACTGACGCTGATCCCGGCGGTCCTCGCACTGGGCAGTCGACTCGGATTGTTCGAGCCCAAACGCAAGATCATCGCCCGCCGATGGCGCCGCATCGGCACGGCAATTGTGCGTTGGCCCGCACCGATTCTCATCGCGACCTGCGCCGTCTCCTTGATCGGGCTGCTGGCGCTTCCGGCGTATCAGCCCGGATACAACGACCAGAACTATCTGCCCAAAGACATTCCCGCCAACGCCGGTTTCGAAGCCGCTGGCCGGCACTTTCAGCAGTCGCTGATGGCCTCGCCGGACGTTCTCCTGGTCGAGGCCGACCATGACATGCGGAACGCATCCGATTTTCTGGTGCTGAACAAGCTGGCCAAGGGCGTTCTGGCGGTGCCTGGAGTGGCTCGGGTGCAAGCGGCAACCCGACCCGAGGGTATTCCCCTCAAGCACACGACGATTCCGTTCATCATCAGCTCGTCGAATGCCGGCCAATTGCAGCTCTTGCCGTTCCAGAAAGCCCGCATGAACGACCTGCTCGTCCAGGCCGACGAGATCTCCAAAACCATCGCGGTGATGGAACGCATGTACGGGCTGATGCAGCAACTCGCCGCCACGACCAACAATCTGGTCGGCAAGACGCACGAACTCGAAGACACCACCCTCGAGTTACGGGACCACATGGCGGACTTCGACGACTTCTGGCGACCGGTGCGGAACTATCTGTACTGGGAGCCGCACTGCTTCAACATCCCGCTCTGCTGGTCGATCAAATCCCTGTTCGAGGCCCTGGACGGCGTCGATCAACTCACGGTGTCGATGCACGATCTGATCGGCAACCTCGACCAGCTCAACCTGCTCATGCCGCAGATGATCGCTCAGTTCCCCGCGATGATCTCGACGATGCAGAGCACCCGGACCATGATGTTGACGATGCGCAGCACCATGGCGGGCGTGCTGGCGCAGATGGACGAGATGTCCGATGGCGCGACCGCCATGGGCCGGGCCTTCGACGACGCCCGGAATGACGATTCCTTCTACATTCCGCCCGAGGTTTTCAAGAACGCCGACTTCAAGCGGGTCATGGATGTGTTCCTGTCGCCGGACGGGAAAACAGCGCGCCTGCTCGTCTCCCAGCGGGGCGACCCGGCGACGCCCGAAGGCATTGCGCGGGTCGATCCGATCAGGACGGCCGCCGAGGAGGCGCTCAAGGGGACGCCGCTGGAGAGCGCCAAGCTCTTCGTGACCGGAAGCTCGGCGATGGCGAAAGATCAGGTGGACGGGTCGACCTACGACCTGTTGATCGCCGGAATCGCCGCGCTGTGCCTGATCTTCATCATCATGCTGATCATGATTCGGAGCCTCGTCGCGGCATTGGTGATCGTCGGGACGGTCGCACTGTCTCTCGGCGCGGCTTTCGGTCTGTCCGTACTGATCTGGCAGCACATTCTGGGAATCCAGCTGAACTGGATCGTGCTCGCGATCGCACTCATCATTCTTCTGGCGGTCGGGTCTGACTACAACCTGTTGCTGGTGTCCCGGATGAAAGAGGAGATCGAGGCGGGCATCAACACGGGCATCGTCCGCGCCATGGCCGGCAGCGGAAAGGTGGTGACGATCGCGGGTCTCGTGTTTGCCGCGACCATGTTGGCGATGTTGGCCAGCGATGTGCTCACCATCGGCCAGGTGGGCTCCACCATCGGTATCGGTCTGCTGTTCGACACCTTGATCGTGCGGGCGTTCATGACGCCGTCCATCGCCGCGCTGCTGGGTCGATGGTTCTGGTGGCCGCTGCACGTTCGACAGCGACCGGCCAGTGCGATGCTGCGGCCGATCGGGCCGCGACCGTTGGTCCGTTCCCTGTTGCTCAACCCAGACGAACGCTGATCGTGGTGAGCAACAACAAGCCACCGCTCATCGCGAGGATCATCCACCGGCTGGCGGTGCCGATCATCCTGGGTTGGTTGGCGTTCGTCGCCGTAGCCACCTTCGCCATTCCGTCGCTCGAAACAGTCGGGCGGCAGTATTCGGTGTCGCTGGTTCCCAAGGACGCCCCGGCATTCCAGGCCATGCAGCAGATGGGCCGGAATTTCGGCGAATCGGATTCCGACAGCGTGGCGATGATCGTCCTGGAGAGCCAGCAGCCCCTGGGCGACGAGGCGCATCGTTATTACGACGACCTGGTGCGGCAGCTGAAGGCCGACACCCGCCACGTGCAGCATGTGCAGGACTACTGGGGAGACCCTCTCACCGCGCCCGCGGTCCAGAGCGCCGATGACAAGGCGGTCTACGTCCAGCTGAATCTCGCAGGCAATCAAGGCGAATCCCTGGCAACCGAATCGGTCGAGGCGATCCGCGGCATCGTGGACCGCACTCCGCCACCCGAGGGGCTGAAGGCCTACGTCACCGGGCCCGCGCCCCTGGTCGCGGACATGAACCATGCCGGGGACAAGTCCATCATCAAGATCACCATCGTCACCCTCGTGGTGATCCTGGCAATGCTGCTGCTGGTCTACCGTTCGGTGATCACGGCGGTCCTTCTTCTGGTCATGGTGGGGATCCAGGTTCAGGCGGCCCGTGGAGTGGTGGCCTTCCTCGGCATGCACCAGGTGATCGGATTGTCGACGTTCGCGGTCAACCTGTTGGTATCGCTCGGCATCGCGGTGGGAACCGACTACGGCATCTTCTTCCTCGGGCGATATCAAGAGGCGCGGCAAGCGGGAGAAGACCGGGAAACGGCGTTTTACACCACCTTTCACAGTGTGGCCAAGGTGGTTCTGGGTTCGGGGTTGACCATCGCCGGAGCGATTTTCTGCCTGAGTTTCGCTCGCCTGCCCTATTTCCAGACGATGGGCGTTCCGACCGCCGTGGCGATGGTTGTCGCGGTCGCGGTCGCACTCACGCTCATACCGGCCGTGCTCGCGGTGGGTGGCCGTTTCGGACTGTTCGAACCCAAGCGCAAGATCGTCGTCCGCCGGTGGCGGCGGCTCGCGACGGCGATCGTCCGGTGGCCGGCGCCAATCCTGGTGACGGCCTGCGTGATCGCGCTGACCGGGTTGTTGGCACTACCGGCCTACAAGACCAGCTACAACGACCGCCTGTATGTGCCCGCTGACATTCCGGCCAATGTCGGTTACGCGGCCGCCGAGAGGCACTTCCCGCAGTCCCGGATGACGCCCGACATCTTGATGCTCGAGGCCGACCACGATATGCGCAATCCGGCCGATCTGCTCGTAGTGAACAAGGTGGCGAAGGGAATCTTCGCCGTTCAGGGCATATCACGGGTGCAGGCGATAACGCGTCCCGAAGGCAACCCGATCGACCGGACGTCGATACCTTTTCTGCTCAGCCTGCAGAGTGCCAATCAGCAGCAGGTGATGCCCTTCCAGCGAAATCGGATGAAGGACCTGTTGAAGCAGGCCGATGACATCACCACGCTGATCAACATCACGCAACGGCTCTACGGTATCGGTCAACAAATGGTCAGCACGACGAATCGAATGACGGCGGATACGCGCGAATTGGCCGAGGTCACCGATGAACTGCGTGACCACGTCGCCGATTTCGACGACTTCTTCCGGCCGATCCGCAACTATTTCTACTGGGAACCGCATTGCTTCAACATCCCATTCTGCTGGTCGACGAGATCTCTGTTCGACGCGCTCGACGGTGTCGACGCCGTCTCCGACCAGATGCGTGATCTCAGCCAGGAGACCGACAAGCTGAATGTGCTGATGCCTCAGCTGATGGGGCAGTTCCCGAAGATGATCGCGAGCATGCAGACGATGCGATCCGCGCTTCTGACGATGCACAGCACCATGGCCGGAACCTTCGCCCTGATGGACGAGATGAGCGAGAACGCCACCGCGATGGGACAGGCCTTCGACGCCGCCCGAAACGACGACTCCTTTTACCTTCCGCCCGAAGTGCTCGAGAACGAGGACTTCCAACGTGCGATGAACCTGTTCTTCTCGCCCGACGGAAAGTCGGTCCGTTTCATCATCTCGCACCGCGGGGATCCGGCGACGCCCGAAGGCATCTCCCGCGTCGACTCGGTGGTCAACGCGGCGCAGGAGGCACTCAAGCTGACTCCTCTGGAGAACGCCAGGGTGTACCTGGCCGGCACGGCCCCGACGTTCAAGGACATGCGCGACGGCTCGACCTACGACTTGTTGATAGCGGGCGTGGCCGCGCTGTGTCTCATCTTCGTCATCATGCTGCTGGTGACGCGCAGCCTGATCGCCGCGCTGGTCATCGTTGGCACGGTGGCGATTTCACTGGGTGCGGCGTTCGGGCTCTCGGTCCTGATCTGGCAGCACATTCTCGGGATACACCTGCACTGGCTGGTGCTCGCGATGTCCGTGATCGTTCTGTTGGCGGTCGGTTCCGACTACAACCTGCTGCTGGTGTCCCGGATGAAGGAGGAAATCCATGCGGGCATCAATACGGGGATCATCCGGGCCATGGGCGGCAGTGGAAAGGTGGTCACCGCAGCGGGTCTGGTCTTCGCGTTCACGATGATGTCGATGGTGGTCAGTGATCTGCGCATCATCGGCCAGGTGGGTTCCACGATCGGTATCGGCCTGTTGTTGGACACCCTCGTCGTGCGTGCGCTCATGACCCCGTCCATCGCCGCGCTGCTGGGCCCGTGGTTCTGGTGGCCGCAACGGGTGCGCCAGCGGCCGGCCAGCGCGCTGCTGCGGGACACCGCTCCGCGGCCGGTGGTGCGGTCGCTCCTGCTGCCGCCGGACCAGCGCTGACTCCCGGTGCCCGCGCATCGCGGTGCGGCGAACTATTTCTTGTGGAAATCAATAAAACTCGTCGACAAAGCAGCAAATTGCCAAAACGCGCAAGCGCATTCACGATCGGCGGGTAGAGTCCGGACATCGGGGGGAGGAGGTCCGCAAATGAAAGAACTATCGCCGATCAAAGTGGCTGTCGCCGTCGGCACCTTGGCAATATCGTTGTCGGCCGGCGCGGGAATCGCGTCCGCAGATCCCAGGCTGGATTCGGCCGTGAATACCACCTGCAACTATTCGCAGGTGATGGGCGCTGTGAACGCGCAGAGTCCGATGGCCGGGGCATCACCGGCGGTGCAGTCGGTTCTGCAACAGTTCCTGGACGCGCCGCGGGATGAGCGCCAGCGCATGGCTGAGGGCATCGCTGCGCAACCGGCCAACCAGCCGTACCTCGGATTGCTGCAGACCGTTTTCGACACCTGCAACAACTACTGAGGGGCTCCGCCGCGGCTGGGCGGCGCCGAGCTGTTCGGCGTCGGCCATCGCCACGAGTGCGCCGGCTCGTCTGCATCTGACGCCGCAAACCGCGGGTGACGAACAGTGGCGGCTATTTCGCGAAGACTTGTTCGAGTATTTCGTCTCCAGCAAACTTCCGCATTTGGGAGAATCGGCCATGGCTCTCAAAGACCGGCTCTATATCGGTCGGCTCTACAACCCGATCGGCTGGAAGCTTCTTCCCACGCTGACCAGGTACAGCTACCCGTGGATGACCCGCCGACTCTCGGCCCACGACATCGTGATGATGAACAACGGCTACGAAGAGGACCCTCCGCTGGGGCTGAAGCTGGAAGAGTCCGACGAACCCAACCGATACCCCCTCCAGCTTTACCACGCCACTGCCACGCAAGCGGGCGACCTCACGGGTAAGCGGGTGCTGGAGGTCGGTTGCGGCCACGGCGGCGGCGCCTCCTATCTCACCCGCACCCATCGGCCCGCCTCCTATACGGGGTTGGACTTGAACTCTGCCGGCATCGAGTTCTGCCGCAAACGCCATCAGATACCCAACCTGGATTTCGTCAGCGGGAACGCTGAGGACCTGCCATTCCCCGACGAATCATTCGACGCTGTGATCAATGTCGAGTCTTCCCATTGCTACCCGCACCTCGGGGTTTTCCTGGATGAGGTGGCGCGTGTGTTGATCCCGGGAGGGCATTTCCTCTACACGGATTCCCGACCGAAGGAACTGCTCGACGACTGGGACGCGGCGCTGGCCAAGGCGCGCCTGCAGTTGATCTCGCAACGCGACGTCAGGGTCGAGGTGATGCGCGGGATGCAGACACGATGGGACCTGGCCGGCATGAGCAAGGGCGACCGGCGCGCACTGAAGCAGCTGTTCGGGCTACGCGATGACATGGACATGAAGAACGGAAGGGTCTACCGCGAATTGGAAACCGGGGGCTTCGCGTACCGGATCTACCTGTTCACCAAACCTGGCGCCGACTGATACGCCGCGCCGCCGCGGCTGATGGGTGATGCGCCGCGGGATCAGCGGCGCGGCTTGGTGCCGCCGAGCTGCTTGGTGACGGCGTCTGCCGTCGCCACCAGCGCGCGCGCCCGCTCGGTGATCTCCTTGTCCGTCAACGCCGTTCCGATGTGCAGGGACGCCGCCATGACCTGACGCTGGTAATGGTCGAACACCGGCGCGGAGATGACGCTGATGTCATGAGGGGTGCGATGGCCCGGCTCCTCATCACGCAGGTACACGCGCTCGCCGATGTCGGACACCAGCTCGCTGAGCAGCGCGCGCAGCTCGTCGGGCAGGTTGGTCGACATCCCGGCCATCAACGCGTAGAGCCGGCGTCCCCCTGGTGTCAGTCGCTCCACCAGATAACCGTCGGTACGGCAGTTTTCGATCACCCTCTGCAGCCGAGCCGATTCGGTGCGTAGCGGCACCGTGGGCGCCTTCGCCAGCCAGGCTCGAAGCGCGTCGTCGTCCCACAGCACGAACATCAGGCCGACGGGCGGTGCGAACGGATAGCTCTGCCCGACCTGCACGCCGGGGTCGCGTCCCGCCGGGCCGACCAGCTCGAGGACGGTGATCCGGTCATCGACGACCGCCGACAGGCCCGCGGACGTATTGAAAGTGGCTGACAGCGAGAGCAATTCGGCCCGCGCCGACGGGTTGACGCGCATCGACTCCTGGGCCATGTGGCCGAGGGTGATCAGCGCCGGGCCGAGCCGGTAGGACTTGTCCCGTCGCTTCCCGTCACCCCGCCCGTCGCCGTCGTCGGCGGTCTCGCGCACCAAGTAGCCGGATTCGGTGAGGGTGGTGAGGATGCCGAGACAGGTGGGCTTGCTCAGCCCGACCCGGCGGGTCAGCTCGGACAGCCCGAACCGCTCCTGTGGATGGCGGGACAGAAAATCCAGGATGGCCACCACGCGGGCAGTGGGCGGTGATGCGCGGCCGGCCGGTTCGACGTCTGGCATCGATCCTCCTGGTGGTTCGAGCGTTGACGTGAATTGGAACACGTTCTAGTGTCAGGTAGGAAACTCTACCACTGTGGTCCAATATTGGACCGAGAGCAGGAGTCGTATGTACTCTCAGCCACTGGCCGATGCCATTGCCGAGGCCGAACGTCTGGTCACGGCGGCGCCGTTCATCGAATCCGAGGCGGACCTCCTGGAAGGCCTGCAGTATCTGGCCGGATGTGTCTCGGGATGTATCCACCTGGCCTTCGACTACGACCGGGACCACCCGATCATGCAGTCGGGCACCGGTCCGTACACCAAGATGGCCCTGGACAACCCCGACACCCTGTACTTCGGCACCCGCGTGCAGCCCGGACATGAGTACGTCGTCACCGGGAAGCGGGGCACCACCACGGATCTCAGCTTCCAGATCCTCGGCGGGGAGTACACCGACGACAACGTGCCGGCCAGCCAGGCCGCGTTCGACGACCGCGAACTCGACATCGCTGCCGACGGCACCTTCGAATACCGCTTCACCCCGAGCACTCCCTCGCAGCTGTTGGTCCGTGAGGTGTACAACGACTGGTCCGCGCAACGCGGCTACATCAGCGTCGCCCGCACCGACACGGCAGGGACCGCCCCCGCGCCGCTGACCAAGGAGTTGATCGAGAAGCGCTACGCCGTCGCGGGCAAGCAGCTCGTGCAGCGGGTCAAGACCTGGCTGCAGTTCCCGCAGTGGTTCTACGACAACCTGCCGGTCAACACCATGGTTGCGCCTCGTCTGACACCCGGCGGCCTGGCCACGCAGTACTCGTCGGTCGGTCACTACGACCTGACGCCCGAGCAGGCGATGATCATCACCCTGCCCGTCACCGATGCGCCCTACCTCGGCTTCCAGCTCGGCAGCCTCTGGTACATCTCGCTGGACTACATCAACCACCAGACCTCGCTCAACGGCACGCAGGCGCAAGCAGATCCGGATGGCAAGATCCGCATCGTGGTCTCCGACGCCAACCCCGGCGTGACCAACTGGTGTGAAACCCTCGGCCACGGCAAGGGATATCTGCAGTTTCGCTGGCAGCGACTGTCGCGCGAGCTCACCGCGGCCGACGGCCCGACGGTCGAGATCGTCGACGTGGCCGATGTCGAGAAGGCGTTGCCGCACTATGACCACAACAAGATTTCCGAGGAAGACTGGCGGGCCCGGATTGCGCTGCGCCAGAATCAAATCGCCAACAGGATGCTGGGGTAGGTAGCCATGTCAGGACTTCTGGAAAACAAGGTCGTCGTCATCAGCGGCGTCGGTCCCGCTCTGGGCACCACGCTCGCGCGGCGGTGCGCCGAGGCCGGTGCCGATCTGGTGCTGGCCGCCCGCACCGTCGAACGTCTCGACGAGGTCGCCAAGCAGGTGACCGACCTCGGCCGCCGTGCGGTCTCGGTCGGCACCGACATCACCGACGAGGAGCAGGTGAAGAACCTCGTCGACACGTCGCTCGAGGCGTACGGCAAGGTCGACGTGTTGATCAACAACGCGTTCCGGGTGCCATCGATGAAACCCTTCGCCAACACCACGTTCGAGCACATGCGCGATGCCATCGAGCTCACCGTGTTCGGTGCGCTCCGGATGGTGCAGGCCTTCACGCCGGCCCTGGCCGAGAGCAACGGCTCCGTCGTCAACGTCAACTCGATGGTGGTCCGGCACTCGCAGGCCAAGTACGGCGCCTACAAGATGGCCAAGTCGGCGCTGCTCGCGATGTCGCAGACCCTGGCCACCGAACTCGGCGACCAAGGTATCCGGGTGAACTCGGTTCTGCCCGGCTATATCTGGGGCGGCACACTCGAGAGCTACTTCAACCACCAGGCCGGCAAGTACGGCACCACCGTCGAGGAGATCTACAAGGCCACGGCGGCGTCGTCGGACCTCAAGCGCCTGCCGACCGAGGACGAGGTGGCCTCGGCCATCCTGTTCATGGCCAGCGACCTGTCCAGCGGCATCACCGGTCAGGCCCTTGATGTGAACTGCGGGGAGTACAAGGCATGAGCCGGACCAATGTCGGCACGGTCGAGGATCTGCACGCCTCGGCGGTGAAGGCCTGCGGCCTGGACGATTTCGGTACCGACGACGACAACTATCTGGAAGCACTCGGGGTGCTCCTGGAGTCCTACCAACGCGACGCCGATCTGACCGAGCTCGGCAGCAAGATGCAACGCTTCTTCACCCGGAACGCGCTGGTGGCCCGGTTGGTGTCGGAGGCTGCGTTCAAACAGTATCCGCAGCACGCCGACGTGCCGATCGAGCGGCCGATCTTCGTCACCGGCCTGCCGCGCACCGGGACCACGGTGATCCACCGGTTGCTGGCCGCGGACCCGATGCATCAGGGTCTGGAGATGTGGCTGGCGGAGTTCCCGCAGCCGCGACCGCCGCGGGAAACCTGGCCGGACAACCCGGTTTTCAGTGCGCTCGATGCCCGGTTCAAGAAGGCACACGAGGAGAACCCGGACTACACCGGCCTGCACTACATGACCGCGGACGAGGTCGAGGAATGCTGGCAGTTGCTGCGTCAGTCGTTGCACTCGGTGTCCTACGAGACGCTGGCTCACGTTCCGACGTACTCGCAGTGGCTGGCCCGTCAGGACTGGACGAAGTCCTACCAGCGGCATCGGAAGAACCTGCAGCTGATCGGCCTGAATGAGCCCGAAAAGCGTTGGGTGCTCAAGAACCCGAGCCACCTGTTCGCGTTGGAGGCGCTGTTCAAGGTGTACCCGGATGCACTGGTGGTGCAGTGCCATCGTCCTGCCGAGACCATCATGGCCTCGATGTGCTCGCTGTCGCAGCACACCACCGCCGGCTGGTCGAACACCTTCACCGGAAACGTGATCGGCGAAGATGCCATGGAGACCTGGTCGCGCGGTCTGGAACTGTTCAATACCGAACGCGCGAAGCACAATCCGGATCAGTTCTGCGATGTGGACTACTTCGAGTTCATCAAGGACCCGGTCGGCGCCGTCGAGGGCATTTATCGCACCTTCGGCCTGGAGTTCACCGACGCCGCGCGGCAGGCGATGGTCGACAGCCACACCGCCAGCCAGCAGGGGCCACGCGCACCAAAGCACACCTACTCACTGGCTGACTACGGGTTGACCTCCGAGACGGTCCAGGAGCGGTTCAAGGGCCTCTAGTTCCTCCCGCGAGCAGACGGAGAATCGCATTATCCGAGGGGATTTCGTGCGATTCTGCGTCTGCTCGCGGGAAAAATCAGCCGTCGCCGGGGGAGGGCGCCGAAGACACCTCTTCGAGGCACCCTTCGGCGACGGCATGCCTGATGCTGTCGCTCAGTCGCGGGCATGACCGGGCCCGGGCCGGATCCCCACCGAGGGAACGGATCTCCTCGAAAGTGGCGCAGCGCTGCACCGCCTCGGAGTTCCACTGCACCGAGGTGTGTTCCGCGCTGAGCTTCTTCACCTGAACCGCGACATGGCAGAACCGGCAATCGACCGATACCAGGCCGGAGGTCAGATAGCGCTCACGGTCGCGTGCGCTCGATTCGCGGACTGCTGCGGCGCGTTCCGGATCGGAGGCGAAATTCGGTGCCTTGGCCCATGTTCCGCCGGGCGACCCCGGGCTGCTGCCGGCGTGATGATCGTCATCGTCATGGCCACCGTGCAACAACAACATCGAGCGGGCCAGGTCCTCGACATCGGGGGCCTGGCTCCGCTCGTTGCGTGTCGTCATCAGGACTGCGCTGTTTCTTTCTCGGTCGACTTCTGCTCGGCCTGGATCCTCAGGTTCTCCTCGACCTCCACATGCCATTTCTCGTTGGCCGCGGTGGTGTCGATCTCCATCTCGAAACGGTCGGTCATGTCGGGCGTGATGTCGGCGACGTCGACGTAGAACTGCTGGTACCAGCGGCGCATCTGGTAGACGGCGCCGTCCTCCTCGACCAGCAACGGGTTGTCGATCCGGGTCTTGTGCTTCCAGATCTCCACGTCCTGCAGGAAGCCCTGGCTGACGCCGTCCGTCATCGCGTTGGCCAGCTTCTGGGTGGTCTTGTCGTCCATGCCCTTGGGCTTCTCGACGATGACGCCCCACTGCAGCATGAACGAGTCCTGGGTGACCGGGTAGTGGCAGTTGATCAGGATCGACTCGGCCTTGTACCCGCTGTAGTTGTTGTGCAGCCAGTTGATCATGAACGACGGTCCGAAGTACGAGGCTTCGGAATCCAGGTGCGACTCGCCGTACTGAGTCCCCATGCCGCCGATGTCCTGACGGCCCACGTTGTGCAGGTACTGCGAGGCGATGTGCCCCTCGAAGACGTTCTTGAAGTACGTCGGCAGCCCGAAGTGGATGTAGAAGAAGTGCGCCATGTCGGTGACGTTGTCGATGATCTCGCGGCAGTTGCTGCCCTCGATCAGCATCGAGTTCCACTGCCAATCGGTCCAGTCGTCGCTGGCGGCCTCGGGGATCTCCGGGATCTGAACCTCGGGCTGTGGGTCGTTGCCCTCATGGTCGTGCCAGACGAACAGCAGGCCACCACGTACGTCCGTGTGCCAGGCGCGGGTGCGGGCCAGGCGCGGGGTGCGCTTGGCGTAGGGGACGAGCTTGCACTTGCCGTCACCGCCCCAGCGCCAGTCGTGGAACGGGCAGGCCACCTCGTCGCCCTTGATGGTCCCCTGTGACAGGTCGCCGCCCATGTGCCGGCAGTAGCCGTCGAGGATCTTCAGGTCGCCCTTGGAATCGGCGAACACGACCAGCTTCGTGCCGAATATCTCGACAGAGTGCGGCTGACCGTCAACAAAGTTCTTGACCGGTCCCAGGCAGTGCCAACCCCGCGCATAGCGGTCTGGCAGGGCGCCGGTGTCGATCTCTCTGATGCCGGCATGTTCGGTAGTCACGGTGGGCCTCCCGTATCTGTGCTCTCTAACTAGAACACGTTACAGTTTTTTGCTCCCTTCTGGCAATTAACGGGGCGTGACCTGCCGCATACCCGCGCCGAAAGCGTCTTATTCGCGCTCCGGGAGGCCGATTCGGAGGGCGATTTGTTGCATCCGGCCGACACTGGCGACCGTCTGCGGAGACACCGGATCGTCCGGGTTGCTGTCGAACTCCAGGCGTACGACGGCGCGACCCTGGGTGTACATCAGCAGCGTGACGGCCTTCGATCCGTCGGGCGCGGTGCCCGAGATCACGGTGCCGTTCGAACCCACCGGCACCGGCTGCGGCTGGCCGCCGGTCACCATGGTGCTCACCGCGGCGGAGGCCTGCTTGAGCGTTGCCGTCGCGGTTTCCACATCCGGGTAGATCAGGATCGTGTCGGCGATGGCCCGGGTGTCATCGGCATTGACGAACAGCGCGCTGGCCCCGGACTGTCCGTCAGGGTTGACGTTGCTGGAGCGGGCGGTGAACGTGTCCGGCGGAATGCTGACATCCTCGGCCTGCAGCAGCAGGTGGCTGTAGTCGGACGCCTGCGACTTGGGCGACTTCGGCGCGGTCGACGACGTGGTCGGGGTGGCGGCCCACGGGGTGCTCGGAGGACTGTCGGCCGGGGCGCACGCGCCGGCGGTGCCGACGACGGCCGTGGCGAGACCGGTGATGAGCAGTGACCTGAGGCGATGGGTTGTCGTGAGCGACATAGTTACTGATCAGGGTACGCGTCGCCGCGCTGAGGCCACTTTCCTGCGGTATATCTGAACGATGCCGCTGTATTCGTTCGAGGGCCGTGCGCCTGTCGTGGACCCAGGCGCGTTCGTCGCCCCGACGGCGACACTGATCGGCGACGTCACGGTCGAGGCCGGCGCGTCGGTGTGGTTCAACGCCGTGTTGCGCGGCGACTTCGCGCCGATCGTCATCCGTCAGGGGGCAAACGTCCAGGATGGTTCGGTGTTGCACGCCCCGCCCGGGATCCCGGTCGACATCGGCCCGGGCGCGACTGTCGCCCACATGTGCGTGGTGCACGGCGCACACGTGGGCGAGCAGGCGTTGATCGCCAACCACTGCACGGTCCTCGACGGGGCGGTGATCGGCCGCCGCAGCCTGATCGCCGCGCATTCACTGGTGGTCGGCGGCACCAAGATTCCCGACGAGGTGTTGGTCACCGGTGCGCCCGCGAAGATCCGCGGACCCATCGCGGGCACCGGAGCCCAGACCTGGATACAGACCAACCCGGGCGCCTACCAGGATCTGGCCCAGCGCTACCTCACGGGGCTTGTCGAGCTCTAGCCTTCGATCTTCTCGGCGCTGGCGCGGTCCACTTCCCAGTAGGCCCGCAGCGCGACCAGCCGGCCCGCCTCATCCGCGCGGTAGGTGAAGACACCCGGGGTGGTGATCCGGTGCCCGCCCATGGTGGTGACGATGCTGCCGATGTTGGCTTCCTCGTTTCCGCACTGGTACGTGTCGAGGAAGTTGAACTCGAGGTTGTCGGTCGGGGCGATGGCCTTGTCCCAGAACGCCGAGATGGCGTCCTTGCCCTGGTGACCCTTGCCCTCGGGATCGAAGAACGACGGGCCGATGGGGTCCTGCACGATCGCGTCGTCGGCGAAATTGTCCAGCCAGGCCTGCTTGTCCCGGGCGGCAACCGCGTCTCGGGACCGCTTACCGGCCAGGTGGGCGGGGTGCTGGGGGTTGGTGATGGGCATGTCAGTCCTGCCAGCCGGAGTGGATGTAGGTGTCGGCGAACCGCTTGAGCGAATCCTGTTTCTTCTCCAGTGGTGCGTCGAAACCCAGGCCTTCCAACATCCACGGGATCACGATGTTGTCGGTGATGCCTGCCGCGGCCAGCTCACGGTGCCCGTCGAGATCGAACTTGTCGATGCACACCGCCTGGTACTCGAAAGGCTCGTCGGCCCGGCCGTATTCGGCCCGCAGCTTGTCGAGGGTCGTCACCGTCTCGGCCAGCTGCGCACACGTCATCATCGCGCTGGTCCAGCCGTCACCGACCCGGGCGGCCCGCTTGAGGGCCACCGGGGTGTGACCGCCGACGTAGAACGGAACCGACTGCGACGGAGCCGGGCTCATCTGCAGGCGCTCGAAATCGTAGAACTCGCCGTGGTACTCGACCATCCCACCGCCGAGTACCAGCTTGAGCACCTCGATCATCTCGTCGACGCGGGCGCCGCGCTTGGCGAACGGAACCCCGCACCACTCGAATTCCTCTGGTGCCCAGCCGATCCCGACGCCGAAGCCGAAGCGGTTGTTGGTCAGGTTCGCCACCGAGCCGACCTGGCGGGCCAGCAGCAGCGGGTTACGCGAGCCGAGCTTCATCACGTTGGTGTAGAACCGCAGCGTCGAGGTGACCGCACCCATGGAGGCCGCTGCGATCAGCGGGTCCACCCATGGGGTCTCGGCATTCCACATCCGCGAGCCGTCCGGTGTGTACGGATAGTCCGCGGCCTGCTTCTCCATGTAGAACAGCGAGTCGGGCAGTGCGATCGAATCGAACCCGACTTCCTCTGCGGTGCGGGCCAATCCGGTCAGATGCTCGAGCGGGCCCATGGCCACGCTGAGCGTGTACTTCATCGTCACGACTTGTCCGCCGGCTTGTCCGCCCCGACCACCCACATGGAGTAGTACTGCGCGCCACCGCCGTAGGCATGACCTAGCGCCTTGCGGGCGCCCTCGACCTGATGGTCGCCGGCCTTGCCCATCACCTGGATGGCGGATTCGGCGAACCGGATCATGCCGGACGCGCCGATCGGGTTGCTGCTCAGCACACCACCGGAGGCGTTGAACGGGATCTTGCCGCCGATCGCGGTCTCGCCGGCTTCGGTGAGCTTCCAGCCCTCGCCCTCGGCGGCAAACCCGAGGTTCTCCAACCACATCGGTTCGAACCACGAGAACGGCACGTAAACCTCGGCCACATCGATCTCGTCGATCGGGCTGGTGATTCCGGCGTCGCGCCACAGTGCGGCGGCCGCGTCGCGACCGGCCTGCGGGTTCACCTGGTCGCGACCCGAGTAGGCGAGGGGTTCGGTGCGCAGCGCGGTGGCGTGGATCCAGGCCACCGGATGTCCCTCGGCGACCCGGGCATCGGCAGCGGCCTCGTCGCCGATCACCATCGCGGCCGCACCGTCGGAGGACGGGCAGGTCTCGTCGAAACGGATCGGATCCCACAGCATCTGGGAGGCCATCACCTTTTCCAGCGTGATGTCGGGCTGATGCAGATGTGCCAGCGGGTTCTTGGCTCCATTGAGGCGGTCCTTGACCGCGACCATCGCGCCGATGTGGTCCGGTGCGCCCGAACGCCGGATGTAGGCCCGCACGTGCGGTGCGAAGTAGCCGCCCGCGCCCGCGCCGACGGGCTTGGTGAACGGCACCGGAATACTCAACGCCCACATGGCATTCGACTCCGACTGCTTCTCCCAGGCCATGGTCAGCACGCGGCGGTACTTGCCCGACTTGACCAGGCTGGACGCCACGATCGCGGTGGACCCGCCCACCGAACCCGCGGTGTGCACCCGGATCAGCGGCTTGTTGGTCGCGCCGGTGGCATCGGCCATGAACAGCTCCGGCATCATCACGCCCTCGAAGAAGTCGGGCGCCTTGCCGACCACCACGGCGTCGATGTCGTCCATCGTCGAACCGGAATCCGCCAATGCCCGGTCGATGGCCTCGCGGACCAGCCCGTTCATCGACACGTCGTGGCGCTTGGCCACGTACTTCGTCTGCCCGGTGCCCAGGACCGCGGCGAGATTCTTAGCCATTATTTGCCCTCCAGGACCGCGACCAGATTCTGTTGCAGCGCAGCACCACTGGTGGCGTGTGCCAGCACGCGCCCGGCAGAGCCGGAGAAGATGTGCTGCGCGGCGAAGCCGATGCGCTCCAGGCCGGCCGAGAACATCGGGTTGGCGGCCAGCGCACCGCCGGACGGGTTGATCTTCGTGTTCTCGCCCAGCCCGATCGCCTCGGTGAGGATCAGCTGCTGGTGGGTGAACGGGGCGTAGATCTCGGCCACCTCGATCGAGCTCACGTCACCACCCGTGGCGGCCTGCGCCGATGCGGACGTTGAGGTCGAGACGGTCAGATCGCGGGCGCCGAGCACCGGGGTCTCGATGCGGTGCTCGAAACCGGTGATCCACGCCGGGTTCTCGCGCAGTTCACGGGCGCGGTCGCCGGCCGCCAGCACGATCGCCGACGCGCCGTCGGTGATCGGGGCGATGTCGTGGCGGCGCAGCGGGTCGGCGAAGAACGGGCGGTCGAGCAGCTCGGCAACGGAGGCAGCGGATTCCAGCGAGTCGACGCGGTCGGCGGCGGCGAACGAATCCAGGGCCACCTGGGCCATCTGCTCGGCAGTCCACTTACCGGCATCCAGGCCGAACCGGGCCTGAAGTCCGGCCAGCGACACCGCATCCGGCCACAGCGGCGCGACGGTGTAGGGGTCGGTCTGCAGGGCCAGCACCCGGCGCAGGACACCCGCCGAGGACTTGCCGAAGCCGTAGACCAGCGCGGTGTCCACCTCGCCGGTCAGGATCTTGATGTAGGCCTCGTACAGCGCCCAGGCGGCGTCCATCTCGACGTGCGATTCGTTGATCGGCGGCACTGCGCCGATCGAGTCGATCGCCGAGATGAACGAGAAAGCCCGGCCGGCAAGGTAATCGGAGGAACCCGAGCACCAGAATCCGATGTCGGTCTGTTGCAGGCCCAGCTCTTCATAGAGGCTTGCGAAACACGGCATCAGCATCTCGACGCCGTTGGTGGTGCCATCAGTGCGGCGCACATGCGGGGCATGCGCGAATCCGACGACGGCTACGTCACGAAAAGTCATGAGTTCCCTTTACAGGTGGTGCTTGTAGCTGTCGTAGTCGGCGTCGGGCTCACCCGTCGGCCGGAAATGCGAGATGTTGTCGATGCCGAGGCCCCATTCCTCCTGGGGCTTCCACACCGCCTCCACGCGCATGCCCATGCGGACCTCGGACGCGTCGATGTCGGTCACCAGATGAAGGAACGGAATGTCCGCGCCGTCGAGCAGCACGTAGGCCGCGACATACGGCGGCTTGATGCGCTGACCGGCGAACGGGATGTTGATGATCGCGAACGTGGTGACGGTGCCCTTGTCGACGAGCTCGACGAACTGGTCGAGTTCCTTGCCGGTGGCCGGGTCGGCTTCCTTCGGCGGGAAGTAGACCTTGCCCGCGTCGCCGGTGCGCGCGCCGAGGAGTTTGCCGTCGCGCAGGCCACGCAGATAGGTGCTCTCGGGTTGCGAGGCGGTGTGCTGGATCTCGATCGCCGACGGCACCACCAACATGGTCACCGGGTCGCGATCGTCGCTGACCTCGGGAACCTCTTCGGCCGTCTCACCGGGCACGAAGTAGGCGATGTCGGTGATCGCACCGACCGGTTCGTCGACCCAGTGCGCGTGCACCCGGTCGCCGGTGCTGAGCTCGCCTTCCTTGACGTCCACGGCGTGCAGCAACGGCGTATCGGCGCCGTCGAGCTTGATCAGCGCCCAGGCGAACGCCCGGTCCAGCGGCTGGCCTTCGAGCGGCTCGGGCTGCCAGGTCCAGGACAACACGGTCCCGACGCTGGACACCGGAACGACCTCGGTCAATGCCTCGTAGGTGACCGGGTCATACTCAGCGGGTGGCACGTGCACGCGTCCGTCGGACCCGCGCACGCCGACAATCCGGCGCTCACGCAGGGCAGTAAAGAACTGACTGAGCAGAGTGCCCACTGAACGGGTGTAGTCAAAAGACAGTTTCAGTGGCGCGGAAAGAGGCGGCTCACGGTGATCTGTCGAGGCCGGGCGGCTTTGGCTGGCTGTCACACATCGAGTAGAACAGGTTCTAACAATCGTGGCAAGGACACGTGGGAAGGCAATCTAAATGAAGCTCGGTCTGCAACTCGGATACTGGGGCGCGCAGCCGCCTACCAACCATGCCGAACTCGTCGCCGCCGCCGAGGCGGAAGGCTTCGACACCGTCTTCACCGCGGAGGCCTGGGGCTCGGACGCCTACACCCCGCTGGCCTGGTGGGGCCGGGAAACGACCCGCATGCGGCTGGGTACCTCGGTGATCCAGCTGTCCGCCCGCACGCCGACTGCGTGCGCGATGGCCGCGCTGACGCTGGACCACCTCTCCGGCGGCCGCCACATTCTCGGCCTCGGGGTGTCCGGACCGCAGGTGGTCGAGGGGTGGTACGGCGCGAAGTTCCCGAAGCCCCTGGCCCGC
Source organism: Mycolicibacterium sp. HK-90 (assembly GCF_030486405.1). The sequence goes on along the minus strand of NZ_CP129613.1, from coordinate 5,565,789 downwards.
ACCCGCGAGTACATCGACATCCTGCGGCAGGTCTGGGCACGTGAGGCCCCCGTGCACAGCGACGGCCCGCACTACCCGCTGCCGGTGACCGGCGAGGGCACCACCGGGCTTGGCAAGAACCTCAAGCCGATAACTCATCCGTTGCGCGCCGACATCCCGGTGATGCTCGGTGCCGAGGGGCCCAAGAACGTCGCGCTGGCCGCCGAGATCGCCGATGGTTGGCTGCCGATCTTCTACTCACCGCGTATCGCCGGCATGTACAACGAATGGCTGGATGAGGGCTTCGCCCGGCCGGGCGCGCGTCGCACCCGGGAGACCTTCGAGATCTGTGCCACCGCGCAGGTCGTCGTCACCGACGACCGGCCTGCGATCATGGAACTGATGAAGCCGCATTTGGCGCTGTACATGGGCGGGATGGGTGCCGAGGACACCAACTTCCACGCCGACGTGTACCGCCGGATGGGTTACGCGGAGGTCGTCGACGACGTCACCAAACTGTTCCGCAGTGACCGCAAAGACGAAGCGGCCAAGATCATTCCAGACGAACTGGTCGATGACTCGGCGATTGTCGGCGACCTCGACTACGTCAAGGAACAGATCAAGGCCTGGGAGGCTTCGGGCGTGACCATGATGGTCGTCGGCGCCCGCTCCGTCGAGCAGATCAAGGACCTTGCCGCCCTGGTCTGAGTCTGAGTAGACACTTCCTTGCAACCTGTCTACTCGAGGTTCTAGATTTATGGCGTGAGTCACAGCACTCCCGAGTCCGGGCCCTCGCAGCACACCGTTGCCGGCACCGTGCTGACCATGCCGGTGCAGATTCGCACCGCCGAACAGCACATGGCGATGTTCTCCGTGGACGCCGCTGCCGCGCAGCGCATGATCGACTACAGCGGCCTGCAGGTCTACCGGCACCGGCCGCAGCGCGCGATCGTCGTGCTGATGCTGATGCGCTACATCGACGGTGACCTGGGCCCGTATCTGGAATACGGCACCAACGTCATGGTGAATGGGCCCGGCTCGCAGGCTTCCGGCCTGCGCGGCCTGGGCTCGGCGGGCGCATTTGTGCATCACTTGCCGGTGGATGGCGAGTTCACGCTGCAGGCCGGTCGTCAGATCTGGGGATACCCGAAGGTCCTGGCGGACTTCACCGTCCGCGGTGCGGACAATGCCGCCGGCGTCCGCGGTGCGGACAATGCCGCCGGCGTCCGCGGTGACGGCACGCCGTTCAGCTTCGACGTGAACATCGACGGACGGTTCGCGGTGGGCATGGATTTCAAGTCCGGCCTGCCGGTGCCGTCGGCGTTCACCGCCAAACCCCAGGTGCAGTCCACCTTCTCCTACCTCGACGACGTCCTGCGCGAAACCGAAGGCACGATGCGGCTTTCCGGTGTGCGGTACCGGCCGGGCGGGGTCCGGATCCGGCTGGGGGATCACCCGTACGCCGCAGAACTTGCGGCCCTGGGCCTGCCCAAGCGGGCGATGTTGTCCAGTTCGGTTCGCAATGTGCAGATGACGTTTGCCGACGCCAAGGAGATTCCGTGACCCAAGTCCTGCTCAAACCCGATGTGGACCTCACCAACGGCAATTTCTATGCCGATGGCGCGGCCCGGGAGGCCTACCGCTGGATGCGGGCCAACGAGCCGGTGTTCCGCGACCGCAATGGGCTGGCCGCGGCCACCACGTATGCGGCCGTGATCGACGCCGAACGCGACCCCGAACTGTTCTCCAACACCGGCGGCATCCGCCCGGATCAGCCCGGCATGCCGTACATGATCGACATGGACGATCCGGCACATGTGTTGCGGCGCAAGCTCGTCAACTCCGGCTTCACCCGTAAGCGGGTGATGGACAAGGTGCCGTCGATCGTGAATCTGTGCGACACCCTGATCGACGCGGTGTGCGAGCGCGGAGAATGCGACTTCGTCCGCGACCTCGCTGCGCCACTGCCGATGGCGGTGATCGGCGACATGCTCGGGGTGTTGCCGACCGAGCGCGAAATGCTGCTGAAGTGGTCGGACGATCTGGTGTGCGGGCTCAGCTCACATCTTGACGAGACGGCCATCGGAATGCTGATGGACACGTTCGCCGCGTACACCGCCTTCACGATGGACGTGATCGCCAAGCGGCGCGCCGAGCCGACCGAGGACCTGTTCTCGATCCTGGTCAACGCCGAGGTCGACGGTCAGCGCATGTCGGATGACGAAATCGTCATGGAGACACTGCTGATCCTGATCGGCGGAGACGAGACCACCCGGCACACCCTGTCCGGCGGCACCGAGCAGCTCCTGCGGCACCCCGATCAATGGGATCAGCTCGTCGCGGACCGGGAGGCGCTGCCCGGCGCGATCGAGGAGATGCTGCGCTGGACCTCGCCGGTGAAGAACATGTGCCGGACCCTGACCGCGGACACCACCTTCCACGGCACCGATCTCAAGGCCGGCGAGAAGATCATGCTGATGTTCGAATCGGCCAACTTCGACGAATCCGTATTCGGGGATCCGGACAACTTCCGGATCGATCGGAACCCCAACAGCCACATGGCGTTCGGTTTCGGGACCCACTTCTGTCTGGGCAATCAGCTGGCCCGGCTGGAACTCCGGTTGATGATCGAGCGGCTGCTCACCCGGCTGCCCGACCTGCGCCTGGCGGACGACAACCAGTTGCCGTTGCGGCCGGCCAACTTCGTCAGCGGCCCCGAGGCCATGCCAGTGGTGTTCACCCCGACCGCTCCGGTGGGGGCCTAGTCCTCACGGAACATGACGTTGTCGCCGAGCGGATTCCGCGGCGTCCGTAGCGAATTCACGGGGAAGTCGCGGTCCGGGTAGCCGATCGCCAGTCCGCAGAGAATGCGCATGTCGGCGGGTATCCCGAGCTGGTCGCGGACCACCTCGGGATACCCGGCGATCGAGACCTGGGTGCAAGTGCCCAATCCGCGGGCGGTCAACGTCAGGATCAGGGTCTGCAGGAACATGCCGACACTCATACTGTCGACGTGGTCGAGGTCGCGATGCATGCAGACGACTCCGACCAGGGGCGCCCCGAAGAACTCCCAGTTCCGCAGCACCACGGCACGCCGGGTCTCGGCGTCGTCGCGGGCAATCCCGAGTGCGCCGAAGACCGCGGCCCCGACCTCGAATCGATGATGCTCGAAATGCGCGGGCAGGGCCGGAATCTGCGGTTCCGACGTCTGGGCTTCGGCCAGGAGCGCCTTCACCAACCGATCGCGTGCCGGGCCGGTGGCGAACACCACCTGCCACGGTTGCACATTCGAGTTCGAGGGTGCGCGCATCGCCAGCTGGAGAGCTTCGTCGACGAGCTCCCGAGGCACCGGCCGGTCCGGTAGGAATCGGCGAATCGAACGTCGTTCCCGGATCGCGGCGTCGAGGTCGTACATGGCCGACCACGCTATCGATCGCACCTCGGCGCTGCCCACTGATTTTCGCCGGGGTGGCTCTGCGGTGTCTCAAGCGAAAACAGCGCCGAGGATTGCGGCCACATGTACTGACCGCGATCCTCGGCGCGATGTGTTTCGACCGCTTCGGCGGCGAGAGCTACTTCATCTGGAAGTTGGGTGCACGCTTCTCGGCGAACGCCCGCGGGCCTTCCTTGGCGTCGTCGGACAGGAACACCGGGATGCCGTTGGCGGTGTCGGGCTTGAACGCCTCCTCCTCGTGCATACCCTCGGTCTCCCGGATGGTCTTGAGGATCGCCTGCACGGCCAGCGGGCCGTTGTTGTTGATCACCTCGGCGATCTCCAGTGCCTTCTCCAGCGCGGTGCCGTCCGGCACCACGTGCCCGATCAGGCCGTACTCGAGTGCCTGTGCGGCGGTGATGTGCCGTCCGGTCAGCAGCATGTCGCACGCGATGGTGTAGGGAATCTGACGCACCAGGCGCACAGCCGAGCCGCCCATCGGGTACAGGCTCCACTTGGCCTCGGAGATGCCGAACTTGGCGCTCTCGCCGGCGACGCGGATGTCGGTGCCCTGCAGAATCTCGGTGCCACCGGCGATGGCCGGGCCCTCGACCGCGGCGATGAGCGGTTTCTTGAGCCGGCGGCCCTTGAGCAGACCGTCGATGCGTGACGGGTCGTAGCTACCGTCCTTGAAGGAATCACCCGGCGGCTTCTTGGTCGCGCCCTTGAGGTCCATGCCCGCGCAGAAGTACCCGCCCGCCCCGGTCAGGATGCAGGTGCGGATCTCCGGATCGTTGTCGACGCGGTCCCAGGCCGCGACCATGATCGAGAGCATCTCGGTGGAAAGCGCGTTGCGCGCCTCCGGCCGGTTCAGCGTGACGATCAGGGTGTGTCCGCGCTGCTCAATGAGGGCGTCGGGGCCCTTTTCAGACTCAGTCACTGGTGTCTGCCTCTCTGCATTTTCGACCCAGACTTGTATCGAAATGTAACACGTTCTAGTTTAGGTTCTGTGGCTCTGAATATTGCTGATCTTGCCGAGCACGCCATCGACGCTGTGCCGGACCGTGTCGCGCTGATTTCCGGCGACGAGCAGCTGACCTACGGGCAGTTGGAGGAGAAGGCCAACCGTCTGGCCCACTATCTGATCGACCAGGGCGTCAAGAAGGACGACAAGGTCGGCCTTTACTGCCGTAACCGCATCGAGATCGTGATCGGGATGCTGGGCATCGTGAAGGCCGGCGCGATCTTGGTGAACGTCAACTTCCGTTACGTCGAGGGTGAGCTGAAGTACCTGTTCGACAATTCGGACATGGTCGCGCTCATCCACGAGCGCCGCTACGCCGACCGGGTGGCCAACGTTCTGCCCGAGACCCCGAACGTGAAGACCATCCTGGCGGTCGAGGACGGGTCGGACGACGACTTCCAGCGCTACGGCGGCGTGGCATTCGAAGATGCCCTGGCCCAGGGCTCACCCGAGCGTGACTTCGGCCCGCGCAGCGCCGACGACATCTACCTGCTCTACACCGGCGGCACCACCGGCTTCCCCAAGGGCGTCATGTGGCGTCATGAGGACATCTACCGAGTGCTGTTCGGCGGCACCGACTTCGCCACCGGCGAACCCGTTGCCGACGAGTACGACCTGTCCAAGCAGGCCGTGGCCAACCCGCCGATGATCCGGCTGCCCATCCCGCCGATGATCCACGGCGCGACGCAGTCGGCCACCTGGATGTCGCTGTTCTCCGGCCAGACCGTCGTGCTGGCGCCGGAGTTCAACGCCGACGAGGTCTGGCAGATGATCCACGAGCACAAGGTCAATCTGCTGTTCTTCACCGGCGACGCGATGGCCCGGCCGCTGCTGGACTCCCTGCTGGCCGCGCAGGCCGCCGGCAAGGAACACGACTTGTCGTCGTTGTTCCTGCTCGCCAGCACCGCGGCGCTGTTCTCCACCAGCCTCAAGGAGAAGTTCCTCGAGCTGCTGCCCAACCGGATCATCACCGACTCGATCGGCTCGTCGGAGACGGGCTTCGGCGGCACCAGCATCGTGGCCAAGGGTCAGTCGCACACCGGTGGTCCACGCGTCACCATCGACAAGAACACCAAGGTGCTCGACGAGGACGGCAACGAGGTCAAGCCCGGCTCGGGCGTGCGCGGCATCATCGCCAAGTGCGGCCACATCCCGGTCGGCTACTTCAAGGACGAGAAGAAGACCGCCGAGACCTTCCGCACCTACAACGGGGTGCGCTACGCCATCCCGGGTGATTACGCCGAGGTCGAGGCCGACGGCAGCGTGACCATGCTGGGCCGCGGCTCGGTGTCGATCAACAGCGGCGGCGAGAAGATCTACCCTGAAGAGGTCGAGGCCGCGCTCAAGGGCCATCCGGACGTCTTCGACGCGCTGGTGGTCGGGGTACCCGACGAGCGCTTCGGTCAGCACGTGGCCGCCGTCGTGCAGCCGCGCGAGGGCGCCCGCCCGACCTTGGCCGAGCTCGACACCTTCGTGCGCAGCGAGATCGCGGGATACAAAGTGCCGCGCAGTCTCTGGCTGGTCGACGAGGTCAAGCGCTCGCCTGCGGGCAAGCCCGACTACCGGTGGGCCAAGGACACCACCGAAGAGCGTGCGGCCGATGACGTGCACGCCAATCACGTTGGAGCGAAGCAATGAAGACTGATCTCTGCGAAAGATTCGGGATCGAATACCCGATCTTCGTCTTCACCCCGTCGGAGAAAGTGGCCGCCGCGGTCAGCAAGGCCGGCGGCCTGGGCGTGCTGGGCTGCGTGCGGTTCAATGACGCCGACGACCTCGAAGAGGTCCTGCAGTGGATGGACGCCAACACCGACGGCAAGCCCTACGGCGTCGACGTGGTGATGCCGGCCAAGATCCCCACCGAGGGCACGGCCGTCGACATCAACAAGCTGATCCCGCAGAGTCACCGCGACTTCGTCGCGAAAACCCTTGCCGATCTGGGTGTTCCGCCGCTCCCGGCGGATGAGGAGCGCAACGAGGGCGTGCTGGGCTGGCTGCACTCGGTGGCCCGCAGCCACGTCGAGGTCGCACTCAAGCACCCGATCAAGCTGATCGCCAACGCCCTGGGTTCCCCGCCGGTCGACGTCATCGAGCAGGCCCACGCCGCGGGTGTCCCGGTGGCCGCACTGGCCGGCAGCGCCAAGCATGCGCTGCGCCACGTCGAGAACGGCGTCGACATCGTCGTTGCTCAGGGGCACGAGGCCGGTGGCCACACCGGAGAGATCGGCTCCATGGTGCTGTGGCCGGAAATCGTTGACGCCCTTGACGGTAAGGCCCCGGTGCTGGCCGCCGGCGGTATCGGCACCGGCAAGCAGGTAGCGGCCGCGCTGGCCCTCGGAGCCTCGGGTGTGTGGATGGGCTCGGCCTTCCTGACCTCGGCCGAGTACGACCTGGGGCATCGGCTGCCCGGCGGCACCTCCACGATCCAGGAGGCGCTGCTCAAGGCGACCACCGCCGACACCGTGCGCCGCAAGATCTACACCGGCAAGCCGGCCCGGCTGCTCAAGACCAAGTGGACCGACGCCTGGGATGCCCCGGACGCGCCCGAGCCGCTGCCGATGCCGCTGCAGAACATCCTGGTCAGCGAGGCCCATCAGCGGATGAACGAGTCGGACAACCCCGACACCGTGTCCATGCCGGTCGGTCAGATCGTGGGCCGGATGAACGAGATCCGCCCGGTCGCCGACATCATCGGTGAACTGGTCTCGGGTTTCGAGGCCGCCACCAGGCGCCTGGACGGTATCGCCGAAAGCTGAGTCTGCGCATCGCTCATCGAGCCTGCGTTTCTGCCGCGACATCGCACGATTTCGCGGACTGGACGCAGGCTCGATCTCGTTCGGGTCGGTATGGTCGCCGACGTGGGTATTGATCAGCAGGAGCAGGAAGCGGAGGCGCTGGCAGCCAACCGGGCCAATTGGGACGACCGGGCCGATGTGCATGCCCGTTCCCAGATGTATGACGTGGCGGGGTTTCTGGCCGACCCCACCGAAATCTCCCGGGTGGTGCGGAACGACCTCGAGGTGCTTGCCCCGCATCTGGGCGGAACCGGGGTGAAGGACCGCTCGCTGCTGCATCTGCAGTGCCACATCGGCACCGACACCATCTCCTGGGCGCGGTTGGGAGCCCGCGACGTGCACGGCGTCGATCTGTCGCCCAACTCGCTGCGGCACGCGGCCCGGATCGCCGAGGCCGACGGCCGCGAGATCACCTGGGTGGTGGGCGATGCGCGGTTCGCGTCGACGCTGATCCAGCGACGCTTCGAGACCGTGGTGACCAGCACCGGAACCATCGTGTGGCTGCCGGAACTCGCCAATTGGGCGCGGTCGATCCACGACCTGCTCGAACCGGGCGGGCTGTTCCTGATCCGCGACGATCATCCGATCCTGAGCGCCATGGACTACGAGCCGTGGGACATCACCGACGACTACCTCAATGGTGGGGGAGTCCGAACCTACGACGACGCCGGGACTTACACCGAGAACTCGGCCGGTCAGATCGCCAATGTGCGGAATCACGAATGGCGCCATGACCTCTCGGAAGTCATCACCGTGTTGCTGCACGCCGGACTCGTCATCGAGGCGTTCGCCGAGTTGCCGTACATGGACTGGCAGGCATTCCCGGCCCTGGTGCCCTGCGCGCAGGGCTGGGAGTTGCCCCCCGGGGCGCCCCGGATCCCGCTGAACTTCGCGGTCGTCGCGCGGCGGCCCGGTTGATCGGCTCTAGCGGCCGGGCAGCTTCTGCATCGCCCGGATCATCGGGGTGAGCGCCTTTTGCCAGACCGTCTGCGAGATCCCCAGCGGCGGATCGAGATTGATCACCCGCGCCGTGGAGACGGTCTGTGACTCGGTGTACTTCAGGATGCCGTCGGCGCCGTGGCGGCGTCCGACACCGGAGGCCTTCATGCCGCCCATCGGCGCCGCGGTGCTGCCGAATGCCAGGGCATAGCCCTCGTCGACATTGACCGTGCCCGAGTTGATCCGGGCGGCGATCGCCTCACCCTCGGACTTCGACCCGGCCCACACGCTGGCGTTCAGGCCGTACTCGGTGTCGTTGGCCTTCTCGATGGCCTCGGCGACGGAATCAACCGGGTAGATCGACACCAGCGGGCCGAAGGTCTCGTTGCGGGCGCATTCCATCTCGTCGGTGACACCGGTCAGTACGGTCGGCTCGAAGAACAGCGGACCGATGTCGGGACGCGCATTGCCGCCGGCTACTACCTTGGCGCCCTTGGCTTTTGCATCGTCGACATGACCGGAGACGGTCTTGATCTGATCTTCGGAGATCAGGCTGCCCATGTCGGCGGTGAAGTCGTAGGCCGCCGACAGGTTCATGTTGCGCACCTGCTCGGCGAACTTGGCGGTGAACTCGTCGGCGACGTCCCGCTCGACATAGATCCGCTCGATCGAGATGCACAGCTGGCCGGCGTTGGAGAAGCACGCGCGGGTGGCGGCCTTGGCGGCCACCTTCAGGTTCGCACCCTTGGTGACGATCATCGGGTTCTTGCCACCGAGCTCGGCGGAGAAGCCGATCAGCCGGCGGCCGCACTGCTCGGCCAGGGCCCGGCCGGTGGCCGTGGAACCGGTGAACATCAGGTAGTCGCAGTTCTCGACGATCGCGGTGCCGACCACGGAGCCGGGCCCGGGTACGACCGCGAACAGCTCACGCGGCAGCCCGGCCTGGTACAGCAGTTCGGCATTGGCCAGCGTGCAGTAGGGGGTCTGGCTGTCCGGCTTGACCACCACCGCATTGCCGGCCAGCAGGGCCGGGATGGAATCCGAGATCGACAGGGTCATCGGGTAGTTCCACGGCGAGATGACGCCGATGACGCCCTTGGGGTGGTGGTTGACCACGGTCTTGACGAATCCCGGCAGCAGGCCCTGCACCCGCTTCGTGGAGAGCAGTCGCGACGCCTCACGCGCGTAGTAGCCCGCGTTCAAGATCATGTCGACGATCTCTTCCTGCGCGGCCGAGCGGGCCTTGCCCGTTTCGGCCTGGGCCACATCCATCAGGAAGTCGCGATTCTCGGCCAGCAGTGCGCCGAACCGCTTGATCACCGCGGCGCGTTCCTTGACCGGGCGCTTCGCCCACTGCGCCTGTGCGGCACGCGCTTTGGCGAAGGCGGCCGTCACATCCGCGGCGGTGCCGACCGGGATGGTGGTCAGCTCCTTGCCGGTGAAGACCTCGTCGATCGGCTTGGACTGCCGGGATTCGACGTCGTCGATGGCGACCAGCGCGCGCAGGCGGGCGAAGTCGGCGGCGGACGGAGCAGGCATCGGTGACTCCCTACTGGCAAGTAACTAACAGTCAGGCTCAACCTACTCGGTACCGGCAGTCCGACAAAGGCGTAGCTTGTCCGATCTGTTCACGACTGAGGCCCATCTAGCGCCCTAACCTGGGGATATGGCCTTGAATCTGAACTCGGCGGTCATCGAGATCGTCGCCGCGGACCTGCCCCGATCCCTCGATTTCTACCGACTGCTCGGCCTGGTGGTGCCCGAGCCCGACGGCCCGCACGTCGAGGTGGCGTTGCCGGGCGGAAACCGGCTGGCATTCGACACCGAGGAGGTGATCGCCGGTATGCACCCCGGCTGGACGCCCCCGGCCGGAGCCGGGCGGGTGGCGCTCGCCTTCGGGCTGGACTCACCGGCCGACGTCGACGCGCTCTATCAGCGGATCACCGGCGCGGGACATCCGGGGACGCTGGAACCCTTCGATGCGCCGTGGGGCCAGCGCTACGCGACCGTCGAAGACCCCGATGGCACTTCGGTGGACCTGTTCGCGGCGCTGGAGGGCTGACGCAGCTGGCGTATTCCCACCCCGGCCAACGCGCGGATCTCGCGGTGCAGGTGGGGTTGATCGGCATAGCCGGCCTGCGCCGCGACGACGCTGGGGGCCGCACCTGCGCCGAGTAGTCGGACGGCCCGGCGGAAACGGAGGATGCGACGCAGGCTGGCCGGTCCGTACCCGTACACCGCCGCGCACTGCCGTTGCAGCGTGCGGTTCGACCACCCGGCCCGGCGCGCCGTCGCGGCGACCGATCGTCCGGCCGCCAGTTGGCGCGTCACGTCGGCGAGCATCGGCAGCGACCATGGGGCGGTCTCGGTGCGCGGCGCCTCGGCCGCCAGCGTGGCGACGAGCTCTTCGAGCGAACCGGGCCGGCCGATCGCGCGCAGGTCGCTTAGCTCGGCCCGGGTGTTGCGCAGTTCGGATGCCGGAACGCCGAGTAGTCGCGGCAGTACGCCGGGCCGAAACCGCAGCCCCTGCACCGGATCCCGGCTCCCCGCGGCGATGAATGCCGAGGTGTCCGGGCCGGCGACGACGATCGTGTCGTTCATCTCGATCAGGTCCATGCAGCCGTCGGGCAGAATCCGGCCGGGTTCGGCCGGGCCGGTGCGGACCCACCGGCACTCCACGAGCTCGCGCAATCGTGGCGGCGGTTCGAGTTCGCGGTAGCCCACATCCCCGACGCTACGCGCGCCGTCGATACGGTTGAATCGGGGAATGGCCGGGCGACCACGTGATGCGTCGATCGACGAGCGGGTGCTCGCGGTGACCCGTGAATTGCTGGTCGAGGTGGGTTGGGACGATCTGAGCGTCCGTCTGGTCGCGGCCCGTTCCGGGGTCGGGCGGTCCAGCCTGAACCGGCGCTGGGCGTCGAAAGCCGAACTGGTGCTGCACGCGATCCTCGGCGAGGCACCGGACATGTCACCGTTCTCCGGCACGGACCTGGCCGGGTGGATCGATTGGGTGGTGCGCGGCAGCCACGAACTGTTCAGCCGCCCGGACGTGAGCGAGGCAGTGCCCGGATTGTTGTTGGCGCTGCGCGAGAACGACGCGTTGCGCAAGGCATTGTGGGACGGGTTCAGTGGGCCGGCGATCGAGATGTTCGCCGCCCGGGGTTATGGGACGGAGGCCGACGCCAGGGCCGCCTTGGCGATGGCCGCCGGGGCGGCGCTTTTCACCACCACGGTGGCGACCGACGACGATTCGCCCGACCTGCAGCGGCGCCTGGCGGGAATGCTCAGCCGGGCCCTCGGCGTCTCACCGGCCGAATGACGCCAGCATCGCGGCCTGTGGCGAACGCCAGGCGTCGATACCCAGGTCGGTGAGCGTGCTCTTGTCGTCGGTCGGGGTGGCCGCGGTGAGCAGCATCGCGGCTTCGTAGCTGATCCCGTCGCCGAGCGGGAGTATCCCGCCGAGCAGGTCCGAGCACCAGCCGATGCCCCGGAAAAGGCTTGCCGACAACGGGATTCGTCGAATCCGGCGCCCGGTGCCCTGTTCCAGCACGTCGATCATCTCGTTGAACGACACCATCACACCGCCGCAGACGTATCGGTTGGGTCCGCGTCCCGGGACCATCAGCCGCTCGTGTACCAGCGCGACATCGCGTACGTCGACCATCTGCATTCCACCCGGCATGCGCGGCGCCACAGCGGCTTTCGCGATCGGGGCCCACCCGCGCTCGGTCACTCCGGCGGCGGTGAAGAAGGCCGGGCCGACAACACTCGACGGGTAGGTGACCACGACGGGCGCACCGGATTCCTGCAATCGGCGGGCCACCCGATCGGCGTAGGCCTTGGTCTGGGCGTACGGGCTGCGACCCGGCGCCGGCGGGGTATCGGCGGAGATCACCCCATTTGGCGGCGGGAACAGCGAGCTGTAGCTGCTGACCGAGACGATCGGGTCGAGCCCGGCGTCGACGGCGCGGTTCAGTACGGCCTCGGTCGCGTGCGCGTTGATCTCCCACATCAACTGCTCGCGACGACGATCGGTGCCGACGATGCCCGCGGCATGGATCAGGGCGTCGCACCCCGACAGCAGCTTCGCGACGGTGTCACCGTCGCGGATGTCGCCTTCGAGCACCGTCATCTCACCGAGGGTGGCGAGACGGCCGATCACCTCATCGCCACCGCAGCCGGGGGCGACCAGTAGTCGGATGCGGTGGCCCGCTTCGAGCAGGCCCCGAACGGTGTGTGCCCCGAGGTAGCCGGTGCCGCCGGTCATTGCGATGTGCATGCTGCGCCCTCCTATTTTCGATGCCGATGGTATCGAAATGACTGGAGCGGGTGCCGCGCGGGCACCTGTGCGGCGGGTTGCGGTCAGTATCGAGCAGCGATCCGACGCGTAGTGGTCAGCGCGGCGCGGTGGACGCGGTGGGCCCGAGTCAGCGGGAGATCGGCCACACCGGGTCGGCGCACTCGGTGCCCTCGGCCGACAACTGCCGCTTGATCACCTTGAACGTCTCGGTGCGCGGCAGTGTGGTGCCGACCCGCACGTATGACGGCCACTGCTTGGGGCCGAGATCGGGTTGCTCGTGCAGAAACCGCCGGAACTTGTCGATGTCGAACGTCGCGTCCGGCGTCAACACCAGCGCGGCCATCACCTGATCGCCCACCGCGGGGTCGGGGATGGGATAGACCGCAGCCTCGGCGACATCGGGATGACGCAACAGGATTCGCTCGATCGGCGCGGTTCCCAGATTCTCCCCGTCGACCCGCATCCAGTCGCCGAGACGCCCGGCGAAATGGGCGAAGCCGTCTTCGTCGAGGTAAGCCAGATCGCCGGTGTGGTAGACGCCGCCGGCCATCCGGTCCGCTTCGGCCTCGGCATCGTTGTAGTACCCGCGGAACCATCCTGCGCCGGTTGGGTTCACCAACTCGCCGACCACCCCGGGCGGGCAGGGCTCGCCCGTGTCCACGTCGACGATCGCCACCTGGTCGGTGAGCGGGCCGAGGGCACCTTCGGGGGTGTCGGGGGTGCGGGCGATCGCCACACCGCCTTCGCTGGAACCGAATCCGTCGACCACGGTGACCCCGAACCGCTCGGCGAACCGGCCCAGATCCCGCGGGGCGCCTTCGTTGCCGTAAAGGATCCGCAATGGATTGTCGGTATCGTCTGGCGCCGGTGGGGTGGCCAGGATGTAGGACAGTGGCTTGCCGACGTAGTTGGCGTAGGTGGCGCCATAGCGCCGGATGTCGGGCATGAAACCGGAGGCGGAGAACTTGCGCCGCAACGCGATCGACGCTCCGGCCGCGGCGGCGACGGCCCAGCCCGCCATGATCGCGTTGGAATGGAACAGCGGCATCGACAGGTACACGGTGTCGGCCGGACCCAGCCCGAACCGGTCGGCCAGCATCCGGCCGGGAAACGCCACCTTGTCGTGGGTGACCCGCACCGCCTTGGGGTCGCCACTGGTACCCGAGGTGAAGATCAGCATGAACAGGTCGTCGGCCGACAGGTCGGCGAAAGTCACCGGGGTATCCCGATATGAGGCGAGTTCGGTTGCCCAGTCGGCAGATTCGACATCGATGTAGTCCACGCCGGGCGGGACGGTGACCGATGAATCGGCCAGCACCAGCTGACAGTCGGCCTTGGCGATGTCGCGGGCCAGGGCCTCGCCGCGACGGGTCTGGTTGAGCCCGACGGGCACCAGCCCACTCAGGCCCGCGGCCACCAGCAGGCTGGAGAAGAACGTGGTGTTGCCCAGCAGTGCCCCGACATGCGGGGGTTTGGTGGGGTCCAACCGTGCCCGCAGCGCCGCGGCCAGGCATGCCCCGGCGGCGATGTGGTCGGCCCAGCTGACGAACGAATCCTCTTGGTAGAGGCCACGGTCGGTGACCTCGGCCAGCGGAGCAAGCAGCTGGGCGACGGTTGGACCCCCCATCCCTAGACCGGGGTGTCGGCGAGTTCGCGGCCGATGCGCAGCAGCTGCCCGGTGGCCCCGCCGACGCCGAACTCGGTCTGCTTGGCGGCCAGGAAGTACCGGTGCACCGGGTGATCCATGTCGATGCCGACGCCACCGTGCACGTGCACGGCGGTGTGCGCGACGCGGTGTCCGGCCTCGGCGGCCCAGAACGCCGCACTGGCGACATCGATGTCGGCGGGCAGATCCTCGGACAACCGCCAGGCCGCCTGGGTCAGCGTCAGGCGCAGGCCCTTGACGTCGATGTATCCGTCGGCCAGCCGCGACGAGACGGCCTGGAAGCTGCCGATCGGCCGGTCGAACTGCTCGCGTTCGCGGGCGTACTCAGAGGTCAGCTCCAAGGCCCGCTCCAGCACGCCGAGCTGGAAAGCGCTGCGGCCCAACGCGGCATGCGTGGTGAGCCAGTCCGCGACCTCAGCGCCGCCGACGAGACGGCCGGCGTCAACCGTCGTGCCCTCGAGTTCCAGCAGGGCGACGCTGCCCTTGCCGGTGGTGCTCAACGGAGACACGGTGACGCCGGGATCGTCCTTTGCGACCAGGAAGACCGACGTGCCCGACGGGGTTTCAGCGGGTACCAGGAACGCGTCGGCCACCGGCCCGTAGTTGACCAGGGTGCGGCTGCCGGTGAGCTTGTGGCCGGAACCGTCCGCCTGGGCCTGCACCGGGCCCTGGCCCATCTCGCCGTCGAGCGCCACCGTGAGGATCTTGTCGCCGGCCACCGCGGGCTGTGCCCATTCGGTGCGCAGGGCCTCGGAGCCGAACGCGGCCAGCGCGCCAGCGCCCAGCACCACCGACTCCAGGTACGGCACGGCGGCCAGTTGGCGGCCGAGTGCGGTCAGCACGGCGGCCTGCTCGAGCACGCCGAAACCGCCACCGCCCGCCGACTCCGGTGCCGCGGCCGAAAGCACGTCGGCCTCGACCAGCTTGGCCCACAGGTCCGTGTCGACACGCTGCTCCAGCTTGTCGAGCTCACGCTGGTGTTCGGGTGTGCACACCGACTCGGTGATCGTGCGCACCAGGCCGCCCAGGTCGTCGGCGGCTTCTGTCGTCTTGAAATCCATTGGTGTGCCGTCCTTACCGGTTCACTCGGGGCAGGCCGAGCGCGACCATGCCGATGATGTCACGCTGAATCTCGTTGGTGCCGCCGCCGAAGGTCAGGATCAGCGCCGAACGGTGGAACCGCTCGATGCGGCCCCGCAGCAGCGCGCCCTTGCTGTCCGGACGCAGCGTCGCCGCGGTGCCGAGCACCTCCATCAGCAGGCGGTAGGCCTCGGTGGCCAGCTCGGTGCCGTAGACCTTGGCCGCCGAAGCGTCGGCCGGCGACGGGGCGGAGGTGGCCGAGGCCAGCTCCCAGTTGATCAGCTTGAGCACCTCGGCCTTGGCGTGCACCCGGGCCAGGTTGAGCTGCACCCACTCGGAGTCGATCACCCGCTTGCCGTGGACGTCCTTGGTGTTCTGGGCCCATTCGCGGACCCCGTCCAGCGCGACATAGATCGGCTGCGCGGACACGAGGGCGACGCGCTCGTGGTTGAGCTGGTTGGTGACCAGTTTCCAGCCGGCGTTCTCCTCGCCGACGAGGTTGCTGACCGGGATGCGGACGTCCTGGTAGTAGGTGGCACTGGTGTCCACACCGGACATGGTGTGCACCGGCGTCCAGGAGAAGCCCTCGGCCGTGGTGGGCATGATCAGCATCGAGATCCCGCGATGCTTCTTCGCCTCGGGGTTGGTGCGCACCGCGAGCCAGACATAGTCGGCGTAGGCGATCAGCGACGTCCACATCTTCTGGCCGTTGACCACATAGTCGTCGCCGTCGCGGACCGCGGTGGTCCGCAACGCGGCCAGGTCGGTGCCCGCGCCGGGTTCGGAGTAGCCGATGGAGAAGTGCAGCTCGCCCGCGGCGATCTTGGGCAGGAAGAACTTCTTCTGTTCCTCGGTGCCGAAGTGCATGATCGTCGGCGCGACGCTGTTGATGGTCAGGAACGGCACCGGGGCGCCGGCGATCGCGGCCTCATCGGTGAAGATCAGCCCGTCCATGGGCGGGCGGGCCTGGCCGCCGAACTCCTCGGGCCAGCTCAGCGTGAGCCAGCCGTCCTTGCCCATCTGCGCGACGGTGTCCCGGTAGACATTGCCGCGCCCCATCTCGCCCTCGGAGGAGCTGAGTGCCTCTACCCGCTCGGGGGTCATCAACTTGGAGAAGTACGCGCGCAACTCGCGGCGCAGCTCCTCCTGCTCGGGGGTGTAACCGATCCGCATAGCGCTGCATCCTCACTGCTTGATAGACCTGAGTTCTCACCTGGTTGTAACACGTTCTAGTCTTAGGATCCAGGCCGGTATCGGACTGGTATCCGTCAGGTGGGGTCGTATTCTGTGGCTGCGTGCACGCAGCCCCGTGTGCGCACACGTCATGAGGAGGTCGCCATGCGAGTTGAAGTTGACCGTGATCGTTGCGAAGGCAATGCGGTGTGCGTGGGTATTGCCCCTGATTTGTTCGATCTTGACGATGACGACTACGCCGTGGTCAAGTCCGATCCGGTGCCTGCCGACCAGGAGGATCTGGCCGAGCAGTCCATCGCCGAATGCCCCCGCGCAGCCCTGATCCGGAAAGACTAGAGGTATTCATAAATGACTGACGACGCGCAGATCGATCTGTCCGGAAAGGTGGCCGTGGTCACCGGTGCGGCCGCAGGCCTGGGCCGCGCCGAGGCCATCGGCCTGGCCAAGGCCGGGGCGACCGTGGTGGTCAACGACATGGCCGGGGCGCTGGACGCGTCTGACGTCCTCGACGAGATCGCGGCGGCGGGTTCCAAGGGGGTCGCGGTCGCCGGCGACATCAGCGCGCGCTCGACGGCCGACGAGCTGATCGCCGCCGCCGACGGTCTCGGCGGACTGGGCATCGTCGTCAACAACGCAGGCATCACCCGCGACCGGATCCTCTTCAACATGAGTGATGAGGAATGGGACGCGGTCATCGCGGTGCACCTGCGGGGTCACTTCCTGCTGACCCGCAACGCGGCCGTCTACTGGCGCAACAAGGCGAAAGCACAAGGCGACACGGGCGGCAAAGTTTATGGCCGGATCATCAACACCTCGTCGGAGGCCGGCCTGTCGGGCCCCGTCGGTCAGCCCAACTACGGCGCCGCCAAGGCGGGCATCACCGCACTCACCGTGTCGGCGGCCCGCGCGCTCGAGCGCTTCGGTGTGAGGGCCAATGCCATCGCGCCGCGGGCCCGCACCGCCATGACGGCAGGCGTGTTCGGAGACGCCCCCGAGTTGGCCGGCGGACAGGTGGATCCGCTGTCCACCGACCATGTCGTCACTCTCGTGCGATTCCTGGCTTCGCCTGCATCCGAAGCGGTGAACGGTCAGCTGTTCATCGTCTATGGTCCAACTGTCACGTTGGTCGCGCCCCCCACGGCGGAGAAGCACTTCACCGCGGACTCCGCCGCCTGGGATCCGGCAGACCTGAGCGGGACACTGCACGAGTACTTTGCTGATCGTGATCCGGAGCGTGGATTCTCAGCTACCGAGCTGATGACTTCGCGAGACTGACGGTCTCATTAATCGAGGCTCAGCGGAAGTAGAACTTGTTCCAATGTGTGTCGGGCTCTGCCCGTTCTGAGCTGGGAAAATACCGCCTGACATCAAGATTTTGAATTCTTTGACAGTGCGAACGTGTTCTAGTTAATATGACCGGGCTCACTAAGAGCGCGATAAGACAAAGGGGTGGGAGAGCGATCACGACACGTGGTCGCCGGATTTTCGCCAACGCGAGTTTCCGCAAAATTCACCTTCCCCTGAGTCCCACCAAGACGTACGAGAACGGAGCCCAGGTTGATCGAACAGCTTGCGGTTCCGGCCCGGGCCGTGGGCGGCTTCGTCGAGATGTCCTTGGACACGTTCGCCAAGATGTTCCGTCGACCGTTCCAGTTCAAGGAGTTCCTTGATCAGACCTGGATGATCGCGCGGGTCTCGCTGGTTCCGACGCTGTTGGTCGCCATTCCGTTCACCGTCCTGGTCGCGTTCACGCTCAACATCCTGCTTCGCGAGATCGGTGCCGCCGACCTCTCCGGCGCGGGCACCGCCTTTGGCACCATCACCCAGCTCGGCCCCGTGGTGACAGTGCTGGTGGTGGCCGGCGCGGGCGCCACCGCGATCTGCGCCGACCTGGGCGCCCGCACCATCCGCGAGGAAATCGACGCCATGCGGGTGCTGGGCATCGATCCGATCCAGCGGCTGGTCGTGCCCCGTGTGCTCGCCTCGACGTTCGTGGCGCTGCTGCTCAACGGCCTGGTCTGCGCGATCGGCCTGGCCGGCGGCTACGTCTTCTCGGTGTTCCTGCAGGGCGTCAACCCGGGCTCCTTCATCAACGGCCTGACCGTGCTCACCGGTCTCGGCGAGCTGGTGCTGGCCGAGATCAAGGCACTGCTGTTCGGCGTGGTGGCCGGCCTGGTCGGGTGCTACCGCGGGTTGACCGTCAAAGGAGGCCCGAAGGGTGTCGGTAACGCAGTGAACGAAACGGTGGTCTACGCCTTCATCTGCCTGTTCGTGATCAACGTGATCATGACGGCCATCGGCGTCCGGGTGCTGGTGCGCTGATGAGAGCTTGCGCGAAGAAGAGACAACCATGAGCTACGACGCGACCCTCCGCTTCCGCCGGCTGTTCCGCGGCCTGCCCAAGACCGTCGACAACGTCGGCGAGCAGGCGCTGTTCTACGGCGAGACCATGCGGTACCTGCCCAACGCGATCAACCGCTACCGCAAGGAGACCATCCGGCTGGTGGCCGAGATGACCATGGGCGCAGGTGCCCTGGTGATGATCGGCGGCACCGTCGGTGTCGCGGCCTTCCTCACCCTGGCCTCCGGTGGCGTCATCGCGGTGCAGGGTTATTCGTCGCTGGGCAACATCGGCATCGAAGCCCTGACCGGCTTCCTGTCCGCCTTCCTCAACGTGCGCATCGTGGCACCGGTGATCGCCGGTATCGCCCTGGCCGCCACGATCGGCGCGGGCGCCACGGCCCAGCTCGGCGCGATGCGGGTCGCCGAGGAGATCGATGCCGTCGAGGCGATGGCCGTGCACGCGGTGTCCTATCTGGTCTCCACCCGCCTGCTGGCCGGCCTGATCGCGATCGTCCCTCTGTACTCCCTGTCGGTGCTGGCCGCGTTCTTCGCCGCGCGGTTCACCACGGTGTTCATCAACGGCCAGTCCGCGGGACTGTACGACCACTACTTCAACACGTTCCTGATACCGAGTGACCTGCTGTGGTCGTTCCTTCAGGCAATCGTGATGGCGATCGCGGTGATGCTCGTGCACACCTACTACGGCTACAACGCCTCCGGTGGACCGGTCGGCGTGGGCATCGCGGTCGGTCAGGCCGTGCGCACCTCGCTGATCGTCGTCGTCACCATCACGCTGTTCATCTCCCTGGCCGTCTACGGCGCGTCCGGCAACTTCAACCTCTCCGGGTAGGTGGCAGGATTCTCTATGTCTGACGCAACCTCCAAGCACCGGCGCCATGTCCGGATCGCCGCGGCGATCCTGGCGGCGATCGTGGCCGCCGCGGTGATCTTCACGTACCTGTCGTATACGGCCGCCTTCACGCCGACCGACACCGTCAGCCTGACCGCGCCGCGGGCGGGCTTGGTGATGGAGCGCGACGCCAAGGTGAAGTACCGCGGCATCCAGATCGGCAAGGTCACCGACATCCAGTACGCCGGCAACGACGCGAAGCTGACGCTGTCGATCAAGCGTGGCGAGATGCGCTACATCCCGTCCAACGCCACCGTGCGGATCGCCGGCAACACGATCTTCGGCGCCAAATCGGTGGAGTTCCTGCCACCCGCGGAGCCGCAGCCCACCTCGTTGCGGCCGGGCAGCACAGTGGCGGCCAAGGATGTGCAGCTGGAGGTCAACACCCTCTTCCAGACGCTGTCCGATGTGCTCAACAAGATCGACCCGGTCAACCTGAACGCCACGCTGACCGCCCTCGGTGAGGGCCTGCGCGGCCACGGCGACGACCTCGGTGCGGCCATGGCGGGGCTGAACGGCTATCTGCAACAGATCAATCCGAAGCTGCCAACCCTGCAAGACGACTTCGCCAAGGCTGCGGTGGTGGCCAACATCTACGGCGACGCCGGACCGGACCTGGCCCGGGTGATCGACAACGTGCCCGCGCTGAACCAGACGATCGTGGACGAGAAGACCAACCTGAACGCCACGCTGCTCGCGGCGACGGGGCTGGCCAACAACGGCACCGCGACCCTGCAGCCGGCCGCCGACGATTACATCGCCGCCATCCAGCGACTGCGCGCCCCGCTGAAGGTGGCGGGCGAATATTCGCCCGAGTTCGGTTGCATCCTCCAGGGCACCTCGAATGCGGTGGATCGGTTCGCGCCGATCATCGGTGGCATCCGTCCCGGCCTGTTCGTGTCCTCGAACTTCCTGCCCGGCGCCCCGGCATACACCTACCCGGAGAGCCTGCCGATCGTGAACGCTTCGGGCGGCCCCAACTGCCGCGGTCTACCGGACATCCCGTCGAAGCAGTTCGGCGGTAGTTGGTTCCACTCGCCGTTCCTGGTGACCGACAACGCCTACGTCCCGTTCCAGCCCAACACCGAGGTGCAGTTCGACGCCCCGGCGACGCTGCAGTTCCTGTTCAACGGCGCGTTCGCGGAAAGGGACGATTTCTGATGAGCGCTTGCGAGAAGAGGCGAGGGCACTGATGGCGTCCAGTGCGCGTCCTGACCGGACCATGCTCAACGTCAGCATCTTCACCGTCGTGATGCTGTTGGTGGCGGCGATGCTGGTCGTGGTGTTCGGCGAATTCCGGTTCGCCTCGGAGAACGGCTACCACGCCACCTTCAGCCAGGCGTCGCGGCTGAAGGCCGGCCAGGACGTCCGCATCGCGGGCGTCCCGGTGGGCACGGTCAATGCGGTCAAACTCAACCCGGACAACACCGTCGACGTGGCGTTCGACGTCAACAAGCGGTATCAGCTCTACACGTCGAGCCAGGCCAAGGTGCGCTACGAAAACCTGGTCGGTGACCGGTATCTGGAGATCACCTCGGGCCCGGGCGAACTGCGCAAGCTCCCGCCCGGCTCGACCATCCCGGAGCAGAACACCCAGCCGGCATTGGATCTCGACGCCCTGTTGGGCGGGCTGCGCCCGGTGCTGAAAGGCCTCGACGGCAACAAGGTCAACGAGATCTCCAACGCGATAATCGAGCTGCTGCAGGGTCAGGGCGGGGCGCTGTCGAGCATGCTGACCAGCACGAGCGCGTTCACCCAGAACCTGGCCGCCCGCGACCAGCTGATCGGCGACGTGATCACCAACCTGAACACGGTGCTCGGCACGGTTGACGCGAAGGGTGCCCAGTTCGACGCCAGCGTCGACGAGCTGCAGAAGCTGATCAGCGGTCTGGCCGAAGGCCGGGACCCGATCGCCGGTGCCATCGGACCGCTGGCCTCGGCCGAGAACGACCTGACCGACATGCTGGAGAAGTCGCGGCGCCCGCTGCAGGGCGTCATCGAGAACGCCCGCCCGCTCGCGCAGCGACTGGACGAACGCAAGGGCGACGTCAACAAGGTGATCGAGCCGCTCGCCGAGAACTACCTGCGGCTCAACGCACTCGGCGCCTACGGCTCGTTCTTCAACATCTACTACTGCTCGATCCGGATGAAGGTCAACGGTCCGGCCGGCAGCGACATTCTGATCCCGTTCGGCGGCCCGCCGGATCCGTCCAAGGGGAGGTGTTCGGAGAATGGCTAAGCGCGACGGCGATACAGCGCTACGCACCGGCATATTCGGGATTGCCCTGGTGGCGTGCGTGGTGCTGGTCTCGTTCGGCTACACCGGGCTTCCGTTCTTCCCGCAGGGCAAGCAGTACGAGGCGTACTTCAGCGACGCCGGCGGGATCGACCCGGGCAACGACGTTCACGTCTCCGGGATCACGGTCGGCAAGGTCACCGACGTATCCCTGGCCGGCGACACCGCCAAGGTCAACTTCACCGTGGACCGCAAGATCAAGGTGGGCGATCAGTCACTGGTCGCGATCAAGACCGAGACCGTTCTCGGGCAGAAGGCACTGTCGGTGACACCGAAGGGCGCCCGGAGCTCGACGGTGATCCCGTTGGGCCGTACCACGACTCCGTACACGCTCAACACCGCCCTGCAGGATCTGGGCCAGAACGCGAGCGCGCTGGACAAGCCGAAGTTCGAGCAGGCCCTCCAGACGTTGACCGACACGCTGCGTGACGCCACTCCGCAGCTGCGGGGTGCGCTCGACGGTGTGGCCAATCTGTCGCGCAGCATCAACAAGCGCGACGAGGCCCTCGACGGGTTGCTGACCCACGCCAAGCGAGTGTCAGACCTCCTGGCTGCACGGGCCGGCCAGGTCAACCAGTTGGTCACCGACGGCAACCAGCTGTTCGCCGCGCTCGACGAGCGCAGGCAGGCGTTGAGCAACCTGATCGCCGGTATCGACGACGTGTCCCGTCAGCTTTCGGGCTTCGTCGCCGACAACCGCAAGGAGTTCAAGCCGGCGCTCGACAACCTCAACCTGGTGATGGACAACCTGTTGGAACGACGCGAGCACATCGGTGAGGCGCTCAAGCGGCTCCCGCCGTACGCGACCGCGCTGGCCGAGGTGGTCGGCAACGGTCCGGGCTTCAACATCAACCTCTACGGCCTGCCGCCGGCGGCGATCTCCGAGGTGCTGCTCGACACCTACTTCCAGCCAGGGAAGCTGCCCGACAGTCTCGCTGACATGCTGCGTGGTTACATCTCGGAGCGGACGATCGTTAGGCCGAAATCGCCATGACACAACAGAATTCGGGTTCCGGTCGGAACCGGTGGCTGCGGATTGCGCTGGCCGTGGTGCTGCTCGGCGTGATCGCCGTCGGCGTGTACCAGGTGTGGCCGTCGCGAACCGGCCCGAAGCTCACGGCGTACTTCACCAACGCGGTCGGGCTGTACCCCGGCGACGAGGTCCGGATCGTCGGCGTGCCGGTCGGCACGATCGACTCCATCGAGCCCAGGCCGTCCGACGTCAAGATCGAGATGACCCTCGATCGCGGCATCAAAGTGCCCGCCGATGCCAAGGCGCTGATTCTCTCGCCGAACCTGGTGTCGGCCAGGTTCATTCAGCTGACACCCGCCTACACCGAAGGCGACGTGATGGCCGACGGTGCGTCGATCGGGCTGGACCGCACGGGCGTCCCGGTCGAGTGGGACGAAGTCAAGGAGCAGCTGACTCAGCTGAGTTCACAGCTCGGGCCTCAGCCCGGCTCGGTCCAGGGCCCGATCGCGCAGTTCGTCGATCAGGCGGCCACCACGTTCGACGGCAATGGCGACTCGTTTCGCAACGCGTTGCGTGAGTTGTCCCAGACCGCAGGACGATTGGGAGATTCCCGCACCGACCTCTTCGGCACCGTGAAGAACCTCCAGATCCTCGTGGACGCGTTGGCCAACAGCAACGAACAGATCGTGCAGTTCACCAACCACGTGTCATCGGTGTCGCAGGTGCTGGCGGACAGCTCGAGCGGCCTCGACCAGACTCTCGGCACGCTGAACCAGGCACTCAGTGATGTTCGTGGCTTCCTGAACGAGAACAACGAGGCGTTGATCGCCCAGGTGGGCAAGCTCGCCGACTTCACCCAGATCCTCACCGATCACAGTGACGACATCGAGCAGATCCTGCACGTCACGCCCAACGGCCTGGCGAACTTCTACAACATCTACAACCCGGCACAGGGCACCGTCGGTGGTCTGCTGTCACTTCCCAACTTCGCCAACCCGACGCAGTTCATCTGTGGTGGCACGTTCGACACCGGTGCCAACCCGGACAACTTCAAGCGCGCCGAGATCTGCCGGCAGCGGATGGGCCCGGTGCTCAAGCGCATCACGATGAACTACCCGCCGGTGTTGTTCCACCCGGTCAACAGCATCACCGCCTACAAGGGGCAGATCATCTACGACACCCCGCAGACCGAGGCCAAGTCGGAGACGCCGGTGCCGTACCTGCAGTGGCAGAACGCCCCGGGTGTCACTCCGCCGCAGATCCCGACGGACGCGACGCTGAGCTCGCTGATCCTTCCGCCGGATGCGCCGGCGCCCGCCCCGGGGACCGGGGTCGGACCGGCGCCCGGACCCGCGGCCGCGCCTGCTGCGCCGGCGGCTGCTGAAGCTGGGGCCGGCGGATGATGAGGGGTAAAGCATTGAGGGGTAAGGCATCACGGATCGGTGGCCGCACGCTGGCGATCGGCAGTGGGGCGATGCTGCTGGCCGGCTGCCAGTTCGGCGGACTCAACTCGCTCAACATGCCCGGTACGGCCGGGCATGGCCCGGGCTCCTACACGGTGACCGTGGAGTTGCCCGATGTGGCGACCCTGCCGCAGAACTCGCCGGTGATGGTCGACGACGTCACCGTGGGCAGCGTGTCCGGTCTGGACGCCATGCAGCGCCCGGACGGAAGCTTCTACGCGGCGGTGCAACTGTCGCTGGACGGCGACGTGAAGCTCCCGGCGAATGCGGTTGCGCGCGTGGCCCAGACCTCGCTGCTGGGTTCGCAGCATGTACAGCTGTCCGAGCCGGTCGACGAGGCCCCGCAGGGACAATTGCGTGAGGGCTCCAACATCTCGCTGGCCCAGACCGACCGCTATCCCACCACCGAGGAAACGCTGTCCTCCCTGGGCATGGTGGTCAACAAGGGCAATCTCGGTGCGCTGCAAGACATCACCGATGAGGCCTATGCCGCGGTGGCAGGTCGGGCCGGGAGCTTCGTCGATCTGATCCCGCGGCTGGCCGAGCTGACCGCGTCGCTGGACCAGCAGACCAACGACATCATTGCCGCCGCGGACGGGCTGAACCGTTTCGCCTCGATCCTGGCCCGCAGCCAGGACAATCTCGGCCGCACGCTCGACACGCTGCCGGGGGCGCTCAAGGTGCTGAACGAGAACCGGGCCAGCATCGTCGAGGCATTCACCGCGCTGCGTGGCTTCGCCGAGGTGGGTTCGCGGATCCTGTCGGAGACGAAGGACGACTTCGCGGCCGACATGAAGGATCTCTATCCGGCGATCAAGGCGCTGAACGACAACGCCGACGACTTCATCAAGGACCTGGAGTTCCTGCCGACGTTCCCGTTCCACTACAAGTACCTTCGCAGTGCCGTGCGCGGCGACTATCTGAACGTGTTCGTCACCTTCGACCTGACACTGCGCAGGTTCGGTGAGTCGATCTTCACGACCGGCGGATTCGACCCGAACATGAAGCACCTGGGCGAAGTGATCAACCCGCCGGACTGGCTGACCGGGTCGATGGCGAACCTGTCCGGCCAGGCCGCCGATCCGTTCAAGATCCCCGCCGGAACCGCCACCCAGCACGAGGAGAAGCCGTAATGATCGATCGGCTGACCCGTATGCAGTTGATGATCTTCGGGGTCGTCACCGTCCTGACCGTCGGTGCGATTTCGCTGTTCTATCTGCATCTGCCTGCCGCGGTGGGTATCGGCACCTACAAGGTCAACGCCAATTTCGTTGCCGGCGGCGGCATCTACGAGAACGCCAACGTCACCTACCGGGGGGTGACGGTAGGCCGGGTCGATTCGGTCGGCCTGGCTCCGGACGGTGTGGTCGCCAGGATGCAGCTCAACAGCGGCACGGCGATCCCGGACAACGTCACCGCGACCGTCAAGAGCGTCTCGGCCGTCGGCGAGCAGTACATCGATCTGATCCCGCCAGAGTCACCGTCGACCGGCAAGCTGCGCAACGGTGCGACCATCGACCAGCAGAACACCCGGGTCGGTCAGGACATCGCCGGCCTGCTGCACGAGGCCGACGCCCTGGTCAACAGCATCGGCAACAGCCGGCTGCAGGATCTGCTCCGCGAGTCGTTCAAGGCGTTCAACGGATCCGGTCCCGAGCTCGCCCGGCTGATCGAATCCTCGCGCCTGCTGATCGATGAGGCCAATGCCACCTCCGGGGAGACCACCCAGCTGATCGACCAGGCCGGGCCGTTCCTGGAAGCGCAGATGCGCAGTGGCGACAGCATCCGCTCGCTGGCCGACGGGCTGGCCCGGTTCACCGGGGAGGTGAACAAGGCCGACCCGCAGCTGCGCACCACACTCAAGACCGTTCCGGGCGCCACCGAGGCGGCGAACACCGCGTTCAGTGGAATCCGCCCGACCTTCCCGGTGCTGGCCGCCAACCTGGCCAACTTCGGGCGGATCGGCGTGATCTACAGCAAGTCGCTCGAACAGGCTCTGGTGATCTTCCCGGCCCTGATGGCCGCGCTGAACACCGTGGCCGGTGGCGTGCCATCCGATGAGGGCGGCAAGCTTGACTTCAAGGTCGACCTGGGTGACGCGCCGCCCTGCTTGACGGGCTTCCTGCCGCCGACCCAGATCCGGTCCCCGGCCGACCTGACGCTGCGGAATCTGCCGACCGATCTGTACTGCAAGACCGCGCAGAACGATCCGGCTGTCGTGCGTGGTGCGCGTAACTACCCGTGCCAGGAGTTCCCGGGCAAGCGTGCCCCGACCATCCAGCTGTGCCGCGACCCCAACGGCTACATCCCGGTGGGCTCCAACCCGTGGCGCGGTCCGCCCGTCCCGTACGGCACCCCGATCGAGGACGGCCGTAACATCCTGCCGCCCAACAAGTTCCCGATGATCCCGCCGCAGGTCGACCCAGATCCGGGGCCGCCGGTGGTGCAGCTGCCGCCGGGTGTGGCGCCCGGGCCGGGTCCGGCGCCGCACGCGCCGTTCCCGCTGCCGGTGCCGCCGAACAAGCCGGGTACCCCGCCCCCGCCGTGGCCGTACTTCGCGCCGCCGGACCAGCTCGTGCCGCCGTACGGCCGCACGCCCCCCGGTGCGCCGGAGGCTCCGGCGCCGCCGGCACCCGCACCGGCTCCGGATGCGCCATTACCGGCCGAGGCACCACCTCTGGCCAGCGCACCTGGGATCGGCACTTACGATCAGCACAGTGGGGTTTTCGCTGACGCCGACGGAGGCACCGGTGTGTACGCAGCCGGCGCCGACAATCTGGCACCCGCGGAAACCTGGGTAGACCTGATGCTGGATCCAAGGCAGGCTTGATGACCGAAGAAACGGCCTCGAACCAGAGGCCGGTGCGTAGGCGCGCGTCCAGGGCGGCCGGCCCGACCGGCGCTACCGGTGAAGCGACCACGACGACCGTGGTGGTCGAATCGGCAACCGGCACGGCGTCCAAGGCGCCTCAGCCGGCACCGTTGAAGGCGGGGGTGAAGGCGCCACCCCGGCGGCGTGCGCATCGCAGTCTGGTGGCTGTGGTGGCCGCCGTGGTGCTGGGTGTGGCGACCGTGGCGCTGGGCGCGGTCGCCTATGTGATGGCCGATCAGCAGCGGGGCGTGGACGACGTCCAGGCCCGCAACGAGCGCTTCGTCGACACCGGCAAGCAGACCGTGATCAACATGTTCACCTACTCCCAGGACACCATCGACGACAGCGTGAACCGCTTCATCGACGGCACCAGTGGCCCGCTGCGGGACATGATGAGCCAGGGGAACAACGCGGACAACCTGAAAGCGCTGTTCCGTGACACCAACGCCAGCTCGGAAGCCGTGGTCAACGGTGCGGCGCTGGAGAAGGTCGACGAGATCGCCGGGAATGCCTCCGTGCTGGTGGCGGTGCGTGTCACCGTCACCGACCTGGACGGGGTCAATTCACCCACGCGGCCGTACCGGCTGCGGGTGATCGTGCACGAGGACGACAACGGGCACATGACCGGCTACGACCTCAAGTACCCCGACGGTGGAAACTGATGCGTTCGAAAATCATTGCCGCAACGATCGGCGTGCTGACGGTGGCTTTCGTCGCCCTGGCCGGCGTCGGCGGGTCGCTGTACTGGAACCGTGTCATGCAGCGGGGCCAGGAGGCCGCCCGGACCGAGCTGCCGGCATTGGCGGCGGACCAGATCCCGAAGGTGTTCGGCTACGACTACCAGACTGTCGAGCGCAGTCTGATGGAGACCTACCCGCTGCTCGCACCCGACTTCCGGGAGAAGTTCGAAGAGGATGCCGGCGCGAAGGTGATTCCCGAGGCCCGCAAGCGTCAGCTGGTCGTTCAGATCAGTGTCGTCGGTGTCGGCGTGATGACCGCCCAGCGCGAGTCCGGCTCGGTGCTGGTGTACATGAACCGCACGGTGACCGATCAGTCCCGCCAACCGCTGTATGACGGCAGCCGGTTGAAGGTCGACTACCGCAAGATCGACGGCGACTGGCTGATCAACGGGATCAACCCGATCTAGTCGAAATCAGCCTGCGCGCTTGCCGGCGCTCAGGCTGATTTCGCGCTTGCCAGCGCTCAGGCTGATTTCGCGCTGGCCAGCGCGTCGAGAAACGCGCGGGCCCACCGGTCCACATCGTGCGCCAGCACCTGACGGCGCAATGCGCGCATCCGGCGCTTGCCTTCCTCCGGGCTCTGGTTCAGAGCCGCCTCGATCGCGTCCTTGACGCCTTCGAGGTGGTGCGGGTTGGTCAGGTACGCCTGGCGCAGCTCGGCCGCCGCGCCGGTGAACTCCGAGAGCACGAGCGCACCGCCGAGATCACTGCGGCAGGCGACGTACTCCTTGGCCACCAGGTTCATCCCGTCGCGTAGAGGGGTGACCAGCATGACGTCGGCGGCGACGAAGAACGCGATGAGCTCGTCGCGCGGGACCGGGCGGTGCAGGTAGTGCACCACCGGATGGCCGACCTCGCCGTACTCGCCGTTGATGTGGCCGACCTGGCGCTCGATGTCCTCGCGCATCGCCTTGTAGCTCTCGACGCGCTCGCGGCTGGGTGTGGCGAGCTGAACCAGCACGGTGTCGTCGCGCTTGACCCGTTGCTCGGCAAGCAACTCGGAGAATGCCCGCAGCCGTACGTCGATGCCCTTGGTGTAGTCGAGCCGGTCGACGCCGAGCAGGATCTTGCGCGGGTTGCCGAGTTCGCTGCGAATCTGACGGGCCCGCTGGCGTACCGCCCGGTTCCGCGCCTGGGCGTCCAGGTCGGCCGAGTCGATCGAGATCGGGAAGGCGCCGACCTTGACGGTCCGGAACCCGTGGGAGACCTCGCCGAAGCGCGACCGGACACCGATCGAGGCCCGTGAGGTGTTGGCACCGGCCAGTCGGCGCGCCAGGACCAGGAAGTTCTGCGCACCGCCGGGCAGGTGGAATCCGACCAGGTCGGCTCCGAGAAGGCCCTCCACGATCTCGGTCCGCCACGGCATCTGCATGAACAGTTCGACCGGCGGGAAGGGGATGTGCAGGAAGAAACCGATGGTCACGTCGGGACGCAGCATGCGCAGCATCTTCGGCACGAGCTGCAGCTGATAGTCCTGAATCCAGACCGTGGCTCCAGGCGCGGCCGCTCGGGCGGTGGCCTCGGCGAAGCGCCGGTTCACGTCGACGTAGCTGTCCCACCACTCGCGGTGGTACTCCGGTTTGACGATCAGGTCGTGGTACAGCGGCCAGAGCGTGGCGTTGGAGAACCCCTCGTAGTAGTCCGCGACGTCCTGGGCCGAGAGCTCGACCGGGAAGAGCTGGAGGTCCTCTTCGATGATGGGCTCATCGCCGCTGTCGGGGATACCGGCCCAACCGATCCACGCGCCGCGGCGTTTACGCAGCAGCGGCTCCAGCGCGGTCACCAGACCGCCGGGACTGCGCTTCCAGGACGTGCTGCCATCCGGCAACCGCTCCATGTCGATGGGCAGCCGGTTGGCCACCACGACGAAGTCGGAGTTACCGGAGACGGCCTTGCGGCCGCCTTCCGGACTCATTTACGCCTCGATTTTCGAGGGCCCAATGCCGAGCATCGAGAGGAACATCCGGCACTCGTCGGCGTCGGTGGCGTAGGTCGCGACGACGCGGCGAGCCTGACTGGCGGTGCTGTCGGCGAGCGGTGCGACTTCGTCGATGTCGGCGGGATCAGATTTCGCAGGCATGGGACAACTGTATGCGACCGGGGAAACCCCGGTCGCCTCACGCCGTCAGCCGATGGAGCCGTGCACCGTCGGGCTGCTGCCGACGGTCGATTCCGGCACCGGCTGCGGGCCCTGAGCCTGCTGCTCCTCGGCCAGGCCGATGCACTGACCGGTGTTGGCGCCGGTGCAGGGAATCGAGCCGCCGCCACCGGGCAGGTTCACCGCGGGCAGATTGGGGTTGCCGGGGATGCCGCTGAACGAACCGGGGGAGTTCGGCACGGTGTGCGGGACGCACACGCCGGTGTAGAGGTCTTCCTCTTCGCCGGCCGGGCACGCCAGCGCCGGGCCGGCCGCTGCCGGCACGGTGAGCGCGGCGATGGCCGGGGCAGCGGCCGCGGCGACCGCAAATCCGCAGGCAAAGATCAGTCGTCGCATCGAGATCGGGTAGGTCGCCATCGTCACGCTTTCTCTAGTTATTCGATTGTTTCGTCGCCGAGGATTGTATGGAAGCTGGGAAAGATCTGCATCTGATCTAGCAGGTGGCTGAGAGTGCTACGGGCTGGCGCTGATCGTCGATCGCGGCACCGGTCGCGGGCCTTCGGCCTCGTCCTCTTCGGCCAACCCGATGCACTCCCCGGCGTTGTGGCCGGTGCACGGGATCGCTCCGCCGCCGCCCGGCAGGTTCACCGCAGGCAAATCCGGATTGCCGGGAATTCCGCTGAACGGCGACGGTGAATTCGGCACCAGAAATGGTGTGCAGGTGGTGGTGTAGACGTCTTGTTCCTCACCGGACGTACACGCCGCTTGTGCGGCCGGCGCGCCCAGCCACAGGGACAGCGCACAACCGGCACCGGCGACGGACACCGCGGCGGGCACAGCAAGCAACCTCACCTCAGCAGTCTAGGACTGCTGAGGGTTTACTGTGCAGTCTCTGCGATCAACCGATGTGGCCGGTCACGGTAGGGCTACTGCCGACCGTCGACCGCGGAATCGGTTGCGGGCCCTGGGCTTGCTGCTCCTCACCCAGGCCGATGCACTCGCCGGAATTGGCGCCGGTGCAGGGGATGCCGTCGATCTGCGGGAGTTGGTCGGGGGCAGAGTGGAACGCCGGTGAGTTCGGTACCAGATCCGGGACGCACGCCCCGGTGTAGATGTCTTCGCTTTCTCCGTTGGGGCACGCGGCCAGGGCGTCGGCCGGTGTCGACAGGGCGCCGAGCGCCGGGGCGGAAACGATGGCCGCGGCAATACCTGCCGCGAGGACGAAGCGGGAAGCGGAGATCGGGGCGATGGCCATGGGCGGCTTTCCCTTCGATGCCGTGATGTTTGCTGACAGTGCGCTGTGTGCTCGTCCGCGGGGCTACCGCGCGGCATGGTCGATCATACCGTTTACTAGTAATTATTGTCTGCGCAGTGGCATGGATCCGGTCGGGCTCCGGCGAGTCTGCGAGCCCGCTACCGAGTTGCTGTGATCCCGGTGTGAGCCCGGTTACGCGATACACGTAATGTGCAGTCCGTTACTTACTTACCCTGCCTAAGAGGTGGTCGACATGGTCAGTTCCGACGACGCAGCGCGCCAGGTCGAATACGAGACACTCGATGACGGACGCATCGCCCGGATCTGGCTGAACCGCCCGGATGCGCAGAACGCGCAGTCCCGGACCCTGCTGGTTCAACTCGACGAGGCATTCGGCCGGGCCGAGGCCGATGACGCGGTCCGGGTCGTGATCCTGGCGGCCCGGGGAAAGAACTTCTCGGCAGGCCATGACCTCGGTTCCGAAGCGGCGCTGGCCGAGCGTCAGCCCGGGCCGGGCCAGCACCCGACGTTCCGCTCACACGGTGCCGGCGCCGCCGGCGTCGCCGAGCGGACTTACCTGCAGGAGTGGCACTTCTATTTCGAGAACACCCGGCGCTGGCGTGATCTGCGCAAGATCACCATCGCCCAGGTGCAGGGCAATGCGATCTCCGCGGCGCTGATGTTGATCTGGGCGTGCGACCTGATCGTGGCGGCCGACGATGCCAAGTTCAGCGACGTCGTCGGGGTGCGGATGGGAATGCCGGGCGTCGAGTATTACGCCCACCCATGGGAATTCGGTGCGCGCAAGGCCAAAGAGCTGCTGCTGACCGGTGATTCGATCGATGCCGACGAGGCGTACCGGTTGGGCATGGTGTCGAAGGTCTTCGCGCGCGACGAACTTGAGGACAAGACACTGGAATTCGCGCGGCGCATCGCCGAGCGGCCGACGATGGCGGCCCTGTTGGTCAAGGATTCGGTCAACGCGGCCAGCGACGCCATGGGCTTCACCGAGGCGCTGCGCCACGCCTTCCACATCCATGAACTCGGGCACGCGCACTGGGCGTCGGCCAACGAGAACCGCTGGCCGGTCGGCATGCCACCGGACGTGCCGGACTGGCGCACCCTCGGTGCTCCGAAACCGGCCCGGCGCGACGAACCGTAAGGGATGAGGTAAATGGAACTGTCGTTGAAAGATCGCACCTACCTGGTCACCGGTGGCGGTAGCGGCATCGGCAAGGGTGCCGCGGCCGCCATCGTCGCCTCCGGCGGTAACGCCCTGCTGGTCGGACGCAACGCCGACAAGCTCAGTGCCGCCGCCGACGAACTGACCGCCCAGGGGCCCGGATCGGTGCGGTACGAACCCGCCGACGTCACCAACGAGGACGAGGTCAGCCGAGCGGTCGACGCCGCGACTGCCTGGCACGGCCGGCTGCACGGTGTGGTGCACAGCGCGGGTGGGTCAGAGACCATCGGCCCGATCACACAGATCGACTCCGAACTGTGGCGACGCACCGTCGACCTGAACGTCAACGGAACGATGTACCTGCTCAAGCACGCCGGGCGGGAGCTGGTTCGCGGCGGGGGCGGCTCATTCGTCGGGATCTCCTCGATCGCCTCGAGCAACACGCACCGATGGTTCGGCGCGTACGGCGTCAGCAAGGCTGCCCTGGACCATCTGCTCAAGCTGGCCGCTGACGAACTCGGGCCGTCCTGGGTGCGCGTCAACAGCATCCGGCCAGGTTTGACCCGCACCGACATGGTCGGCCCGGTGTTCGAGCTCCCGGCGGCCCGCGACGACTACCAGGCCTGCACGCCGCTTCCCCGGTTCGGCGAGGTCGAGGACATCGCGAACCTGGCGGTGTTCCTGCTCAGCGATGCCTCCGGCTGGATCACCGGCCAGGCCATCAACGTCGACGGCGGGCACGGGCTGCGCCGCGGCCCCGACATCTCCGGGATGATCGAGCCGATCTTCGGTGCGGACGGCCTGCGCGGCGTCGTGCCTGCCGAGTAGTCCGGAACGACGCGACGCCGAGGAATTGCGGTCACACATGTGGTTGCGATCCTCGGCGCTGCACGTTTCTAGGCCGGGTGGCCGGCCCCGGCCTCCCACGCGCTCAATGCGCCCACCGCCGACCAATCCAGGTCACCGCCGCCGGTGGCCAGCAGCGTCAGGAAACGATCGCGCAGCAGGCTCGCGACGGGCAGGGGCACCTGTAGCTCGTCCCCGGCGCTCAGCGCCAGCTTGACGTCCTTGAGCCCGAGCGTGGCGGAGAACCCGGCCGGACTGAATTCTTCGCGGGCCAGCAGCCCGCCGTAGGTGCGATAGACCGGGGCGTCGAACAGCGTCGAGGTCAGCAACTCCAGGTACTGCTGTTTGTCGACCCCCGCCTTGCTCACGAGAGCCATTGCCTCACCGAGGGATTCGATCACCGAGGCGATCAGGAAGTTGCCGCTGATCTTGACGAGGTTCGCGGCCTGAGGGGCATCGCCGAGCACGAATGTGCGTTGTCCGATCGCATCGAAAACCGGCGACACCGTCTCGAGCGCCGCCGGGGCACCGGCCGCCACGACGAACAACTTGGCCGCCGCGGCGGCCTCGGGCCTGCCGAACACCGGGGCGGCGACGAAACCCTGGCCGGACCCGCCGTGGGCTTCGGTCAGTCTTTGGGCCAGGGCGACGCTGATGGTCGACGACGAGACATGGACCGCGCCGCGCGGCAGCGAGGCGACCACTCCGTCGTCCCCGAATGCCAGTGCCTCAACCGCGTCGTCGTTGGCGAGCATGGTGACCACGATGTCGCCCTGGCAAGCGTCGCCGACCGATGCGGCGGCCGACGCACCCTGGGAGACCAGCGCGGTCACCTTGTCGGGGGAGCGGTTGTACGCGGTGACCTCGTGTCCGGCCTTGAGCAGGTTGGCGGCCATTGCCGCACCCATGTTGCCCAGGCCGATGAAACCGATCTTCATGAGTCCACTTGTACCGGTTGGAGCCGGTGAGGGGAGGATCAGCGGGCAGAAATCACTGTTGGCCCGCGGGGTCGAGTTCGGCGGCGTCCTCGGCGTTCTCGCAGACTCGATGAACCGCGTTGACGATGCCCTGGTACCCGGTGCAGCGGCAGAAGTTGCCCGAGAGCCCTTCGCGGATCTCCTCATCGCTGGGGTTCGGGTTGTCGCGCAGCATCGCGGTGATCGAGGTGACGAATCCCGGTGTGCAGAAGCCACATTGCAGGCCGTGGCATTCCTTGAGGGCCGCCTGCACCGGGGACAGCGCTCCGTCCGGGTCGGCGATCCCCTCGACCGTGGTGACATCCTGGCCGTCCACCTGAACCGCGAACACCAGACACGAACGCACCGCCTGCCCGTCGAGCAGCACGGTGCAGGCGCCGCAGGCGCCGTGTTCGCAGCCGAGGTGGGTGCCGGTCAGGCCGCAGGTCTCGCGCAGGAAATCGGCGAGTGTCACCCGCGGCTCGACCACGCCCTGGTAGTCGCGGCCGTTGACCGAGACCTCGACCGGCAGTTCATGCATTGAGAACCTCCTGGGTGACTTGTGTGACGGCCTGAGTCCAGGCGCGGGACACCATGGCGGCACCGACCCGGGCCCGGTATGACGCCGAGCCCTGCAGGTCGGACGGGATGTCGGTGAGTTCGGACATCGCCAGCCGGCCGATCTCCTCGGCGGTGAGCCCGCCGATCGGGGTGCCGAGCACCGCCGACTCGGCCGGAGTGGCCCGCAGCGGGGTGGAGCCGAGCCCGAGCAGGCCGATGCCGCAGCGGGTGATCCGGTCGTCCTCGTCGAGCTCGATCCCGACCACGGCACCGGCGATCGCGAAATCACCATGGCGGCGCGCGAATTCGGAGATCCCGAAACCACTGCGTCCGGAGGCCACCGGGAAGCGCACCGCGGTGAGGATCTCGTCGGGTGCCAAGGACGTTTCCCACAGTCCGGTGAAGAACTGGGTGGCCGGGATCTGCCGGGTGCCGCGGGCCGATGTGGCCTCGATCGTCGCGTCGAGCGCCAGTGCCACGGCCGCGTACTCGGCAGCCGGATCGGCGTGGGCGATCGCGCCGCCCAGGGTGCCGCGGCTGCGGATCTGGAAATGCCCGATGTGCGGCGTGGCCAGGCTCAGCAGCGGTACCGAGTCGGCGATCTCGTCGTCGAGGCCGACGAGGGCGTGCGGGGTGGCCGCGCCGATGCGAACCTCGTTGCCCTGCAGCGTGATGTCATTCAGCTCGGTCAGGCGTGAGATGTCGATCAGGTTGTCGAAGTGCGTCAGGCGCATCGCCAGCATCGGCACCAGGCTCTGGCCTCCGGCCAGGATCTTGGCGTCCTCGCCGTACTCGCCGAGCATGGCGACTGCCTCGGCGACCGTGGCGGGCCGGTGATAGGCGAACGGGGCGGGTTTCATGACACCAACCGGAGCAATGCAGCCTGTAGATCCTCGGCGGTGACGGCGTGGGGTCTCCGGTTCTTGCGCCCGGCCCGGCCGAGCAGGAAGCCGAGCACGCCCGCGGCGGCGGCCGCGCCGATGGCCGGGGCGAAGCGCTTGGCCATCGGCACCGCCATCACCTTGGCCAGGGCGAGCGCATTGATCGGGGCGGCCTCCTGAGGCGCTTGACCGGAAGCGGGAGAACCGGTTTCGGGGGCGGGCTCGGAACCGCCGATCAGTTCGGCTTCCAGGCTGCGGGCGAACTGATCGATCAGGCTGCCTGCCACATCGGCCAGCACGCCGCGGCCGAACTGGGCCGCCTTGCCGGAGATGGCCAGGTCGGTGGTGACGACGACGGTGGTCGCGTCACCCTCGTCTTTGAGTTGAGCCGTGACGACGGCCGAGGCGGTGCCGTTCCCGCGCGTCTCTTTGCCATTGGCCTTGAGCACCACGCGCTGGGCTGCGGCGTCCTTTTCCTGGAACGTCGCATCGCCCTGGTAGGACACGGTGATCGGGCCGACCTTCACCTTGACCGCGCCGGTGAAGTCGTCGCCGTCGACGCTCAGTAGGGTGGCCCCGGGCAGACACGGTGCGACGCGTTCGACGTCGGTGAGCACCTCCCAGGTTTTCGCCGCAGGCACCGCGACCCGAAATTCGTTGTTGAGCTCCACGATCAGTGGTCCCTTTCTTGTCGTTCCTGCGAGCGCTCGATGGCTTCGACGATGGCCGCCGGGGTGGCGGGCAGAGTGGTCAGGGTGACCCCGAGCGGGGCCAACGCGTCGTTGACCGCGTTGATGACCGCGGGGGTGGACCCGATGGCGCCGCCCTCGCCCGCGCCCTTGTAGCCGCCGACGCCGGGGCCGGGGATCTCGACGTGGCCGTACTCGATCGTCGGCACCTCGGTGGCGGTCGGCAGCAGATAGTCGACAAACGTTGAGGACAAGGGGTTTCCGGCGTCGTCGTAGGACAGCTTCTCCAGCAGCGCGCCGCCGATGCCCTGCACGGTGCCGCCCGCGATCTGACCTTCGACCACGTTGGGGTTGATCATCGGGCCGACATCTTCGCTGACGATGTAGCGGGTGAGGGTGACGTGCCCGGTGACGACGTCCACCTCACAGGTGCAGGCGTGGGTGGCGTTGGCCCAGTGGATCGGCGCGGTGGGCGGTGCGGTGTAGCGGGCGGTCGCCTCCAGGTTTGCCGACATGCCCGGTGGAAGCATCTGCGGCTCGTAGTGGGCGCGGAAGGCCAGATCGGCGAAGCTGACGCTCTTTTCGGGATCGTTGCGGGCGACTGCCTTCGAACCGCCGAGCTCGATCTCGGACTCCTCCACCTCGAGGCGGGCCGCGGCCATCGCGACCAGCTGCTTGCGCAGGATGGTGCCGGCCTCGTTGACCGCGCCCGCGGTCATCGGTGCGCTGCGACTGCCCTGGGTGCCTGCGCCGTACGGAGTCACCGCGGTGTCACCCTGGATGGTGGCGACATCGTCGATGTCGGCACCGAGTGCGTCGGCGGTGAGCTGGATGACGGTGGTTTCCAAGCTGTTTCCGGTGGATCCGCCGTTGACGTACACGTTGATCTTGCCGGTCGGCTCCATCCGGATCGTGCAGCCCTCACTGGCCAGGTGGCCGGTGGCCGCGCCGGTCGGCTCGATGTAGGCGGAGAAGCCCAGTCCGAGGTAACGGCCCTGCGCCAGCGCCTCGGCCTGCTCCTTGCGGAAGCCCTCGTGGTCGAGGATCTTGACGGCCTGCTCGAACGTCTCGATCGGGGCGACGTGGTCATAGGGCATGCCGTTGGGGTTGAAGTACGGCATCTCGTCCCGGCGGAGCAGATTCTTGCGTCGCAGCTCGACCGGGTCCATGTCCATCTTGCGCGCGGCGATGTCGAGAAGTATTTCGCGGGTGAGGGTTTCGTACTGCCACGGCCCGCGGTAGGCGTGCAACCCGGCCGTGTTGGAGAACACCGTCTTGTAGTTGAAGCTGGCCTTGGGCACCCGGTACGGGCCGGGGAAGAACATGCCGATGGCCGCGGTGGTCAGCACGGGATACGGGGTCGGATAGGAGCCGACGTCCTGGACGAAATCGATGTCGGCAGCCAGGATGGTGCCTTCTTCGTCGAAGGCCATCCGCACGTCGCCGTCGACATGGCGGGACTGACCGGCGGACATCAGGTTCTCCCGACGGTCCTCGATCCACTTCAGCGCGGCCGGTACTCTGCGCGCGGCCAGCATGATGCACATGTCCTCACGCATCGGCACGACCTTCTGGCCGAAGCCGCCGCCGGTGTCGCGCATGATGACCCGGACGTGCTGGGCCGGGATGCCGAGCAGGCGGGCCGCGAACGCCCGCAGCTCGTGCGGGGTCTGGGTGGATGCCCAGATGGTCAGCTCACCTGACGTCGCCGACCATTCGGTGACCATGCCGCGCGTCTCGATCGGCACCGGCACGTGCATCTGTTGATAGATGTGCTCTTTCACCACGTGCGCCGCGGAGCCGAAGACCTCTTCGTCGGGCGGCATGCCGGCCATACCGCCGGCGTTGTTGTCCGGGAAGTTTTCGTGGACCGACACCTCGGATGTCAGCGCCTCGCGGAAGTCGGCGATCGCGGGCAGCGGTTCGTAGTCGACGTCGACCAGGTCGACGGCGTCCTCAGCGAGGTACCGGCTCTCGGCGATGACCAAGGCCACCGGATCGCCGACGAACTTCACCTCGCCCTCGGCCAGGGGCGGGCGCGGGGTGTCGGGCACGTCCTTGCCCGCGACCGCGTGCCAGGCCTCCTTGACCTCGGGGTTGAGGTCGGCCGCGGTGAGCACGGCGTGCACACCGGGCAGTGCGAGCGCCGCGGCGGTGTCGATGCCGGTGAATTTCGCGCGGGCGTAGGGGCTGCGGACGAAGCAGGCGTGCAGCATGCCGGGCCGCGTGATGTCGTCGACGTACGTGCCGCGTCCGGTCAGCAGGCGGGTGTCCTCCACCCGTTCGACCCGTCTGCCGGCATAGCGGGTGGCGACGGTCTCCGGTACGGCTGACGCCATAGGATCGCTCCAATCCGTCGGTTGACTTCTGCGCTGTACTTATGCGCATAACCAGGTGGCCACCGGGGCTCGGAGGCCGACTCAAGAGTGTGATTATCGTACATCGGAAAGCAACATGTCTGAAGATGAGAGTGTCATTTCCGTCGGGATGAGGCTGCTGCTCGGCGCGGTGCTGACGGCCCTGGCCGGCACGTTTCAGGTGGTGTACGCGCCCCGGGCGCCGGCCCGGCCGGCCTCCGATGCCGGCCTGGTCGACGTGCGTTCCGTGATTCCCGATGCGGTGGTCGACCTGCGCTATGCCACTGCCGACAATTTCGTCGGCCAGCGGCTCTACCCACCCGGGGCGCCATGCCTGGTCCACGAGTCGATGGCCCCCGGGCTGGCGGCCGCTGCGGCCGCGCTGCGGCCTGACAGGTTGGTTTTCTGGGACTGCTACCGGCCGCACGAGGTTCAGGTGCGGATGTTCGAGGTGGTGCCCAACCCCAACTGGGTCGCCCGGCCGGGCGCCTACGCCCGCAGCCACGAGGCAGGCCGCTCGGTGGACGTGACGATCGCGGGGGCCGACATGGGTACCGGCTTCGACGACTTCACCCCGCGCAGCCTGGCCTATGCCACCGACGGCATCAGCCCGGCGGCCCAGGCCAACCGGGCCCGACTGCGCGACGCGATGGGCGCCGGCGGGCTGACCGTCTACTCCGGGGAGTGGTGGCACTTCGACGGACCGGGTGCGGCCGACCCTCGGCCCCACCTCGACGTGCCGCTGGGGTAGAGAAACCCTTCGCAATTACCCCTGGTTTTCCGGGTTTGGGATGTGTCAGCATGGGGAATCGAAACGTTCGTCACGATCCGGTAGGCGTGGAGTCGATATGAACGTCGTCAAATTGTTCCAGGGCGCGGTGCTCATCGCCGCCTGCGCCATCCCGATCGCACCCATGCCCGCGGCGTCGGCGCAGCCGTGCCCCGATGTCGAGGTGGTGTTTGCCCGCGGCACCTACGAGCCTCCGGGGGTCGGTGCGCCGGGCCAGTCGTTCGTCGACGCGGTCCGCGCCAGGGCCGGTGAACGTTCCGTCGAGGTCTATCCGGTGAACTACGAGGCGAGCGGCAACTTCGGCGACCGGATCGAGTTCGCCAGGACGGTCGTCGACGGGATCCGTAATGCGGCCGACCACATCAAGGCCACCGCGAAGGACTGCCCGAACACCAAGGTTGTGCTGGGCGGGTACTCCCAGGGCGCCGTGGTCGCCGGTTTCGTCACCTCCGCCGCCGTGCCGGACGGCATCCCGACGGAGTACGAGCAGTACATCCCGGATCCAATGCCGCTCGAGGTGTCCGATCATGTCGCCGCGGTGGTGCTGCTCGGCGCGCCGTCTGACGAGTTCATGAAGAGCATCGGCGCGCCGGCCATGGTGATCGGTCCGCGATACACGGACAAGACCATCGAACTGTGCGAACCCGGTGACACCATCTGCGACGGCACCCCGGCGGGTGCACCCAGCTTCGCCCACGGCGCGTACGTGTTCAACGGCATGCCGGGCCAGGGGGCGGATTTCGCCGTCAGCCGGTTGTAGTTGATAACGATCTGAAACCTCAATGGTTTCAATGTGATACGTGTGGGTCAGGTATTTGCTGGGTCCCACTATGTTCACTAAGTGCACCGTCGAACGGCCCTCAAGATCCCGCTGGTACTGGCAGCATCAGCGGCCCTCGCCCCGGCGTTTTCCACGCTTTCCGTACTCCCGCGCGCCAGCGCCGCGCCCGGCCAATGGCCGGTCGAGCGCGCCAACGCCTGGTACCAGGCGCAGGGCTGGCTGGTCGGCACCAACTTCATCACCTCGAATGCGATCAACCAGATCGAGATGTTCTCACCGGGCACCTACGACGCGCGGCGCATCGACAGTGAGTTGG
The DNA here is from genome assembly GCF_030486405.1 of Mycolicibacterium sp. HK-90. The sequence continues at coordinate 5,525,066 of NZ_CP129613.1, read as the reverse complement.
GCGCCTGCCGTCTCCTCGGGTTCAACACCGTGCGGGTATTTCTGCACGATCTGCTGTGGGCGCAGGATCGCGCTGGATTCCAAAGCCGGCTGGGACAATTCGTTGCCATCTCGGCCCGTCACGGCATCAAGCCGCTGTTCGTCTTCTTCGATTCGTGTTGGGATCCCCATCCGAAGGTGGGACCACAGCGGGCCCCGACACCGGGGGTGCACAACTCGGGCTGGGTGCAGAGCCCCGGCGCCCAACGCATCGACGATCCCCGTTATCTCCCCGTGCTGCGCGACTACGTGGTGGGAGTCATGAGCCAGTTCCGAAACGACAACCGCGTTCTGGGCTGGGACCTGTGGAATGAGCCGGACAACCCGGCCAAGCAGTACCGCAAGGTCGAGCGCAAGGACAAGATCGACGCAGTCGGAGGGCTGTTGCCGCAGGTGTTCGGCTGGGCGCGATCGGTCAACGCGGTGCAGCCGTTGACCAGTGGCGTGTGGCAGGGCAGCTGGGATCGCGGTAGCCGCAGCGAAATGGACAACTTCCAGCTCGACAACTCCGACGTCATCTCCTTCCACTCCTATGCCGGCCCGGCCGAGTTCGAGGCACGCATCGCCGAACTCGAACCGCTGGGACGGCCGATACTGTGCACCGAATATCTGGCGCGCGACCAAGGCAGCACGGTCGAGGGGGTGCTTCCGGTTGCCAAGCGGCACAACGTCGCCGCCTACAGCTGGGGCCTGGTGGCCGGCAAGACACAGACGTACTTTCCGTGGGATTCCTGGGACAAGCCCTACACCAAGGTTCCGAATGTGTGGTTCAGCGATCTGCTGCAACCCGACGGGCGGCCCTACAAGGACACCGAATATCAGACCCTGCGGAAACTGACCACCCGGGTTTAGCTGTAGCTGACGCGATACGTTCCGTGGACCTTGTATTTCAGGACTCCGTCGACCGAGATCGTGAACGGCTCGGTGAACTGTTCATCGACGGCGGCGGGATCCCCGGGCGGTCCCTGGCGGGACAGTGACACCGTGATCTCGTCGCCGGCATGCTGCATGCACCCGTCTGCGCTCCAACTGTCCTTCCAGGACTCGCCTTCCCGGGGAGGGGGATGGCCGACGACGCAGTCGAAGACCATCACCTCGAACGCGTCCTGGTCGTCGTCGTAGCCCGCCACCCCGAGTAGAAGGTCGTTCGGAGCGTTGATGAAACCGGCCGCTACGTCGATGGGCGTGGTCGTGCCGCTACCCATGCTCTGCTTGTGGTACGAATCGCCGTACCTGATCGGATCCAGATCGCCTACACCGAAATAGAAGAAGCAGTCGCAGTCACCGTCGAGGGGGCCATCTGTGTCCTCGATCATCTGCACCTCGTTGAAATCCACGTCTACCCGGCGCGTGAGCGTGGTGAACTTGCCGGTCTTGACCTGCTCGTGGCCCTGTAGGTGGGCGCGCACGACGTAGTGGTAGGTGGTGTTGGGCTGCAAGTTGGGCAGCCCCGGTGCGTAGTGGTTGGTCGGGATGACCGTCCCGACGGAGGCCGCAATCGCGTTGGGATCACTCCACTTACCGTCGGCATCCGGCGGCGTGGTGCTCGCCTCGACCGTGATCACCATCGTCTTGCTGGTCTCGATCGTGAATTGGGCCCAGCCGCCGTGTGGTTGAACTTCGAGGCTCTTGATGCACCGCTGCGCACACAGTTGCAGATCGATCTGGGGCTTGTCGGTGGTGATCGTGAGCGGTGCACCCAGCGGCTGGCCGAAGGCGTCCTTGAGCTGCGCGGTGTACGTCTTGCCGTAGGCGACCGTCAACGACACCGTGCCCTCACCCTCAGGCGAACTCACCGTCGGATTGATCACCGGCGCACCGCCTTCGGTGACGGCGAGAATCGCCACCTGAAACGGATTCAGGCTCCATTTGAGGTCGACGTTCTTCGTGGTGAAATGCGGATAGGCGATGAGGACCGGGTTCTCGCTCGTGGTGACTTCCGGAGGAGCCGCGCCGGCGGGGCCCGCAATGGTGAACGCGAACAGCAACGCGCACAGCGTGAGTACCCGAATGATCAATCTGCCGCTGGACTTCGACATCGCAACCTCCACGCATCCTCGCTGCCGGACCGCCCGACGATAAGGTGCCCACCGCGGGGTGAGCTGGAGTAGTCGACTACCTCACTTCGCTCCGGATACGCCGTATTGCTTTCGCCCGCGTGAATTTTCCGGTTTGTCCGATCGCCCCGGCGGGGTTACCGCGGCGGTTTACAATCCGCCGGTGATCCGTCGGTGGCCGCTGGTCGGCCGATCCGAAGAACTCCAACTGATCGCCGATGCCACGCGGCCCGGCAATGACCGCGCCCTCGGGATCGTGCTGTCCGGCTCGGCAGGCGTCGGCAAAACCCGGTTGGCACGCGAGGCCGTCGAGGCCTGCAGTCCGCGTCGGGCACACCGGCATTGGATCGTCGGCACCGCGTCGGCACGCAGTGTTCCGCTCGGCGCATTCGCCGACATCGCCAGCGACTTCGGGCCGGACCCGCTGCGTCGGGTGCGCGAGGTGATCGACGGCCTGATCGGCCCGGCCGGGGATGCTGCGGTGGTCGTCGGGGTCGATGATGCGCATCTACTGGATGACCTGTCGGCCTTCGCCATCCATCAACTTGTCACCCGGCAGCTGGCGTCGGTGATTCTGACCATTCGCTCCGGGGAAGCCGCCCCCGATGCGATCACCGCGATATGGAAGGACCACCATCTGGAACGTCTGGAACTGCAACCCTTGTCACTGGAGGAAACAACCCAGCTCATCGAGCAGGTGCTGGACGGGCCGGTGCAGTCGCTTTCGGCCCGTCGCTTCTGGCAGCTGACACAGGGCAACGCGTTGTATCTGCGTCACTTGGTCGAGGCCGAGGTGCACGCGGGCCGGATGGTGCGGCACTCCGGTGTGTGGCTGTGGGGTGGCCACCCCGCGTTGTCGCCTACCCTCGCCGAGATTCTGGAGGCGCGAATCGCCCAGGTATCCACGAGCGTTCATGAGGTGCTGGACGCGTTGGCGGTCGCCGAGCCATTGGATGTGCAGACGGTGGCGGCGGTCTCCGACCCTGAAGCGCTCACCGAGGCGGAATCGCTCGGGCTGGTGAGTGTCGACTCCGGTGAGGGCCCGGCGACGGTGCGACTGGCGCATCCGATGCTCGGTGAGGTCAGGCGGACCGGGTCGTTGCGGCTGCGGCGTTTGCGGGGCCGGATCGCCGGTGAACTGGCGCGGAAAACCGGCACCGATCCACGTGAACTGGTGCGCCGGGCCGTGCTGACCATCGAATCGGACCTTACGCCCGACGCGGAGCTTCTACTCGGCGCGGCCTCGGCGGCCGCGCAACTGCACGATGCCCGCCTTGCACAGGAGTTCGCGGCGCGAGCGGTAACCGCCGGCGGCGGGGTCGAAGCCAAGATCACTCTGGCGATGACGAACGTCTGGCTGCAGAGGCCCGGCCAAGCCGAGACGATTCTGGCCGAACTTGCCGGGCAGACCACCGGGCCGCAGCGATCGCAGATCGCGGTGCTGCGAGCGGTGAATTTCGCAGGCGGGCTGGGTGACCCGGCCAATGCCGAGCGGGAACTCGACGCGGTGTTCGCAGCCGGTGGCGACGTCTCGCAACCGAACGCCGCCGCGCCGCGAGCCCTGGTGGATCTGATGCGGGGCCGTTCCAGCGCGGCGATCGAACGGGCCGGCTCGGTATTGCCGAACCCGCTGGCCGACGATCTGGCCCGGATGGTTTCGGCCTGGGTGTTGGTCACAGGATTCGGCGATGTCGGCTGCGTCGACGAGATCCAATCACCGGCAGACGCGGGGTACGCACTGGCTGCGCAGTCGTCGGACGTGTCGCACTTGCGATTTCAACTGGCGGCCCTACAGGCTCGGGCCTATCGGTTCGCCGGCGCGCTGGGCCGAGCGGGTGCCGCCGTCGCACGTATCCGCCAGACAACCCTCGACGTTCCATTCGAAGAGTCCTGGCACAGCCTGTTGGCCGGCATGACCGCGATGGATCTCGGGGCGCTGTCCGATGCCCGACGGTGGCTGCTGGAATCGCTTGCGTATCTCGGCACCGGGGACAGCGGCCGGGTGATCAGGGCGATCGGACGGGTGTGGCTGACGACCGTGACCGCCATGGCCGGGCTCGCCGAAGACGCACGCCGGCAGTTCGATTCGTTGGAGTGGTGGGCGCAGGACCCGGCTGCCCGCTTGTTCGACCCCGAGAAGTCCATCGCTCAAGCCTGGGTTAACGCCGCCGAAGGTGCTGTTTCCCAGGCGATCTCGCTGCTGCGAACGGCGGCAGCCGAGGAGTCGGACCGGCCCGCGCAGGAAGTGCTGCTATTGCAGACCGCGACCCAGTTCGGCGATGCCACCACCGCTGCGCGGCTGCAGGAGCTGGCCGGGGTGGTGCAAGGCCCTCGTGCTCCCGCCGCAGCCGCGCACGCCGCGGCGCTGGCCGGTGGCAATGGGGAAGGGCTGCTTGCCGCAGCGCGGGGGTACGAGGCCTTCGGCGATCGGGTGGCGGCGGCCGATGCGGCGGCCCAGGCCGTCGTCGCATACCAACGCGCAGGATTGCGCGGTGCGGCGCTGAGCGCCTCCGTCGTCGCCGAGCGCCTCGCGACCGAATGCCACGGCGCACTCACCCCCGCGCTGCGGGCGGTGGCGATGCCGCAGCCGTTCACCGACCGTCAGCGGGAGGTGATTGCGCTGGTGGCACAAGGGTTGTCGAACAAGGAGGTCGCCGATCGCCTGACGATGTCTGTTCGATCGGTCGAGGGACATCTGTTCCGGGCCTCACAGCGCGTCGGTGTCAACGGCCGCGACGAGCTCGTGGCACTGCTGCGCGGGGTCTAGAACAACTGCAGCCCCAACTGGATTCACTCTGCGTGTGGGGCGTCGCATGCTCGCACTTTCGCAGCCTGGATGCAGAGTCGATGTCTAGGGTGGCGGTCAGAACGACTGCCCGTTGGCATAGCGCTGTCGCCGGTAGTGGCGACCGTTGCCACGGTTACGGCTCTTGTACGTCGGGAGCTGGGAGTCGCAGTTCGGACAGATCAGGCGCAGGTTCTCCCGGCGATTGTTCGTCGGGTTGCCGTCGATGTGGTCCATGATCAACGTCAACGGAAGGTCCTGCCAGGTGCTGGCTGCGCCACAGATCGCACAGCAGCCTGCCTGGGTGTTGATGAGGTAAAGCCGGATGTAATTGCCTTGTTCGCCCCGGACCCGGGCTTCGCCGGATTCGAGCCAGCGTTCCGTCATGATGTCTCGCCGGGCCCGGGCCTGACATGCGTTACCGCAGTAGACCTTCTGGCTGCGCTTCTCCAGTGGTGCACCACAGCCGCGACACTGTCTCATGGATTGAAGCTACGGGCATGCACCGACAATCAGCCGATGCCAAAACTGGAGCCCCCGGTCAGGATTGAACTGACGACCTACGCTTTACAAGAGCGTTGCTCTACCACTGAGCTACGGAGGCGGGTCGAACGCGGCTAGTTTAACGGGTCATTCGTCAGCGTCGACAATCCGCTGGGAGACGACCGGTCGCGGGGAGCTCCGGCGCGACGACCGGCGGGGCAGCGGGATGCGGTCGGCGATGTTGCTCAGCGGATTGACCACCTGGCTCAACGTGATGACCGCCTCGTGCAGCGCGTCGATCGTGGGGGCCAGCGCTTCCAGCCCGGGCGCCAGCCGGTTCAGGGTGTCGGCCACGTCGGCGAGCTTGAGCAGTGGACCGTCCGGATCGGTCAAGGTGTCGAGCAGGCCGCCCTCGGCGAGCAGCCGGTCGGCCACGCCGTCCTCGCGCAGCACCCGCTCGAACAGTCCGTCGTTGGCGAGCAGCTGATCGGCCAGCCCGCCGGGCGCGATCACACGGGACAGGGCGCCGTCCTCGGTGGTCAGCCGGTCGAGCAGACCGCCCTCCATGGTGACCTGGTCCACGAGCCCGCCGGGCGCGACCGCCCGGGCCACGGCGCCGTTGTCCGCGGTCAACCGGTCCAGCATGCCGCCCTCCGCGGTCAATTGGTCGACGAGACCGCCCGGCCGCAGCAAACGGTTGATCGGGCCGTCGGGCGCCAGTGCACGACCCAGTGGGGCGTCGTCGTCCAATAGGCGCGCCAGTCGGTTCGCCCGCTCGACCGCGTCATCGATACCGAACAGCGAGGCCATCGATGACCTGCCGTTGAGTGGGTTCGCGTCGGTGATGCCGCGCTGCACCGCGTTGAGCGTCTCGTTGGCGATGCCCAGTCCGGCGTCGGCCACGGCCAACCCGATTCGCACGGGTGCGGTAGCAACCTGGACCAGCGTCTTGCCGAGGTTCATGCGCGTCAGTGTAGTTACCCGCGTCACAGCTAAACTCACAGGAACTGCACAGCGTGCATGCAGGATCAGTTCAACAGGCACCACCAACATCAGGGAATGGCCATGCCTGCAGTACCTGAGAGCGTCCCGGAAGCCCGGATCCTCGTCGTCGACGACGAGGCCAACATCGTGGAGCTGCTGTCCGTAAGCCTCAAGTTCCAGGGTTTCGAGGTACACACCGCGTCCAACGGCGCCGCGGCCCTCGACAAGGCCAGGGAAATCCGGCCCGACGCGGTGATCCTGGACGTGATGATGCCCGGCATGGACGGCTTCGGACTGCTGCGCCGGCTGCGCGCCGACGGCATCGACGCGCCCGCGCTGTTCCTCACCGCCCGCGACAGCCTGCAGGACAAGATCGCCGGGCTGACCCTCGGCGGCGACGACTACGTGACCAAGCCGTTCAGCCTCGAAGAAGTGGTGGCCCGGCTGCGGGTGATCCTGCGCAGGTCCGGCAAGGGAGTCGAGGAGCCGCGCAGCGCCAAGCTGTCCTTCGCCGACATCGAGCTCGACGAGGACACCCACGAGGTGTGGAAGGCCGGCGAGCCGGTGTCGTTGTCGCCGACCGAGTTCACGCTGCTGCGCTACTTCATCATCAATGCGGGCACGGTGTTGTCGAAGCCCAAGATCCTCGACCACGTCTGGCGCTACGACTTCGGTGGCGACGTCAACGTCGTCGAGTCCTACGTCTCCTACCTGCGTCGCAAGGTCGACACCGGCGACAAGCGTCTGCTGCACACCCTGCGCGGCGTCGGTTACGTTTTGCGCGAGCCCCGCTGACCGGCCCGCCGTCGGCGGCATACTTTTCACGTGTTTGACCGGGTGGAGCGGCACGGGGTGCCGCTGCGGGTCGGACTGGTGGCTGTTGCACTGGTCCTGGTGGCCTGCGGTCTGCTCGCCTCCGGCGTCGCGGTGACCTCGATCATGCGGCACACCGAGATCAGCCGCATCGATCAGACCTTGCTCGATGCCTCGCAGAGCTGGGCACAGGAGCCACGCCCGGTTCCCTCGGCACCCCTGGAAGGGCCCAATCCGGCCCGCCCGCCGTCCAACTTCTACGTTCGGGGCGTCGACGCGGACGGACGCACCTGGATCGCGATCAACGACCGCGAGGCGGAGCCCGCGCTGCCCGACGACAACGATGTCGGCCCGGGGCCGGTGACCGTCGACTCGGTCGGCACGTCCAACGTGCAGTGGCGGGCCATGACCGTGCGGGGCCCGAACGGTGAGCGCACCACCGTCGCGATCGACCTGTCCGACGTGCAGTCATCGGTACGCGCGTTGATCTGGTCGCAGGTGGGCATCGGCACGGTGGTGCTGCTGATCCTCGGCATCGTCGGCTACGCCGTCGTGCACCGCAGCCTGCGTCCCCTGGTCGAGGTGGAACGCACGGCGGCCGCCATTGCCGCCGGGGAACTGGATCGCCGTGTCCCCGAGCGTGATCCGCGCACCGAGGTCGGGCGGCTGTCCTCGGCGCTCAACGGCATGCTCGCGCAGATCCAGCGCGCGGTGGCCGCTTCGGAAGACTCGGCCGAACAGGCGCGCACCTCCGAGGAACGCATGCGGCGGTTCATCACCGATGCCAGCCACGAGCTGCGGACCCCGCTCACCACGATTCGGGGATTCGCCGAGCTGTACCGGCAGGGCGCCGCTCGCGACGTCGAGATGCTGATGGGCCGGATCGAGAGTGAATCCCGGCGGATGGGTCTGCTCGTCGAAGACCTGCTGCTGCTGGCCCGGCTCGACGCACAGCGACCCCTGGATCAGCACCGGGTGGATCTGTTGACCCTGGCGACAGACGCCGTGCACGACGCGCGGTCGATCGCCCCGGCCCGTCGCGTCAGCATGGAGGTGTTCGACGGTCCCGGCACCCCGGAGGTGCTCGGCGACGAGGCTCGGCTACGTCAGGTGCTGAGCAATCTGGTGGCCAACGCGGTGCAGCACACCCCCGAGTCCGCCGGGATCACGGTGCGCGTCGGCACCGAGGGCGACAACGCCGTCATCGAGGTGTGCGACGAAGGTCCGGGGATGAGCGCCGACGACGCCCGCCGGGTGTTCGAACGGTTCTACCGCGCCGATTCCTCCCGCACCCGGGCCAGTGGCGGCACCGGCCTGGGCCTGTCGATCGTGCATTCCCTGGTGGCCGCGCACGGCGGAACGGTCCGGGTCACCACAGCACCGGGTCAGGGCTGCCGGTTCACCGTCAGCTTGCCGCGGATTGCAGATCTGCCAGCGCGGCTTTGATCTTCGTCTGAGCGGCGTCGAGGGATTCGGCCGACGGGTTGTGATCGACGTGGGCGAAACCGAAATCGGCCAGGTTGTAGGCGGGGAACACGTGCACGTGCAGGTGTGGCACCTCGAGGCCGGCGATGATGACGCCGGCGCGCTGCGCACCGAAGGCCTGGCACACGGCCTTGCCGATCAGCTGCGAGACCTCCATCACCCGGCCGAACACCGCCGGCTCGACGTCCTGCCAGTTGTCGATCTCGGCGCGGGGAACCACCAGGGTGTGACCCTGCGTCATCGGCGCGATGGTCAGGAACGCGACGATCTCATCGTCTTCGTAGACGAATCGCCCGGGCAGTTCTCCGTTGATGATCTTCGTGAAGACGGACGCCATGGTGAGAAGCATAGTGAGCGCCCGATCCGGGCCCGCCGAGAGTTTGGCGCTGCTCGCGGAATCGCCGTGAAGGCCCATCGTGCTCTATCTTTGCTGAGCGGGTGGGGGATTTTAGCCAGTCCGATGTGGTCACACATCGGCTTTAAGGGGATTCATGCAGCAGGAGCTGACCGATGCGGTTTTGCAGGCTGAACTGGAGCAGGTAGCCGAGGCAAACCTCAACCGGCATCTGGCCACCACCAAGGACTGGTACCCACACGACTATGTCCCGTGGGAGTCGGGCCGCAGCTTCGCCGCGGCCGGAGGTCAGGACTGGGACCTCGAGCAATCACAGCTGAGCGACGTGGCCCGGGCGGCGATGATCACCAACCTGCTCACCGAGGACAACCTGCCGTCGTATCACCGTGAGGCTGCCGGAAGCTTCTCCCAGGACGGGCCCTGGGGAGCCTGGGTGAATCGCTGGACTGCCGAGGAGAACCGCCATGGCATCGCGATTCGGGACTATCTGGTGGTGACCCGCGGCGTCGATCTCGTCGCGCTGGAGCAGGCCCGCATGGAGCACGTGACCAACGGCTTCACGTCCACCGATGAAGAGCGGGCGATGCACAACTCCGAATTCCTGATGTCCGTCGCGTACGTGACCTTTCAGGAGCTGGCCACCCGCGTCAGCCACCGCAACACCGGCAAGGTCTGCGACGACCCGATCGCCGACCGGCTGCTGCAGCGCATCGCGGCGGACGAGAACCTGCACATGATCTTCTACCGGAACATGTGCGAGGCCGCCCTGGACCTCTCGCCCGATCAAGCCCTGGACGCGGTCGGCGCTGTCGTCGAGAACTTCCGGATGCCGGGACAGGGCATGCCGGACTTCCGTCGCAACGGTGTGCTGATGGCGAAGCACGGGATCTACGACCTGCGCCAGCATCTCGAAGAAGTGGTCATGCCGAACCTGCGGAAGTGGCGGATCTTCGAGCGCAACGATTTCAGTGCTGTCGGTGAGGCCCGTCGGGATCAGTTGGCGGCGTTCCTGGAAGACCTGCAGACCAAGGTCGTCAAGTTCGAGGAGCAGCGTGACCGCCTGCTCGCCCGCGAGGCCGCCAAGCGCGAGCGCGCAGCGTCCTGAAGCTGGGCCGCCCCCGACGGCTCAGGTCCCGGAGATGGCCTCGTGGAGTTCTCCGACGGTCCACGGCGGCGTGCTGTGATGGTCGCGGTAGCCGATGAAACCGGTTGAGGGCCGGGCGAATTCGCCGATGAACCCGCCGGCGGCGATGAAGATGCGGCCGGTCACGTCTTTGGCTTGATCGCTGACCAGGTAGGCGTACGTGGGGGCGACGTATTCCGGTGGGGCGGCATCCAGCGCGCCCTGCATGCTGACGTCGTCGAGCAGCCCGCGCCGGTTGAGAGCCGCGATGTGCTGTTCGTAGTCCGAGCCGGTGGACAGCCGGGTACGGGCGCCCGGGCACACCACGTTGGCCCGCACCCCGTGTTCTTTGAGCTCGGCGGCGATGGCCACGGTCAGCCCGTTGACCGCCCCCTTCCCCGCGGGGTAGCCGCTGCCGCCGTAATCGCCGAGGAACGCAAAGGAACTGGTGTTGACGATGGCGCCGCCGCCCTGGGCGACCATCTTCGGCGCCGCGGCGCGGCAGGTCTCGAACACCGTGCCGAGATGTGCGTCGAGCAGTTCGCGGAACTGGGCACTGGTCACGTTCAAGATCGAGGATCCGGCCGGTTCGGCGGTGCCGGCACAGTTGACCAGGATGTCGACGCGTCCGAACTCGCGCATGCAGGTGTCGACGAGGGCGTCGGCCACGTCGGGGTCGGCGGGTGAACCGGCATGGGCGACACCGGATATCGCGTCGGCGGCGGCTGTGGCGGCCCCCAGGTCGCGGCCGTTGACCACGACGCCCGCACCCTCGGCGGCCAGCAGCTCGGCGACCGCCAGGCCGATGCCGCGGGTGCCGCCGACCACGATCGCGCCGCGGCCGGCCAGCGGACCGCTACTGGGCATCTGCCTCAGTGAACTTCATGGCATCCATGTTCCAGTAGCCGCGCAGATTGGTGATCAGCCCTGCGTCGTTCACCTTGTAGGTGAAGACACCCCGCACGGTGGCGGTGAAGCCGTTGGGAAACCTGGTGCGTAGCACCAGAATGTAGGCGATCTCGTTCGGCGAGCTGGACGGAAACGTCTCCTCGCAGGTGACGGTCAGCTCGTTGGGTCCGATGTTGGTGTCGTAGAAGGCGGCCAACGCCTCCTTGCCTTTGACGCCAGTGCCGTCGGGGTTGGTGACGGCTTCACCGATCGGATCCTCGACCACGATGTCGTCGGCCATCAGTGCCAGCCAGCCCTCGCGGTCACCGGACTGCACGCAACGCCACGACGACCGGGACGCGGTGACAACGGGTGTCTCAGTGGATGTCTCGGTCACGAAATTCCTTCCTGGATATGCCGAAACGGTATTCCGGCTGGTGATCACTCGACCATTTCGCCGGAATACCGTTTCGCGGGCAGCAGGGCTAGCGGTCTGCGTCGGTGTAGCGGATGACGCCGCGGATGTTGCGGCCCTCGAGCATGTCGGCGTAGCCGTCGTTGATCTGCTCGAGTTTGTACTGCCGGGTGACCATGTCATCGAGGTTCAGGCGGCCCGCCTTGTACATGCTGAGCAGCTGCGGGATGTCGTGGTGTGGGTTGCCGCCGCCGAAGATGGTGCCCTGCAGGCGCTTCTGCAGCAGCGTCAGCATCGACAGGTTGAGCTTCACATCGTTCTCGGCCATGTTGGCGACGGCGGTGGCCACGACCGTGCCGCCCTTGGCGGTGATGTTCATGTAGTGGTCGATGTCCTCGCCCTTGAGCTCACCGACGGTGACGATGGTCTTGTGGGCCATCCGCCCCTGGGTGACCTCGGCGACCCCGGCCATCGCACTGAAGATGTCGGGGTAGGCGTGGGTGGCGCCGAACTTCAACGCGTTCTCGCGCTTGAACTCGACCGGGTCGACGGCGAAGACATTGCGCGCACCGGCGGCCAGTGCCCCCTGCAGCGCACCGGTACCGACACCGCCGACGCCGACGATGACGACGTCATCGCCGGGGCGGACCTCGCCACTGCGAACGGCCGAGCCGTAGCCGGTGGTGACACCGCAACCGACGAGGCAGGCGACCTCGAACGGGATGGACGGGTCGATCTTCACGACCGAGCTCTTGTGCACCACCATGTACGGGCTGAACGTGCCCAGCAGGGTCATCGGGATGACGGGCTGACCGTTCTTGACGGCGTGGATGCGATGCGTGCCATCGGAGACGGCGGTGCCGGCCAGCAGGCCCGCGCCGAGATCGCACAGGTTGCGCAGGCCCTCCTGACATGCCGGACATTCCCCGCAGGACGGGATGAACGACAGCACGACGTGATCGCCCGGCTGGATGTGGTCGACGCCCGGGCCGACCTCGGTCACGATGCCGGCGCCTTCGTGGCCGCCGAGCACCGGGAAACCCGCCATCGGGATGTCGCCGGTCACCAGGTGGTGGTCGGAATGGCACATGCCCGAGGCTTCCATCTGGATCTTGACCTCATCCTTGACGGGGTCACCGATCTCGATCTCCTCGATCGTCCACGGTTGGTTGAACTCCCAGATGAGAGCGCCTTTGGTCTTCATCGCGTGTGCCTTCCACTAGAGCCGTTGACCACAGACTAGAGCCATTAGTTGCGTGGGTCACACCCACCCCCAAGCAACTGCTTGGCCGGGAACTACCAGATTTTGACCGGAGCCTCGCCGAGCGGGTAGTAGCCGGGCAGCTTCTCCCCGGACAGCGAACGCTCGATGCGCTTCTGCATCGTGGGGGTGAGGTCGCCGGACTCGATGAGCTTTGCGTACCCCTTCGCAACGTGGCCGAAGTCGAAGAAGTCCCGCTGCCACTCGATGAGCAGCTGATCGTTGAGCCGGAACCAGCTACCGCCGATGCCGTAGATCTCGTCTTGGCTGCCGTCGCTCTTGTTGGCGATCTGCTTCCAGAATCCGACGATCTCGTTCTGCTTCTCGTCGATGAGCACCCGCTGGTACTCGTAGACCCAGTTCTCCAGGCCTTCCATCTCCAGGCCCAGTGCCACGTCGCGGATCTCGTCGCGGCCGACGCACATCACGTCTTCCTTGGGCCCGATGTTCCAGCCGTAGGTGGCATCCTCGGTGTAGAAGTCGGCCAGCGGCTTCCAGTCCCCGGCCTTTTCGGCCTCCTGGTTGGCCTTCAGCCAGCGGTCGGACCAGGCTTCTAGCGCTTCGCGTTTGGAAGATGAGGTCATTGTTCCGTTTTCTCCTTGATGGATAGTGCTTGGGTAGGACACATCTCGACGGCCATCTCGACGGCATCACGGAGCTCGTCGGGTGGCTCGTTGTCGAGGATCTCGACGACGCCGCGTTTGGGAACCCGGAACACGTCCGGAGCCTCGAGCTCACACATCGCGTGGCCCTGGCACAGATCCTCGTCGACCTCAACGCGGTAGCAGCCCATGGGTGCTCTCCTATGCCCGCTTCCGGTAGCGCACCTTGGCCGGACGGGCCAACTGCACCACCATCTTCGAGTGGTCGTTCTGGTAGCTCTCGGCCGGCTGGGCCATCTCGAACTCATACTCGCGCAACAGGACCGAGAAGATCGCCTTGATCTGCATCTGGGCGAATGCCGCACCGACGCAGCGGTGCCGTCCGGCACCGAACGGGATCCAGGTCCACCGGTTGATCAGATCTTCCTGGCGCGGCTTCACGTACCGGTCCGGGTCGAAGGCGTCCGGATCCGGGAAGTCCTCGGCGATCCGGTTGGAGATCGCGGGGGATGCGGCCACCATCTGCCCCTTGTGGATCGGGTAGCCGGCCACTTCGAACTCGTCCTGGGCCACCCGCATCAGGATGATCAGCGGGGGATGCAGCCGGAGGGTCTCCTTGAGCGCGTTGTCCAGGTTCGGGATCTGGCGCAGCGCATGGAAACTCACCTCCTGCCCGTCGGCGTAGAGATCGTCGAGCTCCTGCTGGACCTTGGCGTAGAAGTCCGGGTGGCGCAGCAGCTCGATCATGGTCCACGACGACGTGCCCGAACTGGTGTGGTGGCCGGCGAACATCAGCGAGATGAACATGCCGGTGACCTCATTGGCCGAGAAGCGCGGATTCCCTTCCTCGTCCTTGATCGACACCAGCACGTCGAGCAGGTCGCGGTCGCTCTTGTCCGTGGGCGGGTTGGCGATGCGCCCGTTCATGACCTCCTGCACCAACTCCACCAGGTTGGCCCGGGCCTCGTCGCGAACCCGGAAGCTCTCGATGTCGAGGTACGGATCGACGTAGCAGAGCGGATCGGTGCCACGCTCCAGCAGGTGGTAGTAGTTCGCGAACCGCGAGTCGAGCTGGTTACGGAACTTCAGACCGATCAGGCAGGCCGTCGAGGTGTAGATGGTGAGCTCGGCGAAGAACTCCAGTAGATCGATTTCCCCGCTCTCGCCCCAATTCTCGGTCATCCGGCGAACTTCGTTCTCGATGGTGGCGGCGTGGCCCTTCATCTGCTCGCCGCGCAGCGCGGTGTTGTGCAGCATCTCGGCCCGGCGCTCGGGATCGGCGTCGAACACCACGCCCTCACCGAAGATCGGGGTCATGAACGGATAGGCCTCGGCCTGGTTGAGCTCGCTGTCGCTGGAACGGAAGAAGAACTCGTTGGCCTCCGCGCCGGAGAGGAGCACCACCTGCTTGTCGGCCAGCTGGAACCAGCCGAGGTCACCGCATTCCTCGCGGATGCGCTTCATCAGGCCGATCGGGTCGGTGCGGAATTCCTCGAGGTGGCCGTGCTCTTCTTCTCCTCCGGAAACCCGCTGTACCTCTTTCAGGGCGGTCATTGTCCGGGCATTCCTTCCTCGCCGAGCGCGAGCTTCTGGCGGTCTGTGACGTCGGCGAGCGGAGCTTCGGGCTGAATCTCCAGGTTCGCGATGAACCCGCCGCGGGGCGTCTCGGCGACGAACGTGATGGCGCGGGCCAGGTCGGCGGCGCGCAGGAAGTAGTCATGGCGGGCTTGGCCCCACTTGGCCCAATCCTCAAGGGCCGGACCGATTTTCTCTGCCGACAGGCTCCAGCCCATCGAGGTCCGGGTGGGCCCGGGATGCACGATCGAGGCGCGCACACCGGTGCCCTCCAGCTCCATCTGCAGGTTGGTCACCATGGCGACCAGGCCGGCCTTGGCAGCGCCGTAGGCACCCATGTGGGGGCGCTGGCGCAAGGCCACATCGGAGCCGACGAAGATCACGTCGCCGCGGCGGCGCTCGACCATGCCGGGCAGCACCGCGGTGGCGATGCGGTTGGCCCCAATCAGGTGAATCTGGAGCTGTTCCTCGAACTCGGACGTGCTCATCTCGTGCAGGCGGCCGAAGTTGGTGTCGCCGGCACCGGCCACCAGCAGCTCGATGTCTCCGAGCGCCTCGGCGGCGCCGTGCACGAATGACTTGACCGAATCGACGTCGGTGACGTCGAGTGGCAGCGCAATCGCCTCACCGCCACCGGCTTTGATCTCGTCGACCAACTCCTGGCACTTCTCGACGCGACGCGCGCCGAGGGCGACCGGGAAGCCGTGCGCGGCCAGCTCGGTCGCCGTGGCGGCGCCGATGCCGGATGACGCGCCGGCGACGATGGCCGGCCGGCGGTCGGGATGGGGTTCGAAACGGGCCATTTATGGTGCCTTTACTGTGATTGGGCTTCGGCGGTGGACACCGCAAGGGGCTTCAGCGGTGGGACACCGCAATGGGTAGGTGAGCGAATCCGCGGACACTGCTGGAGTGAACGCGGACGGCATTGGCCTCGTCCACCTCATATCCGCGGATTCGCTTGAACAACTCGGTCAGTGCCACCCGGGCCTCCATGCGCGCCAGATGCGCGCCGAGGCAGAAGTGGGCACCACTGCCGAAACTCACCAATTTCGGGCCGATCTCACGATCGATCCGGTACTCGTCGGGATTCTCGAAGACGCGTTCGTCGCGGTTCGCCGAGCCGATCAGCAGCACCAGCACATCGCCGGCGGGCACCGTGGTGTCGTAGTACGTCTGGTCCTCGGTGACCAGCCGGGCCAGGATCTGGCTGGAGGCGTCATAGCGCAGCGTCTCCTCGACCCAGGGCACCACCAAGTCGTGGTTGTCGAACACCGGCGCCAGCTGGGCGGGATTCTTGTAGCCCCAATATGCGGCGTTGGCAAGGAGTTTGGTGGTCGTCTCGTTACCCGCCACCACCATCAGGAACAGGAAGGCCATGATCTCGTCGTCGGTGAGCCGGTCTCCGTCGATCTCGGCCTCCACCAGCGCCGACGTCAGATCGTCGGTGCGGTTCTTGCGGCGCTGCTTCACCATGTCGGCGTAGTAGACCAGCAGTTCACCGGAGGCTGCGATCGCGGATTCGGGCACATCGGCGACGCCGTCTTCGCGGTGCATGACCCCGTCGGCCAGCGCCCGGATGCGAACCCGGTCCTCTTCCGGCACGCCCATCAGTTCGGAGATGACATCCATGGGCAGCTTGCCCGCGAAATCGTCGACGTAGTCGAAAGTGGTGCTCTGCAACGCCACATCGAGGTGCTGGTGGGCGATCTCGGTGACCCGGCCCTCCAATTCGCGGATACGCCGCGGGGTGAAGCCTTTCGAGACCAGGGTGCGCAGCCGGAGGTGGCCGGGATCGTCGAGGGCCAGGAACGACATCACCCGATGTGCCTCGTCGTTACGGGAGATCGGGTCGAGGGACACGCCGTGCTTGTTGGACAGGGTGACGCTGTTGCGGAAACCGGCGACCACGTCCTTGTGCCGCGACAACGCCCAGAACTTGAGCTCCTCGTTGTGATAGAGCGGGGCCTCGTCGCGCAGGCGGCGGTAGTACGGATACGGATCTTCGTGGAAGTCGTAGTCGTACGGGTCGAGGATCAGCTCGACTTCCTTCAAACTCATTTGTCTTCTCCGAGGACGAGTCCGACCACATAGGTCAAACGGTCGGCGATCTGGTGGTAGGTGAAGGCGCCGCTGCCCGCATTGACCAGCGCGCCGAAGAACGTCATCTCCAGGGCGGAGACGATGCGAGGATCGGCATCCGGTCCGACGGCCGACCGGATGCGTTTGTGGATCTCGGCGCCGATGCGGTCGCGCACCTTGCGGACCGCTGGATCGGTTCCGCCGCCCAACAGGGCCGTGGTGCAGGCGGCGGCGACCTCGGGTTCGTCGGCGACGACGAGCGTCAGCGCCCGCAGCGCCGCATCGACACGGGTGGTCATGGAGTCGTTCACGTCGGTGAAGTACGGACACCGGCTGACGAGATCCAGGTACATCTCGGCGATCAGGTGGTTCTTCGACGAGAAGTAGGTGTAGGCCGTGGCCGGGGCCACCCCGGCGCGTGCGGCGACCGCGCGCACCGTCAGATCGGCATAGGACGATTCGCGCAACATCTCGGTCCCGGCGGTCAGGACCTTGCGGAAGGTCTCTTCCTGCCGGCGGTTGCGCGGCGTCTCCTTGCCTGGCTCCGGAGCGGGCTCTGTGACTGCGGACACTGCATCGCTGGACACATGTCCAAGTTATCCGACGATGTTGAGATTCGGCAAGTGCGGATCCGGGAAGGCGGCGATGAACTGGCCATTCGGGTGGTGGCTACCTGGCGATGGGGTCCACCCTTGCGGCTCGACATTGAGTGCGGCTATCGTTCGAGACGAGACAGCCGGACAGTTGTCCAGAATTCGTGAAGTGGAGTTCACCAATGCCGGTACTGGCCGATCGCCAGAGTCAACTGCTGATCGACGGAAAGCTCGTCGCCGGCGGTGGCGGGACATTCGAGACCGTCAATCCCGCGACCGAGGAGGTGCTCGGCGTCGCCGCCGACGCGAACGCCGAGGACATGGGCAACGCCATCGACGCGGCCCGCCGCGCCTTCGACGACACCGACTGGTCGACGAACCACGCGCTCCGGGTGCGCTGCCTGCGTCAGCTGCGGGACGCGCTGCGCGAAAACGTCGAGGAACTACGGGAACTGACCATCGCCGAAGTGGGCGCACCCCGGATGCTCACGGCGGGCGCGCAATTGGAAGGCCCGATCGACGATCTGGCGTTCTCGGCCGACACCGCCGAGAACTATGAGTGGACAACCGATCTCGGCTACGCCACCCCGCAGGGAATCCCGACCAACCGCAAGATCGCCCGCGAGGCCGTCGGCGTCGTCGGGGCCATCACGCCGTGGAACTTCCCGCACCAGATCAACCTGGCCAAGGTCGGCCCGGCCCTGGCCGCGGGCAACACCCTGATCCTCAAGCCGGCCCCGGACACCCCATGGGCGGCGGCCGCGATCGGTCAGATCATCGCCGAGCAGACCGATTTCCCGGCCGGCGTGATCAACGTCGTCACGTCCAACGATCACTCGGTGGGCGCGCTGCTGTCCAAGGACCCTCGGGTGGACATGGTGTCGTTCACCGGATCCACCGCGACCGGGCGCGCGGTGATGACCGATGCGGCGCTCACGCTCAAGAAGGTGTTCCTGGAACTCGGCGGCAAGTCCGCCTTCCTGGTGCTCGACGACGCCGACCTGGCCGGGGCCTGCTCGATGGCCGCCTTCACCGTGGCCATGCACGCCGGTCAGGGCTGCGCGATCACCACGCGCCTGGTGGTGCCGAGGGCCCGTTACGACGAGGCGGTCGAGGCCGCGGCGGCGACTCTGGGCGGCATCAAGCCCGGTGACCCCAACAGCAAGCGCACGGTGTGCGGCCCGCTGATCTCGGCCCGGCAGCGTGACCGGGTGCAGTCCTACCTGGACCTGGCTCTGCAGGAAGGCGGCCGGTTCGCCTGCGGCGGTGGACGTCCGGCAGACCTCGACACCGGTTTCTTCATCGAGCCGACGGTGATCGCCGGGCTGGACAACGACGCCCGGGTGTCCCGTGAAGAAATCTTCGGCCCCGTGCTGACCGTGATCGCCCACGACGGCGACGACGACGCGGTGCGTATCGCCAACGATTCGCCGTACGGCCTGTCCGGCACGGTGTTCTCCGGCGATGACGCCCGTGCCCAGGCCGTCGCGGCGCGCATGCGGGTCGGCACCGTCAACGTCAACGGCGGCATCTGGTACTCGGCCGATGCCCCGTTCGGCGGCTACAAGCAGTCCGGAGTCGGCCGCGAGATGGGGCTGGCCGGCTTCGAGGAATACACCGAGATCAAGTGCATCGCGACCCTCGCGAACTAGGACGGTGCCCAGTGGCCAGTTATGACACGCATTCTCGTGAAGACCGTGCACTGACTGGCCATTCGGCGGGAAAGGAATGAACATGGGACAGTTCGACAACAAGGTGGCCATCGTCACCGGCGCCGGCGGCGGGATCGGCCAGGCCTATGCCGAGGCGCTGGCCCGTGAGGGCGCCGCCGTGGTGGTCGCCGACATCAACACCGAAGGTGCGCAGAAGGTCGCCGACGGCATCAAGGGTGAGGGCGGCAACGCGCTGGCGGTGCGCGTCGACGTCTCCGACATCGACTCGGCCAAGGACATGGCGGCGCAAACGCTTTCGGAGTTCGGTGGCATCGACTACCTGGTGAACAACGCCGCGATCTTCGGCGGGATGAAACTCGACTTCCTGCTCACCGTCGACTGGGACTACTACAAGAAGTTCATGAGCGTGAACCTCGACGGCGCGCTGGTGTGCACCCGCGCGGTGTACCGCAAGATGGCCAAGCGCGGTGGCGGCGCGATCGTCAACCAGTCCTCGACCGCGGCCTGGCTGTATGCCAACTACTACGGTCTGGCCAAGGTCGGCATCAACGGCCTGACCCAGCAGCTGTCGCGGGAGCTCGGCGGCCAGAACATCCGCATCAACGCCATCGCGCCCGGCCCGATCGACACCGAGGCCAACCGCACCACCACGCCCAAGGAGATGGTGGACGACATCGTCAAGGGAATCCCGTTGTCCCGCATGGGCCAGCCCGAGGACCTGGTCGGTATGTGCCTGTTCCTGCTGAGCGATCAGGCCAAGTGGATCACCGGGCAGATCTTCAACGTCGACGGCGGACAGATCATCCGGTCATGAGTCTCAAATATGGTTACATCGGCCTGGGCAACATGGGTGCCCCGATGGCCAAGCGGCTGGCCGAATGGCCGGGCGGGTTCGTCGTGTACGACGTGCGGGCCGAATCGATGGCGCCGTTCGAGGAACTCGGCGCGACGCTGGCCGACGACGTCGCCGATGTGGCACAGGCCGACATCATCAGCATCACGGTGCTCAACGACGAGCAGGTGCGTTCGGTGATTGCCGACCTGGCGCCGAAGGTCAAGCCGGACACCGTGATCGTGATCCACTCGACGATCAGCGACACCACCGCGGCCGAGCTCGCCGAGCAGTACAAGCCGCAGGGGATCTCCATCGTCGACGCCCCGGTCAGCGGCGGCGGCGCGGCCGCTGAGAAGGGTGAGCTGGCCATCATGGTCGGCGCCGAGCGGCCCGTCTACGAGCGGATCAAGCCCGCGCTCAAGCAGTTCGGCTCGATGGTGATCCACGCCGGCGAGCCGGGCGCAGGCACCCGGATGAAGCTGGCCCGCAACATGCTGACCTTCACCTCCTATGCGGCAGCGTGTGAGGCGATGAAGCTGGCCGAGGCGGCGGGCCTGGACCTCGGCGCACTGGGCCGCGTGGTGCGTCACACCGACGCGCTGACCAGTGGGCCGGGTGCGATCATCGTGCGCGACAACATGGCCGAGCTGACCCCGGACCACTGGCTGTACGACGCCTTCACCCACACCCGCGGGCTGGGGGAGAAGGATCTGAGCCTGGCCATCGGCCTCGGCGATGTTGTGGGAGTGGATCTTCCGTTGGCCCAGGTGGCCCTGCAACGGCTCGCCGAGGGCCTCGGCGTACCGCACGAGAACGACTAGGAGAACTTTCGATGGACGAGTTGCGCGCCAAGGGCCTGGCCAAGATGAACGAGGTCTACGGCTGGGAGATGCCCAACATCGAGGGCGATCCGTACTTCGATCTCACCGTGGACCACCTGTTCGGCACCATCTGGAGCAAGCCCGGACTGTCGATGCGCGAGAAGCGGCTGATGACGTTGTCTGCGGTCACCGCTGTCGGCTCGCAGGACCTCGCCGAGATTCAGGTCAATGCCGCGCTGCTCAACGGCGAGTTCACCGAGGAAGAGCTCAAGGACATCGCCATCTTCCTCACCCAGTACCTCGGCTTCCCGCTCGGTTCCGGGCTCAACGGCACGGTGTCCAAGGTCGTGGCCAAGCGGCGCAAGGCCGCCGAGAAGGGGCTGGCCGAGGACCGGCGCGCCAACGTGAACGCCGCGGTCAAGATGAACACCGGGAGCGAGCTCGATGACAAGTAGGTATGCCTCGCTGACCCGCGACGAGCTGGTCAAGCTGGTGCCGGAGCTCTTGCTCATGGGCCAGATGATCGACCGCTCCGGGATGGCCTGGTGCATCAGCAATTTCGGCCGACCGGAAATGCTGCAGATCGCCATCGAGGAGTGGGCGGCGTCGAGCCCGATCTACACCAGGCGCATGCAGAAGGCGCTCAAGTACGAGGGCGTCGACATCATCACCATCTTCAAAGGGTTGCAGCTCGACATCGGGGCCCCGCCGCAGTTCATGGACTTCCGCTACACCGTTCATGACCGCTGGCACGGCGAGTTCCACCTCGACCACTGTGGGGCGCTGCTCGATGTCGAGCCGATGGGCGAGGACTACGTGCGCGGCATGTGCCATGACATCGAGGATCCGACCTTCGACGCCACCGCGCTGGCCACCAACCGCAAGTGCCAGGTGCGCCCTATTCACCGGCCGCCCCGGACACCCGCCGACCGGCAGCCGCACTGCGCCTGGACCGTCATCATCGACGAGTCCTACCCGGAGGTCGACGACATCCCGGCACTCGAGGTGATCGGCCGGACCCGGGCCGCGCGAACAGTTTTGGATGCCATCGATCCCTCCGATGACGGGGCCTCCGACTACTCGGGGCCATTGCTGTCGGACTTCGACTTCGCGGCGTTCTCGCACTCGGCTCTGGTCCGCATCGCCGACGAAGTGTGCCTGCAGATGCACCTGCTGAACCTGTCGTTCATTCTGGCGGTGGGTGCACGGGCTGGGGCGAATACCGAACTCGCGACCGAGATCTGCACCAAGCAGCTGATCGGTGTGGCCGGGCTGGGTGCCGAGCGCATCCACCGGGCTCTCGATCTGCCCGGCGGTATCGAAGGCGCGGTGCGGGTCCTCGAATTGCATCCGATGTTCAATCCCTCGGCATACGTCGACGCCGAGTTCGGGCCCGACACGGTGTCCGTGTGCCGCTCGGCGGCGCACGAAGACGGTTCCTGGGTCGCGTTGACCGGGCCTGCCGAGACTCGGCCGTTGGAGGCCGTCGTCGCCGCGGTCAACCCCCACCTCTCGGTGGAGGTCATCGGTTCG
Source organism: Mycolicibacterium sp. HK-90 (assembly GCF_030486405.1). The sequence goes on along the minus strand of NZ_CP129613.1, from coordinate 5,502,668 downwards.
GATACCGAGTGGACTGCTCGCGTCATCGAAACTGAAACCGCAGCCAAGGAATTCGATGAGGTCGCGGTGACGAAGTTCAGCGGGGGCGCGTCGTTCGTGTTCGAGCCACGGAAGTCGCTGCCACTGACCGTGGTCTAGCCGGCTGCGGCCGTCATCGCTGCTTCCAGTCGCTCGGCTCTGCGACTTAGAGTGGCGGGGTGGACATGGCAACGGTCCGCATTTGCGTCCTGGTGATGGGCTTGCTCGCCGGGTGTACGTCTGGTTGTGCGGCGCAGCCGGACCGGGCGCCGGTGGCCGCCACCGGTGCGCCACAACCGCCGCGGGCCGGTGCGGTGGTGGATCAGCCCGCCAGGGTCCAGCAGGTCGACGCGGCGGCGCTGGGTGCCACCTGGCGACCGGGTTGCCCGGTGTCGCCCGCCGACCTTCGCCGAATCAGTCTGTCGTACCTCGGTTTTGACGGGCGTCCGCATCGCGGTGAGTTGGTGGTACACCGTGATGCGGTGAGTGATGTGATCGCGATCTTCGCGCGGTTGTACTCGGCGCGATTCCCGATCGAGAGGATGCGCACCGTCGACAACTATCCGGACGCCTCAGATGAGTTGTCGATGCAGGACAACAACACCTCGGCGTTCAATTGCCGATCGCTGCCGAGCGGCTCCTGGTCTCTGCACGCCTACGGTCGGGCAGTCGACATCAACCCGCTGTTGAACCCGTATTTCTCGGCGTCCGGCGACGTGCAGCCCAGCACCGCGCGGGCCTACCTCGACCGCAACCGCACCGAGCAGGGGATGATCCGCGACGGCGACGTGGTGACCCGGACTTTCGCCGAGCACGGCTGGAGGTGGGGCGGACACTGGCGTGATCCGATCGACTACCAGCATTTCGAACGGCGCTGATGCGGGCCGGGCTAGATCCCCGCGGACGGCCGTTCGGATGCCACGTGCCCGCCCACCACGGCAGCGCCGACCCACCGCCGCAGGTAACTGCGCAGTGCTTCGCCGGTGCGCGGCGGCCGGCCCGGGTCGATGACGAAGGACTGGATGATCCGGAGCAGGTGCTCGGCGAGCTCATCGAGATCGGCGTCGGTGTAGCCGAGGCCGGCCCAGTCGACGTCGAACTTGCGCAGTAGGGCACGGGCAAAGTCGACCGCCACGTCGGAGGTCACCGACTCGGTATGCGCGTCGGCGCGGCCGGGGGCGACCAGCAATCCGATGTGCTTGTCCTCGGGTAGCCACTCCAGGGCGATGGCGATGCCTTCGGCGACCGCCTCTACCGGGTCCGTGACGCCCTGCAGGTGGGCGGCCACGCGGTCCAGGAAGTCGCTGGCGGCATTCACCGCCGACGCCACCAGCAGGGCGTCTGTGCTCGGGAAATAGCGGTACACGGTCTGGCGGGTCACGCCGAGGGTGCGCGCGACGTCGGCGATGGAGAAGTCGGCACCCCGCTCGTCGATGGCGTTGCCCGCAGCGTCGAGGATGCGGGCAATCGCCTCCTCGTCGCTGGCCGGCGCTGAGCCCGACCACCCGTGCGTACGCATGGGCGAATCCTAGAACAACGAGCGGGTCACACCGCCGATCAACCGCGATACGAGACCGGCAACTCCTTGACGCCGTTGATCCACCCGGACCGGAGGCGTTGCGGCTCACCGAGCTTGGTGATGTCCGGGATCTGGTCGGCGATCTGGTTGAACATCAGCTTGATCTCCATGCGCGCCAGGTTGGCGCCTATGCAGTAGTGGGCGCCGTTGCCGCCGAAGGCCAGGTGGGGGTTGGGATTGCGCAGGATGTCGAATTGGAATGGTTGGTCGAAGACTTCCTCGTCGTAGTTGGCCGAGCTGTAGAAGAGGCCGGCGCGCTGCCCGGCTTTCACGGTCACGCCGCCGATCTCGGTGTCGACCAGCGCGGTGCGCTGGAAGCAGTGCACCGGGGTGGCCCAGCGGATGATCTCGTCGACCGCGGTCTCCGGGCGCTCACGCTTGAAAAGCTCCCACTGGTCGGGGTTTTCGAGGAATGCGTTCATCCCGTGCGTCATGGCGTTGCGGGTGGTCTCGTTGCCGGCCACGGCCAGCAGGATGACGAAGAACGCGAATTCGACCTCCCCGAGTGAATCACCGTCGACGTCGGCCTGGACCAGGCGCGTCACGATGTCGTCGGCGGGACACTGCCGGCGCTGCTCGGCCATGTTGTAGGCGTAGCCCATCAGCTCGGCGTTGGCCATGGTCGGATCACTGTCGAAATCCGGGTCGTCGGTGTTCATGATGGCGTTGGTCCAGTGGAAGAGCTTCTCCCGGTCCTCCTCGGGAACGCCGATCAGGTCGGCGATCGCGAGCAGCGGCAGGCTCATCGCGATGTCGTCGACGAAGTTTCCGCTGTCTTTTTCGGCCGCCGCAGCCACGATGTCACGGGCGGCCACGGCCAATTTCTCCTCGAGTGCCGCCACTGACCGTGGTGTGAACAGCCGGGACACCAGCTTGCGCAGCCGGGTGTGCTCGGGAGCGTCGTGGTTGATCAGCAGCGCCTTGGTGAGGTCGAGCTGTTCGGAGGTCACCCCTTCTGGGAGCCGCATGACGGCCCCTTTCGCATTGGTCGACCACACTGTCCCGCCGTCGCGGGAGATGGTCTTGATGTCCTCGTGGCGGGTGATCACCCAGTAGCCGCCGTCGTTGAAGATCGATTCCCCCTGCTCGTTCCACCACACCGGCGCGGTCTTGCGCAGCTGGGCGAACTCCTCGACGGGAATGCCGCGGAGCAGGACGTCGGGATCGGTGAAGTCGTACCCCGCACCGAACGGGCATGCACTCATGGTGGTCAAGGCGGGTCATCTCCTCATGTGACTTCGAACACGTTCTGCACTCGACCATACACTGTGGCGTCAAGTGTATGCCCGCAGGTTTCCCGCTACGCTACGACCGTGCGCGTCCTCGTTATCGGATCCGGTGCCCGTGAACACGCCCTGCTGCTGGCCCTGCGCCGGGACCCGCAGGTGGAGGAGTTGGCGGTGGCTCCCGGCAACGCCGGAACCCAGGCCATTGCCGACCAGTACGACGTCGACATCACGTCCGGTGAAGCGGTGGTGAAACTCGCCAAGCGGCTGGAAAGCGATCTCGTGGTGATCGGCCCCGAAGTTCCACTGGTGCTCGGCGTGGCCGACGCCGTGCGCGCAGCCGGCATCGCCTGCTTCGGTGCGAGCAAGGACGCCGCCCGCATCGAGGGCTCGAAGGCGTTCGCGAAGGACGTGATGGCCGCGGCCGGGGTACGCACCGCGAGCAGTGAGATCGTCGACAACCCCGGCCACCTCGACGCCGCGCTGGACCGCTTCGGACCGCCCGCCGGTCAGGCGGCCTGGGTGGTCAAGGACGACGGCCTGGCCGCAGGCAAGGGCGTGGTGGTGAGCGCCGATCGCGACGCCGCCCGCGCCCACGCCGCCAGCCTGCTCGACTCGGGACACCCCGTCCTGCTGGAGTCGTTCCTGGACGGCCCCGAGGTATCGCTGTTCTGCGTGGTCGACGGCGCCACCGTGGTGCCGCTGCTGCCCGCCCAGGACTTCAAGCGGGTCGGCGACGGAGACACCGGCCCGAACACCGGTGGCATGGGTGCCTATGCCCCGCTGCCCTGGCTGTCGGATTCGGTCAAGAACCAGATCGTCGACGAGGTCGTCAAACCCGTTGCGGCAGAACTGGTTGCCCGAGGCAGCTCGTTCTCGGGCCTGCTCTACGCCGGTCTGGCCATCACCTCCAGCGGTCCGGCTGTGGTGGAGTTCAACTGCCGCTTCGGCGATCCGGAGACGCAATCCGTTCTGGCCCTGCTGGATTCGCCACTCGGGCAACTACTGCATGCCGCGGCCACTGGTCAGCTCGACTCCTTCGGCGACCTGCAGTGGCGCGATGGATATGCCGTCACCGTCGTCGTGGCCGCGGAGAACTACCCGGGCCGGCCGCGCGTCGGCGACGTCATTCACGGATCGGAGGCCGACGGTGTGCTGCACGCCGGCACCGCCCGCCGGGACGACGGCGCGGTGGCTTCCTCGGGCGGCCGCGTGCTGTCGGTGGTCGGCACCGGCCCCGACCTGCCCGCGGCGCGCGAGGCCGCATACGCCCTCGCGAAGTCGATCCGGCTGCCGGGCAGTCACTTTCGCAGCGACATCGGCCTGGCGGCCGCCGAAGGTCGTATCAGCCTTTAGGCGACCAGCAGCGGGGCCATCCAGGAGATCTCGGCCGGCAGCTGCGAACTCCAGAAACCGCCGTCGTGGCCGCCGGGGGAGAATCCGCCGGCCGGCGGGTTGGGCAGCTGGGCGATGAACTGCTTGGTGGCCGAATAGAACGGATCGCTGTTGCCGCAATCGATCCGGATCGGGATCGACCCGAGCGCCGGCTGGTCCCACACGCTGTTGGCGGCGTAGTCCGCCGCGCTGTCGAAGGCCCCGGGTGCCGCTGCTCCCGACGACGTCCACAGCGCCGGGCTGACCGCGCAGATCGCGGCGGTGCGGGCCGGACCCAGCCGCGAACCCAACAGCAGGGCACCGTAGCCGCCCATCGACCAGCCCAGGAACCCCACCCGCGAGGTGTCCAGGCCCTGGTCGCCGAGCATCGGGATCAGTTCGTCGAGCACCATGGCGCCCGAGTCCTCACCGGATGCGCGTTTGTGCCAATAACTTCCACCACCGTCAACTGCGACCACGGCAAAGGGTGGCAGCCCGGCCGTGACGGCCTCGGCCAGGCCCTGCTCCATGCCGCCGGCCATCACCCCGGCGGCATCCTGTCCCTTGCCGTGCAGAGCGATCACCGGGCGCAGCTTGCCGGTCTGTCCCGGTGGGCGCGCGATCGCCCAGTTGGTGGTCGTGCCGCCACGGGCGGCCGAGACGAACGAACCACTGGTGTACGTGGGGGCGGAGACCGGGTTGGCCGCGGAGACGGGGGCACTGGCGAGGGCCATGGCGCCGGCGGCGCCGGCGGCTGCACCGACGCCGAGGCGCAGGACTGCGCGACGGCTCAAGTTGGGCATGCGGGCCATCTTGCCATCGCCCGAAGGTCGCATTCGTCAGTGGCATTCTTGCGGTGTCACGTAACCGTGGCAAAACCTGAGTAAAGGCTGATGATTGGGCGAATCCCCGATGTGAAGGGGGCCCGGCTGGCAGCATGCTAAAGGTGACGGCAGCAGTCACTCCTAAAGGGGAGCGTCGGCGGTACGCCCTCGTCAGGGCGGCCGCTGAGTTGCTGTGTGAAGGCGGTTTCGACGCTGTGCGGCACCGCGCCGTGGCGCGTCGGGCCGGGCTGCCGCTGGCCTCCACGACGTACTACTTCTCGTCACTCGACGACCTCATCGCGAAGGCCGTTGAATACATCGGAACCCGTGAAACCGAGCAACTCACCGCCGGTGTGGCCGCGCTCTCGAGGCGGCGCCGTGGGGCGGAATCGACCGCTGACATCCTCGTCGATTTGTTGCTCGGCGAATCTCCGGAGTGGCGCGGCACCGAGGAGTTGATCTCCCGCTACGAGCGCTACATCGCCTGCGCCCGGCAGCCTGGGCTGCGCGACATTCAGCGCCGCATCCTCCAACAGCGCACCGACGCCGTGGTCGAGGTGGTGGAACGCTCGGGCCGCTCGGTGCGGGCCGAACTCGTCACGGCCCTGGTGTGCGCCGTGGACGGAGCGGTTGTGGCATCGTTGGTCGACGAAGGGGAGGGGCCCAGAGCCAGCGCCCGCGCCACGTTGATCGACGTCATCGACGTGCTGGCGCCCGTCGACGAGCGGGCGGGTACGCGTCTGACCGGCTGAAGGAGGGGGAATGTCGCAACCCGCAACCGCGGAGAAGCCACAGCTCAAGCGGGTGATGGGGCCCGGCCTGCTATTGCTGTTCGTCGTCGGAGACATCCTCGGCACGGGTGTGTATGCGCTGACCGGGCAGGTCGCCAAGGAAGTCGGCGGCGCCGCCTGGGTTCCGTTCCTGGCGGCCTTCCTGATCGCCACCATCACCGCCTTCAGTTATCTCGAACTGGTCACCAAGTACCCGCAGGCGGCCGGCGCTGCGCTCTACGCGCACAAGGCTTTCGGGATCCACTTCGTCACGTTCCTGGTGGCGTTCATCGTGATGTGCTCCGGAATCACCTCGGCCTCAACGGCTTCCAGGTTCTTCGCGATCAGCTTCTTCGACGCGATCGAGGTCAACTTCGATCAGTTCTTCAACGATCACGTCGCCGGCCTGAAGACGGTCGGAGTCGTCCTGCTGGCCCTGCTGTTCATGGCCCTGATCGCCACGGTGAACCTGCGCGGCGTCAGCGAAAGCGTAAAGCTGAACGTGATTCTCACGTTCATCGAGATCACCGGTCTGGTCATCGTGATCGCGGTGGGGTTGTGGGCCATCGTCAGCGGTGTCGATGTCGACTTCTCCCGCGTCGTCGCGTTCGAGACGGCGGAACAGAAGAACGCCTTCGTCGCGGTCACCGCCGCCACATCGTTGGCCTTCTTCGCGATGGTCGGCTTCGAGGACTCGGTCAACATGGCCGAGGAGACCAAGGACCCGGTGCGGATCTTCCCGAAAGTGTTGTTGACCGGTCTGGGCATCGCGGGCCTGGTCTACGTCGTCGTCGCCGTCATCGCGGTCGCGCTGGTCCCGGTCGGTATCCTCTCCGAATCGGACTCCTCCCCGCTGGTGAAGGTGGTGGAGGCCGCCGCGCCAGGTCTGCCGTTCGCGAACATCCTGCCGGTCATCTCGATGTTCGCGGTGTCGAACACCGCGTTGATCAACATGCTGATGGCCAGCCGGCTGATCTACGGCATGGCGCGCCAACACGTCTTGCCGCCGGTCCTCGGAACCGTGCACCCGAAGCGGCACACGCCATGGGTGGCAATCCTTTTCACCACCCTGCTCGCCTTCGGGCTGATCTTCTACGTGTCGGCGTTCGCGAGCGGCGACACCGTGGCGATCCTCGGTGGCACCACCTCGCTGCTGCTGCTCGCGGTCTTCTCGGTGGTCAATGTCGCGGTCCTGGTGTTGCGTCGTGACGTTCGGGCGGAAGGCGGCCACTTCAAGACACCGACCGTCCTGCCCGTCATCGGCTTCATCGCCTCGCTGTATCTGGTGCTGCCGACATCGGGCCGGCCGGCCGTGCAATACGTGCTCGCGCTGGCACTCGTCGTCACCGGGGTGGTGCTGTTCGTGATCACCAAGGCCATCAACCGGCAACTCGGACTCCGCGGGCCCGGGATCACCGACCCGACCCATCTGGCCGACGCGCCCTAGCCTTCGCTGTGCAGCTTTCCGATCCGGTTCTGTAGCAAGGCGACCCGGTGCGCGTTGCCGTCCAAGCCGATGTAGCGCTCACCGAACACGGCCAGCAACGCATCATCGAGGCGGCGGACCGCGCCGGGCGGGAACCGGTAGTCCATCAGCCGGTTGACCTCATCGGTGTCCACCGAATTCAGCACTCCCGTCAGGGCATCCAGTGAGGTGATGCCGAGTTCGAGCAGTAGGCCCGAGATCCAGCCGTAGTGGTCGGTCCGCGACCAGCCGGCGTCGGCGAAGCGATGCCCCAGATAGGTGGCCAGCACCGGGGTGGCGATACGCGCATCCGTCGAGGATTTCTCGTCCTCGTCGGACATGGTGAGGCGCAAGCGTTCCCGGATCTCGGTGAACTCGCGGTCGGCCAGCTCCAGCAGGCCGGCCGCCAGCGTGAAACGGCGATCCAGTTCGCTGACATGCTCGGCCGGGATCGACCCCTTGTAGCGCACGTCGTGCTCGAACTCCGCCCACGCGTGCTGCAGCACGGTACGCACCTGGACCGACGCCGGATGCTGCTCACCTTCCACACCGATCAGCAGGTGCCGGCTGGCATATCCCCACCGGCCCTGCCGCGCGGTCTGCAGACCCATGTCCTGGTCGTCGAGCAGACGCATCTCCTCGGCCAGCAGATTGGCCACCGCGTCGACGTCCTCACGCAGATAGGTGATGACGCGCAAACCCACCTGATCGGTGATCTCCACCAGCGGGTCGGTGTACATGCGGGTGCCGTCGGGGGCCCGCCGGTCGGCCTTGGCCGCGAACGAATCCACGCTCTTGGTGCGTGCCGTGATGCTCAGATAGTTGATGCCAGCATCATCGAGCAACCCGGTGACCAGCTTGAGGTACTGCTCGGTGGCCGCCACCAGGTCCGGGCGCCGGCCGGCATATTCGGCGACCGCCGCCGACAACGCCGGTTCGGCTACCGGGGCCGTCCGGGTGCGCGGTCGGGGCAGGCGCTCGGCGGGCAGCGACGGGGTGACGATGTACCCCGAGGCGAAATCGCCGTAGATGGTCACGTCCTCGGGCCGGTGGTACCAGTACAGCGCGATGTAGGCACACAGCATGGCGTCGACGGGGTCCTCATCCCGGTCGAGCTGCCCGGGCCGGGTGGCCGCCTCGATCCGCTTACGCAGTTCCACCCAGCCGACGTTGCGGTTCGCCCGAAGCCTCGGCGTCGCCCCGTCGAGGTCCTCGATGAACGTCATCAACCTCAGCAGCTCGCGCTGCCGGTCGCCGAAGGTGCCGCGCTTGTACTTCAACGTCTTGTCGAGCCCGAACAGCACGACGGTCGCCGGGTGCGGATAGACCTCGATCGCGCGCCGGCTCGACGGCGAGGACGGATCCAGGTCCAGACCCAGTGCCGCGGCGATACGGGCGCCTCGGGGGTGCTTGAACTCCGGCCGTTCGGTGAACGCCGGACGCGCACCGGCGTCGAACCGCTGGAAGTCCCGGTTGAGATCCCGCTCGCACGGACGGTGGCCCGTCGCGTTCTTCACGATCAGCGGCGCATCGATGGCGACCAGGCAGTCTCCGCTGACATACGGCTCGATGGCCGCCGCGATGTCGTCGTCGTCCTGCGCCACCCCGACGTGGAGGACCCGGCCTCCGGAGTCGATGACAGCGACACCCGTCTGATTCTTCTCGCCCCACGCCAGGTCGAGTCCGACGAAGTACATCCGTCCACTGTCTCATTGGTGACCCGGCCCGGGCCGTAAGCTGTGTGTTCGTGACGATCCCGAATGTTCTGGCCAACCGCTACGCCAGCGACGAAATGGTCGCGATCTGGTCGCCGGAGGCCAAGATCGTCGCCGAACGCCGACTCTGGCTGGCCGTCCTGCGGGCACAGGTCGAGCTGGGTGTCCCGGTTCCCGACGGCGTGATCGACGACTACGAGCGGGTCCTGGAGAACGTCGACCTCGGCTCGATCGCCGCCCGCGAGCGCGTGACCCGCCACGACGTCAAGGCCCGCATCGAGGAGTTCAACGCGCTGGCCGGCCACGAGCACGTGCACAAGGGCATGACCAGCCGCGATCTCACCGAGAACGTCGAGCAGCTGCAGATCCGCAGTTCCCTCGAGCTGGTGTTCTCGCACGGGGTGGCGGTCGTGGCCCGGCTGGCCGAACGGTCCGTGGTCTATCGCGACCTGGTGATGGCCGGCCGGTCGCACAATGTCGCCGCCCAGGCCACCACGCTGGGCAAGCGGTTCGCCTCGGCAGCCGAAGAGACGTTGGTGGCCCTGACCCGGCTGCGCGAGCTCATCGACCGCTACCCGCTGCGCGGCATCAAGGGCCCGATGGGCACCGCCCAGGACATGCTCGACCTGTTCGACGGGGACACCGCCAAGCTTGCCGAGCTGGAGCGCCGGGTCGCCCAATTCCTCGGATTCACAGACGTTTTCACCAGCGTCGGCCAGGTGTACCCGCGCTCGCTGGACCACGACGTGCTCTCCGCGCTGGTGCAGGTCGGGGCCGGGCCGTCCTCGCTGGCGCACACCATCCGGTTGATGGCCGGCCACGAACTGGTGACCGAAGGCTTCGCGCCCGGGCAGGTCGGCTCCTCGGCCATGCCGCACAAGATGAACACCCGGTCGTGTGAGCGGGTCAACGGCCTGCAGGTGGTACTGCGCGGCTACGCCTCGATGGCGGCCGAACTGGCCGGCGCGCAGTGGAACGAGGGCGACGTGTTCTGCTCGGTGGTGCGCCGCGTCGCGCTGCCCGACGGGTTCTTCGCCATCGACGGGCAGACCGAGACCTTCCTGACCGTGCTCGACGAATTCGGCGCCTACCCGGCGGTGATCCAGCGGGAGCTGGACCGCTACCTGCCGTTCCTGGCCACCACTCGGATCCTGATCGCCGCGGTGCGCGCCGGGGTGGGCCGGGAAACCGCGCACGAGGTGATCAAGGAACACGCCGTGGCCGTCGCTTTGGCGATGCGCGAGCAGGGGCGTGAGCCCGACCTGCTGGACCGGCTGGCCGCCGACCCGCGGCTGCCCCTGGACCGGGCCGCACTGGAGGCCGCGCTGGCCGACAAACAGGCCTTCACCGGGGCCGCAGGCGCCCAGGTCGACGGCGTCGTCGCGGCGGTCGACGAGCTGGTCAGCCGCTACCCCGAGGCCGCCAAGTACACCTCGGGCGCCATCTTGTGAGCCTGGCGGCCGACCTCACCGACCTGGACAACTTCGCCGCCGGTTTTCCGCACGAGCTGTTCGCCGAGCATCGCCGCGAAGCCCCGGTGTACTGGCACGCGCCGACGGAACATACTCCCGACGGCGAGGGCTTCTGGTCGGTGGCCACCCACGCCGAAACGCTTGCGGTACTGCGGGATGCCGAGACCTACTCGTCGGTGACCGGTGGCGACCGGCCCTACGGCGGCACCCTGCTGCAGGACCTGTCCATCGCCGGACAGGTGCTCAACATGATGGACGACCCACGTCACTCCGAGATCCGCCGCCTGGTCAGCTCCGGGCTGACCCCGCGGATGATCCGCCGCGTCGAAGACGACCTGCGGTCGCGGGCGCGTCGGCTGCTCGACGACGTGGTGGCCGGTGAACCGCTGGACTTCCTCGTCGACGTGGCCGCAGAGCTACCCATGCAGATGATCTGCATTCTGCTCGGAGTGCCTGAATCCGAACGGCATTGGCTGTTCCACGCCATCGAGCCGCAGTTCGACTTCGGCGGCTCTCGCTCGGCGGCCATGGCGCAGATGACGGCCGAAGAGGCCGGATCCCGGATGTACACCTACGGCCAGGAACTCATCGCGGCCAAACGTGCCGAGCCGACCGACGACATGCTGTCGGTGGTGGCGAACGCGTCGGACGCCGAGTTGAGCGATCTCGAGTTGTACCTGTTCTTCAGCCTGCTGTTCAGCGCGGGCGCCGAGACCACCCGGAACGCGGTGGCCGGCGGGCTGCTGGCATTGATCGAAAACCCTTCGCAGATGGAGTTGTTGCGTTCGGATCTCGGGGAGTTGCCCACGGCGATCGAGGAGATGGTGCGGTGGACCTCGCCGTCGCCGTCCAAGCGGCGCACCGCAACCCGAGCGGTTTCGCTGGGTGGCTGCGACATCGAGGCCGGGCAGAAGGTGCAGGTGTGGGAGGGTTCGGCGAATCGGGACTCGCTGGTATTCGAGCAGGCGGACGTTTTCGACATCACGCGTAAACCCAACCCACACTTGGGTTTCGGTTACGGAGTCCACTACTGCCTGGGCGCCAACCTGGCCCGGCTGGAGTTGCGCGTGCTGTTCGAGGAGCTCTTGGGCCGGTTCTCGTCGGCCCGGTTGGCCAAGCCCGTCGAGTGGGCCCGCAGCAACCGGCACACCGGGATCCGGCATCTGGTGGTGGAGTTCGCCTAACCTCGGGGCATGGACTCCGGCCAACACGACCATCTCCGAGTCTCAGACGCCGAGCGCGCCAAAGTGGGACAACTCCTCGAACGTGCGGTAGGCGAAGGCATGATCACGCTCGACGAGTTCACCGAGCGCTATGACGCCGCACTGGCCGCGCGGACGCGCGGTGAGCTGAGCGCCGTGGTCGCTGATCTGCCACTGGCGGCACCGACACCGGCACTGCAGCGTTCGGCGATCGCACCCGAGGAACTGCGTGGGTGGATGTCGTCGATCGTGCGTCGCGGCCAATGGACCGTGACACCCACGCTGCACCTGAACACCCGGCTGTGCAGCACGACCCTCGACTTCACCTCGGCGGTGCTGCCGGGCCGGGTCGTCGAGATCGTGGTCGACGATTACTGCAGCTCGACCGAGATCATCGTGCCCACCGCGGCCACCGCCGACCTCAATGGCGTCAACGCCGTCGCCGGCAGTGCCACGGTCAAGGTGCGCACCAACCCGCCGTCGGACCACCTGCACCTCATCGTGCGCGGCCGGGTGCGGATGGGCTCGGTCACCGTGCGGCATCCATTCGGAAGCTGGCTGCGGCGACTCAGCGGCACCGGATGACGCAGCGAATCTCGGCGAGTACCCGCTGCGGGTACTCGGTCAGATCAAGCCAGGTGAACCGCAGCACGTGCCAGCCCATCAGCGCGATCTCGTTCTGTTTGACGCGGTCCTTCTGGAAGACCTCCTGGTCGTGGTGAAACGCCCAGCCGTCGGTTTCGATCGCGAGCGTGTCGGCGGGAAAGGCCACGTCGATCACGTATCGGCCGAGGCGGTAGTTGGCCTTCCAGCCGGTGATGCCGGCTTCTTTGAGCAGCTTGACGAGGAGGCGTTCGGCTTCCGAGCGCGCCCCGTCGGCCGCGGCGATGAGCAGTCGGCGGGCCGCGGGTGAACCGTGCCTGCCCTTGTTGTGTAGGTGTGCGCGCCAGAGGTCACGCAGGTTGGTGTGGCGCTGCAACGCACCGTCCATGAGCTTGGCGCCGCCGCCCCGGCGTGCTGCCGCCTCGACGACCGTCAGCGGCAATGCCGTCACCCGCAGACCCCTGCGTTCGACGACGTCCCGCGGGTCGAGGTCACGCCGGCGGGCGCGGGAGCCGGGTCGCCTCATGTGATTGCTCACCCTGGGAACCGTCACCTCTACGTCATCGGGTGCGTATTGCGTTACGCCGTGCCACCACGCAGCGGCAAGCCCACTGGCAGTTGCCCTCGGACCCAGACCGCGACTCGGATCCGTGCGGCATCGGTGAACGGCCGATCGTCGGCGAAGTAGACGGCGCGGGAACATCGCAGCCATTTCCCCGCGCGCACCTTGCGGGCAACCGCATCCTGACTCAGCCCGGCCTGCCTGGCCTGGGCCAGGGTGATCACCCCGTCGTGGTCACGCAGATAGTCCTCCAGCACATCGGATTGGACGTGTTTGGGCCGTCAAACGGTTCCCCACCCCGTGATTTGTGCACCGGGGCACGCGCTCACCGCCGGTGCGGGTGCACAAATCACTCGATGCGGCGCAGGCGCATCCCGGCCGAGCGCAGTTCCAGGGCGGCCAGACCGCGAATGGCCTGCTGGTCCTGGCTGCGCCAGGCGCCGACCGGGTCATCGGACACCCGCGTCAGCTTGGCCAGCGGCCGGTTGGCCAACGCCCGCAGCGCGAGCAGCTGCTCCCCGGCGGCCGTCGAGGCCAGAGTGATCGCGGTCCACTTGCGCCGGAAGAACCGGACCCGCAGATACAGCCACGGCATGGCGACGAACAGGATGGGCGCGGCGGCGACGGCCAGGGCCAACACCCAGGCCAGCCAGCTCGCCGTGCTGTCCAGGTTCGCGCCGGCGCCGGCGATGTCGAGGGCCGCCTCGCTCGCCGCCCACAGCGGTTTGCTCAGCGTGTCGCCGACCAGCGGAACGTTGTCGGTGCTGTCGCCGGCGGAGCCCAGGTTGTCGGCAACCCCGTTGGCGCCGCTCTCGACCTGCCTGCCGACCTCGGCGATGGTGGACACCGCGGAGTGCACGGCGACCCCGACCAATATCCACACCGCAGTCCACGTGACGACGGCCACGTCGCTGAACAGCTGCGCCAACAAGCGGCCGGGTCTGCTGGCATAGGGCAGGTACCGCGATCTCATGGGACCGATCCCAACACATAGGCTGGCCCAATGCGCCCCGCTCTGTCCGACTACCAGCACCTGGCCAGCGGCAAGGTCCGCGAGTTGTACCGCATCGACGATGACCATCTGCTCTTCGTGGCGACCGACCGCATCTCGGCCTACGACTATGTCCTGGACTCGGAGATCCCGGACAAGGGCCGGATCCTGACCGCGATGAGCGTGTTCTTCTTCGACCTGATCAGCGCGCCCAACCACGTGGCCGGGCCGCCGGACGACGAGCGCATCCCCGAGGAGGTACTCGGCCGGGCGCTGGTGGTGCGCCGGCTCAAGATGCTGCCGGTGGAGTGCGTGGCCCGCGGCTACCTGACCGGTTCCGGACTGCTCGACTACCAGGCGTCCGGTTCGGTGTGCGGGATCCCGCTGCCGGCCGGGCTGGGCGAGGCGAGCAGGTTCGACGAGCCGCTGTTCACCCCCGCCACCAAGGCCGAGATCGGCGACCACGATGAGAACATCTCGTTCACCCAGGTGATCGACCTGGTCGGGCCGGAGCTGGCCGGCCAGTTGAAGGAACGCACGCTGCAGACCTATCTGCAGGGGGCCGACCATGCGTTGACCAAGGGCATCATCATCGCCGACACCAAGTTCGAGTTCGGCGTCGATGTGGACGGCAACGTGGTGCTCGCCGATGAGGTGTTCACGCCGGACTCGTCCCGGTACTGGCGCGCCGAGTCGTATCAGCAGGGTGTGGTCCAGGACAGCTTCGACAAGCAGTTCGTCCGCAACTGGCTGACCGGGCCGGATTCCGGTTGGGACCGCCACGGCGACGCCCCGCCTCCCCGGCTGCCCGACGAGATCGTGGCGGCCACGCGGGACCGTTATATCGAGGCGTACGAGCGGATCTCGGGTCTGCGATTCGACGATTGGATCGGTGCATGAGCGACGTGAAGCCGCCCGTCGCCAAGCGCGGCAACCATCGCCGTGAACATCACGGTGACGTGTTCATCGACCCCTACGAATGGATGCGTGACAAGGAAAACCCCGAGGTGATCGCGCACCTCGAGGCCGAGAACGCCTACACCGAGAACGCCACCGCCCATCTGGAGCCGTTGCGGCAGAAGATCTTCGACGAGATCAAGGCCCGCACCAAGGAAACCGACCTGTCGGTGCCGATGCGACGGGCCGGCTGGTGGTACTACGCGCGCAGCTTCGAGGGCAAGCAGTATGCGGTCCACTGCCGTTGTCCGATCAGCGATCCCGACGACTGGACACCGCCCGCGCTCGACGAGAACACCGAGATCCCTGGCGAGCAGGTATTGCTCGACGAGAACGTCGAGGCCGACGGGCACGACTACTTCGCGCTCGGTGCGGCCACGGTGAGCCTGGACGGCAATGTCCTGGCCTACTCGGTCGATGTCCTGGGCGACGAGCGGTACACCTTGAAGTTCAAGGACTTACGTACCGGCGAGCTCTACGACGACACCATCACGGGGATCGGCGCCGGCGGCACCTGGGCGGCCGACAGTCGCACGCTGTACTACACGACGGTGGACGCGGCGTGGCGGCCCGACACGGTGTGGCGGCATCGGCTGGCCGCGGGCCTGCCCGCCGAAAAGGTGTATCACGAGCCCGACGAACGGTTCTGGGTCGCGATCGGCCGCAGCCGCAGTGACAAATACCTGTTCATCGCATCGGGCAGCGCGGTCACCGCCGAGGTCCACTATGTCGACGCGAACGATCCGACCGCCGAGCTCACCACGGTGTGGGGGCGCCGCGACCTGGTGGAGTACTCCGTCGAGCATGCCGTGGTCGGGGGTGAGGACCGGTTCCTGATCCTGCACAACGACGGCGCCGAGAACTTCATGCTGGTGGATGCCCCGGTCAGCGACCCGAGTGACTTCCGGACGCTGATCGAGCACCGGGCGGATGTGCGGCTGGACGGCGTGGATGCCTTCAACGGCTTCCTGGTGATCAGCTACCGCAGTGAGGCGCTGCCGAAGATGGCGCTGTGGCGGCTCACCGATGACGGCTACGGAACGCGCGAGGAACTGACCTTCGACTCCGAGCTGACCGCCGCGGGCATGGGCGGCAATCCGAACTGGTCGGCGCCGAAGCTGCGGATCGGTGCCACGTCGTTCATCACCCCGGCCCGCATCTACGACCTGGACCTGGCCACCGGGGAACGCACGCTGCTGCGCGAGCAACCGGTGCTGGGCGGCTACCGGCCGGAAGACTATGTGGAGCGCCGCGATTGGGCGATCGCCTCCGACGGGGCGCGGATTCCGATCTCGATCATCCACCGGGCCGGACTGCAGTTCCCGGCTCCGGCGCTGCTCTACGGTTACGGCGCCTACGAGTCGTGTGAGGATCCGCGGTTCTCCATCGCCCGGTTGTCCCTGCTGGACCGCGGCATGGTGTTCGTGATCGCACATGTGCGCGGCGGGGGAGAGCTCGGCCGACCCTGGTACGAGCACGGCAAGCTGCTGGAGAAGACCAACACCTTCACCGACTTCATCGCCGCCGCACGCCATCTCGTCGACACCGGGGTGACCCGTCCGCAGAATCTGGTGGCCCTCGGGGGCAGCGCCGGCGGCCTGTTGATGGGTGCGGTGGCCAACATGGCGCCCGAACTGTTCGCCGGCATCCTGGCCCAGGTGCCGTTCGTCGATGCGTTGACCACGATCCTCGATCCGTCGCTGCCGTTGACCGTCACCGAATGGGACGAGTGGGGTAATCCGCTGGAGGACCCCGAGGTGTACCGCTACATGAAGTCCTACACACCGTACGAGAACGTGGCGGCGCAGGACTATCCGGCGATCCTGGCGATGACCTCCCTCAACGACACCCGGGTGTACTACGTCGAGCCCGCGAAATGGGTTGCCGCTCTGCGGCATACCAAGACCGACGGCCACCCTGTGCTGCTGAAGACCGAGATGGTGGCCGGCCATGGCGGACTGTCCGGGCGCTATGAGCGGTGGAAGGAAGCCGCGTTCCAGTACGCCTGGTTGCTGGCCGCCGCCGATCCGGACAACTTCGGCAGCGGTCAGGTGGGCAGCCTCTTCGGTGGTCCGGGATCGTCCAGTATCTAGGCGCTGTCTAGATCTGGGATTAGGATGCCCACATGGGTTATCACCACGGTGATCTCAAGGCCGTGATCCTCGCGGAGGCCGCGACGTTGGTGGCCGAGCGCGGCGCCGACGGCATCTCGTTGCGCGAACTGGCGCGCGCCGCGGGAGTGTCGCACGCCGCGCCCGCACACCACTTCACCGACCGGCGTGGGTTGTTCACGGCGTTGGCCACCGAGGGGTTCCAGTTGCTCACCGCCGCACTGGCCGAGGCCCGTCCGCAGTTCCTCGACGCTGCCAAGGCCTATGTGCGCTTTGCCCTCGACCACCCCGGCCACTACGAGGTGATGTTCGACAAGTCGCTCTACGACGACACCGATCCCGACCTCACCGCGGCGGCGTCGGCCGCCGGAACCGAGCTCAACAGCGGCGTCGGCACCCTGTCCGACCCCAAGGCGGCCGCCGACCCGGCCGCGGCCGCGCTCGCCGCTTGGTCTCTGGTGCACGGCTTTTCGATGCTGTGGCTCAACGATGCGATCGACACCGCGGGCGATCCGGTCGCCCAGGTGGAACGCCTGGCCGCGATCCTGTTCGACGGGTAGTGACGTAGCGTCCGCTAACCTCATTGCGATGAGCCTCAACGAGATTCCGCTGACCACCCTCGACGGCAAGCAGACCACATTGGCCGAATTGGCGACCGGTGCCGCACTGGTGGTCAACGTGGCGTCCAAATGCGGGCTGACGCCGCAGTACAGCGCGCTGGAGAAGCTGGCGCAGTCCTACGGCGCACGCGGGCTCACCGTCGTCGGCGTGCCGTGCAACCAGTTCATGGGGCAGGAGCCGGGCAGCGCCGAGGAGATCCAGACGTTCTGCTCCACCACCTACGGGGTGACGTTCCCGTTGCTGTCCAAGACCGACGTCAACGGGGCCGACCGGCATCCGTTGTACGCCGAGCTGACCCAGGTCGCCGATGCCGACGGCGAGGCCGGCGACATCCAGTGGAATTTCGAGAAGTTCCTGCTCGCACCGGGCGGCACCGTGGTCAACCGGTTCCGGCCCCGTACCGAGCCCGACGCGCCCGAGGTCGTCGCGGCCATCGAGGCGGTCCTGCCGGGCTGACCGCAGGGTCTATCCCAATGGACACGCGACGTCAGAGTGTTCGACACCGTCCCGACATGTGACGTTGCCACACTGGCAGCGTGACCGGACAACTCATCGTCTCGATATCGCAGATCAGCGACCGCACGCTGGGTGATGTCGCGTCGTTTTGCGCCGAGCTCGACGCGCGTGGCGTACCCGCCTCGCTGATGGTGGCGCCGCGGCTCAAGGGCGGCTACCGGTTGGACCGCGACGCGGCGACCGTCGAATGGGTGGCCCAGCGGCGCAGCGGCGGTGACGCCGTCGTCCTGCACGGATACGACGAGGCCGCCACCAAGAAACGTCGCGGTGAGTTCGCCTCGCTGCCCGCGCACGAGGCCAATCTGAGGCTGATGGGCGCCGACCGGGTGCTCGAGCATCTGGGGCTGCGTACCAGGTTGTTCGCCGCCCCGGGCTGGACCGTGTCGCAGGGCACGGTGACGGCCCTGCCGCGCAACGGCTTTCGCTTGCTGGCCGAGCTGAACGGGATCACCGATCTGGTCCGGCAGACCACCACCCGGGCTCGGGTGGTCGGTATCGGCGAGGGGTTTCTGACCGAGCCGTGGTGGTGCCGCACCGTGGTGTTGTCGGCCGAACGCACCGCACGGCGCGAGGGCCTCGTGCGCGTCGCGGTGGCCGCCCGGCATCTGCGCAGGCCCGGCCCCCGCCAAGCCATGCTCGACGCGATCGACTTGGCTTTGCTGCACCGCTGCGTGCCGACCGTCTACCAGTGGCGAGGATTCTCGGTACTGACCGAGGCCGCCTGACAGGGTCTAGTCTTGCGTCTCATGGCAGACGCCGATGTCATTGTCGTGGGGGCGGGTCTGGCCGGACTGGTCGCCGCATGTGAACTGGTCGAGAGCGGGCACCGGGTGCTCATCCTCGACCAGGAGAACGCGGCCAACCTGGGTGGGCAGGCATTCTGGTCGTTCGGTGGATTATTCTTCGTCGACAGCCCCGAGCAGCGTCGGCTCGGCATCCGTGACAGCCAGGAACTCGCCCTGCAGGACTGGCTGGGCACCGCCGGGTTCGACCGGCCCGAGGATCACTGGCCGCGTGAGTGGGCGCACGCGTACGTCGACTTCGCTGCCGGGGAGAAACGCAGCTGGCTGCGGGCCCGCGGTCTGCAGACCTTCCCTTTGGTCGGATGGGCCGAGCGGGGCGGCTACGGGGCACTGGGGCACGGCAATTCGGTACCGCGCTTCCACATCACCTGGGGGACCGGGCCTGCCATCGTCGACGTCTTCGCCCGCCGGCTGCTGGGCGAGCCCCGGGTTCGGTTTGCCCACCGCCACCGCGTCGATGAGCTCATCGTCTCCGACGGTGCCGTCGTCGGGGTCCGGGGTTCGGTGCTGGAGCCCTCCGATGCCCGCCGTGGGGCGGCATCGTCACGAAACATCGTCGGCGACTTCGAGTTCCGCGCATCCGCGGTGATCGTGGCCAGCGGCGGGATCGGCGGCAACCACGACCTGGTGCGCAAGAACTGGCCGGCGCGCATGGGCCGGGTGCCCGAGCAATTGCTCAGCGGGGTACCCGCGCATGTCGACGGACGCATGATCGGCATCTCCGAGGCCGCCGGTGCCCACGTCATCAACAGCGACCGGATGTGGCACTACACCGAGGGCATCACCAACTACGATCCGATCTGGCCCGACCACGGCATCCGCATCCTACCGGGGCCGTCGTCATTGTGGTTGGACGCCAACGGGAAACGGCTTCCCGGCCCGCTGTATCCCGGCTTCGACACCCTGGGCACCCTCGAACACATCTGCCGCACCGGGCAGGACTACACGTGGTTCATCCTCAACGCGCGCATCATCGCCAAGGAGTTCGCGTTGTCCGGTCAGGAGCAGAACCCCGACCTCACGTCGCGCAGCCTGCGTGATGTGCTGGCCCGGGTCAAGCCCGGTGCCCCGGCCCCGGTTCAGGCCTTCGTCGACCGCGGCGTCGACTTCGTCAGCGCGCACTCACTGAGGGAACTCGTCACGGCCATGAACGGTGTGCCGGATGTGGTGGAACTCGACTACGCCGCCGTGGCGGCCGAAGTCACCGCCCGGGACCGCGAGGTGGTCAACAAGTTCACCAAGGACGGGCAGATCACCGCGATCCACGGGGCGCGCAGCTATCTGGGTGACCGGTTCACCCGCGTCGTCCCGCCACATCGGCTCACCGATCCGAAGGCCGGTCCGTTGATCGCCGTGAAGCTGCACATCCTGACCCGAAAGTCGTTGGGCGGGATGGAAACCGACCTGAGTTCGCGGGTGCTCAAGGCCGACGGTACCGCCTTCGGTGGCTTGTACGCCGCCGGTGAGGCGGCCGGCTTCGGCGGAGGCGGCGTGCACGGCTACCGCTCGCTGGAAGGCACCTTCCTGGGTGGCTGCATCTTCTCCGGCCGGGCTGCCGGACGCGGTGCGGCAGCCGATATCGCCTGACCCGCCGACCCCTCGCGAGCAGACGCAGAGTCGCACTCAACCGGGCCAAATCGTGCGAGTTTGTGTCTGCTCGCAGTCAGAACGCCACGGCTGAGCCGTGAATCAGAACTCCGTGCCGTTTTCCTCGGTGAGCACCTGGAATTCGGTGTTCGTCATCTCGGCCAGCCGCCCGTAGTAGATGCCGCGCGCGCTCGGATCGATGATGCCCTGGTGGATCGGCACCGCCCGGGTCGGGGCGACCGCGCGCAGGAAGTCCACCGCTTCGGAGATCTTCATCCATGGAGCCGCCGCCGGGGTGGCCAGCACGTCGACCGGCTCGCCGGGAACGAACAGCGCGTCACCCGGGTGCATCAGCCGGGCGGGATGCTCGTCGTCGCCCAGCAGATACGAAATGTTGTCGATCACAGGGATTTCCGGGTGGATGACGGCGTGCTTGCCGCCCGTGCCGCGAACGTTGAGCGAGCCGACGCGGAACTCGTCACCGGGGTGGACGGCCCGCCACGGATCGCCCAGCTGAGCGGCGGTCTGCGGATCGGCGTACAGCGCCGCCTGCGGATTGGCGTCGATCAGGGCCGGCAACCGCGCGGTATCGGCGTGGTCGGGGTGCTGATGGGTGATCATGATGGCCGCCAGGCCGGTGATGCCTTCGAAACCGTGCGAGAAGTTGCCCGGGTCGAACAGCACGGTGGTGTCCGAAATGCTGGCCAGTAGGCACGAATGTCCGAAATGCGTGAGTTGCATGCCTATATTGTGGCGCTCGGTGGGGATCTGGCGGGTGATCGCGACAATGTCGCTCGTGCTCTGCGGGCTGGCCGCAGCGCCGCCTTCGGCTTGGCCGGAGCCCGGCTCCAACTGCCCGCCGCTGTGTGACCGTATTCCGGATTCGGCGTGGATCGCCCCGGCACAGCTTCCGTTGGCCCGTGAGTACCGCTGGCCCGGTCTGGCCGGTCTGGCCGTGACCGCGGTGGCGCCGCGTTTCCGGTTCGAGGACGAGTGCGCCGTGCCCCCGGTTCCGGGCGACCCGCGCAGCTACGCCGTGGCGGCGCGGGCCGACGTCGGGCAGCCTCCGGGCCACTGGCAATTGCGGGTGCAGGTCATCCACTGGCGCGGGGAGACCTGGCAGGGCGGTCAGACCGCCATGGCGGTGGTGCAGGGTGCGGTGGGCGCGCTGCGCGACTGCCTGCCCAACCCCCCGACGATCACCACCGACCGGCCCGGACGGCTGGCGGCGGTGCTCGACCTCGGCGATGGCAGAGTGCTGCACCAGTATCTGGTCGCCGATCCGCGCAACAGCACGGTCGTCGAGTTGGCCATGTGGTCGACCGTGCCGCCACAGGTGGCGTGGGCGGCGCCGTCGGACCGGCGGGTGCTCGATGCGCTGGAGGCCCCACTGTGCACGGCTTACATCGGGTCGTGCCGGTAGAGTGTGCGCCGTGGCAAAGGTGGTTGTGCACGTCATGCCCAAGGCAGAGATCCTCGACCCGCAGGGTCAGGCGATTGTCGGGGCACTCGGTCGGCTCGGACACGGCGGTATTTCCGACGTACGCCAAGGTAAGCGTTTCGAACTCGAAGTCGATGACTCCGTGGCCGACGACACCTTGGCCGAGATCGCGGAATCGTTGCTGGCGAACACGGTGATCGAAGACTTCTCGGTGAGCCGGGAGGACTCGTGACCACCCGGGTCGGGGTGATCACCTTCCCCGGCACGCTCGACGACATCGACGCGGCCCGGGCCGTACGTCTGGCCGGTGCGGAGGCGGTCAGCCTCTGGCATGCCGACGCCGACCTGAAGGGTGTGGACGCCGTCGTCGTCCCCGGCGGTTTCTCCTACGGCGACTACCTGCGTTGCGGGGCGATCGCGAAGTTCGCCCCCGTGATGGGCTCGGTTGTCGAAGCGGCCGGCAAGGGCATGCCCGTGCTCGGCATCTGCAACGGCTTCCAGGTGCTGTGTGAGGCCGGGTTGCTGCCCGGGGCCTTGACTCGCAACGCCGGTCTGCACTTCATCTGCCGTGACGTGTGGCTGGAGGTCGCCTCCAACACCACGGCCTGGACGACCCGCTATGACGCCGGCGCGGACCTGCTGATCCCGCTGAAGTCGGGCGAGGGCCGCTATGTCGCCTCCGAAGCCGTGCTCGACGAACTCGAGGGCGAGGACCGCGTGGTCTTCCGCTACCGCGAGAACCTCAACGGGTCGATGCGCGGCATCGCGGGCGTGTGCTCGGAAAACCGTCGCGTCGTCGGCCTGATGCCGCATCCCGAACACGCCACCGAGGCGTTGACCGGTCCGTCCGATGACGGGCTCGGGTTGTTCTACTCCGCGCTGGACGCGGTCCTCTCGGTTTAGCTAGCTCCCACTCATCCCCGCGAGCGACCGCTCCGGTACGCAATTTGCGGCGTGTTGGCGTACAGACACGGTCGCTCGCGGTGCAAGGGGACTACGCGGTGAGGGCGACGGACGCCTCGGCGGTGTAGCACAGGAACGTCAGGGTCTCCTGCAGGTACAGCTGCACGCTCTCGGCGTCGTGGGACAGGTATCCGATCGACACGTCGGTGCCCAGCTGGAGATCGAAATCCCCACCGCGGGTGGACAGTACGAACGCGCCGTCGATCGCGGGCGCCCAGATGATCTCACCGTCGACCAGCCGGCTCAGGTGTTCGCGGATCGGGTAGCCGTGCGCGGTGGTCTCGCTGACCTTGGTGTAGGTCTCGGCGGAGAGCAGCACCGAGTACGGCCCGTCCACACCGGCCAGCCGCAGCTCCGAGAGGGCCTGGGCGATCACGTCGGGGATCTCGCGGGCATCGTCGGGCAGGGCCAGCGCCGGGTTCGAGCTGGAGCTCCGGATGCCCTCGATCGAGGCCGCCGGGTAGCCCTCGAAGATGGCCCGGTCCTCGACGAACGCCAGTTTCTTGGCGGCGTCCTTGACGGGATCCCAGTCCGAGTCCTGTGATCCGCGTTCGACGTCGTCAATGTCCTTGCGCGCGACGGTGAACGGAACCCGCAGGCGCACCAGCGGCTTGGCGTCACGCAGATGGGCGACCACGCCGTCGCCGGGTGAGGAGACGTCGAGCAGATGGCCCGTGCTGATCGCCGCGGTGACGGGGCCGCCGGGATCACTGACATCGACCACGCGCCGGCCGGCGATGTGCCGCTTGAAGGTCCGGCCGGCCTCGAGTTCGATCTCGGCCCAGGCGGACTCGGTGATCGGGGCAAGCTCGCGGTACAGGTTGTTCATTGCGGGATTCCTTTCAGACTGCCGATGCCGAGCGAGCCGTCGCGCCGGCCCTGAGTGGGTGAAACGTCTTCTGCCGATTCCGGTGCCGACGCGTTGTCCGACGACGGTAGCGGCGGTGGATCATCCAGAAAATCGATGGTGGGGGAGAAGAACAGGCCGCCGGTGATGGCGGTCGAGAAGTCCAGGATGCGGTCGGTGTTGCCGGGCGGATCGCCGATGAACATGTTGGTCAGCATGCGCTCGGTCACGGCCGGGCTGCGTGAGTAGCCGATGTAGTACGTACCGAACTCGCCCTTGCCGATCTCACCGAACGGCATGTTGTGCCGGATGATCTTCAGCTCGTTGCCCTCGTCGTCCTCGATCACGTTGAGCGCGACATGGGAATCGGCCGGCTTGACCGTGTCGTCGAGTTCGATGTCGTCGAGCTTGGTGCGCCCGATCACCCGCTCCTGTTCCTCGGTGGACAGCGAGTTCCACGAACCCATGTCGTGGACGTACTTCTGGACGTGCACGTAGCAGCCGCCGGCGAAATCCGGGTCCTCGTCGCCGATCTGGCTGGCATTCGTCGCGACCGGACCGTTCGGATTCTCGGTGCCGTCGACGAAACCCAGCAGATCGCGGTTGTCGAAGAACTTGAAACCGTGCACCTCGTCGACGATGGTCACGGCGCCGGCCAGCGCATCGGCGAACTTGGTGGCCAGCTCGAAGCACACATCCATCGACTCCGCGCGCAGGTGGAACAAGAGGTCGCCCGGGGTGGCCGGGGCGCGGTGACGCGGACCGTCCAACGGGATGAACGGGTGCAGCTCGGCCGGGCGCGGACCGGAGAACAACCGGTCCCAGGCATCGGAGCCGATGGAGACGATCGCCGACAGGTGCTTGGTCGGGTCTCGGAAGCCGATGGCACGCACCAGACCTGAGACATCGGCCAGGGCGTCGTGGACCGTGGCCTCGCCGCCCTCGTCGATGGTCGCGACCATGAACACGGCAGCGGGTGTCAACGGGGCCAGAACCGGTTGGGGCTGTGGTGCGGGCACATATTGGACCCTAACGCGGCGGGCGATGAAATCCCGTTCAAGATAGAGATATGGCAGCAAGCGCCCAGAACCTGTGCGAATTCATCGACGCCTCACCGTCGCCGTTCCATGTCTGCGCCACCGCGGCGCAACGATTGCGTGACGCAGGGTTCACCGAGCTGGCCGAAACCGACCGGTGGCCGGCCACCGCGGGCGGTGAATCGGGCCGGGGCGGAAAGTTCTTCACGGTCCGGGCGGGTTCGCTGGTCGCCTGGCAGACCGACACCGCGGCCGCCGAAGCGCCGTTCCGGATCGTCGGCGGGCACACCGACAGCCCCAATCTCCGGGTCAAGCAGCATCCGGACCGGGTGGTCGCGGGCTGGCAGGTGGTCGCCCTGCAGCCCTACGGTGGCGCCTGGCTGAACTCCTGGCTGGATCGAGACCTCGGGATCAGCGGCCGGCTCTCGGTCCGCCGCGGTGACGCCGTCGAGCATCGCCTCGTGCGGATCGACGATCCGATCCTGCGGGTGCCGCAGCTCGCGATCCACCTCTCCGAGGACCGCAAGGGTGTCAGCCCCGATCCGCAGCGGCACGTCAACGCGGTGTGGGGTCTGGGGGACCGCCCGCTGTCCTTCGTCGGGTTCGTCGCCGCGCGGGCCGGGGTCGCCGAGGCCGACGTGCTGGGTTTCGATCTGATGACCCACGACCTGACGCCGTCGACGATCACCGGGGCCGAGGGGGAGTTCGTCAGCGCGCCCCGGCTGGACAACCAGGCCACCTGCTATGCGGGCCTGGAGGGGTTCCTGGCCGCTGCGGCCGGCGCTCATGTGCCGGTCCTGGCGCTGTTCGACCACGAAGAGGTCGGCTCGACGTCGGATCACGGCGCCCAGTCCGACCTGCTGCCGACGGTCCTCGAGCGCATCGTGCTGGCCGCCGGCGGTGGCCGCGAGGACTTCCTGCGCCGGGCGGCCGGGTCGATGGTGGCTTCGGGGGACATGGCGCATGCGACGCATCCGAACTACCCGGACCGCCACGAGCCCGGGCACCTTATCGAGGTCAATGCCGGCCCGGTGCTCAAGGTGCAGCCCAACCTGCGGTACGCCACCGACGGCCGTACCGCGGCCGCCTTCGCGCTCGCGTGTGATCAGGCCGGGGTACCGCTGCAGCGGTACGAACACCGAGCGGATCTGCCGTGCGGATCGACCATCGGTCCGATGACCTCGGCGCGTACCGGCATCCCCACCGTGGACGTGGGCGCCGCCCAGTTGGCCATGCACTCGGCCCGCGAATTCATGGGCGCCGACGACGTAGCGGCATATTCCGCGGCATTACAGGCGTTTCTTTCGCCGCGCTGACGGGTGTCACCGCCTCGGTCTAGGGTCGGCCCCATGACACTGTCCGTGGAGATGATCACAATCGACTGCACCGATCCCGATGCGCTCGCCCAATGGTGGCAGCAGGCCCTCGGTGGTGAGGTGACCGCCTTGGCGCCAGGCGAATTCGTGATGCTGGTGCAGCCCGCCGGGCCGCGGCTGGGATTCCAGAAAGTCGTGGCTCCGACCCCGGGCAAGAACCGCGTCCACCTCGACCTCGCGGCGGGCGACGCCGAAGCCGAGGTGGCCCGATTGGTGAGCCTCGGGGCCAGGGAGACCGAACGGCACAGCATGGGTGACGACTTCAGCTGGGTGGTACTCGCCGACCCCGAGGGCAATGCGTTCTGTATCGGGTCCGAGGAGGGCTAGCTGATCCGGCTGGCCAGCATGTGCTTGGCCATCTCGGCGCCCTTGCGGCTGTCGGCCTGGGCCTTGCGGAACAATTCCGCCACTTCTTTGTCACCGTCGCGTTCGGCGTCGGCGATGAAGGTCTCCATCCGCAATGCGTTCTCCAGGCACTGCTCGGTGTACCAGATCAGGTTGTAGTTCTTGTCCTTCGTGCCGGTGATGTGGCCGGTTTCGGTGCTCGTGGTCATGGTTCACTCTCCTTCGTTTCCGGGGTGTCGTGCGTCGGCTACCCGCGGGGTTCGGTACGCAAACCAGAACGGGTAAGCACTTCTGCCGCTTTGTTTTTCGCGATCTCGGTGATCAGGTGCCACCCGTTCGGATCGCCCTTGGCGACGGCCTCGACGGTGGATCTGGCCTGTTCGTAGGTCACGTGCGGAGGTATGGGCGGAACCTCGGGATCGGTGCGCACGTCGAGTACCACCGGGCCGTCCGCGTTCAGGGCGGCGTCCCAGGCCGGCCCCACCTGATCGGGGTCGTCGACGCTGATCGCCTGCAGACCCATGGTCCTGGCCAGCTCGGCATAGGACACGTCGGGAAGGCTCTGCGAACCCTCGAATTTCGGTGCCCCGCCCATGGCCCTCAATTCCCAGGTGACGTGGGCCAGGTCGTTGTTGTGGAACACGCACACCACCAGGCGGGGATCGGCCCACTGTCCGGCGTAGCGGCGGATGGTCAGCAGCTCGGCCAGGCCGTTCATCTGCATGGCTCCGTCGCCGGCCAGCGCGATCACCGGGCGATCCGGCTGGGCGAACTTGGCGCCGATCGCGTACGGCACCGCTGAGCCCATGGTCGCCAGGGTGCCCGACAGGGATCCGCTGGTGGTATCTCGAAAACGCAGGCAGCGCGCATACCAGTTGGTCGAGGAACCGGAGTCGCCGGTGACGATCGCGAAGTCGGGCAAGCGGGCCGACAGCTCCCACACCACGCGCATCGGGTTGATCGGATCCGCCGACAACATCGACTGCCGCTCGACCGTCTCCCACCATCGCGTGACGCCGGCCTCCACGGCGCTGCGCCAGGACCGGTCCGTCTTGGGGGTCAGCAACGGAATGAGTTCCTCGAGGGCGGTTTTCGCGTCGGCGACGATGTTGACCTCGGTGGGGTACCGCATGCCGATGTTGGCGCCGTCGATGTCGATCTCGACGGCGCGGGCCTGCCCGAACCCCGGCAGGAATTGGCTGTAGGGAAAGTTCGACCCGATGATCAGCAGGGTGTCGCACTCCCGCATCAGCTCGTAGCTCGGCCGGGTACCGAGCAGGCCGATCGCGCCGGTGACGTACGGCAGATCGTCGGGCAACACATCCTTGCCGAGGAGTGCCTTGGCCACTCCCGCCCCGGTCAGCTCGGCCACCTGCGCGACTTCGTCGGCCGCACGCCGGGCGCCCTGCCCGATCAGGATCGCGACCCGCGAGCCGGCGTCGAGGATGTCGGCCGCGGTCTGCAGCGCCACCGGATCGGGCCGCGCCACCGGCTCGGCATCGTGGGGGCCACTGGACGGCACCTGCTTGAATGCGTGGCCCGGCGGCTCGTACGGCTGCTCCTGCAGGTCCGACGGGATCACCACGGCAGTCGGCGCCCGGCGGGCCCGGGCGGTGCGGAACGCGCGGTCCAAAGCATTGGGTAGTTGGCTCGCCACGTTGACCTCGACCAGAAAATCGCTCGCCACATCGGAGAACAGCGCCTGCAGGTCCACTTCCTGCTGATAGCTGCCGCCCATGGCGCTGCGCGCGGTCTGCCCGAGGATCGCGACCACCGGGGTGTGATCCAGCTTGGCGTCGTAGAGCCCGTTGAGCAGGTGGATCGCCCCGGGCCCCGAGGTGGCCATGCACACCCCGACGTGACCGGAGAACTTGGCGTATCCCGTCGCGGCCAGCGCGGCCATCTCCTCGTGGCGGGTCTGGATGAACTGCGGCCCGGCCGATTGGTCCTTGCCGAACGCGGCCACCAGGCCGTTGATGCCGTCACCCGGATAACCGAAAACCTGGGGAACGTCCCATTGGCGAAGGCGGTCGAGGACGAACTCGGCGACTGTTTGACTCATGTGGCGGTGTTACCCGTGAGACCGTCTGAAAAACCTGCGGCGCCGCCGCCGGGCGCGGCAGAACCGCGCGCATCTCCGGCTGCCCGCGACCATGCGCGAGCAACAACTAAACTGGTCACGTGACGTCTGAGCTCACCCACGGCCGTACATCGACCCAGGACACTGTGGAGCGGGCAGCCGCCACCCCTGATCAGCCCCAGCCATACCGCGAACTCGGTCTCAAGGACGACGAGTACCAGCGGATTCGCGAGATCCTGGGCCGCCGCCCCACCGATGCCGAGCTGGCCATGTACTCGGTGATGTGGAGCGAACACTGCTCCTACAAGTCCTCGAAGGTGCACCTGCGCTACTTCGGTGAGACCACCACCGAGGAGATGCGCGCCGGGATGCTGGCCGGCATCGGTGAGAACGCCGGCGTCGTCGACATCGGCGACGGTTGGGCCGTCACCTTCAAGGTCGAGTCTCACAACCACCCGTCCTACGTCGAGCCCTACCAGGGTGCGGCGACCGGCGTCGGCGGCATCGTCCGCGACATCATGGCGATGGGTGCCCGCCCGGTGGCCGTGATGGATCAGCTGCGCTTCGGTGCGGCCGATGCCCCCGACACCCGCCGCGTCCTCGACGGCGTGGTGCGCGGCGTCGGCGGCTACGGCAACTCGCTGGGCCTGCCGAACATCGGCGGTGAGACGATCTTCGACCCGTCCTACGCGGGCAACCCGTTGGTGAACGCGCTGTGCGTGGGTGCCCTGCGCAAGGAAGACCTGCACCTGGCGTTCGCGTCGGGCACCGGCAACAAGATCATCCTGTTCGGCGCACGCACCGGCCTCGACGGCATCGGCGGCGTGTCGGTGCTGGCCTCGGACACCTTCTCCGGTGACGAGAGCGGGGCGGGCCGCAAGAAGCTGCCGAGTGTCCAGGTGGGCGACCCGTTCACCGAGAAGGTGCTGATCGAGTGCTGCCTCGAGCTGTACGCGGCCGGCCTGGTGGTCGGCATTCAGGACCTCGGTGGCGCCGGATTGTCCTGTGCCACATCCGAACTCGCCTCCGCCGGCGACGGCGGTATGCACATCGAACTGGACCGGGTGCCGCTGCGCGCCAAGGACATGACCCCGGCCGAGGTGCTCTCCAGCGAGTCCCAGGAGCGCATGTGCGCCGTGGTCACCCCGGAGAACGTCGAGGCGTTCATGGCCGTCTGCCGCAAGTGGGACGTGCTGGCCACCGTGATCGGTGAGGTCACCGACGGGGACCGGCTGCAGATCACCTGGCACGGCGAAACAGTGGTCGACGTGCCGCCGCGCACCGTCGCCCACGAGGGCCCGGTCTACCAGCGGCCGGTGGCCCGTCCCGAGAGCCAGGACGCCCTGGTCGCCGACACCTCGGCCAAGCTGCCCCGGCCCAAGACCGGCGACGAGCTCAAGGCCACCCTGCTGGCCATGATCGGCAGCCCGCACCTGTGCAGCCGGGCGTTCATCACCGAGCAGTACGACCGCTACGTGCGCGGCAACACCGTGCTGGCCGAGCATGCCGACGGCGGCGTGCTGCGCATCGACGAGACCACCGGCCGCGGCATCGCAGTCTCCACCGACGCGTCGGGCCGCTACACGCAGCTCGACCCGTACACCGGGGCGCAACTGGCGCTGGCCGAGGCCTACCGCAACGTCGCGGTCACCGGGGCCACCCCGGTCGCCGTCACCAACTGCCTCAACTTCGGCTCCCCCGAGGACCCGGGCGTGATGTGGCAATTCAGCCAGGCCGTCCGTGGTCTGGCCGACGGCTGTGCCGCCCTTGGCATTCCGGTCACCGGCGGCAACGTCAGCTTCTACAACCAGACCGGCTCCACCGCGATCCTGCCGACCCCGGTGGTCGGGGTGCTCGGCGTGATCGACGATGTGAAACGACGGATCCCCACCGGTTTCGGCGCCGAGCCGGGTGAGACGCTGCTGCTGCTCGGTGACACCCACGACGAGTTCGACGGGTCGGTCTGGGCCCAGGTCACCGCGGACCACCTGGGCGGCGTGCCGCCGAAGGTCGACCTGGCCCGCGAGAAGCTGTTGTCGGAGGTGCTGACCTCGGCATCGCGCGACGGGCTGATCTCGGCTGCCCACGACCTGTCCGAGGGCGGGCTGATCCAGGCTGTGGTGGAGGCCGCGCTGGCCGGTGAAACCGGTTGCCGCGTCATCCTTCCGGAGAACGTCGATCCATTTGTCTTCCTGTTCTCCGAGTCCGCGGGCCGGGTCCTGGTCGCGGTGCCCCGTACCGAGGAGAGCCGCTTCCGGTCGATGTGTGAGGCCAGGGACCTGCCGGTCACCAGAGTCGGCGTGGTGGACGAGGGGCCCGAAGGGGGAGAGCCCGTCATCGAGGTCCAGGGACAGTTCAGCATCACCCTCGCGGAGCTACGGAGCACGTCGGAGGGCGTGCTGCCCGGGCTGTTCGGGTGACGGCGAAAACCTCCAACGAACGTCACCCCCTGCTGCGCTGGGCCTGGAGCCTGGTGCGACTGGACTTCGCCGGCATCGCCGTCGGAGCCCTGTTCTTCTGTCTGTCGCTGACCCCGTCGCTGCTGCCTCGCGACTGGCTGTTCGCCGGGCTGATCGGCGGCATCAACGCCGCCATCGGCTACGGCATCGGTCTCCTGCTGGGAAAAGCTCTGTACCGCTTCGGGTTACGCAACCGAACCTGGTGGCCGCCGTCGAAGCGGACGCTGTATTGGCTGAAGGCGCTCGTCGTCACCGGCGCCGCCACGGCCTGCGTGCTGATGTTGATCCCCGCGGCGGCCTGGCAACGGCAGGTCTCGGCGCTGATGGGCATGGAGGGCCCGGCCACGCTCGGCTATCTGCGCACCCTGATCATCGCGGTCGCGGTGGGTGCGGCGCTGATCGCCACCGCGCGGACGCTGCGCGACGCGGTGCGACTGCTGGCCAGATGGTTCATCCGGCGCTGGCACCTGCACCGGGAGGTGGCGCAGTTCATCGGGACGGCCATCGTGGTGGTGCTGGTCGTCATGCTCGTCAACGGCGTGCTCTATCGCGGCTTCCTGGCCGGGGCCAGCCGAGTGTTCCAGCCGCAGAACTCCACCACCCGCGAGGGCGTCAGCCAGCCGACCGAATCCGAAAGATCGGGCAGCCCAGAATCATTCGCGGCATGGGATTCGCTCGGCTATCAGGGTCGGAACTTCGTTTCGACCGGCCCACGACGCGCCGAACTGGAAGACCTCAACGGTGCGCCCGCCGAAGAACCCATCCGGGTGTACGCCGGGCTGCACACCGCCGACTCCGACGATCAGCGGGTCGCGGTTCTGCTGAGCGAGCTCGAACGCACTCACGCATTCGAGCGCGAGCTGCTGGTCATCGTCCCCACCACGGGCACCGGCTGGGTGAATCCGGTGGCCGCCCGCGCCATCGAGCTGATGTACAACGGCGACACCGCGATGGTCGGTATGCAGTATTCCTATCTGCCGAGCTGGATTTCGTTCATGGGCGACCGGAAGAAGTCCATGGACATCGGCCGGCTGATGATCGACGCGATCCAGGCGCGGTGGGCGCAGCTGCCACCCGACCGCCGCCCCAAGCTGGTGCTCTACGGGGAGAGCCTGGGATCGATGGGCGGGCAGGGCGCATTCAGCTGGCTCCCCGACATCTCGCGGATGGGCTTCTCCTCGGTGTTGTGGGTGGGCCCGCCCAATGCCAGCCCGCTGTGGAGTGGCCTGACCGCGCGCCGTGATCCGGGCACCCCGCAAGCGCGGCCCCGCTATGACAACGGCCGCACCGTGCGCTTCTCCGAGGCCGCGAACGCCGCCGAGATCGCGCAAGACACCGCCGCACCGTGGGAGGGCACCCGGGTCCTGTTCCTGCAGCACCCGTCGGACCCGATCATCTGGTGGTCGACGGATCTGCTGTTCTCCGAGCCGGATTGGCTGGTCGAACCGCCGGGAACGGACCGCACCGCCTCGATGCGCTGGTATCCGATCATCACGTTCTGGCAGGTGGCCGCCGACATCACCAACGCGTCGAGCGTCCCGGCCGGGCACGGACACAACTACGGGCAGTCCGTGCTCGACGGCTGGGCGGCGGTGGCCCCGCCAGACGGGTGGACCGCCGAGGACACCGAACGAATCCGGGTGGCACTGGACAAGACCGTCGCCAACGACGGGCCCGAAAACTGATGATGGCCAGCAGGATTCGCGCGCTGTCCCTGGCGGCGGGCATCGTGGCGTGGAACGGTCTGGTCGACCCGCGGCTGCCCGCCCGCTGGCAGCCTCTGGTGCGGGCGACAGTCGGCAGTGCCCTGCTGCTCGGTACCGGTGCCAGGCCGGGATTGCGGCCACCGGCGTTGTGGGCGGGCCTGCGGGTGGGCGCGGCGGCGGCGACGGCAGTGTCGATGGGTGTGGCGGCGACGTCGGCGGTACCGATCGTCCGCACCGAGATGCGCCGAAAGGTTTTGCCGGACATGCCCGGCCGGTGGATGGCCGTGCGGATCCCGCTCGGCACGGTGTGGCCGGAGGAAGCCGCCTTCCGGGCCGCCCTGAGAAAGGTCGGCACCGAAGCGTTCGGCCCGACCGGCGGTCAGCTGTTACAGGCCGGCGCCTTCGGTCTGTCCCACATTGTCGATGCCCGGATCGCCCGCGAACCGGTGGTCCCGACGGTGTTGGCCACCGGACTCGCCGGGTGGGTGTTCGGCCGGTTGGCACAGCACTCGGCCAGCTTGGTCGCGCCGATACTGGCGCACCTGGCGATCAACGAGGCGGGGGCACTGGCTGCACTGGCCTACCAATCCTGGCCAGCAGCGCCGCCAGCGCGAGGAGCAGGGCCGTGACCGCCACGGGCCACACTGCCGGCAGGGCGTATTCAGTGACCCGCAATGGGATCAACACCACGCAGACGGCCACCACGGCCAGGATCAGCCGCGGTGCCTGCTGTGCCGCCGCCGGGCCCGCGATACGCGAATTGGCCTCGGCGACAAGTATGTACACCACGAGCAGCAGCAGCGCCGGGACCATCATCTGCAGCCGGCCGATGTAGTCCTGAAACCGGCAGAACACCACGGCCAGCACGCACATCGCCGCGGGAACCAGCATCGCGACCTGCGGGCCGGGGCCGAACAGCCGAGCCGCGACGCGGGCGGCCGCCCACGTCAGGGTCAGCAGCGCCGCCGAGCCCAGGCACAACGCCGCGGTGGCGAACCAATAGAACCCGGCGTCGGCGAAGAACTCGGAGATGATGAGCGAGAGATTCGCGCCCGTGGTGTGCAATCCGCCCGTCGCGCCGATGTTGGCGGCCAGCAGCAGCGCCACGGTGGCGACCACCGTCACGCCCAACGCGGCGCTCATCGGACGTGCCACCGACTCCAGCCGGCCGCTGACCACGGTCGCAGCCTCGAACCCCACCAGGCCCAGGGCGAGCGGGATGGCGGCGGCGGTGGCGAGCAGGAACGAGTCGACGCGGGCGGGCCCGAACTCCATCGGCGGAGTGCCCGTGGTCACCCGGGCCACGATGGCCAGCGCGATGTAGAGGAAGATCAGCAGGCCCACGCCGGCCAGCGCCGCTGCCGTCGCACCTATCGCCCGGGTGGGCAGGTACGCCACGACGGCGCCGGCGATGACCACCACGGCCACCGACCAGCCGGGCCACCACCAGCCGGCCAGCGCGGTTTCCAGATCCGGAACCCCGGTCAACGGTTGCAGGGCCAGCATGAGCGCGGCGCCCACCCCCAGCAGTACATAGGCCGCCAGTTGCAGGAGGCTGGTGAACCGCCCGGCCGCAGGCCCCATGGTGGAGGCGACCAGATCACCCGTCGACACCGCCTCCGGTGCGTGCCGGTGCAGCCGGCCGAAGGTGAAGATCAGAATGACGACGACGACAGCCGCGCCCAAGGCGGCCACCCCGTTGAACGCCGCGCCACCGATCGGGGCGAGCGACAGACCGACGGCGCGCCACGCGGGAAGCGCCGGGGGCCACACCGGGGCCGGCTGGTTGCCTGCCGTTATTGCGCGCTTAGGCATCGGCACTACCGTTCACAAATCCCCTTTTCGCGCGAAGCTCCCCTTGGATCAAGATCGTAAAGCCGTCACGGGTTGATCGTGGGCTCACCGATCTGACGACCCCAGACGTAGTCGACGAATATCGGTGATCCGAGCTCGACATGGTTGTACGGCGCGATCGAAAGGCCGGTGTCCATCACCAGATACGGCGCGGGCCACAGTTCCGGGGTGATCTTCTGCCAGCAGCCGGGACGCCCCTCGGGCCCGCCCTTGGCGTTGACCCGCGGCAGATTGTCCGGGTAGACGTACGTGTTGCCGACCCCGAAGCTCGACAGCGTTCCGGTGCTGGCGAAGGAGTAGCCGTTGTCGCCGCCGAACGTCGCATAGAAGGCGGGTGCGACGTCGTGGTAGTTCCGGATGGTGCAGAAGAGCTGCCCCTGATACTCGTCGAACAGCTTCGACGTCGGGATCAGGTCCTCCGCGCCACGCCGCAGATAGGGCCCACCCCGCTCGAGGATGTCGGAACCGGTTCCGGCGAAGCCGATCGCCGCGATCAGGGCCGCGTCGAGGTCGCCGCGCCGGGAGTTGAACGTGGCGGCACTGCGCGCGGCGTCGCCCAGACCGTCGAACAGATCCGGTCCGGCCGCCGCATAGCGATCGGCGAGATCGGCCAGCCCGGCCGTGTCGCGGCGCAGCGCGGGCATCCGCCCGTTCAGGTCGGCGAGGATGGTGTTGCCGTCGGTCAGCGACTGCCCGAAAGCGCTGCCCAGGCCGGTCAGCGCCTGTGCGGTGGCCTCCAGGGTCTGGTTCAGCTTGATCGGGTCGACCTGCTCGGTGATGGCGGTGATCGTCTCGAACAACGAGTTGAACTCGGTGGTGACCGCCGTGACGTCGATCGGTGTGGAGCTCGAAACCCGTTCCGCGCTCGGATGTTCGGGCGAGGTGAACGCGACGTACTTGTTGCCGAACACCGTCGTCGCCTGGATCGAGGCCTCAACGTTGGCCGGCAGCAGGTCCAGATACCTCGGGTCGATGTTCAGCTGTACCAGGGCACGGACCGGATCCCCTCGGTCGGTGGTCACCGCCGCCACCCGGCCGATGGGAACCCCGTTGTAGGTCACCTTCGATCCCGGGTCGAGAACCAGGCCGGCGCGGGCGGCCAGCAGTGTCAGCGGTGCCTTGGGCTCGAAAGTGCCCCGAAACTGCGCCACGATCAACCCGAATACGAGCGCGAGGATTGCCAGGAACACAGCACCGGCCGTGCGGTACGGCAGGTTTCGGTGATCGGCAATCACTTTGCGAGACTCTAGGGCATGGCCGCGCGAGGCAATGTCGATCCGGTAAAGACCAGAGCGGCAGTCGCCGTGGTGACCGACTGGTTGCGGGAACCGACCCACCCGGAACCCGCCCGCGCCGAACTGGCCGAGGCGGTCCGGCTGACGGCCCGCACCCTGGCAGCGATGGCGCCGGGCGCCAGCGTCGAGGTGCGGGTGCCGCCCTTCGTCGCGGTGCAGTGCATCGAAGGGCCCCGCCACACCCGCGGCAACCCACCCAACGTCGTCGAAACCGACCCTCGCACCTGGCTGCTGCTGGCCACCGGCCTCATCGGTCTCGACGAGGCCGGAAACGCCGTGCAGATGTCGGGATCACGGGCCGGCGAGGTCGCCCGGTGGCTTCCGGTGGTGCCGTTGGCGGGCTGACCCGGTTTGCCGGACCTGCCTCAACCCTGTTCGCGCGACGTGGCGAGGGCGATGGCCCTCTCGAAGGTGCTGACGAGCACCGCGCGCCGTTCGGTTTTGTAGGTGTCAGCCGGTTCGAGCTCGTCGATGTACTCGTCCCACACGCGCAGGTAGCGGTCACGCCAATCACCCAGCGTGGCCACCGAAGGAAACGTGGCACCGACCCGTGCCGGTTCGACGATGTCGATCAGGAGCTCGAGCCAGGCGGGCACCATCTCGCCGCCCCACTCGTCGGGCTGCACGGCGGAATCGTCGGACGCGTCGTCGAACTGCTCCGAGATCTCGCCGATGATCCGGTTCGTCAGTTCCCCCAACCCGTCGGCCACGGTGTCACTGTCGAAGTTCCCTGGACCCCAAACTCCCACAAATCCTCCTAATCAGGGCAGATGACGTGCTCGACGAGGCTATCGGGGTCACGGCGACTCACCGGAAGTAGGGATACTCCTGCACCCAGTTGAAGCCCCGGTTTCTCAGCGTGAATTGGTCAAGGTCCAGCCGATCCAGCCAGATCGTCACATCGCGGCCGGACAACTCGCCGGTCAGTTGCAGCTGCTCCGGGGTGGGCCGGGACGCGGTGAGCGTGGCCAGCGCCGAGCCGTCCGGCCCCGACACCGTGAGCTGGTTCCCGTCGGCCTTGACCAGTGCGTCCACCAGTTCGCCGCTCATCCGCTGGTAGGTCAGGACCTCGGGCATGTCGAAAACGACCCGTTGCCACCGATACTGATCGGTGGTCAGCGGTGGTGCCGTCCTGCCGTCGACGTCGAAGCGGCTGACCGTCCAGATGCCGTACAACTCGGGTTTGACGCGGCCTCCGCCGTACTCGCTCCAGCTCTGCCAACTGGTCAGGACACAGCCGGCCACCATCCAGATGCCGAGCACCACCTGCAGGCGGGCCGCGATGGTGTTGGCCCGCGCATCGGCGAACAGTTCGGGTTGGACAGCGGGCTCGGTGGTGCGCTGAAGCACCAGGAAGTCGGCGAGCCGGCGGTATTGCGGGGCGAGCAGGACCAGGCCCATCAACAGCAGATGCCCGGAGAGGATCTTCACCGGCACGTCGAAGGTCATGTTCAGCAGGAACACCTGCGCCATGCTGGCCACGGCGAGCAGAGCGCCCAGCGTCGCGGTGCGCGGCAGGAACAGCAACAGTCCGGCCAGAACCTCGACCGCGCCGAGCGTCATCTCGTACGGATAAGAGGTGCCCACCTGCAGCCACAGCACCGACGCCGGGCTGAACTCGCCGTACGGGCGCAGCAATGCCGCCAGCGGCGGGGCCGGCATCTGCGTCGGGACGAGCTTGGCGAATCCGTAGAACAGCATCTGACCGGCCACACACAGCCGCACGAACGTCAGGAACCAGGCCGACAACCGCGCGTAGTCCGGCCGCTGCCGGTCGATCCACGACCACACCGCGGCGCCGATGACCGCGAACACGAGCAAACAGAACACCATTACCCAGATCGCGGCCTGATCCCCGCTGCCCGAGTCCTGGTGCAGCACCGCCTCGACACCGAAGATGTGCCTGCCGACCCAGCTCACCGCCGGGCCCAGGACCGTCATCTGCCACATCACCGCCCGCTCCGGCAGCCACTCGCCCACGATCCCGAGGAACGCGAACGTGATTTGCGCGAACAACAGGCAGAACAGTCCGAAGTACAAGAAGCAGAACCGGAATGCGATCTTCGTCACCTCCGGCCACGGTTGCGGCCGGGGCCCTGCGCCGGAATCGAGGGGATCGGTAGTCGGTGTCTCCGAGAGTTGGCGCGTCACGAAATCCATCCTTGCCGTTGGCATGTAGTGGGTCGATGGGGTTTTCCCGACGGATCCGGGTGGGGCTGGCCACACCGTGGTGCGGTGGTGCGGGAATGCCGACGGTCCCGCCCGCTGTTGCAAAACCCGGTGCCAGACCGGCCATTCGATTCTTTTCTCGGCCCGGCTGGACCGTAGACTCGGTTATGTCACCAACCGCCGCCCCGGGAGCAGCCTTATCGTGACTGGTCACCAGATCGACGAGAACGAGCCGCGCGAGGAGTGCGGCGTATTCGGGGTCTGGGCCCCGGGTGAAGACGTCGCCAAACTCACCTACTACGGCCTCTATGCGTTGCAGCACCGTGGGCAGGAAGCCGCGGGCATCGCCGTTTCCGACGGTTCACAGATCCTGGTGTTCAAGGACCTCGGGTTGGTCAGCCAGGTATTCGACGAGCAGACCCTGGCCGCGATGCCGGGCCACGTCGCCGTCGGACACTGCCGCTACTCCACCACCGGCTCCACCACCTGGGAAAACGCCCAGCCGGTCTTCCGCAACACCGCCGCGGGCACCGGTGTCGCGCTCGGCCACAACGGCAACCTGGTCAACACCGCGGAGCTCGCGGCCCGAGCCCGTGAAGCCGGACTGATCGACATGACGATCCGAGGGACCGCAGCCGCTCCGGCGACAACGGACTCCGACATCCTCGGGGCGCTCCTGGCGCACGGCGCCGCCGACGCCACCCTGGAACAGGCCGCACTGGAACTGCTGCCGACGGTGCGCGGCGCGTTCTGCCTCACCTTCATGGACGAGAACACCCTGTACGCCGCGCGTGACCCGCACGGTGTGCGCCCGCTGGCGCTGGGCCGGCTCGACCGCGGGTGGGTGGTGGCCTCCGAAACCGCCGCGCTCGACATCGTCGGCGCCTCCTTCGTCCGCGACATCGAACCCGGTGAACTGCTCGCCATCGACGCCGACGGGGTGCGCTCCACCCGCTTCGCCAACCCCGAACCCAAGGGCTGCGTCTTCGAGTACGTCTACCTGGCCCGGCCCGACAGCACGCTGGTGGGCCGCTCGGTGCATGCCACGCGCGTCGACATCGGCCGCCGACTGGCCCGCGAGCACCCGATCGACGCCGACCTGGTGATCGGTGTCCCGGAATCGGGCACGCCGGCCGCCGTCGGCTACGCCCAGGAATCGGGCATCCCGTTCGGACAGGGCCTGATGAAGAACGCCTACGTGGGCCGCACCTTCATCCAGCCCTCGCAGACCATTCGACAGCTGGGCATCCGCCTCAAGCTCAACCCGCTGCGGGAGGTGATCCGCGGCAAGCGGCTCATCGTCGTCGACGACTCGATCGTGCGCGGCAACACCCAGCGGGCGCTGGTCCGCATGCTGCGGGAGGCAGGCGCGCTCGAGGTGCACGTCCGGATCGCCTCGCCGCCGGTTCGCTGGCCCTGCTTCTACGGCATCGACTTCGCCACCCCGGCCGAACTGATCGCCAACGCGGCATCCGCCGAGCACGAGGGCGAAATGCTCGAGGCCGTGCGGCACGCCATCGGCGCCGACAGCCTGGGCTACATCTCTCAGCAGGGCATGATCGCGGCCACCGAGCAGCCCGCTACCCGGCTGTGCTCGGCCTGCTTCGACGGCAACTACCCGATCGAGCTGCCGGGGGAGACCGCGCTGGGCAAGAACGTCGTCGAGCACATGCTGGCGACCGCGGCCCGCACCGGTGTCCCGCTTCAGGCCGACAACGACAACGCGTCGGCCTTGAGACGTCCTTAACGCCTCCTGCGCTGTACCCCCGCAACAGCGGGGCGGTAGCCTTGCTTGCGATGACTAAGGGCGCCGAACAGCACGGCATCGCCGAACACAGCAGCATTTCCTACGCATCGGCCGGAGTGGACATCGAGGCCGGTGACCGCGCTGTAGAACTCTTCAAACCCCTCGCCGCCAAGGCCACCCGACCTGAGGTGCGGGGTGGCCTGGGCGGCTTTGCCGGGCTGTTCGCCTTACGCGGTGGGTACCGCGAGCCGGTGCTGGCCGCCTCGACGGACGGGGTGGGCACCAAGCTCGCCGTGGCCCAGGCCATGGACAAGCACGACACCGTCGGCCTGGACCTGGTCGCGATGGTGGTCGACGACCTCGTGGTGTGTGGCGCCGAGCCGCTGTTCCTGCAGGACTACATCGCCGTCGGTCGCACCGTGCCGGAACGGGTCAGCGCGATCGTGTCCGGAATCGCCGAGGGCTGCGTCCAGGCCGGCTGTGCGCTGCTCGGCGGCGAGACGGCCGAACACCCCGGCCTGATGGAACCCGATCACTACGACATCTCGGCGACCGGTGTGGGCATCGTCGAGGCCGACAACGTGCTCGGGCCCGACCGGGTCCGGCCCGGCGACGTGATCATCGCCATGAAATCCAGTGGACTGCACTCCAACGGCTACTCCCTGGCCCGCAAGGTGCTGCTGGAGATCGACCGGATGAACCTGGCCGGCCACGTCGAGGAGTTCGGCCGCACGCTCGGTGAGGAGCTCCTGGAACCGACCCGCATCTATGCCAAGGACTGCCTGGCGCTGGCCGCTGAGACCCAGGTGCGCACGTTCTGCCACGTCACCGGCGGCGGCCTGGCGGGCAACCTGGAGCGCGTGGTGCCCCACGGTCTGACCGCAGAACTGGATCGCGGCACGTGGACGCCGGCGCCGGTGTTCCAGATGATCGCCCAGCGCGGCCGCATCGAGCGTGCCGAGATGGAGAAGACGTTCAACATGGGCGTCGGGATGGTCGCGGTCGTGGCCCCGGAGGACACCGACCGCGCGCTGGCCATCCTGACCGCACGACACCTGGACTGCTGGACGCTGGGAACCGTCAAGAAGGGCGGCAAGGACAGTGTGCGCGCCCAGCTGGTCGGACAGCATCCGCGGTTCTAGACAGTAGACAAGGTCGCGCTGGTAAGCGTCTTGCGCAACCAGCGCGACCTGCGTCTAAGTCTTGGGACGGAGTGCCGGCGGCTCAGCGCCGCCAGTCATCCTCACCCGACCACTCATCGGCGTCGTCATTGACGTCGCCGGAATCGGGAGATCCCGACAGCTCACGTTGGAGCTGACTGAAGTCGGTGTTCGGTGAGCTGTACTTCAACTCACGTGCCACCTTGGTCTGCTTTGCCTTCGCCCGGCCGCGGCCCATGGGGGGACCCCCTCGCGCAATAACGGAGCGGCCCAATTGCTAGGCGGCTCCGATCTGTGTGTCTTTATTGTCCTGCCAACACTTTACCGTGCCCGCCCGCGAAGTGCTGTCAGGCCCTGCCTCACGGTGGTCCGGAACACGCCAAATCGAACGGTTCACGCCCGGTCGAAGAGTATGACCTGTCGGATGGCCTGACCGTCGGCCAGCCGATCCATCGCCTCGTTGATCTGATCGAGCCTGATCCTGCTGGATATGAGCTTCTCCACCGGCAGTTTCCCCTCCTGCCACAACTGTGCGTACCGGGGGATGTCGCGGGCCGGGATGGCCGGACTCACCGCGATCCTGCTTCTGGTGATCGGCAACTTCTCGCTGCTGGTCGGCAGCACCAGCACTGCGGTGGTGCTCGGCGGGCTCATCGTGGCGATCTTCGCCGCGGGCATCCTCGTCGCCGAGCGGGTCAGACGCAGCCGCCCGGACCGTTATCGAGCGCTCATGCAGGACAGCTGACCCGGCCGGCGACGGCGCCTACCGGGCGCCACCGCGCAACCGGTCCACGGCCGCGCGCCCGGCGCCGGCGGTGGCATCCGCCTCCGGCATCGAATCCGGGTCGATCACCGCGGGTGCCTGTGCTTCGGCGCCGGCGATCAGCTCGGTGTCCACCGGCAAGCTCCGCTTGACCAGGGCCAGCGCGATCGGACCGTCGTCGGCGTGCTCGACGACCGTGCCGATCCGGCCGACGTTGCGCCCGCCTGCGGTCACCGGATCGCCGGTCACCGGTCGGTCCGAGGCGCCATCGAGCTGGAGGATCACCAGCATCCGGGGTGGTTTGCCCAGGTTGTGCACCCGAGCGACAGTCTCCTGGCCGCGGTAGCAGCCCTTGTCGAGGTGGACTGCCCCGACGCCGGGCCCACCGATCCAGCCGACCTCGTGCGGGATGGTCCGCTCATCGGTGTCCACGCCCAGCCGGGGACGTCCGGCCGCCACCCGGTGTGCCTCATAGGCCCAGACACCGGCCGGCCGCACCCCGGCGGCGGTCAGGCGCTGGACGTATTCGGCGACCAACTCCCGGGGCACCACCAGGTCCACTTCGATGCCGGCAGCGGGCAGGCGTCGCACGAATCCGCCGCCGGGCAGCGGCACCGCCGTCGACTCCTGCGGCAGCGTGTCACCACCCAGGGCCTTGATGACCTGCTCATCCGCCAGCCCGGGGCCGAGCAGGGACAGCACCGCCAGATCCGCGGGCTCGATCTGGACGTCGGCCCAGAACACCATCTTGCGGAGGTACGCCAGCAAGGGTTCGCCCCGCCACGGCTCGGTGTCCAGGTAGGTGGTGCCGCCGAGATCGGTCTGGATCCAGTGGTCTTCCACCCGGCCCTGCAGGTCCAGGCTCAGGTTCTCGGCGACGGCGCCTTCGGGCAGTGCACTGACGTGCTGGCTGGAGATGCTGTGTAGCCACGTCTGGCGGTCCTTGCCGGTCAGCGTCAGCACCGCGCGGTGCGACCGGTCCACCAGGATCGCCGTGTCGGCAGCGGCCCGTTGCTCACCGAGCGGATCACCGTAATGCCAGACAGCGCCGGCGTCGGGTCCGGTCTCGGGCGCCGGAACCGCGGACGGTAGTGCAGTCATAGGCCAACTCTACGTTTGTCGCTACGCTGGCCACCCATGGCAAGCCCACCAGCCGTGCTGGTCACCCTTGACGGGCGGATCCACGATCCCGACGCCCCGCTGCTGCACGCCGACGACCTGGCCGCGGTGCGTGGTGACGGGGTTTTCGAGACGCTGCTGGTGCGTGACGGCAGGCCCTGCCTGCTCGAGGCGCACCTGGCCCGGCTCACCCAGTCCGCCAAGATGCTGGATCTGCCCGCGCCCGACCTGGACGCGTGGCGCGCGGCGGTGGCCACCGGTGCCGGCCGCTGGGCCGCCGACCACGACGGCGAGGGCGTGCTCCGGCTGGTGTACAGCCGGGGACGCGAGAGCGGCGGTCCTCCCACGGCGTTCGCCACCATCGGCGCCCTGGCCGACCGTGTCGCCGGGGCGCGCCGCGACGGGCTGGCGGCGATCACCCTCGACCGCGGACTGCCCCTCGGAGCCAGCGACATGCCGTGGCTGGCGGCCGGTGCCAAGACGCTGTCCTACGCGGTGAACATGGCGGCGCTGCGGCATGCCGAACGCCAGGGCGCCGGTGACGTCATCTTCGTCAGCTCCGACGGCTATCTGCTTGAGGGCCCCCGCTCGACGGTGGTGATCGCCACCGCGGGGGCCGAAGGTCATCCGCTGCTGCTCACCCCTCCGCCGTGGTACCCGATCCTGCGCGGAACAACTCAGCAGGCGCTGTTCGAGGTAGCCCGCAACAAGGGTTATGACTGCGACTTCCGTGCCCTCAAGCCCGCGGATCTGCTTACCGCACAAGGAGTTTGGTTGGTGTCGAGCATCACCCTGGCGGCCCGCGTGCACACCCTGGACGGGCAGCGGCTACCCGATGCGCCGCTGGCCGCCGACATCGCCGGCCTGGTTGACACCGCGCTGACGAGCGACCGCTGAGCTGCGAATAAATCGCTTGTCGGGGTGCGCGGACGGGGGTACCTTCGTGGGCACACAGGGAAGGAGGTGGTCCGTCAAATTGAGTGACTTATGGACATGTGAGGTGGCTGCCCGCTAGCAGCGCCGGGGTATTGCCTGCAGCGCGCTGGCGAATTCCCCGCAGCCACCCGGCCCCCGAGCCCCTCGGT
Source organism: Mycolicibacterium sp. HK-90 (assembly GCF_030486405.1). The sequence continues at coordinate 5,458,826 of NZ_CP129613.1, read as the reverse complement.
CTGTCCAACCAGGTACCAAGGCTCGGGGGCCGCCCCATGTCTGGGGCAGGCCGAACCTGGTGCGCTCGGTGGGTGTCAGCTCGGGCCGGGAGCCAGCGTCGAACACGCCTCGGTGGCGTCTTGCCAGGTCTGCTCGTCGACTCCCGATGGCGGGCCCACCATCGGACCCGGTGCGGCCGGAACGCCGTGCTCGGACAGGCAATGGGCGTAACTGCCGTGCTCGGCCGGCGGCGAGGTGGGAGCCGGCTGGGGGCCTTCGGACGAGCACGCGCCGAGAACAGCTGCTGCGGCAAGCAGGCCTGCCGCGATGATCGGTCGCCGCATCAGCCGACGAACCTCGACAGCCGGGCCGAGAGATGCGGTACCAGACCGCCGTCGGCATCCACGCGTTCCTCGACGTAGCCCAGATCGCCGCCTTCGACGATCCCGTAGAGCCGCTTGGCGCCGCCGACGAGTTGCCCGGACTTGCTTCGGGCCAGTGCATCGGTGACCAGCTCCCAGGAGGCCTGGGTCAGGGGCTTGCCGTAGAACAGCTCCACATAGCCGGCCGAATGGGCCAGCAACAGCTCGATGGCCTGCGACTCGTCGCGGCCGGCCGGATCGTCGGGGTCGGTGACGAAACGCCAGAAACCGGTTTCGCGCAGGCCGGGGGAGGCGTACTCACCCGATTCCGTCAGGCGCCAGGACCGGGAGTCCCAGTTCAGATAGTCGCCGCCGTCGTGGGAGACCACGATCTGCTGGCCGAACCGGTAGTCACCTTCGGTGTCGCGGCCTTCGCCTTCACCACGCCAGACGCCGACCAACGGCAACAGCGCCAAGAGCGCATCGTTGAGTTCGACGCCGTCGCGCAGGTTGGCGGTATCGGCAGGTATCGGCAGATCGTCGAAGGCCGGAATGTTGCGGGCGGCGGTGGCCTTGGCCCGCTCGGCGGCTGCCGCTACGGCTCGGTCACCGGAGCCCGGCTCTGGGACGGAGGCTTCGGCTGGAATGTCTCGGTCGGAGGTCACGACTCGTCGGTGACGAGGCGGTACAGCGCGTACAACGCGAACCACGTGATGACCACGACGGCCGCGACGAGCATTATCTCGAAGAAGAGCACCACGGGAGTGAGTCTAGTTCCTGTTCTTTTCTCAGCCGAACGTGGGCTTGTGTGCGAAATACGGACGAATCCTCGTACACAAGCCCACGTTCGAAGCGGAGGCGCTAGGCGACCTTGACGTCGACCTCGTGGATGCCGGCGCCGGACGGGGCCACGCTGGCGTCGCCGTTGCCCGCGGGGGACAGGGCGCGCAGCGTCCAGGTGCCCGGGGCGGCGAAGAACCGGAAGTCACCGGTTGCCGAGGCGACGACCTCAGCGGTGAACTCGTCGCTGGAGTCCAGCAGGCGCACGAAGGCACCGCCGACCGCCTGGCCGGAGCCGTCGACCACACGACCGGTGATCACGGTTTCCTTCTCCAGGTCGACGCCGGCGGGCAACGTCAGTCCTTGCTTCGGTGCTGAGCACATATCAACTTCCCAACTCTATCGGGGCGCCCACCAGGGAGCCGTATTCCGTCCAACTGCCGTCGTAGTTCTTGACGTTCTGGTGTCCCAGCAGTTCCTGCAGCACGAACCAGGTGTGCGACGAACGCTCACCGATCCGGCAGTAGGCGATGGTCTCCTTCGCGCCGTCCAGGCCGGCCGCCTTGTACAGCTCGGCCAGATCTTCGTCCGACTTGAAGGTGCCGTCTTCGTTGGCTGCCTTGCTCCACGGAACGTTGATGGCGCCGGGGATATGCCCGGGCCGCTGGCTCTGCTCCTGCGGAAGATGCGCCGGGGCCAGGATCTTGCCGGAGAACTCGTCAGGGGAACGCACGTCGACCAGGTTCTTCGCGCCGATCGCGGCGATGACCTCGTCGCGGAAGGCGCGGATGTTGTTGTCGGGTGCCGCGGCCGTGTACGTGGTGGCAGGCCGGCTGACGGCGTCCTTGACCAGGGGGCGGGCGTCGAGCTGCCAGCGCTTGCGGCCACCGTCGAGCAGCTTGACGTCGTTGTGGCCGTACAGCTTGAAGTACCAGTAGGCGTAGGCCGCGAACCAGTTGTTGTTGCCGCCGTAGAGGACCACCGTGTCGTCGTTGCTGATGCCCTTGTCGGACAACAACTTCGAGAACTGCTGCTGGTCGACGAAGTCACGCTTGACCGCGTCCTGCAGATCGTCGCGCCAGTCCAGCTTGACGGCGCCGGGGATGTGGCCCTCGTCGTCGTAGGCGCTGGTGTTCTCGTCGACCTCGACGAACACCACGCCGGCGGTATCGAGATTGTTCCCGGCCCACTCGGTCGAGACCAGGACGTCGGAACGTGCCATGTACGAATTCCTTTCGGTTGCTTCAGGTTTGAGTTTCAGGCGGGTTGGGTGGTGGGAACCGCCGAGCGACGCAGCCGCGCCACCAGCGGGTAGATCTGGCAGCCCAGGCAGATGCCGAAGGCGGCGTTCAGGAAGGCTGCCACCAACGCCAGTGCGGTGGCGGTCAGGCCGAGGGCGGTGATGCCGAAGGCGAAGCCGACGGCGCCGATGACGGCGAACACGAAGCCGACCAGTTGCGCGAACCTCAACGGTGGGACCGGCTCACGCTCGGTGACCGGAGCCAGCCGCGGGGCGACGAAGGTGGCGAACACCCGGCCGTAGGGGTGCCGACGCGGTCCTGCGACGGCGCCGATGGCGAACACCGCCGCCTGGGCGCCGAGCAGCACCGCGGCCGCGGACTCACTCGCACCGGCGACCAGCAGGGTGGCGATCAGGACCGCGGTGGTCACCCAGGCCGCGAACCGCGGCCCCCGCACGTCCACCTGGGCGTGCGGACCGGAAACCGGCCGGGGGGATGTCGATGACATGTGAACGAAAACTCCTGTTGTCGAGGGTCTGGTTGTGTGCAGGCTCAGGGCACGAAACCCGAGCGGGCGCGCGAAAGCGCGCGGCTGCGCTCAACAGCAACAACAACAGCAGCAACCCGCGACGCGGCACAGATCCACTGCGCGGCGCTTGGTGAGCACGAGCTCAAGGCGGGCTGACACGAGCGACAGCTTACCCAATGACCGCCGGGTCAAGCCAACAGTGGTTCCAGGGCCGCGCGCAGGTCAGCGGCGTTGGGAACTCCGCTCGTGCGGAACCGGGGCCGCCCGTCGGCGTCGAAGATGATCGTCGTCGGAAGCGACAGCACCGAAAGCCGCCGCGCCGCCTCCGGATTGGCGTCCATGTCGATCTCCACATGTGCCACCTGCGGCAGCTCGGCGCACACCTGGTCGACCACTCGGCGCACCGCGGTGCACGGACCGCACCAGGAGGCCGAGAAGTGCAGCACCGTCGGCCCGGTATCGGACAAACCCAGGCCACTGGTGTCGATGTCGGCGGCTTCCTCGGCGGCCTTGAGCATCCCGCCTCGCAACGTGAGCAGCCGGCCGATCACGTAGGCCGCCCCCAATGCGGCGACGAGCACCGTGATCGCCAGCACCCACGAGGAGCTCATGACTGTCTGAACCCGCGCAGGTCGATGGTTACTCCCGACGCGATGCCCTCGATGATCACGTCGGATCCGCGGGCGCCCGCGGTGGTCGGGGCGATGCCGAACGGCAGTTTCTGACCGCTGATCGTGTCGCTGAACTCCGCCAGGACCGCGTCCGTCTTGTCCTCGGGCACCGGCTCGTCGGCCGTTCCGGGCCCGGTCATGATGCCGGTCGCGGTCAGCACCAGCGTGGTCTCGTCCTGGTCGGCGAACGACAGGTCGACGGCGACGCTGACCCGCTTGTCCAGCCCGGAGGCCTTGGGGGTGCCGGTGAACACGAGCCCCTGGCTGCTGGAGATACCGGACTCGGTGGTGCCGCCGGTGGCGTCGTTGGACTCCCGCGTCGGGGCTTCCACCAGCAGATCGTCGATGCCCATGGTCCGGCCGATATGGGTGGAGTCGATGATGATGCGGCTCTCGGCCTTCGCGACGTGCAGGGGGACGTCCGGGCGGATCAGCCACGACGCGTCGGTGAGGTCGATGCCGTGCAGCGTCGCCTCGAGGGAGGCCTTGCCCACCACCGGATGGTCCACCCCGGCGGCCCGGATCTCGACCTCCTTGTAGCGGTGGTTGCGAACCTGCGTCAGGAACGGGAAGCCCAGAATGGCGACCCACGGGTCCCAGTTCAGCCCGGCCGCCGTGCGCAGGTTGCGGGCGAGCCGGTATTCGGCGTAGATCGCGGAGCCGAAATCGGTGCCGACGACCCCGACGATGAGTGCGGTGACGGTCGCGGTCAGTCCGATCAGCAGTTTGCGCACCGCCACATTGTCGCCCACGGTCGCCGAATCGATCCGCTCGGCGCGGCTAATCAGCAGGTGAGGCGTTATCGTTAGATCACTAAAGGCCGGTAACGGCTACATGTCAGTCATGAATCCGACCGTGCGGACATCGGGGTCCGGGCGATCGTAGGGAGTGATTGCCGGCGCGCCGGAGGACCTGTTGGATCTGCTACTACTGACCGTCGACCCGCATCCCGAGTCTGTCCTGCCCTCCCTGGCTCTGCTGGCGCACACCGTGCGGACGGCCCCGACCGAGGTGTCCTCGCTGCTGGAGGCGGGCAGTGCCGATGTGGCGATCGTCGACGCGCGTACCGATCTGGCGGCCGCTCGCGGCCTCTGCCGACTGCTGGGCACCACCGGCACCGCGGTCCCGGTCGTCGCGGTGATCAACGAGGGTGGACTGGTTGCGGTCAACCACGAGTGGGGCCTGGACGAGATCCTGCTGCCCAGCACCGGCCCGGCCGAGATCGATGCCCGGCTGCGGCTGCTCGTCGGCCGGCGCGGGGGCAGCGCCAACCAGGAGAACGTCGGCAAGATCACGCTCGGTGAGCTGGTGATCGACGAGGGCACCTACACCGCACGCCTGCGCGGCCGCCCCCTCGATCTGACCTACAAGGAATTCGAGCTGCTCAAATACCTCGCCCAGCACGCGGGCCGGGTCTTCACCCGGGCGCAGCTGCTGCAGGAGGTGTGGGGCTATGACTTCTTCGGCGGTACCCGCACGGTCGACGTGCACGTCCGCCGGCTGCGCGCGAAGCTGGGCACCGAGTACGAATCGCTGATCGGCACCGTCCGGAATGTCGGCTACAAGGCCGTGCGCCCGTCCCGCGGCCGCTCGGCGGCCGCCGAGGCGCCGGGCGGACCCGACGAGGGTGACGACTTCGACCCGGCGCTGGACGACGTCGACGAGCCCATGGCCGGGCGGTTATCCAGCCAGTGACCGAACTTCACTGGCGCACCGGGCTGTCAGCCGCCGAGCAGACCGGCATCCGTGACCTCATCGCGGCGGCCACCGCAGCCGACGGCGTGGCCCCGGTCGGCGACCAGGTGCTGCGCGAACTGGCCCACGACCGCACCCGCCATCTGCTGGCGACCGACGAGGGAGATCTCGTCGGTTACCTGAACCTGGCCCCGGCGGGCGCCGAGGATCCGGCGATGGCCGAGCTGGTGGTGCACCCACGGGCCCGGCGGCGCGGCATCGGAGCCCGACTGGCCCGGGCCGGGTTGGCCGAGGGCGGCGCGGCCGCGAGGATCTGGGCGCACGGCAACCTCGAGGCGGCCCGCGCGCTTGCCGCCGCACTGGACCTCAAGGTGGTCCGCGAGCTGTTGCAGATGCGCCGCCCGCTGACCGACCTGCCACCCGTGCGCACCGCGGACGGCGTGCGGATCAGAACCTATGCCGGTCCGCAGGACGACGCCGAGCTCCTGCGGGTCAACAACGCCGCCTTCGCCTGGCATCCGGAGCAGGGCGGCTGGACCGCGCAGGACATCGCCGAACGCCGGGACGAACCGTGGTTCGACCCCGAGGGACTGTTCGAAGCGGTCGACGAGCACACCGGGGCGCTCCTCGGCTTCCACTGGACGAAAGTTCATGCCGCGTCCCGCGGCGAAATCCACGCGCCCGCACTCGGCGAGGTCTACGTCGTCGGCGTCGACCCGGCCGCACAGGGCCGCGGTCTCGGCTCGGTGCTGACCCTGGTCGGCTTGCACCATCTCGCCGACCGGTCCCTGCCGACGGTGCTGCTGTACGTCGAGGCAGATAACTCGGCGGCGGTGGCGACCTACCGAAACTTGGGCTTCGAGGTGTTCAGCGTCGACGCGGCGTACGCCGCCGGTTAACCCGTTTAGCTGTGAACACGCTGAACCTGTTCACTGCTGATTCACCTGCTGTCCGCGAGCCGTCCACTGCGGCCGAATACGTTGCCGGAGAGTTCGAAGCCGTCAACTGAAAGTGGGACAAGTGAAGCTCCTCAGCATTGGCAAGAGTGTTGGCAAGCCTTTCGGCGTCGCCCTGTCCGCTACGGCGATCGCAGCACTCACCCTGACCGCCTGCGGCAGCGACAACAACGCCGCCGGCACCAGCTCGCCTGCCTCGGACGCCGGCGCGGCCTCGTCGGCCGACTGCGCCGGCAAGAGCTCGGTGACCGCAGAGGGCTCGACGGCTCAGCAGAACGCCATTGCGGAGTTCAACAAGGTGTGGGGCCAGGTGTGCTCCGGCAAGACCCTGGCCTACAACCCGACCGGTTCGGGCGCGGGTGTGGATCAGTTCATCGCCAAGCAGGTCGATTTCGCCGGCTCCGACTCGCCGCTCAAGGACGACCAGGTGGCCAAGGCCGCCGAGCGTTGCGGCGGCAACGAGGCCTGGAACCTGCCGCTGGTGTTCGGTCCGGTCGCGCTGGCCTACAACGTCGAGGGCGTCGACAAGCTCGTGGTGAGCCCGGAAGTGCTGGCCAAGATCTTCCAGGGCCAGATCACCAAGTGGAACGACCCGGCCGTGGCCGCGCTGAACGCCGGCGCCACGCTGCCCGACATCGACATCAAGCCGATCTACCGCTCGGACTCCTCGGGCACCACCGACAACTTCCAGAAGTACCTGGCCGCCGCCGCGCCGCAGGCGTGGACCAAGGGTGACGGCAAGGAGTTCAACGGTGGCGCCGGCGAGGGCGCCCAGAAGTCCTCCGGTGTGGTGCAGGCCGTGCAGGCCACCCCCGGCTCGATCGGCTACGTCGAGAAGAGCCCGGCCGCCGCGGCCGGCCTGCCGTACGCCCAGATCGACAGCGGCGCCGGTGCGGTGCCGCTCGACGACCAGTCGACCACCAAGGCCGTCGGCGCAGCCAAGGTCAAGGGCGAGGGCAACGACCTGGTGCTGGACCTGAACGCGCTGTACGCCTCGAAGGAGGCCGGGGTCTACCCGCTGGTGCTGGCCACCTACGAGATTGTTTGCTCCAAGGGTTATGACGCCGACACCGCCTCGGCCGTCAAGTCCTTCCTGACCGTGGCCGCCAACCAGGGCCAGGCCAGCCTGTCGCAGGCCGGATACATCGCACTCCCCGACGAGTTCAAGCAGCGCCTGCTGACCTCGGTCGAGGCGATCGCGTAGTTGCTCGGCTGGCGTAAGAGGACGAATTTGGGCGAGGATGGGTATTCGACTACATGACCACCAGAGGCCCCGACGGGACAACTGTGACAACGCCGAATCCAACTGATTCGGGGTCTGGGGAGACGCTCGCCTCCCCGTTCCCCGAACCGGAACCCATCTCGACCGATCCGTCCAAGGGGGCCAAGGTTCGCCTCGGCGACCGAATTTTCCGCTGGCTGGCCGAAGGTTCGGGCATCCTGATCGTCGCGCTCATCGCGGCGATCGGGGTGTTCCTGCTCTGGCGCGCGGTTCCGGCGCTGACCCGCAACGAGGAGAACTTCTTCCTCTATGGCGGCAACTGGATCACCACCGACACCTCGGCGATGCACTTCGGCATCCTCGACCTGCTGCAGGTGACGGTGTTCGTCTCGGTGTTCGCCTTGGTCCTGGCGATGCCGGTGGCGCTGGGCATCGCGATCTACCTGACCCAGTACGCCTCGCGCCGACTGGCCGGCCCGCTGGCGTACCTGGTGGACCTGCTGGCCGCGGTGCCGTCGATCGTGTACGGCGTCTGGGGCCTGTACGTGCTGGCCCCGGTGATCAAACCCGTTGCGGTATGGCTGAATACGAACTTGGACTGGCTGTTCCTGTTCAAGACCGGTAACGCCTCGGTGGCCGGTGGCGGCACCATCTTCACCGCAGGCATCGTGTTGGCGGTGATGATCCTGCCGATCATCACGGCGGTGACCCGCGAGGTGTTCACCCAGACCCCGCGCGGACAGATCGAGGCCGCATTGGCCCTCGGTGCCACCCGCTGGGAAGTCGTGCGCACCACGGTGCTGCCGTTCGGTCTGTCCGGCTACATCAGCGGCGCCATGCTGGGCCTGGGCCGCGCGCTCGGTGAGACCATCGCGCTCCTGATCATTCTGCGCGGCACGCAGACCGCGTTCAGTTGGTCGCTGTTCGACGGTGGTTACACCTTCGCCAGCAAGATCGCTGCCACCGCAAGCGAATTCAACGACCAGTACAAGGCAGGCGCCTACATTGCCGCAGGCTTGGTGCTGTTCATCCTCACCTTCGTGGTGAACTCGCTGGCTCGCGCCGCGGTGGCCGGAAAGGGACGAGCATGACCTCCACTCTCGAGCGGCCGGTCAAAGTCGCTGCGTTCCAAGGGGTCAGCCTGCGCCGCAAGCTGACCAACCACCTCGCCACGGTGCTGGTGACCCTTTCTCTGCTGGTCGCGCTGGTTCCGTTGGTGTGGGTGCTGTACTCGGTGATCACCCGGGGCATGGCCGCATTGAGCTCGCCCACGTGGTTCACCAACTCTCAGGCCGGCATGACCACGTTCACCGCCGGCGGCGGCGTCTATCACGCGCTCATCGGCACCCTGCTGCAGGGCCTGGTGTGCTCGCTGATCTCCATCCCGATCGGTGTGATGGTGGGCGTGTACCTGGTCGAGTACGGCGGTGGCACCCGGTTGGGCAAGATCACCACGTTCATGGTCGACATCCTCACCGGTGTGCCCTCGATCGTCGCCGCGCTGTTCATCTACGCGTTGTGGGTGGCCACATTCGGTTTCGGCCGGTCCGGGTTCGCGGTGTCACTGTCGTTGGTGCTGCTGATGATTCCGGTGATCGTGCGAGCCACCGAGGAGATGCTGCGGATCGTGCCGATGGATCTGCGGGAGGCCAGTTACGCGCTCGGCGTGCCGAAGTGGAAGACGATCGTGCGGATCGTTATCCCGACGGCACTGTCGGGCATCGTCACCGGCATCATGCTGGCGCTGGCCCGCGTGATGGGCGAGACCGCGCCGCTGCTGATCCTGGTGGGTTACGCCCAGGCGATGAACTTCGACATGTTCAGCGGATTCATGGGATCGCTGCCGGGCATGATGTACGACCAGATCTCGGCCGGGGCCGGCGCCAACCCGGTGCCCACCGATCGACTGTGGGGTGCGGCGCTCACGCTGATCCTGCTGATCGCCGTGCTCAACATCGGCGCTCGCGCGGTCGCCAAACTCTTTTCCCCCAAGAAGGTTTAGGAGCCATCCATGGCCAAGCGGCTGGATCTCAAAGACGTCAACATCTACTACGGCGCTTTCCACGCGGTCGCCGAGGTTTCGCTGTCGGTGCAGCCGCGCAGCGTGATGGCCTTCATCGGCCCGTCGGGCTGCGGCAAGTCGACGGTGCTGCGCACGCTGAACCGCATGCACGAGGTGATCCCCGGTGCCCGCGTCGAGGGCTCGGTGCTGCTCGACGGTGAAGACATCTACGGCGCCGGGGTGGACCCGGTAGGCGTGCGCAAGACCATCGGCATGGTGTTCCAGCGCCCGAATCCGTTCCCCACCATGTCGATTCGAGACAACGTGGTGGCCGGCCTGAAGCTGCAGGGCGTGCGCAACAAGAAGACCCTCGACGAGGTGGCCGAGCGCTCGCTGCGCGGTGCCAACCTGTGGAACGAGGTCAAGGACCGCCTGGACAAGCCCGGCGGCGGCCTCTCGGGTGGTCAGCAGCAGCGGTTGTGCATCGCCCGCGCCATCGCGGTGCAGCCCGACGTGCTGCTGATGGACGAGCCCTGCTCGGCGCTGGACCCCATCTCCACGTTGGCGATCGAGGATCTGATCTCCACGCTCAAGCAGGATTTCACGATCGTCATCGTTACGCACAACATGCAGCAGGCCGCCCGGGTGAGCGATCAGACCGCGTTCTTCAACCTCGAGGCCACCGGCAAGCCCGGCAAGCTGATCGAGATCGACGACACCGAGAAGATCTTCTCCAACCCGACTCAGAAAGCCACCGAGGACTACATCTCCGGCCGCTTCGGCTGAGTCTCCTCCCGCATTTTCTCCCGCGAGCAGACGCAGACTCGCACTATCTGATTCGAAAACGTGCGATTTCACGTCTGCTCGCGAGGGATCAGGGTGTGAGCACCACGCGGGTTCCCGACGGCTCCCCGGCATCCCAGACCTCGGCGACGTCGGTCAGTGGTCGTGCCTGAGTGCGCAATTCGAGCCTGCCGTCGGCGACCATCGCGAACAACGTCGGCAGTGCCTCGGTGCGGGCTCGCGCCAGCACCTCCGGCGGCACGGAGCCGATGCCGACCCCGCTCAGGGTGATCCCGGTGCTGCGCAGCACGCCGGCGTCGAGCGGCAGTGTCGGGCCGGCCATCGATCCGATCTGGACGAACCGCGTCGGGTGGTGGTGCGCGGCCGGATGACTCGCCGCCAGGGCGGTGAGCACCTCGGCGGCGGGCTCTCCCCACAAGTAGTCGAGGACTGCGTCGAACGGGCGCCGGGCGTGCATCTCGGCGACCTGGGTACCGAGTTCCCCCTCGCCCAGGGCGATTGTGGCGTCGGCGCCGGCCGAGCGTAGCCAGGCCAGCCGTTCGGTGTTGCGGCCGGCGGCCACCACCGACCCGGCGCCGAACAGGGTGGTGGCCAATTGCACTGCCATCGAACCGGTCACGCCGGTGGCACCCAGGACCAGGACGTGTTGGCCGGGCTCGACCCCGGCGGCGTGCGACAGGGCCGTCCAGGCCGAAATGCCCGGGTTGGGCAGGGCGGCCGCGGTCACCGAGTCCAGCTGCTCGGGGATGTCGACGCCGCCCGCCGGGTCGACCAGCGCGCGCTGAGCCATCATCCCGGAGTATCCGAGCGCGCCGGTGTAGATACGACGGCCGTCGGCCAGCCGGACGACACCGTCGACACCGGGGATGGCCGGTAGCGCAATCTCCTTGCTGGCGTAGTGCTTTCCCGAAACCAGGGCCCGGGTGAGATTGGTCAGGGCCGACGCCTCGACCTCGGCCACCTCGGCGCCTGCCCGCGGCTCGGGTTCGGGCACATCGGTGTGGATGGGGTGTCGGCCCCATTCGGTGACGAGTGCGGCCTTCATGAGCCTCCTTTGGTTTCCATAGATATGGTTTCTATTGAAACAATCTACTGACGCCTGCAGCAAGTGGCAAGATGGTTTCCGTGAAAACCAAACTCGAGCTGGTCGACGCGATCAACGGGTTGATGGCCACGGTGGGGGACCGGCTCGGGAATGACGGAGAAGGTGACGCCGAGCGCGATTTCATGGCGGACGGATGCCCCGAACGGCTGCGGCACGTGGTGCGGACGCTACCGACGTCGTCGCTGCACCTGCTGGCCGAGATCGCCGAGGGCCCGGTCAGTGTGGTCGGGTTGGCGGCACGCTCCGGCCGGCTCAAGGGCACGGTGTCCAAACACGTGCAGCGGCTGGTCGAGGCGGACCTGGTGATCCGGAAGCCGGTACCGGGCAACCGCAAGGAGATCGAGCTCGAGCTCAGCCCCGACGGCCAACTCGTCGCCGGCGTGCACCGCAAACTGCACGACGAGATGGACCGCGGGACCCGCGACTTCCTGCTGCGTTACACGAGCGCAGACCTGCAGGTGCTGGTCAAGGTGCTGGGGGACCTGGCCAGGGCGCACAAGGACGGGGTCCGTCTGGTGGCGCCCTCCGGCCCGTCCGAAGCCGCTACGTCGAAGGGACCGATTCGCCGTCCGGATAGGAGCCGGTGACCTGGAAGATGACCCGCCGGGCCACCTCGACGGCGTGGTCGGCGAAGCGCTCGTAGAAGCGGCTCAACAACGTCACGTCGACGGCCGCGGTCACGCCGTGCTTCCACTCCCGGTCCATCAGCACCGAGAACAGGTGGCGATGCAGGTCGTCCATCGCATCGTCTTCTTCCTGGATGCGGGCCGCCTTCTCCGGATCCTGGGTCAGCAGCACCTCACGTGCGGCATGACCGAGCTCGACGGCGACCCGGCCCATCTCGGCGAAGTAGCCGTTGACCTCCTCCGGCAGCGCGTGCTGCGGATGGCGGCGGCGGGCGATCTTGGCCACATGCAGCGCCAACGCGCCCATGCGGTCCACATCGGCGACGATTTGAATCGATCCCACCACCGAGCGAAGGTCACCGGCCACCGGCGCCTGCAGGGCGAGAAGCACGAATGCCGACTCCTCGGCCTGGGCGCTCAGGGTGGCCATCTGGTCGTGGTCGCTGATGACCTGTTCGGCCAACGCCAGGTCAGCCTGCAGTAGCGCCTGGGTGGCTCGCTCCATCGCGGTACCCGCCAACTCGCACATCTCGCCGAGTTGATCCGTCAAAGAACGCAATTGCTCGTGGTACTGGGTACGCATGCTGCAAGATTAGGCGGTAACCGGCCGTGTAGTCACGATGCAACGATGAACGAACGGTGAATGGCGTCTGCCTGGGCTTCGGCCTATTCGCAGGTGGTGTCCGCGGCGTTGGTGACGGTCAGGTCTTCCGGAAGGTGCGTCGGGGTGCTGCTGTTGGTCCCCTTCAGCACGTGCACCTGCACCTCCGACCCGCTGGGCGTGGGTGGGCTGACCGAGTTGAAGTCGGATCCCAGCACCACCTGTACGACGTCGCCCATACCCGTCACGCGTTCGATGGTCGGATTGGCGAAGGAGCTGGCCACCGTCGCGGCGGCCTCCTCGTTGCCGGGGGAGAAGAACACCGTGGTTGCCGACAGGGTGTTCGGGTAGTCGTCGGGGGTGTTGACGTTGAACCCGTGCCCCTGCAGCTCGGTGGCCGCGGTGGAGGCCAGGCCGCTCTGACCTGTCGAGTTCGACACCTGCACCGTGACCTGCTGAGGTTCGGTGGTGACGGCGCTGACCGTTTCGCCACTGTCTGTCGGGGCGGGCTCGGGGGCCGCCGCCGTCGACTGCGGCGTCTCTGAAGGCGCCGCGGCCTGCACGGACGACGTCGCCGATTCCGGGGTGCCGGGCACCGGGGTGTTGTCCGGGTTCTTCTCACCGGGCAGGGGTTCGTCGCTGATGATCGCGTCGAACAGGGCGCGCATGTCCTCGGTGCGGGGAACCTCGTTGCCGTAGTCGTCGGCGTAACCGACCGTCGGCACCGTCACGAAGGTGATCCGGCCGGCGTTGACGCCCTGGACCGACTGTCCGAGGTCGACGAGGTCCTTGGTCCGGATGTTGTCGACGAAGCTGTCGCTGATGAACATGTTGACCACGTTGTTCAGCTTGTTCAGCGAGAAGAACGTGTCCCGCGAGATCAATGTGCGCAGCAGTGACGACAGGAAGAGCTGCTGACGTTTGATGCGGCCGTAGTCGCCGTTGAACTCGGTGGTGACCTGACGGGCCCGCACGTAGTTCAGGGCGGTGTGGCCGTCGATGGTCTGGCGTCCGGCAACGGGCAGGACCGTGCCGAGCTCGTAGTCCTCCAGCGGGGTGGTGCTGCACACCTCTATCCCGCCGAGCGCGTCGACCATCTTCGAGAACCCGGCGAAATCGACGGCCATGAACCGGTTGATGGACAGGCCGGACAGCTTCTGGATCACCTTCACCAGACACTTCGGGCCGCCGAAGGCGAAGGCCGAGTTCAGCTTGGTCTCGGTGTACACCGTGTCCGGCCCGTAGGTCTCGGTTTCCTCGTCGTAGAGCGGGCCGTAGGACGCCGTCTCCGGGTTCCACGGCTCGCACTCCATCGGGGTGATCGACAGATCGCGCGGGAACGACACGGCGACGACGCGTTCCCGGTTGGCCGGGATGTTCACCAGCATGATGGTGTCCGAGCGGGCGCCGCCGGCATCTTCGGTGTCGCCGGCACCCATACCGCCGTTCTCACCGAACCGGCTGTCGGTCCCGACGATCAGGAAGTTCTCGTCACCGAACTGGGCGTTGGGGTCGAGGATGTCGCGCGAATTGGGGTCCAGCGCGGCCACCTTGTTCAGGCTGTTGTTCTTCGACGTCTGCCACTGCCAGGCCCCGCCCGTCAGCACCAGGGCCAAGACGGCCATCATCGCCGCGACAGCGCGGCCGGCCAGCATCACCCGAGGGTTGCGCTCCGGCGCGGGCTCACCCTCGGTCCATTCGCCGTGCTCGCCGGTGTCGTGCTCGTCCGGCGACACTCGGCCGGCGCGCCAGGATGTCCGAGATTGAGGAACGTCGTATTCGTAGACCGGCAGGGCCGGGAGCACGTCGGTGTTGGCGTTGTCGGTGTCGATGTCGCGCTGCTGCCGGGGGTCGGTCGCCGGCTCGTCGAAGGGCTCCTGGAAGGGCTCCTCGAAGGGCTCAGGGAAGGACTCCGCGAACGGCTCGTCGAAGGTGTCCCCGAACTCCTCCGGGAACATCTCCGCATCGGGGAAGTCCTCGGCTTCGGGATCGATCCGGACCGCCTCGATGACGTCGGTCGGATCGGGTACCTCGGGGCGGCTGTACGCCGGCGCCGGAAGTGGTTCGTCGACGTATGCCGGTTCGGGTTCCGGCTCGAATTCTGCTTCGGGCTCGTCGGCTTCGTAGTCGGGCTCGTCGTCGTCATCATCGAGCCGGTGGCGAGTCGGCGTGAATCCGGTCCCGGCGACCTTGGCGATCAGATCGGCGACAGTTACCCCGTCGGCGTGACTTCCGGTGGGCTCGTCAGGAACCGAAACGTCCGGGAACTCGTCCGGCGGCAGTCGATCCTGGCGTTCCCACGGCGCGGCGCCTGGCAAAGGCTGCGGCGATCGGGTAATCCATTGGTTGTCCGACGAATCCCCCGGGGAGCGGCGCCGACGGCCGGGAGTGGCGTTGTCACCGTCACTCATGTCCTAACCGGCCTCCGACTCATCGAGCTTGCGCGTGCGCGTCGGTGCGCATCGTTCCGCGGTTCTACTGGCGCTGCTGAGGTATTTCTCCTCATCTCTTCTAGCAGCAGTGCGCCGCGCCGGCCACTTGAGCCGGCCGCGGCAAGGTTCTCATCGTACTGAGACATCCTGAGACTGATCTAGACCCATCCCGGTGACAGGGTCGTCTCGATGTCATCTCGACGCGTCCGCGATCAGCCTCCGGAGTGCATCACATCGGCCCCGACCGGCACCGCGCAGTCGTCGGGATCGTCGAGCCAGCCCTCGGGCAGCGACACCGACGCGGCCGATCCCTGCCGGCCGCGCGGCCCCGTCGCCGCGGGCGGGAACGGGGCGTCGCCGTCGAGTTGGGCGAGCAGTTCGTCGAGTTCTCGGCGGGTCTTGACCAACGCCAGCCCGCGTCGCAGATCGGCCCCGGCCGGGAAGCCGTGCAGATACCACGCCACGTGCTTGCGGATGTCCCGCATGCCCTTGTCCTCGCCGAAGTGCTCGCTGAGCAGTTCGCCGTGCCGGCGCACGATGTCGGCCACCTCGCCCAGCGTCGGCGGAGTGGCGGGCGGGCGTCCGGTGAACGCCGCCGACAATTCGGCGAACAGCCACGGTCTCCCAAGGCAGCCGCGACCGATCACCACGCCGTCGCATCCGGTTGAGGCCATCATGGCCAGGGCATCGTCAGCCTCGAAGATGTCGCCGTTCCCGAGCACCGGGATGCCGGTGACGTGCGCTTTGAGCGCCGCGATCTGGTCCCAGTCGGCCGTGCCGGAGTAACGCTGGGCGGCGGTGCGGGCGTGCAGCGCCACGGCTGCCGCCCCCTCCTCGGCAGCGATCCGCCCGGCGTCCAGATGGGTGTGGTGGGCGTCGTCGATGCCGATCCGGAATTTCACCGTCACCGGGATATCGGTGCCTGCGACGCCGCGCACCGCGGCGGCCACGATCTGGCCGAACAGCCGGCGCTTGTACGGCAGGGCCGACCCGCCGCCGCGCTTGGTGACCTTGGGCACCGGGCAGCCGAAGTTCATGTCGATGTGGTCGGCCATGCCCTCGTCGGCGATCATCTTGGCCGCCAGGTACGTGGTCTCGGGGTCCACGGTGTACAGCTGCAGCGATCGCGGTGACTCGTCGGGCGCGAATGTCGTCATGTGCATGGTGACCGGATGCCGCTCGACCAGGGCCCGGGCGGTGACCATCTCACAGACATACAGCCCGCTGACGGTGCCGGCGCGGGCGATCTCGAGCTCACGGCACAGGGTGCGGAACGCCACGTTGGTCACGCCGGCCATGGGGGCGAGGACGACGGGACTGGGCAACGCGAACGGCCCGATCCGCAGTTGGGATCGGGCCGACTCGACTGGCGGGCTTGCTACGACGATGACGACACCAACAGGTTCTTCATGGCCTTCTTCTCGGCCACCTTGCGCTCGCGCTCCAGGCGACGCTCCTTGGCGACCTCGAACTTGTCGCAGGCGTCCTCGAGTTCTTCGACGATGCGGCCGAGGTCGTCGCGCAGCCGCGCGCCCTCACCGGTGAAGTCCTCACGCTCGAAGATGCGCCACTTGCGCAGCACGGGCATCACCACGTCGTCCAGGTGGATGCGCGGGTCGTAGACGCCACCGACGGCGATGATGACGGCCTTGCGGCGGAAGTCGGGCACGGTGTAGCCGGGCATCTTGAAGTTGTCCAGCACGCGGTGCAGCGACGCCATGCCCTGGTTGGGGGCGATGTCCAGGCCGGCTGCCGAGACGTCGCGGTAGAAGATCATGTGCAGGTTCTCGTCGGCGGAGATGCGCTGCAGCAACTGGTCGGCGATCGGGTCGTCGCACGCCTTACCGGTGTTGCGGTGGCTGACGCGGGTGGCGAGCTCCTGGAACGAGACATACATCACCGAGTCGAACAGGCTCTCGGCGAAGAGGTCGCCCTGCTGGTTCTGGCCGGGGGAGAAGCCGCGGGTGACCTGCTCGACGCGCAGTTCTTCCAGCTCGACGGGGTCGACGGCGCGGGTGACGACCAGATAGTCGCGCAGCGCGATCCCGTGCCGGTTCTCCTCGGCGGTCCAACGGTTGACCCAGTTGCCCCAGGCGCCGTCCATGCCCATGTTCATCGCGATCTCGCGGTGATAGGAGGGCAGGTTGTCCTCGGTGAGCAGGTTCTGAATCATCGCCGTCCGGGCCACCTCGGACAGCTTGGACTGCTCGGGATCCCAATCCTGGCCGCCGAGCGCGTAGTAGTTCTTGCCGTCCGACCACGGAATGAAGTCGTGGGGGTTCCAGTCCTTACGCATCCGCATGTGGCGGTTGATGCTGGTTTCGACGACAGGCTCGAGTTCGTGCAGGAGCTGCAGGTCGGTGTATTCCTGCGTCATGTGCCCTCACCCTCCTCGCGTCCCGAAGACGCTCAGTTATCTGTACCTGCTGGTTGCAGTCAATATATCTGTGTAACCCGGTGACATCAAGTTGCCCCCCGGCTCGTGTCGGATGTCCATGCGCGGTCCGGGCGGCACCGGTACGATCCGCACGAACATCTGTCGGATACCCACACTCGGAGGTTGGGCACACGTGAAGAAGCTCGTCGTCCTCGGCGCCGGAACACTCACCCTCGGCGCCGTGTCGGCGTCGATGCTCGGAGCTGGTGCGGCCGCCGCCGATCCCAACCTGGTGGGGCACCCTTACTCGGATGTCGCGACGGCGATCGAGGATTCCGGCGGTACCCCGAAGATCGCCGTGACGGTGGGCGGCAAGCTGTCCCAGGACGACTGCATCGTGACCAACACCTGGAACGCTCCGAGCTTCGAGCACACCGGTGGTGTCGTGATGGTGTCGCTGAACTGCGACGGCGATCATGCCACGGCCACCAGCCCGGGTGCCTCGGTGGGCAGCCCGGCGGGCCGCGAGGCCAAGGCCGCCGCCGACCAGGCCGCCGCGGCGGAGGAAGCCGCCCTCGCCGAGGCCAGCACGCCTGACGAATAGGCGCGCCAGCTCGGTGTAACCGAGCGTTCACGCACAGTTCCCTTATGTGCAACCGTCTTTGGAGTGTTGCTCGGTAATCTCGCGGACTGACGTTGCTGCAGGACCGTGAGGAGTAGTGCGCATATGAGGAAGCTCGTCGTCGCCGGGGCTGGAACCGCCATTGCTTTGAGCGCTGCCGGCCTGTTCGGAGCGGGTATCGCCGCCGCGGCCCCTGATGTGGTCGGCGAGACGTACGAAGATGCCGCTTCGGCGATCGAGGACGACGGCGGTTCGGCCAAGGTGGCGGTGACCGTCGGCTCCAAGCTGTCGCAGGACGAATGCGTGGTCACCAATGCCTGGGATGCGCCGTTCGTGCGGGACGCCGGTGACGAGTACACGCACGCCGAGGACGAGGTGATGCTCTCCCTGAACTGCGACGGCGGATACGCCTCGGCCACTCATCCGGGTGCGTCGTTGGCCAGCCCGGCCGGGCGGGAGGCCAAGGAGGCCGCCGACGAGGCCGCTGCGGCTGAGGAAGAAGAGCTCGCCGAAGCCAGCACACCGGACGAGTAAGAGTTCCGATTCATTAACCCTCCCGACGGTTAGAATTCATACAGCTCCTGGAACCCGCGACGTGCGGGCCGTGGGGCGACCGAAACCACCACTGAAGGCGCTGGCCGCCCCACCTCTCCGGGACAGATCACCGGACGGGGAGGTCGAGCTGGATGAATATCGCGATCGGTTTCGGAAGTGTGGTTGCGACGTCGGCAGCGGGTTTCGCGCTCGCGATGGCCGGCGCGGGGACTGCCGGTGCGGTCCCGGACGTGGTGGGTAAGCCGTACGGAGACGCGGTCACCGCCATCGAGGACGAAGGTGGCACGGCACATGTGGCCGTCACCGTCGGTAGCCGGTTGCCACGCGACGAGTGCATCGTCACCAATGCCTGGACCGTTCGGCAATTGGTGCCGCAGACCGACGACACCTACTTCGAATACAGAGAAGACGTGACCGAGGTGTCGCTCAACTGCGACGGTGACCATGCCACCGAAGACCATCCGGGCGCGTCGGTCGCCAGTCCGGCTGGCCGCGAGGCCAAGGCAGCTGCCGATGAGGCTGCCGCGGCCGAGCAGGAGGGGATCGCCGAGGCCAGCACCCCTGACGAGTAGTCGCCGGAACGCAGGGCTCAGAAGCTGCCGACCCGCCCGAGCAGCATGTCGACGCAGTAGTCGATGAACTGTTCGCGGCTGGCCGGGAGCCGGTCGTCGAGATACGCGGTGAACAGCGCGGTGAGTGCGCCGATCAGGCTGGTGGCCACCATCGCCTGACGCACCGGATCGGCAATGCGGGTGAGTTTGCGCTGCAACAGCCCGATGAAGTTCGGCATCCACTCCGCACCCGACCGGGTCAGCACGGGTTCGGATTCGGGGGCCAGCAACAGCACCCGGCCCCGTGTGGGGTCGTCGACCATCAGTGCCACGAACCGCTCGACTGCGTCGCGTGGGGTTACGGCCGTGGTCAGGGCGGACATGGCGCGCGCGCAGACGTCGTCGTAGACCGCCCGCACGAACGCGTCGCGGTCGGAGAAGCTCTCGTAGAAGTACCGTTCGGTGAGTTCGGCTGCACGGCACACGGCACGTACCGTCAGGGCCGGACCGTCGGCCTTGCCCAGCAATGTGACGCCCGCAGCGATCAGTTCGTCGCGGCGGCGGGCGGCGCGTTCCTGCAGCGGAACGCCCGACCATCGGCCGCGTCGTTGACCGGAAGGCACATCTACTCCTAAGCTCCGATGACAACAGATGTAGTCAGAATTGATTCAGGACCATCGTTCTGCCGGCAGAAAGTGCACCTGTGACACAAGATACTTCTGAGGCATGCCCCGTGACCAGCGGATCCGCTGCGGTGGGGGCAGGTTGCCCGGCCGCTCCCGGCGGGTACGAGGCGCCGCCGACGCCGCTCGGGCCGGACTCGCTGACGTGGAAGTACTTCGGCGACTGGCGGGGCATGCTCCAAGGACCGTGGGCCGGGTCGATGCAGAACATGCATCCACAGCTCGGCGCGGCCGTCATGGAGCACTCGATCTTCTTCCAGGAACGCTGGCCCCGGCTGTTGCGGTCGCTGTATCCGATCGGCGGCGTGGTGTTCGACGGCACCCGTGCGCCGCAGACCGGCGCCGAGGTGCGCGACTACCACGTCGACATCAAGGGGGTCGACGAACAGGGGCGGCGCTATCACGCGTTGAATCCCGAGGTTTTCTACTGGGCGCATTCGACGTTCTTCGTCGGCACGATCATCGTGGCGGATCGGCTCGCAGGCGGGATATCCGAGGCGGACAAGCGGCAGCTGTTCGAGGAACACAAGCAGTGGTACTCGATGTACGGCATGAGCATGCGGCCCGTGCCCGAAACCTGGGAGGACTTCCAGGAGTACTGGGAACACATGTGCCGCAACGTGTTGGAGAACAACCAGGCCGCACGCGATGTGCTGGACCTGAGCGAGCTGCCGAAGCCGCCGTTCGCCGCGAAGATGCCCGACTGGATGTGGGCATTGCAGCGCAAGCACGTCGTGCATCCGTTGTTCGTCTGGTTCACCGTCGGTCTGTACCACCCGGCGGTGCGCGAGCTGATGGGCTACACCTGGTCGGATCGTGACGAGAAGCGGCATCGCTTGCTGGGCAAGGTGATTGGCAAGGTCTTCAAGCTGGTGCCCCGGCGTCGCCGCATGCATCCGCGGGCTCGTACCGCGTGGGACCGGGCCACCGGCCGTATCCCGGCCGACGCTCCGCTGGTGCACACCCCGGCACGTAACCTGCCGCCCGTCGGGCACCGCGACAACGGGATGCACTACTGCCCGAAGGTGTGAGCAGGGGGCCTCAGCGCCCGAGGAATGACGCGTACTGCGGGCAGTAGATCTTGACCGCACCCCGGACCAGGTTCGCGGCCTGGCCCTTGTCGATGCCGGCCTGGCTCATCAGCTGATTGATGACTCCGCGCACCGTGCGAGCGGGCTCGATCCTGCCCTTCTCGAACGCATCGCAGACGCCGCGGCCCACCGTGCCGGCCTCCTCGGCCGAGTTCGACGGGATGCCGAGATCTTTGACGATCGTGAAGAACTGGTCGTCCTGGGCGGTGGCGTGGGCCGGTGCGACGCCGAATGCGGCGCTCGCGGCCAGCGCGGCCGCGCCGATCGCGGTGGCCAAGGCTCGGGTGCTCAGGCGCCGGGACGACATACTGCTGACTCCTTCGATCAAACTGCCGGCTCCGAACGTGAAGAAGATTGCGGGATATCTCGGAAATCTCGCGATCGTGTTCACGCTGGGCCGCGCGACCTCCCGACAACGATAGACGGGAGTGGCCGGTGGTGCGCGTGAGTCGGCCTCGCCGAGTGCGTGACCTGCACCATGAACCCGCCGTGTGGCGAGTGTGTGGTGCCCCCAGTAGGGCTCGAACCTACGACCTGCGGATTAAAAGTCCGTAGCTCTACCAACTGAGCTATAGGGGCGCGAGAAGACAGGGTACAAGATGCTTGATTTTCGTGCTGCGACCACACGGTTTGAGGATTTGGGCATCTGTACCCTAAGCTATCGAAGCTCCCAACGAACGAGGTTGATGAGTACCCCGGAGAGATTCGGATTAGGCCCCCATCGTCTAGTGGCCTAGGACGCCGCCCTTTCACGGCGGTAGCACGGGTTCGAATCCCGTTGGGGGTACGTGACAACGGTAACGTTGGAACACGAGCAGTAACGCAGGAAAGCAAGGCCCTGTGGCGCAGTTGGTTAGCGCGCCGCCCTGTCACGGCGGAGGTCGCGGGTTCGAGTCCCGTCAGGGTCGCCATCACGGCGAGGCAGTTCGGTTTGCAAGAGCCGGTGCCTTCCGGCCAGGTAGCTCAGTTGGTACGAGCGTCCGCCTGAAAAGCGGAAGGTCGCCGGTTCGATCCCGGCCCTGGCCACTGAGAGAGCCACCGGCGACGGTGGGCTTTTCTGTTTCTGGGGGCCGCCCCGTCAGTCGATGAGGTTCTCGAGTGCCGGATCGGCGAACAGCGCCGTCGGGATCCCGAGAACCTGCTTGGGGCGGACTCGCAGCACAACCAACGCACCTGCCGGGCGGACCGAGATGATATCGCTGCGGTCGATGACCAGTGTGGACGCCGGGGTGTCGATACGGATTCGGGTTGCATCGCCGCCGGCGGCCCACCGCGAACCGGTGCGCACGACTCGCCGGTTCGGGATATAGGCGCACACCAGACTCACCAAGACAGCGAACACTGCGTACACCACGGCCGCTCCCACGAAGATCGCTGCCCCGGCGGCCCACCCGCTGCCGTTGACGACGCACACCGCGGCGGCGATCGCCGCGACCACCGTCGTGAATGTGAGCAGGCGTTTCCACAGCGCAGGTTGCCGCAGAATCGATAGCGTTGCGCGCCGCGCGTCGCCGGGCTGAGCGGTCCACTCCGTGGTGGCTTTGGGGATCTGATCCACGCTGCCGGTCACGACAGCAGTCTGGCACGGTGTGTGGGGGCGCCACCACGCCGTAGCCTCGACGCATGGAACACCGGATCTTCGGCACCGCCGTCGCCGCGGTGTACCCGCACTATCTGGCGAAGATGCAGCGCAAGGGCCGCACGCAGGCCGAACTCGACGAGGTGATCTGCTGGCTGACCGGGTTCGACGAGACGACGCTGCGCGGCCATCTCGATGACGAGACCACGTTCTCGGAGTTCTTTGCCGACGCCTCGCTGAACCCGAATGCCTCGCTCATCACCGGTGTGGTCTGCGGGGTGAAGGTGCAGGAGATCGAGGACCCGCTGATGCGGAAGATCCGCTGCCTCGACAAGCTTGTCGACGAACTCGCCCGCGGCAAACCGATGAACAAGGTGCTGCGCACGGCGTAGTCGGGGCCGCCAATGCGGACCCACTGCTCGTGTGGCTGGACTGCCACACACCTACGAAGGGACCGAGCATGTTCCGCGCCAGCCCGGGCCGACTGCCCGCTGCCGACGCCCGCGACCTGATGGGAATCGCCCTGCCACCTGGCCGCATCGTGACGGCCCAGGAGGGTAGCTGCGCGCCCGTCGCGTGGGTCAGCATCGAGCAGCTATCCGAGGACCAGCTCAACAAGTTGGTCAGCGAGATGGGCGGTATCGAGGAGGAGATCCCCTCGAGGTCAACGAGTTTCGCGTCAGCCTCGCTACTGGCCGGGTCAGGCGGGACGGTGACCTCGTCGACATCACACCAACGAAGGGTCACGGCCTCTGGCAACCGACAGCCGACCGACTGCTGACAACGATCGTCGGAACCATCGTCGCACTGCTCGAGGCGACGCCAGACCCGTAGCCACACCCGCATGCGCATCCCGTTTGTGACGACATACTTCGCCTGCCGCGGCCACCGCCGCCGGATCGAACCCGGGCGGGACGGGACCACCGGCCACCAGCGCCCGAACCAGGGCTTCCTGTCGCTGAGCCAAGGTCATGTCCATGCCTTTCGTGCCCGGGTGGTGATGGGTGTGGCGCCCGCGGCCGCGGCGATCGCATCGAGTTCGTCGAACAGTTCGGCCGCCGGTGGGTAGCGGCCGTCGCGCTCGAGCATGAACGGAGTGTCGACCCGCTCCCGCAACGCCGTGACCAGATCCAGCACCTCGGGCGGAGTCCGGTCGGTGTGGGTGTCGTGGTAGAAATTGCCGCCGTCGCGGCCGCCGGCGACATGGCAGTAGGCCACCCGCTCGACCGGCAGCCGGGAAAGCTCCCGCTGTGGGTCGAGGCCGCGATTGCGGGCGTTGGCGTAGACATTCGCCACGTCGAGCACCAGCAGCACCCCGGTGCGGTCGACCAGTTCGGTGAGGAACTCCGACTCGCTGAGATCCGACTCCGGCCATTCCACGAACGAGGCGATGTTCTCCACCGCCAGGGGCACCGGCAGTTCTCCGGTGGTGCGTTCGATGTTGCGGGCCAAGACATCCAGGGCCTCCCGGGTGCGGGGGACCGGCAGCAGGTGCCCGGCCTCGATGCCGCCGGCCCGCACGAAGGCGATGTGCTCGCTGACCAGTGGCGAACCCAACGCCTGCGCGCAGGCCGCCAGTCGGCCGACCCGGGCCGGCTGCACGGGTTCGACCCCGCCCAGGGACAGGGCGACCCCGTGCGGGATCACGGGGATCCCGCCGGTGGCCAGGCCGGCGAGCATCGGATCCGGCCGGGCCCGACGGCGACGTATCGGTACCGATTCGGCGATCACCTCACAGAAGCCGGGCGTCAGATCGGCGATCACTCCGGCGATCTCGCGGCGCCAGCCCAGGCCCACGTCACCGAGGTCGGGTACGGCGCGGGTCGTGGTGATCATCCGCCGCACCCTCCGCAGCCGCCGCAACCCCCACAGCCGCCGCCACCGCCGCCGCCGTCCCCTCCGCAGGACGCGCCGCATCCTCCGCCGTCGGCCCCGCCGCCCGAGGAGTCCCCGGCCAGTTGCACCGAGGTGGAGTAGTCGGCGTCGATCGCCCACAGGGCGCCGGTGCCGAACAGCGCCACCGAAAGTGCCACCGCCGCCGGGCCATAGGTCTCGAATGCCGGGCGCTCGGCCGGCTTCAGGTAGGCCAGGCGCTCCTGTTCGGTGGCCAGGAGGCGTCGGCCCGCCCGGGTCAGCCGGTCCACCGAGAGCAGGCGGGGCAACACGACGACGACGTATCCGATCGACGCCAGGATCACCGCCATGAGCGGCACCACGTTCTCGGGACGGTCGTTCGCGTGGTTCACCAGGAGCACGGCATATGCGATGCCCATTGCCAGCACCAGGAACGACGGTGCCGCGCCCCACCGCATCCGGATCTGATCGGCGCGCGTGCGGACCAGGCCGCGCCGGTTCAATTGGGCTTCGAGGTCAGCCAGGTCGTCGCGGGATGCCGCGTACAGGTTCGGCACCGTGTGCTCGGGGTCGCCGACAACCCGGTTCAACAGACGTTCGGTGAACCGGTCGGTGGCGTGGGCAGGCACCGACTGGTCCACCCGGCGGTTCGCGGTGATCCGTCCACCGGCGCGCAGGGCGGCCAGCGCGGCCACCACCGGGGCGATGTCCGACCGCAGGAAGGCCAGTTCCGTCGCGCTCACGGGTTCCCCGGTCGCCGGGTGCCGCGGTGCCGTGGCGATCCGCCAGAGCACTGCGAACACGGCCGCCGCGGCCAGCGCCGCCAGGTATCCGTATGCCCCCGCAGTCATCGCTGCGGGGTAATCGTTGATCGACATCGCCTTCACCTCCGTGTGTTTCGGGTTGAGCCATCGTGCGTGGGCCCGGCCCGCTACCGGTCACAAGTTTCAGGTCAGTCGTTCAGTCGCGCGGGCCGGCTGAACCAGTCACTGTGCACGGTCCGAGACAGGAGGCGGTGAGGAGTTGGTGGCGGATGTCTGAGGAAATCCCGAGCCGGAAGACGGTGCGGGAGAAGGTGATCGAGCGTACCGATTCGCCGGGAGTAACAGAAGGCACAATGCGCCCCACGGAGCATATCTGTAACATCGCCCCCATTGGCACCGATAATCACGCGTGTCGCAAATCTGAGGGGGTGAGACCGTGCGCCGAGCGCGTGCATTGGCCGGTTACTCGCGGCGATTCCTGGCCGCCACGGCGCTCGCCCTGGCAGTCGCGTGCGGTGGGTTCGCCCCGGCGGTGGCGCAGGCCGCACCGCCCGTGGCGGGTAAGGACTTCACCAAGCCCGCGATCGTCATCCTCGGCTATGGGCTGCAACCCGACGGTTCGATGCGCACGATCCTCTACCACCGCGTGCTCACCGGTCTCGCGGTCGCCCAGGCCTTCCCACAGTCACCGGTCATCGTCACCGGCGGCAATCCGCGCAACGGCAAGACCGAGGCCGGGCAGATGCGCAATCTGCTACTGACACTTGGTTTCCCGGCCAACCGGATCATCGTCGAGGACCGCGCCAACAGCACCGTGCAGAACGCACAGTTCTCGGTTCCGCTGGCCAAGAAGGCGGGTGCGACGGGCATCATCGTGGTGACGTCGTCGACGCACCAGGGTCGCGCCGATCAGAATTTCGCCGACGCCGGCGGCAACGTGCTGGCCACGGTGAGCTTCCCGGACGGCAATCCCTCGGTGAACATCGCACAGTTCGTGCGTGATGTGTTGAGCCCATTCACGGCAATCGGCTGATCACCGCGCGTTACGCTGCCCGTATGCGCCGGATGGTCGTCGGACTCTGCGCATTGGCGGTGGTGTGCGCACCGTCGGTGAACGCTGAACCGGCCGCGCTGGACCCGACCGGCAATCGTTCCGGCGGGCCGGTTCCCACCGTCAACGGCGTTCCGTGCGTCGGCGGCAACCTGGGTGTCTGTCTGAGTTTCCGGCAGAACCGGCCGCCGGCGGCGAATCCGGGCGCTCGATCGAGCGTTGGTCACAGCCCCACCGTGCGCCGCTGATCGCCACTACGATGGCAGCCCGAGATGAACAGTCCCAGCACATCGGTTGAGGCCGACAAGAGCGCATATCGCACTCGCCTGCTCGAAGCCTTGGTCGAGTCGATCGTCGAGGACGGCTACCAGAACACCACGGTCGCCGACATCGTGCGGCGGGCCAAGACCTCGCGCCGCACCTTTTACGAATACTTCGACAGCCGCGAGCAGTGTTTCGTGGCGCTGCTGACCAGCGTCACTGCGCAGCAGGCGCGCGGGATCGTCGGCGCCGTCGACCGGAGCGCGCCCTGGCAGGCTCAGGTCCGTCAAGCGGTCGAGGCGTGGATCGCCTCCTATGAGGATCATCCCGAATTGATGCTGGCCTGGATCCGTGACGTGCCCACGCTGGGAAGCGCGGCGCGCGAGCTGCAACGGGAGTCGATGGAGGGTTTCATCGCCATGGTGCAGTCCATGATCGCCACCGACGCATTCCGGTCGGCGGGCGTGGCGATCTCGCGGCGTCGCATCATCATGATGCTCGGTGGTCTGCGTGAGCTCACCGCGGTCACGGTGGAGAGTGGTGGTCCGATCCGCGAGATCACCGAGGATGCGGTGGTGGCCTGCACCGCGTTGTTGACACCGCTCAGTTGACGGCGACCTCGGCCTGTTGGTGCCGGCGCTGCCGTTCCATGGTGGCGAAGTAGAAGGCGAACGCGAACGCGAAGCTGGTGAACAGGCTCGCGACGAAGAAGAGCCAGGGATGCCGGATTCCGCGCCGGAGCCCGTCGATGATCGTGAACAGCGGCAAGAGAATGACATTCGCGATCGTGTAATCGGCGCTGGCCGAACTCGCGGCGGGGTTGGTGTACCCCAGCGTGATGAACTCCGTCCAACTCCCCGGCCCCCAGATCGGGTTGCCGTCGGGTACCGCGTACTGCGCGACGAACTGCGCATTGAAATACCAGCAGATCGGGATCGAGGCGACGCCGACGGCATAGTAGGCCAGCTCGGCACGGGACAGGGCGGGCCCGGGCGGGCGCGAGAAGATGTGTGGATTGAGGCGGATCACCAAGACGATGACGGCGACGCCCAGGACCGCGTGAACGATGAGAGACACCATGGCGTGAGCACACTCGCCCGTCGGAGTTTTGTCAATATTGACATTTCGCTCCGCCCGGGAGTGTCACCGGATGCGGTAACTTCACCGGCATGGTCAGGCCCGCGCAGACCGCGCGCAGTGAGCGCACCCGAGAGGCGCTGCGCCAGGCTGCCCTGGTGCGGTTTCTGGCGCAGGGGGTCGAAGACACCTCTGCTGAGCAGATCGCCGCCGACGCCGGGGTTTCGCTACGCACCTTCTACCGCCACTTCACGTCCAAGCATGATCTGCTGTTTGCCGATTACGACGCCGGGCTGCACTGGTTTCGCGCCGCACTGGCCGAGCGGCCGGTCACCGAATCGGTCCTCGACTCGGTGCAGTCGGCGATCCTGGCCTTCCCGTACGACGTCGATGCGGTGACCAAGATCGCCAGCATGCGGGCCGCCGAACTCGATCCCGAGCGAATCGTGCGCCACATCCGTCAGGTCGAGTCCGACTTCGCCGATGCGGTGGCCGATCTGCTGGTGGCCCGTCACGGTGGGGTGCCCGATGGCGACGAGCGCCTGCGGATCGCGGTCAAGGCCAGGTGTGTGGCGGCGGCGGTGTTCGGCGCCATGGAGCTGTGGATGGTGGGCAATCCCGCCGGGGAGCGGTCGCTGCCCGAGTTGGCGCGGATGTGCCGGACGGCGTTGGAAGCGCTGCGGTCGGGGCTGGGCTGACGCCTGCGGTGCGGCGACCCCAACAGTTTTGTCATTATTGACAAAACTGTTGCCGCGGTGTCAGCCTCAGTCGATGGCGGACTACGACGCGATCGTGATCGGCGCGGGGCACAACGGACTGGCCGCGGCAGCCCTGTTGGCCCGCGCCGGAAGGCGGACACTGTGCCTGGAGGCCGGGCGGTATGCCGGCGGGATGGCTTCGACCGTGGAACTGTTCGATGGCTACCGGTTCGAGATCGCCGGGTCGCTACAGTTTCCGACCTCGGCGGTGGTGAGCGCCGAGCTCGGCTTGGACACGTTGCCGACCGTGGACCTGGAGGTCATGTCGGTATCGCTGCGTGGGATCGGTGATCCGCCCGTCGTCTACTACGCCGACCCGATGAAGATGCTCGCCCACCTGGGTGAGGTGCACGGCGCCGACGCGGTTGCCGGGATGGCCGGCCTGATGGCCTGGAGTCTGGCGCCCACCCGGGCGCTGGGTCGGTTCGACGCGGGCTGCTCACCGCGCACCCTCGACGAGATGTACGCCTACGCTGCAACGGAATCCGAGCGGTCAGCGATTGACGACCTGCTGTTCGGATCGGTCAGCGACGTGCTGGACCGTTACCTGCCCGACCGGGACAAGCACGGTGCACTGCGCGGCATGCTGGCTTTCCTGGCGGTCAACACCACCTACCGTGGACCCGAGACGCCCGGCAGTGCGGCCGCCCTCGCCTACGGACTGGCGGTACCCGACGAAAACGCGGTGCTGATGAAGAAGCTCGCGGGCGGGATCGGGGCCCTGACAGACCACCTCCAGGACCTGCTCGCCGACGCCGGGGGCGAGCTGAGGTTGCGCAGCAGCGTCGAACACATCCTGGTCGACAGCGGCCGGGTCACCGGAGTGCAGCTGGCCGGCGGAGCGACGATCACCGCACCCGTCGTGGTGTCCGCGATCGCCCCGGACAGCACGGTCACCGAGCTGATCGACCCCGATGCCCTGCCTGCCGAGGTGCGCGAGCGGTTCACCCGCATCGACCACCGCGGCAGCTATCTGCAGATGCACTTCGCGCTCGACGGGGCGCCGACGTTCGACGCCCCGTACGAGCTGTTGAACGACCCGGAAATGCAGGCTGCCATAGGCATTTTCAGCACGCCGGAAGAGCTGCAGCAGCAGTGGCAGGATGCCCGGCGCGGGATCGTGCCTGCCGACCCGGCGATCGCGTTCCAGATTCCGTCGGCCCATGATCCGACCCTGGCCCCGGCGGGAAAGCACGCCGCTTCGGCGTTCGCCCTGTGGTTCCCGGTCGAGGGGTCCGCGTCCGGGTACGGGGAACTGAAAGCCGAGATGGGCCGGCGCGTCATCGAGAAGATCACCCGATTGGCACCGGATTTCGAGCGCCGGATCATCCGGCACACCACGTTCACGCCGCGACATATGGGCACCATGTTCGGCGCGCCCGGTGGCGACTACTGCCACGGCCTGATCCATCCCGAGCAAATGGGGCCCAACCGTCCCGGCCCCAAAGGGTATGTCGGTCAACCGATTCCGATCGACGGGCTGTACCTGGCCAGTGCCGGGTGCCACGGTGGCCCTGGGATCACCTTCATCCCTGGCTACAACGCCGCCAAGGCGGTGCTGGGCGACTAGCGGTTGCGTAGCTGGTCGGCCCAGTCCTTGGGCACGCGGCCCTTCGGCCCGGGAACGGGCTGATCTTTGGGATGATGCTGCGGCGGGGCAAGTTCGGGCCCGTCGTAGTACTCGTTGGTCTCGAAGTTCCAGAACCAGCCCTCACCCGGCTCGAACGAGCGGATGATCGGATGGCCGGTTTCGCGCCAATGCGCCGACGCGTGCCGTGCCAGCGAATCATCACAGCAGCCGATGTGCCCGCACGCCGCGCATCGTCGCAGATGCACCCACCAGCCGCCGCCGGCTTCGCAGTCCACACAGCCGGGCCCGCTGGGGCGGACCGTCGGATCAACCGCATCACTCATGTCGTCGAGGTTAGCCCGGGTACCCTTCGCCCCATGGCAACCAGCGATTCCCGTGAAGTAGTCATCGAGGCGACCCCGGAAGAGATCCTCGACGTCGTCGCCGACGTCGAGGCGACGCCCACCTGGTCACCGCAGTACCAGCGCGCGGAGATCCTCGAGACCTACGACGACGGCCGGCCCAAGCAGGTCAAGATGACCGTCAAGGCCGCCGGGCTGACCGACGAGCAGGTGATCGAGTACACCTGGAGCGAGAACAAGGTGAGCTGGACGCTGGTGCGGGCGGGTCAGCTCAAGGCGCAGGACGCCAGCTACACCTTGACGCCCGAGGGAGACAAGACCCGGGTTCGGTTCGACATCACCATCGACCTGTCGGTGCCCCTGCCCGGCTTCATCCTCAAGCGCACCATGAAGGGCGGGGTCGAGACTGCCACCGACGGCCTGCGCAAGCAGGTGCTCAAGGTCAAGAAGGGCTGAACAGGCCGAACTCACCCCGCGTTGGCCGCCGAGGCGGACTGCGCCAACTCGGTCAACAGCGGCGGGATGTCCATGCGGCCCAGCATCACCTCCAGGAATACCATGTGCTGCGGCGTCGCGGCCGCGATGGTCAGGGCATCGTCGAGCTCGCCGTAGGTGCTGACCCGGAAGGTGAGGGCGTCGGGCACTCCCAGCGCGGCGGGCAGCTCGGTCCAGCACCATCCGGTGATGTCGTTGTATTCGGCTGTGACACCGTGGATTGCGCGTTCCACGGTGTACCCGTCGTTGTTGACCACGATGACAACGGGTGCCAGGCCCTCGCGGCCGAACGAGCCCAATTCCTGGATCGTGAGCTGGGCTGCGCCGTCGCCGATCAGCAGCACGGTGCGCCGGTCTCGATCGGCGAGCCCGGCGCCGAGCGCGGCGGGCAGGGTGTAGCCGATCGAACCCCACAGCGGCTGGCCGATGAAGGTGACCCCGGACGGCAACCGGTGCCCGGCCATCCCGTAGAACGATGTCCCCTGGTCGGCGAGGACCACATTGCCCGGGGTCAGGGCCTGAGAAAGCCTGTCCCACAATGATTCCTGAGTCAGCGCGGCGTCCCGGGCCGGTGGGTCGGCGGGCGCTCGGGCGGGCGCGGGCGGCAGCGCCGGCGAGGTGAGGCCCCGCTCGGTGAGGATCGCGGTGACGGCGTCGAGCGCGGCCGCCATGTCCAGCGGGGCGTAGACCTGTCCGGCCACCACACTCTGGTTGACGCCGATGTCGATGGTGCGAGCCGGGTCGATGCGCTGACTGAAGAATCCGCTGACCATGTCGGTGAACAACACCCCCGCGGTCACCAGCACCGGAGCATCTTCGATCGCCTCACGCACCGAATCCTCGCTGGCCGCACCGGCGTAGATGCCCAGGTAGTTCGGTGAAGTCTCGTCGACCAGGCTCTTGCCCCACATCAGCGTGGCGTGCGGCACGGTGTCGGCGGCCAGCAGCGCACCGAGCTCGTCGACGCAGTCCAATCGGTGCACCAGAAAATCGGCCAGCACGGTCAGTCGGTGATCGCCGATCATCTCGGCGACCGCCGCGGTGAACATCGACAGCGCCCGCGGACTCGTGCCGCCGGTGTAGCGGGCCAGTGGCACGCTGGGCGGCTCGGTGGGGAACCGGGCCACGTCCGTCGCGATCAACAGGTAGCCGGGCCGCTTCTGCTCACGCACTTCCGAGAGCACCCGGTCGATCTCGCGGGTGGCCGTCGCAGGCACCAAATTGGCTTGTGCACAGGTGATTTCACGACTCATCCGCAGAAAGTGTTCGAAGTCGCCGTCACCGAGGGTGTGGTGCACGACGCGGCGGGCACCCTGGGAATCCTTCGACGGCGCGCCGACGATGTGCACCACCGGGACGTGCTCGGCGTAACTGCCCGCAATCGCATTCGCCGCCGACAGTTCGCCGACACCGAAGGTGGTGACCAGCGCGGCCATACCCCGCAGCCGGCCGTAGCCGTCGGCGGCATAACCGGCGTTGAGCTCGTTGGCGCCACCGACCCAGTTCACTTTCGGGTGAGCCACGATGTGGTCGAGGAACTCCAACTGATAGTCGCCTGGCACGCCGAAGACCTCGGTCACCCCGAGTTCGGCGAGCCGGTCCAGCAGATAGTCACCGACGGTGTAGCCGTTTTCAGCCATCCCCTAGTGTGCCTCGCATGACCAATACCGGACCGCTCGCCGGAGTGCGAGTTATCGAACTCGGCGGCATCGGCCCCGGGCCCCACGCCGCGATGATGCTGTCGGACCTGGGTGCCGACGTGGTGCGGGTGCGGCGCCCGGGTGGCCTGACCATGCCTGCCGAGAATGTCGATCTGCTGCACCGGGGCAAGCGGATCGTGGATCTCGACGTGAAGTCCGAGCCAGGCAAGCTGCTGGAGCTGGTCGCCAAAGCCGATGTCCTGCTGGACTGCTTCCGGCCCGGCACCTGCGAACGCCTCGGCGTCGGCCCGGCCGACTGTGAAGCCGTCAATCCGCGCCTGGTCTTCGCCCGCATCACCGGTTGGGGCCAGGATGGACCACTGGCCACCACCGCCGGACACGACATCAACTATCTGTCGCAGACCGGTGCCCTGTCGGCGATCGGCTACCGCGACCGACCGCCGGTGGCGCCGCTGAACCTCGTCGCCGACTTCGGTGGTGGCTCGATGCTCGTGGTGATCGGCATCGTCACGGCGCTGTTCGAGCGCGAGAAGTCCGGCAAGGGCCAGGTGATCGACGCCGCGATGGTCGACGGCGTCAGCATGCTGTCCCAGATGATGTGGACGATGCGGGCCACCGGCTCGTTGCGCGACGAACGCGAGTCGTTCCTGCTCGACGGCGGTGCTCCGTACTACCGCACCTACGAGACGTCGGACGGACAGTACATGGCCGTCGGGTCCATCGAACCGCAGTTCTTCGCCCAGTTGGTGGCCGGCCTCGGGCTGGACGCCGCGGAGATCCCCGGGCAGTTCGAACTGGCCCGTTACGACGAGCTGCGCGACATCTTCACCGAGCGGTTCGCCACCAAGACCCGCGACGAGTGGACCGCGATCTTCGCCGGGACCGACGCCTGCGTGACACCGGTGCTGACCTGGGGCGAGGCGGCCGAGAGTGAGCATCTGCTGGCCCGCTCGACGCTGGTCGACGTTGACGGCGTCGCCCAGGCCGCTCCGGCTCCGCGGTTCTCCCGGACTCCGGCGGGCGCGCCGGGGCAACCCCCTCAGGGAAGCACCGACATCGCCGACATCGGCTGGAGCTGACTGGCACCTAGGGCCTTTGGTCCCTGGCCATTACGGTCCGCAGCCGCCACGATGAGGGTGTGACTTCCTCAGACGCACCCGTAGTGGTCGGAATCGACGGCAGTGACGGCGCACTCAACGCGGCCCGCTGGGCCGCTGCGGTGGCCGACCGGTTCGGCGCGCCCCTGCGCATCGTGCACGCGCTGCCGTCCGTCGGGCGCAACCTGACCCAGACCGCGGCCGCCCTGACGGCGGCGATGATGTCCTATCAGCGCGATATGGCCCAGGCGTTTCTGAAGGCCGCCGAGCAGGCCGTGCGGGCCGATCGTCCCGACCTGACGGTGTCCACGGTGTCGTTCAACGAATCCGCCGACCAGGTGCTGATCGAGGCCAGCCGCGATGCACGGCTGGTCGTGCTCGGCGGGAAGACGGTCACCCCGGCCGCCGCCCTGCTGCTCGGCTCGACGGCGCTGTCCGTGGCTACGCGGTCCGCGTGCCCGGTGGTCGCCTACCGAGGGGAGTCCGTGTCGCCGGGTGACGGCCCCGTGGTCGTCGGGGTCGACGACAGCCCCGCCGCGCAGGAAGCGCTCAGTACGGCATTCGAGTTCGCGGATAGGTTCGGTCTGGCGATCAACGCGGTGCGGTCGTTGTCGTTGACCGCGCCGGTCGAGACCGGCGTGAGCATCCCGCTGCTGATCGACTGGGACGGCGTCGAGTCCGCCGAACTGGTGGCGCTGACCGAGACCGTCGACAGCCACAACCGGCGTCACCCCGGCGTCGACGCCAAGTGTTTCGTCGAGCCGGAATCGCCCGGTAAGGCATTGTTGAAGCATGTGGCGGATTCGGGCCTGGTGGTGGTGGGGTCGCGGGGCCGCAACGCGCTGGCCGGCGTGCTGCTGGGCTCGACGAGCCTGAACCTGTTGCACCACAGCCCCGTCCCGGTGATCATCTGCCGCGCGTCCCAAGGAGATTCGGATGAGTGAACACGACGTACGGCACGGCATCGTCGTCGGAGTCGACGGGTCGCCGTCGTCGGACGCCGCGGTCGCGTGGGCTGCGCGCGACGCGGTCTTGCGTGGCGTCCAGCTCACGCTGGTGTATGCGCTGCCCGGCGCGATGTCGCCGATCTGGCTCGATGTTGCCCTGCCGCAGGACTATTGGGATTTCCAGGACCAGCAGGGACGGGAAGCACTCGACGCAGCACGCCGGGTCGCTGTGGAGGCGACTGCCGGGACGGGGACGCTGCGCATCGTGGACAAGGCGGTACCCGGGCACGCCGTTGCCACCCTGATCGAATACTCGCGGCGTGCCGACCTGGTGGTCGTCGGCTCCCGCGGCCTGAGTAAGTGGGGACGGCGGCTGCTCGGCTCGGTGAGCTCGAGCGTGGCGCACCATGCGCACGGTCCGGTGGCGGTGATCCCCGAGAACGAACGCCCTGCGACGGCGCCCGTGGTGGTCGGGGTCGACGGCTCGCCTGCCTCCGAACTCGCCACCGAGATCGCCTTCGACGAGGCCTCGCGGCGCGGGGTCGAACTCGTGGTGGTCCACACCTGGACCGATCTGAACGCCGAATTCCCCGACGTCAAGTGGGACGATCTGAGCCCTCAGGCCGAGCGCGCGCTGGCCGAACAGCTGGCCGGCTGGGGCGAGCGGTATCCCGACGTCGCGGTGCGGCGGGTGGTCATGCCCGACAAACCGGCCCGGCAACTGCTGGCCCAGGCGGAAACCGCACAACTGGTGGTGGTCGGCAACCGGGGGCGGGGCGGATTCACCGGGCTGCTGCTCGGCTCGGTCAGTTCCACGGTGGTCCATTCGTCCACCGCGCCCGTGATCGTGGCGAGGCAACGCGGCTGATCATTTGCTGACCGGCTCGCATCGAAGAATCACAGCCTCCGGCGGCACGCTTCGCTAGATTTGGAGACGTGGCCGTGCAGGCATCACGCGAGGTGGTCTTCGACGCCTCACCGGAGGCGATCATGGAGGTGCTCGCCGATGTCGAAGCGCTGCCGTCCTGGTCGGTGCTGCACCGCCGGGTCAAGGTCATCGACCGCTATCCCGACGGCAGGCCGCATCACGTCAACGCGACCATGCGGTTGCTGGGCATCACCGACAAGGAGCAGCTCGAGTACCACTGGGGCGACCACTGGATGGTGTGGGATGCCGAACCCAATCTGCAGCAGCGGGGGCAGCACGTCGAATACAACCTGACGCCCGAGGTCGACAAGACACGGGTGCGGTTCGACATCATCGTCGACGTCGTGATGCCGATCCCGGACTTCCTCATCAAACGCGCCAGGAAACTGGTTCTCGACGTCGCCATCGAGCGGCTGCGTCAGCGCGTCATGAGCAACGCACGCCGCACGTAGACGGTGCGGTCCGCGTGTCACGGGTATCGCGCAGCATGACCGGAACGGAATAGCCGACGTGGTCGCGGCGGTTCGTGCCGATATGCCCACCGGAGTCGTCCTCGCCCTGAACCCGTCCGCCCCCAACGTCGTCGATGCCGCGATCTCGCAGGCCCGCAACGCTCATGCCAGCGGGGTCCGCCAACTCTGGCTGGCCCAACAGTTCGACGTCGACGCCGTCACGCTGGCAGCGCTGATCGGGGCGGCGGTACCCGGACTCGGCGTGGGCACCTCGGTGGTGCCGATCAATCCCCGCCACCCGCTGCTGGTCGCCTCGGCAGCGCAGACCGCTCAGGCGGGCACCCACGGCAACTTCACGTTGGGGCTCGGGCTGGGATCGCACGCGCCGGAGCATCGGGCGTTCGGCACGGAGTGGTCCGATCCGGTGGGTCGACTACGTGAACACCTGCAGGTGCTTCGCGCGATCTTTCATGACGGCGCCGTCGACTTCCACGGCAGGGAGTTCACCGCGAATCCGGAGTGGCCCGTGCATGTGCCCGGCGGCGCTCCGGTACCGGTGTACGTCGCGGCGATGGGGCCCAAAGCCCTTCGGGTGACCGGTGAACTGGCAGACGGGACGCTGCCGTATCTGGCCGGCCCCCGCACCGTCGGCGAGTTCATCGTGCCGACGATCGCGGCGGCGGCCACGGCGGCGGGCCGGCCGCAACCCCGCGTGGTGGCGATGGTGCCGACCCTTGTCGACGACGATGCCGACGCGGCCCGCGCCGCCGCCGCTCAGCGGCTCGCGTTCTACGAGACCATTCCGTCGTATCAGAAAGTCATTGCCCGAGAGCAGATTTCCAGTGTCGCCGAGCTCGCTGCCGTCGGGTCACCGGCCCAGGTGCGCACCCAGCTGCAACGGTATCTCGACGCCGGGGCGACGGACGTCGTGCTCAGCCCGATCCGGACCGAGCCGGAAGACCTGGCCGCGCTGTGGGCGGTGGCCGCAACCCTGCCCTAATAGTCGGTGGGGATCCGGCTCCTGACGGCGTAGGCGACTGCGATCGCACGCGAGGATTCGTCGGTGCCGCACAGGTCGACCGCGATGACGATGTTGGACTTGGCCGTCAGGGCCTGGGTGCAGTCCGGGGTGGTGTCTGCTGCGGCCGAATCGGGCATCGACAGAATGCCTGCCTGCAGTCCGGGCGAGCCGAGTGTGCGGGTCTGGGCCGCGCCGTGCCGGTCGACCGCGGCGGCCTTGCCCGCGCAGTAGCCCCAGTGATCCTGGACCCGGGCCAGGTAATCCTCGGCTGCGGCCGGGCTGGGGAAGATCATGGCACGCTGGCGCAACCAGGTCCGGCGGCCCTCGCTGGTCATCTCGCGTTCCCGAGTCGCGGCGACATCCTCGGGAAACGGCGGGAGCGCCGATGGAACATCTTCGGAGGCGCAATCTTTCGCCATCGCCCCACTGGTTGCGGGTGCGGTATCGCCGTCGGGGCCGACGGCTCTCAGGCTGCCCGTGTTCGCGATGGTCTGCGCGTCCTCGGGGCCGATCAGGATCGGCTCGAGGTCGGCCTTGTGGTAGGTGCGGACAAGTTCCGGGCATTGCCAGAACGGGTCGATACTCGGCCCTTTCGCGACGGGCGTCGAATTCACGACCGCGGTCACGCGGTGTGTCGCGTCAGGGGTGAGGGTGATCGCGTACCCGCGCTCGCGTGACCATCTGGCCGGCACCAGCACATAGCTGCCTCCGTGCGCTTCGAGGACGCGCAGGCACTGGTAGCGGTAGACCGGCGGGGCCGGCGGGCCTTGTGCCGGCAACACGGTCACCTTGACGAGGTCGCCCGGAAGATTCAGGGCCTCGGTGGTGTCGAGTTGCACTGCGGTGTAGTCACCGTCGGCGGGCCACAGGTTGGCCGCGGTGAATGCGCCGTTGCGCGTGCCCTGTTCGGCGGCGTACATGTCGGTGACCCAGAACAGCGCAACCACCAGGCCGGTGACCGCCAGTCCGAGCAGAACCCGCTCGGCCAGGATCGGCAGCCGGCCCAGGCCGCCGATGCCGCCGGTGAGCGCCAGGACCCAATAGCCGGCGGCCAGAAGCGCGATACCGGCCACGATCACGCCCGCCATGTACATCGGGCCCGCGTCTTCGACAACCCAGTCGATCAAACTATATTCGGCCGCCAGCCAGACCACGGCGACGGCCAGGCCCGCCGCTCCGAGCGCGATCAACAGCCAGGAGATGCTGCGCAGCAAGGGGATTCGGCGCCCCGTGGCCACCCAACGTCGCACGGCCACCGCCAGCACCACCAACACGGCGAGGACGATCAGCACCCGCAGGGCCGCGAAGAAGAAGATCCCGATGGTCGTCACGGCGTAGTCGGCCGAGGTGTAACCGAGCGTCGCCGGGTCGACGCCGAAGTACTGCAGTCGGTTCCGGATGAACAGCAGGCCGAAGAAGTAACACAACCCGGTGATCAACGACGTCGGCGCCACGACGAGGGCGGCCAGGCTCAGCCACCGCTCGGCGGAGTGGCTGAGCGATTTCGCGTCGTCGCTCACGAGGGTGGGGCCGGCGAAGTCGTGGCCGGTGCGTTGGTTGTCGCCGGATCGGTCGGGGTCGTCGGGGTGGGCAATGTCGTGGTCGTCGTCGGAAGTGTGAGTGTGGTCGTGGTGGAGGTCGTCGTGGTGGTGTAGCCGCCCGTGCCGTGGACAGTGGTGGTCGGTTCCGAGAAAGTGGTGACCGGTCCGGACTTGGTGGTCGTGGTGGTGGGCAGGGACACGCTCGCGCTGGTCGGTACCTGCGGTGTCGTCTCGGTGTCGTCCTCTTGTCCGCCACAGGCAACTGTCAATACCGCCGATGCGGCGATCGCCGTGAGGCAGACAGCCCGCCCAAGCGCTGTCGAGTCTGGGTTCATTACGCCTCCCACCAGTGTCTTTACGATGGTGGCAGGTGCGCCCAGGCGGCGCGCGAGTATCGGACTACCCGAATCGAAGACGTCGCCGGTCGACCCGCCGCATACCACTCGCCGGCCCACGGCGTGCCGGAATGAGGCAGCAAAGTGTCGCGATCTGCGGTCGATTCTTTACATGGTGACAACGTGCTGCGCGCCGTCGGGCTGGCAGCATGGCAGGCCGCACACCAATTCCCTCGAAGGGGTGAACGCCGTGTCCCGTACGCTTTTCGACAGCCAGCCGCCGCTGGAAATCGTTGCGCGACAGGCGATACGCAATATCGCCGTCAGTCGTCCGGCGATTCCGGTCTACCGCTCGCCGCGCAACCTGCCGCCACCAGCGCTCGATGAGTGGAGTTGGCAGCTGCGCGGCCTCTGCCGGGATCATCCGTCGGAGGTGTTCTTCCCGGATGAGGTCCGGGGACGTCCGCTGCGCCGGCGCGAGGACGCGGCCAAGGCGATCTGCCGGCAGTGCCCGGTGCTGGAGCGGTGCCGCGCGCATGCCCTCTCCGCTCCCGAGCCCTATGGGATCTGGGGTGCGATGACGGCCAGGGAGCGCGCCGTCGAGCTCAGCGGCGAAAGCTAGATTCGCAACACCTCGAGGCGTCGGATCGCCTCGTCCATGGTGTCGTCACGCTTGCAGAAAGCGAAGCGCACCAAGTGATTCCACAGATCGGCATGCGGAGCCTCTGGTTCGCAGAACGCCGACATCGGGATCGCGGCCACCCCGGCCTTGTGGGGCAGCTCGGCGCAGAACTGCGTGCTGTCGGAGTAGCCCAGTGGCCGCGGGTCGGCGCACAGGAAGTACGTGCCGCGGCTGTCGTGCACCTCGAAGCCGATGTCGGCGAGTGCACTGCCCAGCCTGTCTCGCTTGGCCTCGAATGATTGACGCAGATCGGCCACCCAGCCGTCCTCGTGGTTGAGGGCGTGGGCCACCGCGGGTTGGAACGGGCTGCCGCCCACGTAGGTGAGGTACTGCTTGGCGGCACGCACCCCGGCGATCAGATCGGCAGGCCCACACGCCCAGCCGACCTTCCAGCCGGTGACGTTGAACATCTTGGCGGCGCTGGAGATCGTCACGGTGCGCTCGGCCATGCCCGGGTAGCCGGCCACCGGTCGGTGCTCGACCCCGAACACCAGCTGTTCGTACACCTCGTCGCTGATCACCAGCAGGTCATGTTCGACGGCCAAGGCCGCGATGGCACGCAACTCGGCATCGGAGGCCACCGCGCCGGTCGGGTTGTGCGGCGAGTTCAGGATCAGCGCCCGGGTCCGGGGAGTGATCGCGCGGCGCAGGGCGTCGATGTCGATCGCGAACCCGGCACCGGCGGCCACCAGGGGCACGGCCTTGCGCACGCAGGCGGCCATCGCGATCACGGGGGAGTAGGAGTCGTAGAACGGTTCGATCACCAGAACTTCCGAGCCCGGCTCGACCAGACCGAGCACCGACGCGGCGATGGCTTCGGTGGCGCCGACGGTCACCAGCACCTCGGTATCGGGGTCGTAGTCGATGTCGTAGTGGCGCTTGCGTTGCGCGGCGATCGCGGTGCGCAGTTCCGGGATGCCGAGTCCGGGCGGGTACTGGTTGTGGCCCTCGGCGATGGCGTTCTGCGCGACCTTGAGCATCTCGGCCGGGCCGTCCTCGTCGGGGAAGCCCTGACCCAGGTTGACCGCGCCCAGCCGGACGGCCAGCGCAGACATCTCCGCGAAGATGGTGACGGCGAAGGGCTGCAGCCGTTGAACGGTCATGCTGGTCGAGGGTAGGCGTGGTTGCTCGCCGAGGCTGCGGTGAGATCGTGAAATCTGGTGAATCTGCGATCTGAACGGGGGCCCGGCGACCGGCGTGCGGGAATGATCCGCCCCTCGATCGCGCTGTAGAGCGGCGTGACCCAGAAACTGAACGCCGACGCCGCGCTGCTGCAGCCGATCCAGGTCGGTGACACCGTCGCAACCAACCGGCTGTTCATGGCACCGCTGACGCGTTCGCGCGCCGATGCCGACGGCACCCCGTCACCGCTGGCCGCGCAGTACTACACGCAGCGCGCCGGTGCGGGCCTGATCATCAGTGAGGCCACGGCCGTCGCCGAGACCGCCAACGGCGCCTACCTGAACACCCCGGGCCTCTACACCGACCGCCATCAGCACGGCTGGGCCGACATCGCCGACTCAGTGCACGCCGCGGGCGGCAAGATGTTCGTCCAGCTGTGGCACGTCGGCCGCATGGCACATCCCGAGATCAGTGGGTTCGAGTCCGTCGCGCCCTCGGCGATCGCGGCCGATGTGGTCGCCCACACGCCCACCGGCAAGAAGCCGCTGCAGACGCCGCGTGCACTCGACACCGCCGAGGTCCCGGCCATCGTCGAACAGTTCCGGGCCGCCGCGCGTCGCGCGATCGATGCCGGCATGGACGGCGTCGAGATCCACGGGGCCAACGGCTACCTGCTGCACCAGTTCGCCTCCGATGTGGTCAACCAGCGCACGGATGCCTACGGCGGTTCGCCGGAGAACCGGGCCCGGCTGACCGCCGAGGTGGTCGAGGCCGTCGTCGACGAGATCGGCGCGGGCCGGGTCGGGCTGCGCATCTCGCCCGGGAACACCGCCGGCGGCATGCGGGAGGACGACACCGTCGGCACCTACGAGGCGTTGTTGGAGCGCATCGCGCCGCTCGACCTGGCCTACTTGCACGTGCTCATCGACCCGGCCGAGCACACGTTCGGGGTCATCCGTGCGCTGTGGTCGGGCACGTTCGTGCTCAACACCGGCCGCGCCACCGGCACCGACTTCGCTCAACTGGAGGGCTACATCCAGTGGGGTGCGATCAGCGCGGCCGCGGTCGGGCGGGCATACCTGGCCAACCCGGACCTGATCGACCGGCTGGTCCTGGGCGCCGAGCTCAACGAGCCCGACATGTCGACCTTCTATGCGCCCGGTCCGGTCGGTTACACCGACTATCCGACGTTGATGGCGATCGAGGAGCCCCGCTCGGCCTGACGGCCGGCGAGGAATGGCCACCTGCTGTCTACAGTGACTTCAGATGGCCGAGACCGAGCCGAGATCACCGCAGACCTGGTCCGCGAACTGCTGCGGGAGCAGCATCCCGACCTGGCCGGGTTGACGATCCGCGAGGTGGCCGGTGGCTGGGGCAACCAGGT
The DNA here is from genome assembly GCF_030486405.1 of Mycolicibacterium sp. HK-90. Next base: position 5,417,000 of record NZ_CP129613.1, on the reverse strand, counting down.
GTGGCGCCTCGGGGACGAGTTGGCCGTGCGAATGCAGCACATGGACTCAACGCCGGAACTTCAGCTCAAGGAGCGGCGGTGGCTGCCCGTGTTGGCTCCGCTGCTGCCGCTCCCGGTGCCCACCCCGGTGCGGCTCGGCGAACCATCGGAGCGCTTCACCAAACACTGGACGGTGTTGAAAGGCGTTTGACGCTGCGGTGAGGGTGGAAAAGTGCGGGTGAAGTAGTCCCTGGCCGCAGAGTCGATCTGTGTGCAAGGAGATGCTGAGCACAGGCCCAACCAACGGGTTGGGAGAGGCTGCTATTCTCCGGGGCAGAGGACTGCCCACATCGGTGGGCTAACCCACAACCCAACCTCAACAGGACCTGGAGCTAAGACATGTCCGAAGAAGCCTTCATCTACGAGGCGATCCGCACGCCGCGTGGCAAGCAGCGCAACGGCGCCCTCAACGAGATCAAGCCGGTCAACTTGGTTGTCGGCCTGATCGAGGAGATCCGCAGCCGTTACCCCGATCTGGACGAGACGTTGATCAGCGACGTCATCCTGGGCGTGGTGTCCCCGGTCGGCGACCAGGGTGGTGACATCGCCCGCACCGCCGGCCTGGTGGCCAAGCTGCCCGAGACCACCGGTGGTTTCCAGCTCAACCGCTTCTGCGCCTCGGGCCTGGAGGCCGTCAACCTGGCCGCGCAGAAGGTCCGCTCCGGCTGGGACGACCTGGTGCTGGCCGGTGGTGTCGAGTCGATGAGCCGCGTTCCGATGGGCTCCGACGGCGGCGCCTGGGCCTCTGACCCGGAGACCAACTACCGCATCGGCTTCGTCCCGCAGGGCATCGGCGCCGACCTGATCGCCACCATCGAGGGCTTCTCCCGCGACGACGTCGACGCCTACGCGGCGCGGTCGCAGGAGCGCGCCGCGGCGGCCTGGTCCGGCGGCTACTTCGCCAAGTCGGTCATCCCGGTCAAGGACCAGAACGGTCTCGTCGTCCTGGACCACGACGAGCACATGCGTCCCGGCACGACCGCGGCCGACCTGGGCAAGCTGAAGTCCGCGTTCGAGGGTCTGGGCGCGATGGGCGGCTTCGACGACGTGGCGCTGCAGAAGTACCACTACGTCGAGAAGATCAACCACGTCCACACCGGTGGCAACAGCTCGGGCATCGTCGACGGCGCCGGCCTGCTGCTGATCGGTAGCGAGGCCGCCGGCCAGTCGCAGGGCCTGACCCCGCGTGCCCGCATCGTGGCCACCGCCACCAGCGGTGCCGACCCGGTCATCATGCTCACCGGCCCCACCCCGGCCACCCAGAAGGTGCTGGACCGGGCCGGCCTGACCGTCGATGACATCGACCTGTTCGAGCTCAACGAGGCCTTCGCGTCGGTGGTGCTGAAGTTCCAGAAGGACCTGAACATCCCGGACGAGAAGCTCAACGTCAACGGTGGCGCCATCGCGATGGGCCACCCGCTGGGCGCCACCGGCGCCATGATCACCGGAACCATGGTCGACGAGCTCGAGCGTCGTGGCGCTCGGCGTGCCCTGATCACGCTGTGTATCGGCGGCGGCATGGGCGTGGCCACCATCATCGAGCGCGTCTGAGAGGGCTGAACAACAATGGCTGAGAACACCATTCAGTGGGACAAGGATGCCGACGGCATCGTCACCCTGACGCTGGACGACCCGACCGGTTCGGCCAACGTGATGAACGAGCACTACAAGGAATCCATGCACAATGCCGTGGAAAAGCTTGTAGCTGAGCAGGATTCGATCACCGGCGTGGTCATCACCAGTGCGAAGAAGACCTTCTTCGCCGGTGGCGACCTCAAGGGCATGATGAACATCGGGCCTGACGACGCCGCCGAGGCGTTCGAGATGGTCGAGACCATCAAGGCTGACCTGCGCAAGCTGGAGACCCTGCCCAAGCCCGTCGTGGCCGCCATCAACGGCGCCGCACTCGGTGGCGGCCTGGAGATCGCGCTGGCCACCAACCACCGCATCGCCGCCGACGTGAAGGGCAGCCAGATCGGCCTGCCCGAGGTCACCCTGGGTCTGCTGCCCGGTGGTGGCGGCGTCGCACGCACCGTGCGCATGTTCGGTATCCAGAAGGCCTTCATGGAGGTCCTCTCGCAGGGCACCCGGTTCAACCCGGCCAAGGCCAAGGAGACCGGCCTGGTCGACGAATTGGTCGGCAGCGTCGAGGAACTGGTCCCGGCTGCCAAGGCATGGATCAAGGCCAACCCCGAGGCTCACACCCAGCCGTGGGATGTCAAGGGCTACAAGATCCCCGGTGGCACCCCGTCCAGCCCGGCGCTTGCCGCGATCCTGCCGTCCTTCCCGGCGCTGCTGAAGAAGCAGCTCAAGGGCGCCCCGATGCCGGCACCGCGAGCCATCCTGGACGCCGCTGTCGAGGGTGCGCAGGTCGATTTCGACACCGCCAGCCGCATCGAGAGCCGTTACTTCGTCTCGCTGGTCACCGGCCAGACCGCCAAGAACATGATTCAGGCGTTCTTCCTGGACCTGCAGGCCATCAACGGCGGCGCATCGCGTCCCGAGGGCATCGCCAAGCAGGAGATCAAGAAGATCGGTGTGCTGGGCGCGGGCATGATGGGCGCCGGTATCGCCTACGTGTCGGCCAAGGCCGGCTACGACGTCGTGCTCAAGGACGTCACCATCGAGGCCGCCCAGAAGGGTAAGGCGTACTCGGAGGGCCTTGAGGCCAAGGCGCTCAAGCGTGGCAAGACCACCGAGGAGAAGAGCGCGGCGTTGCTCGCCAAGATCACCCCGACCGCCGATCCGCAGGATCTCAAGGGCGTCGACTTCGTGATCGAGGCCGTGTTCGAGAACCAGGAACTCAAGCACAAGGTGTTCCAGGAGATCGAGGACATCGTCGAGCCCAACGCGCTGCTCGGCTCGAACACCTCCACGCTGCCGATCACCGGTCTGGCGACCGGCGTGAAGCGCCAGGAGGACTTCATCGGTATCCACTTCTTCTCGCCGGTCGACAAGATGCCGCTGGTGGAGATCATCAAGGGCGAGAAGACCTCTGACGAGGCGCTGGCCCGGGTGTTCGACTACACGCTGGCCATCAAGAAGACCCCGATCGTGGTCAACGACAGCCGCGGCTTCTTCACCTCGCGCGTGATCGGCACCTTCGTCAACGAGGCGCTGGCCATGCTGGGCGAGGGCGTCGAGCCCGCGTCGATCGAGCAGGCGGGTTCGCAGGCCGGTTACCCGGCGGCGCCGCTGCAGCTGAGCGATGAGCTGAACCTGGAGCTCATGCACAAGATCGCCGTCGCCACCCGTGAGGGTGTCGAGGCTGCCGGTGGCACCCACGTGCCGCACCCGGCAGAGGCCGTCGTGGAGAAGATGATCGAGATCGGTCGCCCGTCGCGTCTGAAGGGTGCCGGCTTCTACGAGTACGTCGACGGCAAGCGCACCGGTCTGTGGCCGGGCCTGCGGGAGACCTTCAACTCCGGAACCTCCTCGATCCCGCTGCAGGACATGATCGACCGCATGCTGTTCGCCGAGGCGCTGGAGACCCAGAAGTGCATCGACGAGGGCGTGCTGACCTCGACCGCTGACGCGAACATCGGCTCGATCATGGGTATCGGTTTCCCGCCGTACACCGGTGGTTCGGCGCAGTTCATCGTCGGCTACCAGGGTGAGCTCGGTGTCGGCAAGGAGGCCTTCGTGGCCCGGGCCAAGGAACTGGCCGCCCGCTACGGCGACCGCTTCCTGCCGCCGGCCTCACTCGAGGCCTAAGTACCAAACGTCAAAAGCCCCCGGCGCGAGTCGGGGGCTTTTGCGTGCGTCGGGCCGGTCAGCCCGGGTTCGTGTACACCCGGGTGGGGGAGATCAGCACCGCGGCGCGACGCTCTTCGCGCATGACGCGGTCGTAGGTGTCCCAGTCGTCGTGAGTGCCGCCGGCGGCCTCGAAGACGGCGCGCAGCAGCAGGCGCAGTGCCTCGGCGTCGGTGCCGGGATCGGGATCGTCGGGTCCGATGATCTCGGTGGTGCCCTCGACCGTCACCCATTGCCAGCCCGCGCGGGCGACGACGGTCGCCCGGGGGTCGGCGCGCAGGTGCTGCAGCTTGCGGCTCCCACCGATGGCGACGAGGGCGACGACCGGGTCGGCGGTGCGCGGGTGTGCCATCACCCCGGCGTTCACCACCGAGGATTGGATGCTGCCATCACCGCGCAGGGTGCTCAGCACACAGAGCCCCTGGTCGCGGGACAGCATGTCGGCGAATGCGGAAACCTCGGCCATGGCTCTCCTCAATCCGCCACGTCGAAGGCGGCATGGACTTTCGTCGGCTTGACCCGGACCACGAGCTCTCCCGGTACGCCGTTGCGCCGGCCGAACTCCTCGGCGCGCTCGGCACCCATGTAGCGGCCGCCTATGCGGGTGGCCGTGCCAAGCAATTCATCGGGACCCTCGCCGACTGCGGCGACGCCCTGCACCTGGACGAAGGAGAACGGCGGGGTGTCGTCATGGATACACAGCACCACCCGCGGATCCCGGGCCAGTGCCCGGCCCTTGGCGGTTTCCTTACCGGTGTTGAAGACGAGTTCGCCGTCGTCGACCACAAACCACACGGGCGCCGACAACGGTCGGCCGTCGGCTGCCACCCAGCTCAGCACGGCAGTGCGGGTGCCTTCGGACAGAAAAGCGATCACATCCTCGGAAAGTTCGCCCATGCGGCCACGCTACGCCCGCCGGTGCGTTCTGATCAGGGAAGCGTGGCCGGCCACGTCGGGAGCGGCATGGTGTCGTAGAGCCGCATGCCTTTGGTGTTCAGCCGGGCCAGCGACTGAACCACGCCCAGTGGCAGCAGCGAGATCACCCGGCCGGCGCCCACCAGGGCGCGGATCCCCAAGCCGCTCATGGGCACCACGGTTTTCGCGTTGACCCGGGCCAGCTTTCGGCTGCCTTGGACCGGCGCGAGCATGATGCGCTCATAGGCCGCGAACGCCGCGGCGTAATCGTCACCCGCCCGCACCATCTCGGCGGCCAGGACGTAGGCGCCGTACACCGCGAGACTGGTGCTGCCGCCGACGGCGGGCCCGGGGCAATAGCCCGCATCCCCGACCAGGGTCACCCGGCCCTGTGACCAGGTGGGCATCTCCAGCTGGGTGATGGCGTCGAAGTAGAAGGTCGGCGTCCGCGGTACCTCGTCGAGCCAACGGTCCACCTCCGCACCCATGTGCGCGAACGCGGCGCGCAGTTGCGCCTTCTGGCGTTCGACGTCGCGGTAGTCGTAGTCCAGCGGATGGTTCGGCCGGAAGATGAACACCGCGCGGGCGTCGTCGAGATGGTCTGCGGTGTAGATCCCCGCCATGTGTCCGGGCTTGAAGTAGCCGGTCATCTCGCCGTCACGGGCAAGGTCTTTCGGCACCGAGACCACCGAGAGGTATCCACCGAGGAAGTTCTCGGACACATTGTCGCCGAACGTCAGTCGACGCACCCCGGAGTGCAGCCCGTCGGCTCCCACCACCACATCGAAGCGCCGGGATGCGTTGTGCTCGAAGGTCACGTCGCCGTCGGGCGAGATCGAGGTGATGGTGTCGCCGAAGACATACTCGACATCGTCACGGCCCGCGTTGAAGTAGATCTCGCTGAGGTCGTCACGCATGATCTCGACGTGCCGGTCGGACATGGCCCCGATGATCTTGAGGTAGTCCAGCTGGGCGGGCCGGGACGTGCCGGGGCGGTGGACGATCATCCGGGTGGTGCCGGTGGCATGTGCCTCGATATCGGAGAGCACGCCCATGCGTTCGGAGATCTCCATGGCGGGCCGGAACAGGTCGACGGCGTGGCCACCGGTCTTGCGCAGCGTAGGTGAGCGTTCGACCACGGTGACCTCGAATCCGTGGCGAGACAGCCAGTAGGCCAGTACCGGTCCGGCGATGCTGGCGCCGGAGATGAGTACCTTCACGTTGCCCCCTTACTTAACGGTCGGTAAGTGCTCGTGTTCGTCAGCTTACCGCCCGTTAAGTAAGTTAGGGTAGCTACGTGGCCAAGCCCGTATTGGATACCCGGCAGCGCATCCAGGATGTGGCGCGCGAATTGTTCGCCGAGAAGGGCGTGCTGCGCACCAGCCTGCAGGACATCGCCGACCGGCTCGGCATCACCAAACCCGCGCTGTACTACCACTTCCGGTCCCGCGAGGACCTGGTGCGCAGCATCGTGCAGCCGCTGTTCGATGACGGTGAGGCCTTCATCGCCGAGCAGGAGCGCAAGCGGGGCGCGGCCCGGCCTACCCCCCGGGAGCTTCTCGAGGGCTACTTCGACTTCCACCATCGCCACCGCGCCGATCTGGTGCTGCTGGTTTCTGAGCTCACCACGTTGGCCGATCTCGGCTTGATCGACAAGATGCTGGCCTGGCGGGCCCGGCTGAGTGTGCTGGTGTTCGGCAGGCGGCCGACGCTGGAGCAGTCCACCCGCGCGGTGATCGCGTTCGGCGGTCTGCAGGACTGTTGCCTGCAATTTCCCGATGTCCCCTACGAGCAACTGCGCGCGGCGACGGTGGACGGCGCGATGGCCGCCTTGGGCCTCTGACTGCCAGTACCGTCGAGTGGGCATGATGGATCGCAGTGCCGAAGAGGGGAGTCGGAATGTCAGGTGACATGGGAGACGTGAAACTCATCCCGCTCGAGGTCCTGCTGGGCCAACCGGAACGGGCTGCGGCCCAGATATCGCCGGACGGCACGCGGTTGTCCTACGTCGCCCCCCTGGAGGGCGTGTTGAACGTCTTTGTCGGTGACGCCGGGTCGGGCACCGAGAAACCGGTCACCCGCGATACCGACCGCGGGATACAGGGCTACTTCTGGGCACATGACAATCGCCACCTCATGTACGTCCGGGACAAGGATGGCAGCGAGAACTTCCGGTTGTTCGATGTGGATCTGGAGACCGGAGTGGAGCGCGACCTGACGCCGATAGATGGTGTGCAGTGCCGACTCCTCGCTCACCGCAAGCGATTTCCCAACGACGTGCTCGTGGCCATCAACAAGGACAACCCGCAGCTGCACGATGTGTATCACCTGGACTTGAGTACCGGTGAGCTGCGCAAGGTGGTCGAGAATCCCGGTTATCTCAGCTGGGTCGTCGACGATGACCTGAAGGTACGGGGCGCCTCGGCACCGACCGCCGACGGCGGCCTGGTCATCGTGGTGCGCGACGACGAGACGTCGCCGTGGCGGCCTCTGCTCGAGGTTGGGCCGGAGGACGCGGAATCGACCGGGCCGGTTGGTTTTACGAAGGACGGCACGGCGATGTATCTGCAGTCCTCGGTCGGGTCGAACACCAGCCGGCTGGTCAGGATGGACATCGACACCGGCGCGACAGAGGTGATCGCCGAGGACCCGACCTACGACATCAACGATGTGATCATCCATCCCGACACCAGAGAAGTTCAGGGCGTGACGGTGTACGGCGAGCGGCTGGAATACCGGATCTTCGACGACTCGATCCGTGGTGACGTGGAGGCACTCGAGCGGCTGCATCCGGGCGAGCTGATGATCAGCGACCGCGATCATGAGGACACGACGTGGCTCGTCGCATTCGACCAGGACGCCGGACCGGTGAAGTTCTACCGCTGGGATCGGGCTTCGCAAACCGCGACGTTCCTGTTCGACCATCGGCCCGAGCTCAACGACTATCCGCTGGTGCCGATGGAACCGTTCAGCTACACCGCCCGCGACGGCCTGACGATCCACGGCTACCTGTCGTTCCCGCCGGACGTCGACCGCAAGAATCTGCCCACCGTCCTCGACGTGCACGGAGGGCCGTGGGCTCGTGTCGGCTGGGGCCTTGACCCCGAGGCACAGTGGCTCGCCAACCGCGGTTACCTGTGCGTGCAGGTGAACTTCCGTGGTTCCAGCGGCTACGGCAAGGATTTCCTCAACGCCGGCAACCGCGAATGGGCCGCCAAGATGCACGAGGACCTCCTGGATGCGATCGATCACCTTGTCGGACAGGGGATCGTCGACCGGGACCGGGTGGCGATCTACGGCGGCTCCTATGGCGGGTATGCGGCGCTGGTCGGCGCGACCTTCACCCCCGAGGTGTTCAAGTGCGCGATCTCGATGGTCGGCCCGTCGAATCTGAACACGCTGATCGAATCGTTTCCCGAGTACTGGAAGCCGTTGATCATGCTGTGGCACAAGCGCGTCGGTGAGGATCCGGACTTCCTGTGGTCCCGGTCGCCGCTGTCTCGGGTCGACGCGATCCGGATTCCGATCCTGATCGGTCAGGGCGAGAACGATCCGAGGGTGAAGCGGGCGGAGTCCGAGCAGATCGTGGCGGCCATGGCAGAACAAGGCGTCGACTACGAGTACGCGCTGTACGAGAACGAGGGCCACGGTCTGGTCAAACCCGAGAACCGCCTTGACTTCTACCATCGGGCCGACCGGTTCCTGGCCAAGCATCTCGGCGGCCGTGCCGAATGAGCCAGGCCTGATCAGCCGGCTCGGGTGAACAGGTAGTACCGTGCCGGGTTTCTACCGTTGTGATCCATCGCGGGCTCGTCCCCGCTGGACATCAGGGTCCAACCGGCGCTGAAGCGGCGTTGCACCTCCTCGAAACCGATGCCGGGTACGCCCATCGACGCGCCCGGGATGAACGCCACGATCAGCAGGTGCGCGGCGGGGGCGGCCACCGCGCTGACCTCCCGGACATAGGCGTCCCGGTCGACTTCACTCATGCCGTGCAGGCAGCCACTGTCGATGATGAGTCCGAACCCGGCGCCGATCCCGGACAGACTCAGTTGTGTCACATCGGCTTTGACGAAATTCACCGGTAGCGGACCGGCCTTGGCGCGGGCCTTCTTCAACGCCTTGTCCACATAGTCGACACCCGTGACCTGCCAGCCGTGGCCCGCCAGGTACACCGCGTTGTCCCCGGTACCGCACCCGAGATCGAGTGCGGTACCCGGGGGCAGCGCGCCGCCTTCGACGAGTTCGATCAGACTGTGCGCCAACGGGTGGCCGTCCCAGGGCGTGAACCCGAGCCGGTAGAACCACCGGAACAGCCGTTGGCGCGAACTCATGGCGTCACAGGGCCCCCAGATCGGCGGACAACCAGTGCTCGGGCTTCAGGAACACCGCGACGCTGTCGCCCTGCTCACGCCGGGCGAACTCCAGATAGGCCTCGACCTTCTCGGGCGCCAGATAGCGTTTGGTCATCTCGACCAGCTGCTCATCGGTGCCCGGTTCGATCCGGCTGACGGCCCCGTCAACGGCGACGTAACGCACCGTCGGCTCCAGCCGCTCGACCATCAGGCTCAGATGCCCGGCCGCCTCGATCAACCGGTGCTTGCGCGACCCGTTCCCCGTCAACACCCATGGCTCGCCACCGGGGGTGTACTGGTACCAGATCGGGAGGGTCAACGGACCGCGCTTGTCGCCGGCATACACCGACATCGCGGCGATATGTGGCTCGGCCAGAAACTGTTCGCGTTCTTCCTTGGAAAGGGCCATGAAAACCAGGCTAGCCCGGTACCACGACACACGTCGGAGTCGTAGAGTCGGGGTCCATGCGTTTCGGACTCTTCATCCCGCAGGGCTGGCGCCTTGACCTCGTCGACATTCCCACCCGAGACCACTGGCCGGTGATGCGTGACCTGGCCACCTACGCGGACTCGGGCAGTTGGGACTCGCTGTGGGTGTACGACCACTTCCACACCGTTCCGGTGCCCACCGACGAGGCCACCCATGAGGCGTGGTCGCTGATGTCTGCCTACGCGGCCACCACGTCACGGATCAAACTCGGCCAGATGTGTACCGCGATGAGCTACCGCAACCCGGTCTACCTGGCCAAGGTGGCGGCCACCGCCGACATCATCTCGGGCGGCCGGGTGCAGATGGGCATCGGGGGCGGCTGGTACGAGCACGAGTGGCGGGCGTACGGCTACGGCTTCCCGTCGGCCGGGGTCCGGTTGGGCCGGCTCGACGAGGGCGTCCAGATCATGCGTGACGCCTGGCGCGACGGTCGGGTCAGCTTCGACGGCAGGCACTATCAGGTCGACGATGCGATCGTCGCCCCGAAGCCGTTGCAGGACAACGGTCTCCCGATGTGGATCGCCGGCGGCGGGGAGAAGGTGACGTTGCGGATCGCGGCCAAGTACGCGCAGTACACCAACTTCACCTCCGATCCCGACGGTTTCGCACACAAATCCGAGGTGCTGGCCGGGCACTGCCGCGACGTGGGCACCGATTACGCCGCCATCGTGCGCTCGGCCAACTTCAACGCCGTCATCGGGGACTCGGACGCCGACGTGGCCGACCGGGTTGCCCGCCTTCGGGCCCGCCAGACCCCGGTGGCCGGGGAAGGTGCCGTCGATGCCATGCTCGCGAACGCCACCGCCCCCGAATCGGCAAGCGGGACACCCGAACAGGTCATCGAGAAGCTGCAGCGGATGCGGGACCTGGGCTGCGAGTACGCGATCCTGTATTTCCCGGAGGCCGCGTATGACCGGTCCGGCATCGAGCTGTTCGAGCAGAAGGTCATCCCCGCGCTGAGCTAGCATCGCGCCGGCCCGTGTCGCCGCGGGTGACCAGGACCTGTGATTCAGTGCCCGGCACTTTGGCCCCCGTCGACGTGCAGGATCTCGCCGGTCACGAAACCGGCCTGCTCCAAGTACAACACCGCGTCGACCACGTCGTCGATATCGCCCATCCGGCCGACGGGATGCAGCGCCGACAGGAATTCGTGCGTCTCCCGGGGGTGCATCGGGGTGTGGATGATGCCCAGCGCGACGGCGTTGGACCGGATACCCCGCGAGGCGTATTCGACGGCCAGTGCTTTGGTCGCGGCGTTCAGTCCACCCTTGGTCAGCGACGCCAGCGCCGAGGGCACCTGTGCCAGGGCGTGGTCGACGAGGCTCGTGGAGATGCTGACCACGTGTCCACCTTCGCCGTGCGACTCGATCGCGGCGATCCCGGCGCGGGTCAGCTCGAAGAAACCGCGCTGGTTCACGCCGGTCACGGCGTCGTAGTCCGCGTCGGTGTACTCGGTGAACGGTTTCGCGATGAAGATTCCGGCGTTGTTGACGATGGTGTCGACGCGGCCGAACCTCTCGACGGCGGCGTCGATCAGCTGCTTGCCGAGGCCTGGGCGGCCGATGTCGCCGGGCACCGCGAGCACCATCGGATCGTCGCTTTCGCCGATGTTGCGGGAGTTGGCGACGACGGCGTAGCCCAGCTTGCGGTATCCCGCCACCAGGGCTTCGCCGATGCCCTGGGACGCGCCGGTGATGACTGCGACATGTGGTGTGGTGCTCATTGGGGTGGTCCTTTCTGGTCGGATGCACACCTCAACGCGCTTGCGGGCGCCGCGATGTCCGGCCGAAGTGACCGGATAGCTCGTTGCTGAGAGGTTCCGCCTAATACGCTCATCCGGTGGAACTGCGTCAGTTGCGGTATTTCGTGACCGTCGCCGAGGAGCTGAACTTCGGGCGCGCGGCCGAGCGGCTGCGCATCGCCGGACCATCGCTGTCCCAGCAGATCAAGGCACTCGAACGGGATCTGAAGGTGCAGTTGTTCGACCGTGACCGCCGCTCGGTTTCGCTGACCCAGGCCGGCGCCTCGCTGCTGCCCGATGCCCGTGTGCTGGTCGCCCAGGCTGACGAGTTACGCAGGCGTGCAGCAGGTTTGGCGGTCGCCGATCCGGTGCGCGTCGGGTATGTGAACTGGTGTCCGACCGACTGGTCGGAGCGGGCGGCAGGGGTGGCGCAGCTGCGGGTCGACACCTGGGTGATGCCGTCGCACACCCAGGCCGCCCGGGTGGCCGACGGCAGCCTCGACCTCGCGATCTGCTGGGTACAGAACGCTGACCTGGAGTCGCTGTCGCTCGACGCGCGCCTGGTGGGGGTGGACCGGCTGTACGCGCTGTGCGTCGGGTCGGACACCTCGCCGGTACCGGCCGAGGACACGCTCGTGCTGGTCGACGACGACGTCGCGAGCTGGTCGTCGTGGAATCGGTACGGCGAGCAGTTCGCGGCTGCGACCGGGGCGCGCGTCATGCGAACCGACGACGGGGGTGTCACCGGGCCGACGTTCTTCGAGCACATCCGCCAGTTGCGCCGCCCGGTCCTCAACAACCCCAAGGGCCAGGACGCGCCGCTGCCCAAGGGTCTGGTCCGCCGTCCGGTGGTCGCGCCCACACCACTGTGGACCTGGTCACTCGTGTGGCGGCGGGGCGAGGAGAACGCCACGGTGCTCGCGGTGGTCGACGCCTTCACCCGCGGCATCGGCGACCTTGGTCTCCACGACGCCGGGGTGTGGGTGCCCGCCGACGACCCGCATCGAGATCGCGGTGATGGCGGCGAGTAGCACCACGAGCGCCCCGGCCGCCAGCGCGGTGTGAAACCCGTTGTGCACGAAGGGTGACACCGCCACGGGGCCGATGATCTGACCGACGGAGTAGCCCGCGGTCAGGAGTGCCACAGCGCCCGGAAACCGCAGCAGCCGGCCGGCCGCCAGGGCCAGCGTGCTGACCCCCATGAAGGTGGCGCCGAAGAGTACGGCACCGATGAGCGCCGCGACGCCGTTCCCCGTGCACGCCAGGCCGATTCCGCCCGCCTGCATCAGTAGCGCACCGGCGAGCAGAGCGGGGTGGGAAAAGCGGACGCTGAGCCGGGCCCACAGTGCCGCGGACGGAATCGCGGCGAGCCCGACCACGAGCCACGAGGCGGTGCCCAGCGCCCCTGACGAGTGCTGGGCGACCGCCGCCACCAGAAAGGTGCCGGCGATGATGTACCCGATGCCCTCGATGGTGTAGCTGCCGAACAGCAGGGCGAACGGGCGACGAGTGTTGCGCTGCCGGGTATTCGGCACCGTGGCGACGGCGGAGGCAGCCGTCGGCCGCATGGACCACGCCGCCGCGCCCAGCACCGAGGCCAGGGCCGCCGCCGTCCACCACGGCGCCCGCCAGCCAGAGTCCGTGGGCAACGCGAACACCAAGAGGGCCGAGAGGGCGATCCCGGCACCGACGCCGCCGAATGCCCATCCCGGAAGATGGGACGGATGGTCGTGCAGCTGGTCGAGTAGGACGTTGACGGCGATCACGAACACCAGGGCGCTGGCCGCCCCGGCGGCCAGGCGCACCGCCATCCAGCCGAACACGTTGCCGGTCAACGGCATTGCGGCCAAGCTGCCGATCAGGACGATGAGCGACACCCGGCATGCGGTCACCGAACCCGACAGTCGCGGTGAGCACGCGGCGGCCACCGCTCCCAACAGATAGCCGACGTAGTTCGCGGTGGCCAGCTGGCCCGCCGCCGGCGGTGTGAGTCCGGCGTGCGCCGTCATCAACGGCAGGATCGGCGTGTAGACGAAGCGTCCGATGCCCATCGCGGCGGCCAGTGCGGCGGCGGTGCGGGCGACGTGCATCCAGGGGAGAGCGCGCATTCATCCATGGTCTGCGGGCCTCGCGGGCGTCGCCACGATCAAACGCCTTGCAGCTGTGAGGTGTTGGCTCACAGTTGCGCCGCCAGCCCGGCGAGGATGTGCCTGGTCGATGCCCGCCGCGCGTGCCGGGCCGGCGGCCGTCAAAAATACATCCCATGACTGGCCGGTGGCCAGTGCCGATCTGCCGGGTTAATCCTGTGCGGTCGCTGAAAATGCAGTCGTCCCCGATGATCTTCTCGTGTCGGTGATATCACGGGAATTCGGGAGCGGAAACACGTCCGCCCCGGCTGTCGGGGCCGCTACGGCCGCGGTGTTCAGCCCCACGCCACGTGTGGGTTCTGTCCCGGTGCCCCCGCGCGACTGTGTCAGGCCCGCGCACAGCGCTGACATCGCCCAATCACGCCTGTTCGAGGACCTCCTGCTCGGCGAGATCGCGGAGCTGCGGGACCTCCTGACGGGCGCCGAGCTCCGGTGGCGGCGCCTTCGGGACCGCAGCCGGGTGGCCGAGGCGCCCGTGCCGGAAGCGCTGCTTCGGCTGCGTGCGCGCATCGCTGAGGCCGAGCGTCTGCTGGTGCAACTGCGGTCCCGGTTCGGTGGCGAAGGAGATTCGCTCCGCGTGATTTGAACCGGGTGATCCTCGTCGGCCACCGCGCCCGGTTGCGGGGGCCCGGCGCCGAAGCCGCAACTGGGGTAGTCGGCTACCCCAACCGGTCACCCGCGGCTGAATTACGTTCCTGGCGAACACATCGCGAACCCCAGTCCGGGGTTGCGTACGTGGGAGGTGCCGGGATGGGCAATGCGAAGCACATCGGTCGTGTCGGTGCGCTGGCGGTCGCACTGGGTATCGGGACCGCGATGGCGGGTACACCATGGGTCGCGGCCGCCGATCCGTCGGTGGATTCGCCATCGGCAGCCGACTCTGCGTCATCGGACGCCTCGGAATCCGCAGCGGGCAACCGGCCGGCCGCCGGGAGCCCCTCGGCCTCCGCGACTGCCGGCGAATCGAAGCCAGAAACGTCCATCGGCATTTCCCGCGTGGATCGCGCCCTGACGGCTCGGGACTCGACGAAGGGCACTCCGCGATCAGGCCTTCTGCGGCGTTCCGGAGGCGTTCGCACGTCGACGTGGTCGCTGGGCCGCACGTCCGATGCCGACGATGCGCCGGTGGAGATACCCAACGCGAAACCGCGGGATGAGCAGGTCGTCACCGCGACTCCGGCGGGTATCCCCGGGACCGTCGCGGAAGAGGCCGTTGAGGAACTCGAACTTCCGGCCGTCTCCCAACCGGGACCGGAACCCGGCGAGGCGGACCAGGCGCCGGCCGCAGAGCCGGACATCGGCGACCAACGGTCTGACCATGCCGAACCCGACCCGGTCCGTCCGCTGGACATCGACCGGCCCTCGGCCACCCGAGTGACCCCGAGCCGTGCCCCGATGATCTCCCGGCGAGTCGACGCACGAATGCATGCGGCTGCGGTGACAGTGGCTGACGATGTGGTTCCCGCATCCGGTGATGCCGAGCCGCAGGCACCAATCGAGACAGGTATCGTTGCGGCGCAACATGTTCAACCGGTCAAGCCGGTGCCGCCGCCCGTTCCCGGGGCGCGATTGGCGTCCAACCTGCTGTCCTGGGTGGGTTTGAACCCGGCGCCGCTCGACGGTCCCACACTGCCGTCGCAGTCACCGGCGATGTGGGCGGTGCTGGCCTGGGCGCGCCGTCCCCAGACGGCCTCGACCGGGGTGACATCGCTGAAACAGGGTGAACTGACCTCGATGGCCGCGCCCGGACAGTCCGCGTCGATATTCGAGAGCGGGTGCGCCTGCGCCAATGGCCAAGTGCTGGTGCAGTGGGGTTCCGCGTCCTGTCAAGCCGAAGGCGACGGCTCGTTCGCGATGGCATTGGGCAACAACAGCAGTGCTGTGGCCACCGGCGGTGACAACAATGTCGCACTCGTCCTCGGTCACGACAGCACCGCAACCGCCGCCGGGGGTGACGGCAACCTGGCCAGGGCCACCGGCGATGGCAGCCACGCGTTCGCCGGATCCAACGGCACCGGTAACGACGGCAACACCGCCACGGCCGTCGACGGCGGATTCGCCGCGGCGGGTACCGACGGCGCCGACAATGACGGCAACACCGCCTCTGCCACCGGCGCGCAGGCGTACGCCCGGGCCGGGGTGGCCGGCGATGACAACGACAACAACTCCGCGATCGCCAACGGCGTGGACGCCCACGCGACCGCCGCCGAACTCGGCGTCGACAAGGACGACAATCGCGCGGTGGTGCTCGGCAGCGGTGCCGCCTTCGCGGCCCTCGGCGGCGACGACAGCGATGGCAACACCGCGACCGTCATCCACAGCGGACTGGCCTCGGCGGGCGGTGCCGGCGACAGCAACAGCGGCAACACGGCCACCGCCGCCTTCGGCGGGCGCGCCGATGCCGGGAACTTCGGCAATGACAACGACGACAACGTCGCCCACGCGACCGGTCCTGATGCCATCGCGGTCGCCGGCCCGGCCTCCTTCCTGGGCATCCTCGGCGACAACAACGACGAGAACCTGGCCATCGCCGGCTTCGGTGGCTTCGCCCACGCCGGTGGCAACGGCGATGACAACACCGCCAATACCGCCATCGCCGGCGGGGTCGGCAGCCAGGCCCTGGCGGGCACCGACGGCGATGATCAGGACGGGTTCACAGCTGTCGCGATGGGCGGGGACGTCGTGGCGGTGCCGTGACGCGTCATGGGTACGGCGGTGGCCCGAAGCGTCAGCTGCCCCGCAGGATCGAGATCAGCTGTCGGTTGACTTTGAGCTGACGCTGCATTTGTGCGGGTAGCGGTGTGCGTAGTTTCAAACTCAACCGACAGCTGTCGCGATGGGCGGGGACGTCGTCGCGGTGCCGTGACGCGGCATGGGTACGGCGGTGGTCCGAAGCGTCAGCTGCCCCGCAGGATCGAGATCAGCTGTTCGCGGCTGTTGGCTGCGACGCGCTGGGAGGCCCGGAAGAGGTGACCTTCCACCGAGCGGATCGACATGGTGAGCCGATCGGCGATCTGCTTGTTGGACAGTCCTTGTGCGGCAAGCGAAATGATCTCTCTCTGGCGGGCGGTGAAGGGTTGCGCCGTCGTTCCCGCCCGCAACGCCGGAGTCTGGGCGCCCTGGCATTCGCTCGTCAGACGTTGCGCGGTGGCCGAAGCGGTCATGGCTGCCCCGCGCAGACCCGCGTGTTGGTAGGCGACGACCGCCTGGGCGGCCGCGTCGGCGGCGGCCAGGCGGTCGCCGAACGTCTCATAACGATGCGAGACGTCCAGCAGTGCGTCGCCGTCCCCGGCCGCGAGCGCCATGGCATGTGCCGCGGCGGTCGGTGCGCGAGGGCCCTGGACCTGTGTCGCGAGGTCGGCCAGCCTGGTCGTGGTGGTGTGGTCGCCGAACTGCGTCGCCGTCTGCAGCAGCACAACTTCCCAGGCCGGCCTGCCGAGTTCGAACTCCTTGACCGCCGCATCCCGCATGATCGAGATGGCTTGTGACACCGCGCCTTCGGCGGCGCACGCCCAGGTCTCGGCGAGGCGCAGGTAGGGATCGAACATGCAGGCAGCCGG